>JAWUZD010000001.1:0-50141 GCA_034110465.1 Mesoflavibacter sp.
AGAAGCACTGGTACCTATGTTACACCTTAAAAATGCAGGGTTTGATTTTGAAATAGTTACTCCTACTGGCAAACCTGTTGTTTTTGAAATGTGGGCTTTCCCTAATGAAGACGAAAATGTAAAGGCCATTTACAAGGAGTACAAATCGAGTTTTGATAAGCCCAAAAAACTGACCGACTTTATCACTAGTTCATTTGCTAATGATAGTTCTTATGCCGCTGTATTTGTGCCTGGTGGACATGGGGCAATGATTGGTATTCCTGAAGACAGAAACGTTGGAAAGGTATTGAATTGGGCTCATCAAAATGATTTATTCACAATTACTCTTTGTCATGGACCGGGTTCATTATTATCTACCACTTTGGATAATCAAGAATTTCTTTATGAAGGATACAAGATGGCTGTATTCCCTGACGCTGTGGATGAAATGACACCAATGATTGGTTATTTACCAGGGCACATGAAAAACGGTGTGAGTGAAAGATTGAAAAACTTAGGTGCTACTATAGTTAATACAGAATCTGATAAAACCGTTTGTGTTGACAGAAAACTAATCACAGGTGCAAGCCCTTTAGCATCTAATGAATTGGGTAAACTTGCAGCCAATACGTTATTGAAAGAACTAAATTAAAAACTACTTACAACAATGTATAAAAGCAATAGCGGTTTGGGTATATACTCAAACCGTTTTTGCATTAAATTAAGTATATTGCTATCCAAAAAGAAAGTGTACTTAATCCGCTACTGCTCTTATACTAAACGTTAGATGCAATTATGCCACTGAGTCAGACTCAGACTAAGGTTTGTTCAAAAGGAATTGTATTTTAAGTGTAAAAACTAAATGTTATAAAATAGCCTTTATGAAGGATATTTCTCAAATATGTCGCTTATGGCGTTGAGAGTTTCACTATCAAAACGTTATCATATTTGAAAAGAAGTTATGGAATTTTTCTTAGAAAGTCAAATTTAATAGCTGATTAACAGTGTTTTACAGTTAAAATGCATTTACATATCCAAAACCGACTCTATTTATTAACTATAAAAATAATAAGTTTTGGGAACAACCTTAGTGATCGGTTTATCTATCTTCACACAGAGAGCACAACAGTACCTTTATTTTTATTAAGCAAAAGTAAAATAATAAAAAACAGCACATAACATTGTCTATATTGCATTGTATTATTACTTTGCTTTCGCCAAAGGCTTCACAAAGCAATAATACAACGACGCCAATGGCTCAACATAGCCTTAACGTTGTGCTTCATTAAGAATACTACGATTTAGCACCTCCTAAAAGAACACCTGGACTTCCATCCCATTGTGAATCTGTTACAGCATCTAATATAAACTTTGCAACATTTGATCTAGATATTGATTTTAGGAAAGTGCCGTTTTGATTCTTAGAGATAAATGAATTGGTGGAAAGAAAAATTTATGACTCTTTGCCAGTAAAGGTGACTTATAAATTAGCAGACTATGGATATACCCTAGTGCCATTAATTATCGAATTGACGAATTGGGGGAAAGCTCATAGAGAGAAAATAATACAAGAAAATAAACGAAAGCACAACAAAGAACTGAGGTAAAAAACGACTCTTTCTTTGATTAATTTTAAACACTATTATATTGAGTTCAAAAGGATTTATCTTTTTGAACTTTACTTTTTTTATGTAAATCAGGGTTATTTTGGTAGTAATGAAACGTGAGTTCAACTCTATCTGATTATACTATGGCAAAAATTTGCTTTAAAAGCTTAACTTATTCTGGTTCTAGTCTAAAAAGTAAGCACAAAAGCAACTTTTCAAAAACTTATGTATTTAAAAAAACCTAAGTTAATGTAACATAAACAAATCCTAAATATACAGCTAAAAGAATAATACCATCTTTCCAATTCAATCTTAACCCTTTAGGTATAAATACCAAAGGCAATACTAAAAATGAGACTGCTAACATCCATAACATATCATTTGACAACAACCTACCATCTATAACATTTATAGGTGTTATCATAGATGTAATACCTAAAACAGCTAGAATATTAAATACATTTGACCCAATTAAATTACCTAAAGAAATAGCCTTTTCTTTTTTAATTACTGCTATAATAGAAGCCGCAAGCTCTGGAATACTTGTACCAACAGACACAACAGTAACTGCAATTACTCTTTCGCTAACGCCATAAGCTGTAGCTAAAGCTGTAGCTCCTTTTATTAAAAATTCAGAACCAGCCCATAAACCTAAACCTCCTAAAGATAAAAACAAAACAATTTTATAAAGCGGTAAATCTTCATCATCTTCGGGCATTTCGTCTATTACTGCTGTTTTTTGAAACTTTAAAAGATATATTAAAAATATTATTAAAAACGAAAGCATAATTGCACCTTCATAAAACTCAATTTTATTATCGAAAGCAATAAAGGCATAAAACATTACTGATGCAATCATCATTACTGGCCAATCCGTTTTATAAAAACTTTTTTGGACTTCCATAGTACCTAATAACAATGTAATTCCAAGTACCAACCCTAGATTTGCAATATTAGATCCAACAACATTTCCTAGAGCTAAATCTGGAGAACCGCTTAATGCAGCATTTATACTAACAATTAGTTCTGGTGCAGATGTTGCGAAAGACACAACCGTCATACCTATTACAATCTTAGGAATATTCAATTTTAAAGACAATCCAACAGCTGCTTTTAACAACCAGTTACCTCCAAGAATTAAACAAACTAATCCACCAATAATATATACAAAATTCATTTTTTATTTTTTAGAAACAGAATTATACAACGTTTTAATTAACCATCATTTTCTTAATTGTTATTTTATCTTCTTGCTGTATTTTAAGTAAATACATACCAGCTTTTAAATTATGATTAAACACTTCATTTTTTAAAACTGTTGCAGATAGTAATCGCTTTCCTTGAATATCAAAAACTTCAATGTTACTTTTATCTTTTAAACCTGTAATTCTAATTTGATTAGTTGATGGGTTAGGATAAACCTTAATCTCTTCAATATTAAATTCAGTATTACTTAAAGCACCATTCCAAACTATTCCCATTTGGTTTCCCCAAATATGCTCTACTAAATCTGGTAAATCGATTAATGGATTTCGGTTTATTTGCCATGTATAAATTACATTATTCCTGTTCATTTCAAAATCGTCTGGCGGATCGTTTCTATGCCAATCTAAAAGCGTTGCTAAATCGCCCATTTGTCCATCTACAGCCGGAAAACCATTTTCTACACTTAAGCCATTATATCTTAATTGAAGAAATAATACACTTCTTGCAACGTCACCTTTAAAACTTCCTTGATTTCCAACAGGACCATTATATTCTCCATAATGTTGATTTCCACGACTACTGTTTTCGGGTCCATCTGCCGCTCTTAATGCATGCGCATCGCTATTTCCGTGACGTAAAGAATCTGCTTTTGTTGCCCAAAATATATCTTTTCCATCACGAGTTTGGTCCGCTTCAATACTTCCATAACCTGCTAAAGATCTAGGAAAAGTATGCTCTCTATTCCATTTTCCAGTACTTGTAGATCCTGTTTGATAATCTAAAATTGGTCTACTTTCTTCCGAATATACCAACCAAACCCTATTACTGTGTTCTGGGCTTTTATCTGCTTCTTCTAAAATATCTATAACATCGTTATAGGTTTGAGCTCTTACCACTGATGGATTAGCTATTATATCTTGAATTGCTTGTTCTAAAGCTGTACCTGACAATCCATTTAAAGAATCATAATAACCAACTGGCTGAGTTGATGCTACATTTCCATATGTAGGATTTAGTGGTGTTCCATATGGCGCTATTGTAAAATCGTTATCTACAACTCTAACCTCTATAAAATCGTTATAAGGGATTAATGGTGACTGTAAATTACTATATTTTATTTCCAGGACCTCATCTCCTTCATCCAAAACATCATCAACAAGTGTAATTGATGTAGAAACAGATGTTTCACCCATTAAAATCTCTAAACTTGTAGTAATACCTGTAAAATCAGAAGAGTTGAATGTTCCATTATCTAGAACAACATCAAAAGTATAATTTGCATCTACTGGATTTTGAGAAGTAAAAGTAATTTCAAACACATCACCTTCAGTGTATTGGGTTTGAGTTGTTGAAACCCCTAAAGCATTAAGAATAATTCCTGAACCATCATTTTCTTGTCTTGGGGTTGGAATTGCTGCTGTAAAACTTTCTATTCCCATTCCATCAACATAGCGCTGAATACTTTTAGGGTTAGCATCGGTTCCGTTATCGTTATACTGGGTTGTTTCTCCTAAAAGCGCTAGCAAACCAGTATCTACCGCTTCTCCTGTTGCATAAACCATAGCATCCATTAAATTTGTTGTGGTAGCTAAGGTTCCATCTGGAAAATCGAAAAAACTTCCTATATATAAACCTACTGCATCTGCTCCATTCTGAAAAACACTTTCTGAAATCAACATTTGAGGTAATGGATTTAATTTATTACTTGCTATAACAAACAAACCATTTACATCTGTAACGCCACCATCTAAATCTATAGTATAATAACTTGAGTCTGCACCAGATGTCGAACCATTAAAAAACACTAAAACTAAACCATCTAAAGCATAGTTAGGTGTTGTAGATTTTAACTCTATAAACTCTTTATCGTCAAAACCAGGACTATCACAATCCAACTCGTTTATAACTACCTGTGAAAAAGATGCTGTAGTAATTAATAAAAACAGTGCTAATATATTTAATTTCATTTTGCAAAAATTTTAACAAATATAGATTAAATCTTTAGGTAATTTTATTGGTTAGAAATTAGATATAAACATTTTAAAAACTTTAACAAAACAGAGATAATTTTAGAATTTAAAAACAGGATTAACCCAAGCTTACCAAGTTAAAAGTTAGTTATTTATTCCGCGTATGTTATTTTATATCATTTTGTTAACTATTTTTGACAAAACAAAATCTGTATTTTATTTCTAAAACAAAAAATATGAAAAAACACATATTTAAATGTCTAGCTAAAGCTAATAAGATATGCCTACCAAGCTATTCTAAAAAGCAGCTTGATCTTACAAAAGCAACAAAACTACAACTTGCAATAATTGGCTGGAGAGCCTATGCAACTATGCAAAGCTTAGATTAATACTTAAATAGTGAATCCAAAAAAACATTCTCTAATTTTTCTTTTCCATTTAAGAATTCAATTTCTATTAAGAAATTATATGCTGCTACGGTTCCTCCAAGTCTATTTACCAATTTAGTTACCGCATTTACGGTTCCTCCTGTAGCTAATACATCGTCATGAATTAAAACTAAATCTCCTATAGAAATAGCGTCTTCGTGAATCTCTAATTTATCTTGACCATATTCTAAACTGTAAGATTCTGAAATTATTTTTCCTGGAAGTTTTCCTGATTTTCTAACAGGTACAAATGGGACATTCAATTTTTGAGCTAATAATATTCCAAAGAAAAAACCACGCGCTTCAATTGCCACAATTTTATCTATTTTTAGATTGGCTAGTCTAAGTGCAAACTCATCCACACAAACCTTTACAGCTTCTGGGTTTGCTAGTAAAGGTGTAATGTCTTTGAAAACTATTCCTTGTTTTGGAAAATCGTTTATATCTCTGATTAAATGTTCAATATTTTTCATAGCAATAAAAATAATTAATTTAATCGAAATACTTTGCTAATACCATAAAAAGAAATATATTTGCACTCTCAAAATGGCCTCGTAGCATAACTGAATAGTGCACCACATTACGGCTGTGGAGGTTGAAGGTTTGAATCCTTCCGAGGTCACAGAAATAAAACCCTAATTACTTTATAAATAAGTAGTTAGGGTTTTTTCATACCCCAACATTGAGATAATTGGTACGATAAACGGTACGATTATGCAGAAACTATGTATTTTTTCACTTCTTTTTTAGTGTATTGCCTTTTCCTGCATTTCAATTGCCCTATTAAAAAAAACAACCTTTGAGATGTCAAAATACTTAATACGATAGAAAATTACTCTTTGGTCGTAAATCATATTTTAATTTTCATTTGGATAAATTATAATTGATTTAGTTTAAATATGTTGTTATAACGTTAAATAGTGTGCAATAAGGTTGAAATTGTTTATATTTATATATATTTGTAACCCAAAAACAAATCAACTTAGAATGTTTTTATAAACATTCTGTTTTAAATAATTTAGTTTTTGGTATAAGAATTGTAACTATAACCAAAATAAACATTAAATATGAGAATTCAAGAAGCGCATATTGAGATAAACAGAGAAGGTGGTTCCTTATCATCTATAAATGTCACTATGCCTGTTTGGGACAAAACAGAAAGTGATGATTTTTTATCAGTTTCTTTGCCTTTATTCGGAGGGCTGAAAACGACTGCTAAAGATGAATTTGACGCCCAACAGGCTTTAAAAGAATTAATTATTCTTTTTTGTAAAAATTGTGAAGAATTTGGACTTGGCTTAGAAGCAGAATTAAGAATCATTGGATGGTCATTAGTATCTCAAACAAGCACAAAGTCAATTATGGATTTTGAAATAGAGCAAAACGTAGTTTTTGATGAATTATTGAAAACAGGTGATAATATTTCTGAAAACCTTCAAATAACTAATTAGATGAATGATGAATATCCGTTAGTTGATGCAGACTACCTAACCTTATGTATACAAGGAAGTTCTAAGATAGACACTAAAACTCATAGATCTCTTGGTAACACATCTACATTTATGCTTATAGGTGATAAGCCAATGTATAAGAAACAAGTATCCTTTAGGCATAATGAAAATAAGGAAGTTAGTTTTAATACATCAACTTCTTTAGCCATTAGATTAGGCTTTATGGCAAAACTTCTCGATTGGTTTGAGGAGAATAAATCTTGGAAAGAAGGAGCATACGTTCAAAGAAATTAAAAAAATAAAGCCATTCTATAAAGAGTGGCTTTATTTTTTTTTAATTTCTATTATAACATTGTTTGTGTTACTTGTTTTCTTTTACTTAAAAAAAAAGACACAACTTTAAATTGTATTTATGAGAAGGTATTACTCTTTGATAAATAGTATACTTATGATGTCAAAATACTATTCAAGTAAAGTTTTACTTAGTGATAGGAAGTTACTCTTGTGACCTGAAATTACTCTTCTTTTTTTGATTTATAACTTATTGTTCTTTCAAAATAGTATTTTAATTCATTATCTCTGAATATTTCCCTTTTTAGCCAATTACCTTTAATATCATTTGTGTAGTTGGTTTGCTCTTCAATCTTATAATTTTTGTTTTGTCCTTTAGTTTCGGTTCTTATCAAATAATTATTTTCATCGTAAAAACATATAGTCTCTGACCTCGAATTACTCTTTGCATTTGAATTATTTAGTTTTACTAATAACCCATTTTTATTGTACGAATATGTTTCGGTTCTATCTAAGCCGGCACTATTTTGTTCTCTTTTTTTAGTTTGTCTTGATTGGTTGTCATATATATAAGTGAATGTAGTAGTCACATATAGACCTTTGCGATATATTAAATCATTTTGTATGTTGTATTTATATATAGTTTCATCTTTAGAATATCTATCATCTGTTATTTCGTTAATGACTTTATTATTTTGAAACTTATATTTTGTTGCTTTATCATACTTAGTTAAGTTTTTTTTGCGCTTATAATCATTATAATAGAACATTATAGCCGAGTTGTCGTTTTCATTGTACTTGTATATTTCTTTATCGGAACTACTACTTCTACTTAATATTTTCTCTATTATTCTGCCTTTAGAATCGTACAGTAATTCATACTGCTCAACACTTCTATATTCTTTATCTTCTTTATAGAGTTTTGTAATATTTATTGAATCATAGTCTATTACAACTTTGTTTTTAATTAAATAGAGTTTGCTTACACTATCTAATTCTTTAATTCCAAATTGAGGTTTGAATTCAACAATTTCAATACTTTTGATATTGTTAGTGTTGAAAATATTGAAATTATCGTGAAAGTCAAAAGGCAGTTCGGGGTCAATTTGAGCGATAATTAATGTTGAAAAAAATAATGTAAATAATGATAAAATCAACTTTTTCATAATTGTTGTTTTTTTTATCACAGTTCCAATGATAGTTGAGAAAATAAAATGGGCGTGAAACTGAACCATACTACTTAAAGGTATCGCCAAACACCCAAATACAATACAGTCAGCCACGCCCAAATTGGACGTAACGAAAAACTGCATTCTTTGTATTTGTTTTGAAATTGGCGATTTCTTAAGTAAGAATACGATTACGCTACTATGCTATGTCAATTTTATGGTTTTATTCCGTTTCAAATATATTGAATATTTCGTTAAAACTTATCTCTAAGCAACTATTGTAATGCACCTTTTTTATAGTGTCCGATTTGTTTGGTTTGGGTTCTTTACTTCCTACCATAAAAAACATTGATTATTTAACTCCTTATGATGTGAAAATACTCTTCAGTTGAATTTTTCTTCTTGCGAACCCAAAATACTGTTCAGACCTTAAATTACTCTTGTGATATCAAATTACCATTCAGCATCTGTTTATTCTTAATAATTGGAGTTTGTTTTATTATCTAAAAACGAACTCCTTTTTATAGTGTCCGATTTGTTTGGTTTGGGTTCTTTACTTCCTACCATAAAAAACATTGATTATTTAACTCCTTATGATGTGAAAATACTCTTCACGTCAAAAGGGGTTTTCTTTCATTGTTTTGAATTAGCCTATGACCTTAAAATACTCTTTCCTCTTAAATCAAAATGATTAAAACAGTCTTAATTGATTGCCATTAAAATTTGAACGGTTGTTATAAAACTTATTTCTAATCTGTTTTGATATTCTACAATAGACGCTATTCTCATACACGTTATTGTGCCCAGTTAGAAAGATATCTTTTAATTTTTCATAACGTTTTGGCGCGTGTTTTTCGAGATGTTTTAATCCCGTATTTGACAACCTAAAACTATCTGCTTTTTGCATTGAAATATCCTCTCTTGTTATAGGACAAATCCTATGAGTATCGTGCGTAATGTTTAACTCTATATTTGAACTGTTAATCATTACACATTTAATGCTTTGTTGAGGTCGGTTAATTATTACACATTTTTTAATAATTTCAGACCTAATTTGTGCGTGCAAATTGTCGGAATGTTCGGAGATAAAATGACGTAATTTTTTAAGTGGTAAGTATCGGCGATTTGGCTCTAAATCCTCTAACCAATATCGAACGTCACGAAACAATTTTAATTTTATTTTATCTCTTGGTTTTAAGTCTTTTTTTTTTGTAGTAGGGTCGAAATAAATAACCTCATCAAACTTTTTTAAAAGAAGTCCTTTGGCTTTTTTTATAGTGTCCGGTTTTATATCTGCAAATGTTCTAATTCCTATCTTTTTTAATTCAATAGATTTATTGATTTGTAATTCAACTCTTAAAGTGTTTTCAGCCATTCTGTATTGATATGACTTGTTGTATATTTTTATTTTATACCTACCGTGGCGTACTTCAGCATAATTCCCGTTGTATCTAAATTCAAACTTTTTATTCTGTTGGTATAGTAGTGAGTTAATAAAAATACTTGGATTGAATTTTACGTCGCAGTTAATACCAAACTCAATGTTTTCAAACACTATATCTTTGGCGGTTAAACTAAGTAATTCACATAGGTATCCTCGTATGTAGATAATTTCATCTAAATAAAAAATATTACCGTTAAAACCTTTGTATGTGTCTTTTTTACACTTGTAATTCGGTGCTTTAATTCCTTGAATAGAATTATACATTTTATGAATACTACCATTAAACATAACACGACCACTTTCATATACTGTAATAGTACAAAAGTGTAATTCTGCTTTGTATTTGGTTGTGTTTATTTCTGAAGTACTGCGAGAATATTCACTTTTAAAATTGAGTTTATTATTCTCTAATAGTAGCAGAATATTTATGTTTTCTAATCTTGCTTTAATGAAATCTATCGACATAAAAAGGCATATATTTGTATTAGGTTTACGTTGCCGTACACCTAAACATTGAACAATTAAAAGGCGGTCTGTATAGTCCGCCTTTTTTTTTGTGTTACTGATTATATTGTAAAATATTTTTGAAGCGATTTAAACCCTCTTTGTAGAAGTTTGGATAGTATAAATCTTTAAAGTAGTAGATTGTTAATTCTTGTTTTGATTGTAAGAATTTAAAAATTACTTTATTTCTACCTTTTTCTGTGTCACCTTTATAAACTTCTTGAAATTCAGTTTTAAAAAGCCCCGTTAATCGTGGTTTATGCCATTTTTTGTTTATACGAACTTGAGCCCAATAAGTAGGCGAAGATTTAGCGCATTCTCTATCTTTACTCAGATTAAGTAGTTCGGTTAGGTCTGTATCTTCTAAAGTTCCGTTAAGTACTTCTTTAAATTGGTAATGTGTAGTACTTTTAAACTTGCCTAAGTTCGTAGCATCGTACTTTAATACGATTGGTGTCGTTGCCGTTTCCATAATCAAACTATTTATTTAATTTGATTAATGAATTTTCAATTTCACTTCTTTTGTAGTAAATACGTGAACCAACCGAGTATGATTGTATTTCGCCACGCTTAGTCCAATTATGAATTGTAGAAATATCTACTTTGAATAGTTTGGCAACTTCGTGGCGTGTTAGTAGTTCGGTGGGTGCTTTTGGCTGAAAGTGTTTTTTTAAATCGTTTAGTTTTTTGCTAACGACCTCATCAAATAACGTCACTAAATCATTAGGCGTTAAGTTGTGTAATTGTGTTACTGCATTTTCCATATAAAAGAATGTTTTAATTAATTCTTTCGCAAGGTGCAGATGTTTAAAGGTCTTTAAAGGCTACTAACTTTTGACTAACTAACGATTTTGTTTGTTTTGTTCTAATTTGTTGCTAATGTAGTTTAATAGCATACTTCTCAATTTGTCAAGGAATATAGTTTCATTCTTTTTATGTCTGAAATTATACTTTGTAATTGCTTGGTCTATATTTTTGAGTTCTATATTGAATGCTTTTTGTATTCCAATAAATATATCTTTTTGGGTGCCTTTTAAATTTCCGTTTTCTATTAATGCTTTTGTAAGTTCAATTAGTTCAGTATCTTGACCATACCATTGCAATTCAGTACTTTTAGTTTCTAAATCATTACTCTTAACACCTAAACATAAGTTTACTTCAGAAATGACGAATTGTATTAATGGAATTAAGCGATTTCGAATCACACTATTCATAGAAAAATCTAAATACTTTTCATCATCATCTATTACACCATTAATATTAGTTTTTTCAATTAAACTATTAAGTTTATGTAATATCATACTTAATTGATGCCTTTTACTTTCTAATAGGTTTCCAAACTCAATAGTTGAGGTAAGCCCTTTGATAATGTTAGGTTTGTATTCGTATTTTTCAAAAAAAACATTTATGGCATCGATAAAACTATTACAGTTATATTTACCATATTGCATTTCAATAATTATAACATTAGCATCTTCTATAAGCATTGATAGATTGTTAAAAGATTGAGTACTATCTTCCATAAATTATAATATTTAATTTTGATTAGAGACCTTTGGTAGTGGTATTAATTTCACATTATTTTTTTCTTCTTTCCTCGAGGTGTGAAACGCATCTATTTGGTCTTTTGTTCTCTTAATATTAGTTACATCACTATTAGAAATATAGGCTTTTAGTTGTATTTCGGTAGTATGCCCAGTTATTGCCATAATTAATGAAGTATCTATTTTCCCATAGTAATTAGTAGCAAATGAACGCCTAAAAGTACGTGTAGTAATTGCTTCAAACTTCGACACTTGACGCTCTATATTCCTTGTAACATTTTTATCTTTTACTTTTATAACGGTTGCTATTTGTGTTATAATAGTTTCATTTAATCCTGCCTTACTGCATACTTTTTTTACATCTTCATTTAACTTTACGTTATCGTTTGGATAATTAGTTTGTGGTAGCCCATACTTATTAATCAAATAAAGTATTCTATCTGTTATGGTAATTTGCACCACCTTATCCGTTTTTTCAGTTCTAAACGTCCAATAATTTATGCCTTTTACATTTTTAATATTTTGGTCTATTAATTTATTTAAGTCTGAGTATCTTAAACCCGTTTCACACCCCAAAAGGATCGATTTCTTTGCATCGTACAAACCTAAATCTGTAATAACAGTGTTATCTATTTTGTCTAATTCGTCATAATTCAAAATATTAACAGTCTTATTTTTGTATGGATTTTTAAAACCTTTGATAGAACTAATCTTTTTACTAATCACTACAATATCATTCTCATCATTTTCATAAGAATACATTGCAGACCTTTTAAACCTCTTAATAATTGCGTTAATATATGATTTACTATATTTCATATCTAACACTGCCCAATTCATAAAACTATCTACAAAGGTTTGATTTAAGTCTTTTATCGCAAATTGTTTTCTTTTAGCCGTTTGAAATTCAATAAGCCTATTATAAGTAACCTTAAACTTTTTTAGTTCACCAAAGTTAGTGGCATACTTTGTAAACATTTCTTCTATCGAAGTAGATAATAAGTTTTTATGTATTATAGAATTGATTTGCTCAAGTTCCAAATCTTTAGCCTTTTGAAGTTCATCGCTAACTTTGTCAATATCTTCTTTAGTATCTAATATTTTAGTAATACTTGAAATAGATAACTTTAGCCATTCACTTGTTATAGGAACACCTGCATTACTATCTTCTAAAAATTTATTGATTAAATCCTTTTCAACTTTCAGAAGATAAGATTTATGGTTTGACACCTCTCCAACTGTTCCAAGTCTATTTAATGACAAATGAGAATTAGTTGTTTTGCCCTTTTTAGTAGTTCTCTTAAACCAATACTCTTTACGTGAAGATATTGGAGTACTTACTCTACAATCTATTTCTTTACCGCTAATAAACCTTATTGATAATTTACCAACTTCTTTTGTTCCTCGATAAAGGAAACTTACTTTTGCCATAACTTAAAACATTTGAACAAAACAAAAATAATAAATTGGTACGATAAATGGTACGATTATGCTAAATACTATTCAATTTCATTAAACCTAAATAACACAAAAACTCAATAAAACCAATAAAAACAACACTTAACAAATATAATAGAAGTTAGACAAATAGTATTCCTTGAATCCTTCCGAGGTCACAGCAACTTAAAACCTAACTATCTAAATAGTTAGGTTTTTTTTATTTCAAAAAAAACACTAACTCGCATCACTATTTTCCTACATAAAAGTATGTAATCTTAAAAGATAAATTATTATCTATTAAGATTAATAATTAAATTAAATAGCTGTTTTTTTTTATTAAAACGAAAACAATTAATTGTATGATTTTTGTCATCTTCTAAGCGTTATTTCTGTTTTAAATTTGCAGTATAACTTGAAAAAAAACATTATGAGTACTACAATTCAAAACATTGAAAAAAACTGGAAAGAAAACTTTATGCTACATGCATCCGCAGCAATTATTGTTTCAACTTGTTTAGGTGGAGTTGCTGCAATGTCTATTTTACAGAACGGAACAGGAATGTTTCAGCTTATTCAATTAATTACAATCGTTATTTTATGTAACGCTGTTTTAGTTACAATTTTATCGGTACAGAAACCAAAAATGGTACTTTATACTGTAGTTACGAGTCTTGTAATGTGTACACTTATAGCATTTGCGAATTTTATGTTTTAAACACCTATGTAATCTGATTCTGATAAAGAAAAGAATCTTTTTCTCACTAAAAACACAGAACAAAAATAACTATGAGGCTTGCTTTTATAAAAGCAAGCCTCATAGTTATTTTTGTTAGATTCTATTTAATTAATCGCTATTTACGCTTCGGCTACTCTTAATAAAAGTGTAACAACACCTTTATTTTTCTTTTTTTTCAGAGTCTGAATTAACCATATTATAAACTACAGCTACTAATATTACGCACACTAATGCAAATACACCAATAATTACCGATCCCATTCCCCAATTAACTAGAGGAAGATTTACTAAATATTTCATATTAATTAATTTTTATATTAATGACAATTTTGCAATCCATTTGCAGATTTTACAGTTACCGTTTCTGCTGGTGATATATATGGTATTCCTAAACCTAATCCTCTTAGGATAAATAAAACACCTACAATTACCACAAATACAGGAATTAATTTTAATACACGTTGTTTTACAGGATGAGATATGTAATTTCCCAAATAAATAACCGAAGTCATTAATGGTATTGTTCCCAAACCGAAAGCAAACATATATAAACTTCCTTCAATAATTTGACCTGAACCAATGGCTCCAAAAACAGCCATATAGACTAACCCGCAAGGCAATAATCCGTTTAGTAATCCGATAATAAAAAAAGAACCTGCAGATTTATTTTTTAGATTAAAACCTATAAGCGATTTTACTTTAGACACCACTTGATACATTGGTGCGAGCCAATTAGATGTACTTTTCTTTTTTGGTAAAATTACAGAAAGAATCATTATAACACCAAGAACAACACTAACACGTTGTTGTAATCCAAAAAGATATAAGCTTCGTCCTAACAGCCCAAAAACAAGTCCTAAAAAGGTGTATGTTGTAAGCCTTCCAAAATGATAGCTAAATAACTGAAATACTTTATTTAGCTTGTTATTCTTATCTAAAGGCAATAAAAAAGCGATTGGACCACACATTCCTATACAGTGAAAACTTCCAAATAAACCTAATATTAAAGCCGATAGCAACATTGTTAATAAACTATTTCTTTTTTATATAGATATGGCTTTCCTTGGTAACTCCATTCTATAGTTATGTTCCAACGTCCATCTAACATTTTTTGCTTAGGGATAATCATTTTACTGTTCAAAATATCAAGAGGTAATTCAAAATCTAAAATCATATTTGAAGGTCTATACAAAAACACTTTACCTTTTATATCTTCGTTTTCTAATTCCTTTGGAAATACGATTTGCCATCCTTTCTGAGTTCGTTTTCCTTGAATTTGTTCACTTAAATTATTAGTGTTATTTTCTGCATCAATTTCATCTTGATACAACATTTCTTTAGCATAATATTCTTCGGTAACTAAATCGTGAGAAAAATTTTGATCGGTAACCATTGTAATAACCAAGTATAATATAAAGCTTATAAAAGCTAACATTCCTATAACTATTCCTGTTCCCCAATTAATTTTCATAACTTTTTTATATGCAATTATATTATTTATAGCTTCTTGGTCCTAAAAAGTTGGTTGTGGTACTTTCTATTTCCTTTCCGTTACTAAAAATAGCAATTTCTAATTTTATTTTATCATCCTTTAAAACGCTTCCATTAATTTCTACAAAAAGAGTTCCTTCTGTTAATCCTTGCTTTTCAATATCAATTTTTTCTTGAGAAACTAGTTTTACCGCACCTTTGTGTGATACTAATCTAAATTCTAAATCTTTTAAATCTTCGGTAGTCTTATTTACTAATTTAAAAGTATAAACATTACTAATAATATTACCTTCTTTATGCTCGTACAACTGACCTGGCAATCTTAAAATACGTGCTTCAACATCGTTACGTAAAAATAGCATTCCAATTAAAACAAAAATTAAAATACCTAAAGTCACCGAATAGCCTTTTAGTCTTGGCGTAAATTCAAAAGGTGTTTTTTTCTCTATATTTTCTTCGCTAGCATATCTAATTAATCCTTTTTGAAGGTTTACAGATTCCATAATATGATCGCAAGCATCAATACAAGCAGTGCAATTAATACATTCTAACTGCGTTCCGTTTCTAATATCTATTCCTGTAGGACAGACATTTACACATTGATTACAATCTATACAATCGCCTTTCCCTGTAGTTTCTCTTTCTTCGTTTTTCTTGAATTTAGCACGACCTTCTTCTTTCTCTCCTCTTTTATGATCGTAAGCAACAATTATAGATTTATTATCTAACAAAGCACCTTGTAATCTACCATAAGGACAAACTATAATACAAACTTGTTCTCTAAACCAAGTAAATATAAAATAGAATACACCTGTAAAAATCAATAAAGAGATAAGTGTGCTAGTATGATTTTGTGGTCCTTCTGTAATATATCTTAACAAAGTATCACTACTAATTAAATACGCCAAAAATACATTGGCAATTAAGAATGAAATGACAAAAAAGATAATCCATTTTAAAACACGTTTGCGAATTTTCTCTGCATTCCAAGGCATTTTTGATAAACGGATTTGCTTACCTCTATCGCCATCAATCCAATACTCAATTCGTCTAAAAACCATTTCCATAAAAATGGTTTGTGGACAAACCCAACCACAAAATAAGCGTCCATAAGCTACTGTAAATAGCAGAACAAACACAACACCAATTATCATCATAATAACAATAAGATGAAAATCTTGTGGCCAAAATGGGAAGCTAAACAGATTAAAACGTCTTTCTAATACATTAAAAAGAAAAAACTGGTTCCCATTAATTTTTATAAATGGTGCAGAAAACAAAAACAATAACAAGACATAACTAACGTACTTTCTATACTCGTACCATTTCCCCGAAGGTTTCTTTGGAAAAACCCAAGCACGTTTACCGTCTTCGGCTAAAGTTCCAATGGTATCTCTAAAGTTGTCTTGCTCCTGCTCTGCCATTTTTAGGGTTTATTTCTCAATTGGTTCTGGTGTCCACACATCTCCTTCTGAAACTTTAGGTTCTGCTGGAGTAGTTCCTTGAAAAGTTAATACATAACTTGCAACTTGTGCCATTTCTAAAGGTTTTAAATCTGATTTCCAAGAAATCATTCCTTTTCCATCTCTTCCTCCTTCAGAAATTGTTTTAAATACATTTTTAATTCCACCACCTAAAATCCAATTTTCATCGGTAAGATTTGGTCCAATTCCTCCTCCACCATCAGCCTTATGACAAGCCACACAATTTTCATCGAATATCTTTTTACCTGCTGCTAAATCTGAAGCTTCAGTTAAGACCTCAACGGTATTAATATCTACTAAATTTTTTGCTGTTTTTTTCCATTCAGCTATTTCTTTTTTAGCAACTACAACTGCAGCTTCATATTCCTCAACTTGATTATAATCGTTAAAAACCTCAAATCTCACTAAATAAACAACAGCAAATAAAATACTTGCATAAAAACTATAAACCCACCAAGGCGGTAAATTATTGTCAAGCTCTTTAATTCCATCATAATTATGATCTAATATGATTTCATGCTCTTCCTGAATAGCTTTACTACCTAACATTTTTTTATAAAATGCGTTTACTTTTCTAAAAGGCCTTTCTTGTTCTTCTTTTCTTTTAGCTAAATAATTAGCTTTAGAATCGTCTTCTAGCGACTGTGCTAGAACAGTTTCTAAAGCTTCAATACAAACTTCAAAAGCCAAAGCAAATAAAACCATACAACCTACTATTAACCAAAATATAGGTTGGGTAAACATTGCCCATTCTGTACCTGTTTCGTATAAATATTCTATAACACCAATTGACGCCAATGTAAATAGAATAACTCTAAGATATGATGCGGTTGTTTTCATTATAAGTGTTCTTTAAAAATTACAGTATCGTCGTTTAGCGGAATAGAACTTACTTCTTCTATATGTGATTTTTTAGCTGTAAAAACCCACCAAAAAAGCACCATAAAAAAGATGAAAAATATAAGTAACGAAATCATTGGATAAACGGCTACACCATCTATTTGCTCTAAGTTTCCTTTTATAAATTTTAACATAATGTCTTATTTTAATTCAGTTTCTGTACCGTCCGCGTTCTTTACTTTAATGTCTGTTCCCAAACGTTGTAAATAAGCGATAACCGCTACTATTTCTCGGTTTCTCATTTCAATAAACTCTAAACCGTTGTCTTTAGCATATTTCTTATCTGCTTCATATGTTTTAGCAAAATCTGGATCGTTATAAAGATTTTTCTCAATCTTAGTTCCTTGAGCTAACATAGATTCTTGGGCTGTAGCAATATCTTGCTCTGTATATGGAACTCCTAAAGTAACCATAGCATTAAGCTTAGTTTCAGTATTACTCTTGTCTAATTTATTCTTAATTAACCATTTATAACTTGGCATAATAGAACCTGAAGATGTACTCTGTGGATCGTACATATGATTTAAATGCCAGTTGTCTGAATATTTACCACCAATACGCATTAAATCTGGTCCAGTACGCTTACTTCCCCATAAAAATGGATGATCATAAACAAACTCTCCTGCTTTAGAATACTCTCCATAACGTTCAACTTCACTTCTAAATGGTCTAATCATTTGAGAATGACAACCTACACAACCTTCGGCAATGTAAATATCTCTTCCTTCTAATTCCAATGGCGTATAAGGTTTAACACTACTAATTATCGGGATATAATCGTCTACCATTAAAGAAGGAACAATTTGTGCAATTCCTCCAATAAGAATAGCAATAGTTGCATAAATAGTTAATTTAACTGGTCTTCTTTCTAACCATGTATGGTAACCTTCTTTAGTTGTTCTTTTAGATGTTACTTTCTCTAAAGCTGGTGCTTCCGCTAATTCATCGGTAACTTTACTACCTTGTCTTGCGGTCATAATTATATTATAAACTAACAAGAACATACCAATTATAAACATAGTTCCACCAATAGCTCTCATCCAATACATTGGAATAATCTCTGTTAATGTTTCTAAGAAATTTCCGTATTTTAAAGTTCCGTCTGGATTAAATTCTTTCCACATTAAAGCTTGCTGAAAACCTGCAACATACATTGGTAATGCATATAAAATAATTCCTAATGTTCCGATCCAAAAATGTGCATTAGCTAATTTAAGAGACCATAAATTTGTTTTAAATAATCTTGGCACCATCCAATAAATCATACCAAAGGTTAAGAAACCATTCCAAGCTAATGCTCCAACGTGAACGTGTGCAATAATCCAATCACTAAAATGAGCAATTGCATTTACATTTTTAAGTGATAGTATTGGTCCTTCAAAAGTTGCCATACCATAACCTGTAATAGCGACTACCATAAATTTTAAAACTGGATCTACTCTTACTTTATCCCAAGCACCACGAAGTGTTAGTAATCCGTTTATCATTCCACCCCAAGATGGCGCTAACAACATAATTGAAAATGCAACCCCTAAATTCTGAGCCCAATCTGGTAATGATGTATATAATAAATGATGTGGTCCAGCCCAGATGTAAATAAATATAAGTGACCAAAAATGTACAATAGACAATCTATAAGAATAAACTGGTCTATTTGCTGCTTTAGGCACAAAATAATACATTAAACCAAGGAAAGGTGTCGTTAAGAAAAATGCTACGGCATTATGTCCGTACCACCATTGCACTAAGGCATCTTGAACTCCTGCATATACCGAATAACTTTTTAATGGTCCAACAGGAATTGCCATACTGTTTACTATATGCAACACAGCAACAGTTACAAAAGTTCCTAAATAGAACCAAATAGCCACATATAAATGACGTTGTCTTCTTTTTAATATTGTTCCAATTAAATTGGCTCCAAAAGCTACCCAAATTAAAGCAATAGCAATATCGAAAGGCCATTCTAACTCTGCATATTCTTTAGAAGATGTATATCCTAAAGGTAATGTAATTGCCGCACCAACTATTATAGCTTGCCAACCCCAAAAATTTAAATTACTTAACCAATCTTTCCACATTCTAGCCTTAAGCAAACGCTGAGAAGAATAATAAACTCCAGCAAAAATAGCGTTCCCAACAAATGCAAATATTACAGCATTGGTGTGTAGTGGTCTTAATCTACCAAAACTTAACCAAGAAATTCCATCTGTTACGTTTGGGAATAAAAACATAAAAGCCAAAAGTAGCCCTACACTCATTCCTACTAATCCCCAAAACATTGTTGCTACAATGAATTTTCGAACGATTTTATTATCGTAATAAAACTGTTGTACTTCCATATAAATATTTAATTGTGATTGTTAGTTTTAATTTTATTAGTTGGTTCTGTTTTGGTTTTAGGTGCTTTTGGTTTTACCAACTCGTCTTCAAAAAGCATACGAACCGATGGTGTATAAACATCGTCATACTGACCATTTTTCACAGAAAGTATAAATGCCGCAAAAAAAGCCAAAGCCACAAGTACACTAATTGTTAGTAATAAATAAATAATAGTCATATCTCAATTCTATTAGATTGTAAAATTAACTTGAAAAGCCTTTTTAAAAGATGACATTTATCAGTTTTATTAACTATTTTGAGTTATTTTTCTTCCAATTAAGTAAGTTGAAATAGTGGTAAAAAACACAATTGAAATAGAACTTAACGGCATTAAAATAGCTGCAACTACAGGTTCTAAATGTCCTGTAATTGCAAAACAAAGACCTATTAAGTTATAAAACAAAGAAAAAAAGAATGCGTATTTAATAATTTTTACACCTTTTTTAGAAACCTGAAGAAACTCATATATATTAATAAACATAGAAGCATCTAAAATCCCATCGCAAGCAGGAGAAAACACATTAATGTTTTCTGATATAGATAAACCAACGTTACTTTGAGCTAATGCTCCAGCATCATTTAATCCGTCGCCAATCATTAATACTTTTTTATTCTTATTTTGAAGTGCTTTTACAAATTCTAATTTATCGTTTGGATTTTGATTGAAGACTAATTCAACATCAGCTGGCAAAGTTTTAGTTAAATAAGTGGTTTCGCCTGAATTATCTCCTGAAAGAACAATTAACTTATAATCTTTTGATAGTTCATTTAATAAACGATCAAATCCTTTTCTGTATTCATTTTTAAACGCATAATAACCTTTGTACTTTTCGTTTATAGAAATATGAACTGTTGTTTGAAGCAGACTCGATTCAGATTTAATATTAGATTTACTTTCTGAAGCTACAAAATCAAATCTTCCAATCTTTATTGTTTCGTTATTCACATTGGCACTTATTCCTTTACCAATATCTTCCGAATAATTAGTGATATCAAAACTTACTTCGCTTTTAATATGATGAAACAACGCACGACTTAACGGATGGCTTGAAGCTCTTAACACATTTTTTAACTGATTATTTTCTTCTTCCGAAAACAATTCACCTTTATAAGAAATAGTATGTAATGCGTTTGTGGTTAGCGTTCCTGTTTTATCAAATACAATGGTATCAACTCCTGCCAATTGCTCTATAACCTCTGCTTTTTTAAGATATAATTTATTCATTCCTAAAATGCGTAATAAATTACCCAACGTAAATGGTGCCGCCAATGCTAATGCACAAGGACACGCTACAATTAACACTGCTGTAAATACATTTAAAGATTTTGACATATCTATAAAAAGCCAAATAAGCCCAGAAACAAAAGCTATTACTAACAAGGATTTTGTAAATCGCTGACTAATTTTATCCGTAAGTGATTGAAATATGTTTTGTGTAGAAGCGTTAAAAATCTCATTATTCCAAAGCTGGGTCAAATAACTTTGTTTTACAGATTTGGTTACTAGAATTACAATTGGTGTTCCCGAGTGCTTTCCTCCAGCAAAAATCTCATCTCCAATTATCTTTTCTACTAATTTAGCTTCACCAGTAACAAAACTATAATCTATAAAAGCACTTCCCTTTTTTAGAATACCATCTACAGGAATCAGCTCTTCATTTCTAATTAAAATACAATCATCTGGAACTAAATCGTATACTTTAGTTTGAAATTCGTCTATAAGGTTTTTGGAATCTAATTTAGTAACTGCTATTGGGAAATACGATTTATAATCGCGTTCAAAAGATAAATAGTTATATGTTTTCTGCTGAAAAAACTTACCTAATAACAAAAAGAAAACTAATCCTGAAAGACTATCAAAAAAACCAGTACCAAGGTTTAAAACAACTTCCATAACAGACCTTATAAATAATACAGAAACCCCTAAAGCAATTGGAACGTCTATATTTAAGAATTTAGACTGCAAACTTTTATAAGCCGATATAAAATAATCCTGGGCAGAATAAAAAACAACAGGTAATGAAAACACTAACATTAGCCATCGAAATATGTGTTTAAATTGGTTTAACCAAAATTCGTTCACTTCAAAATATTCTGGAAAAGATAAAAACATAATATTCCCAAAAGCAAACCCAGCTACACCTAACTTATAGGTTAAACTTCTATCTTTAGTTTTAGCGTCTTTTTTAATATCGTTTAGAGAAATATAGGGTTCGTAACCCAATTTACTTAATAAAACAACTACGTCTTTTAAGCTAATTTCTGTAATTGAATAACTAATTCTAACTGTTTTTTTTGGGAAGTCAACCTGAGATGTTAGGATATTTGGATTTAGCTTATTTAAATTCTCTAGAATCCAAATACAAGAACTACAATGTATAACAGGTATTAAAAAAGAGACAATTTGTGTATCACCTTCGTTAAAGTTTAAAAGTTCCTTAATTATAATATCGTTATTTAGATAATCGAATTTACCATTTATTGCATTTGGCGTAATTCCAGGCGATTGTTCTAGCTCGTAATAATAATCTAAGTTATTATCGTGTAAAATATCATAAACTGTTTTACAGCCGTTACAACAAAACGCTTTTTCGTTATGTATAACAACGCCATTATTACAAGCATCTCCACAATGGAAACAATCCTCCATAAGCTTAAAATTCCTTAATTATTCCTACAACAAAGTTCTTTCAAACACAGCTTGTAAATGATGACAAATATCATGAAAATATTAAAAATATAGGAAGACCTTTAACTTTATTAATAAAAACTTAAATTTGCAATCTAAGACGCTATAAAATGGAATCACGTTGTGAAAACTGTATTATTAGACAATTAAACGCTTTAAAAGCTTTAAATAGAAATGACCTAAAACGTATTTCTGATACTAAGGTTTCTAAAACCATTAAGAAAGGTGACTTTATTTTTGAAGAAGGCGAAAAGCTAAATGGTGTCTTTTGCGTTAGAGATGGCGTTTCTAAGCTATCTAAAATGAGTGATAATGGGAAAGATCAAATTGTTAAAATTGCTACTAAAGGTGAAGTTTTAGGTCAACGTTCTGTGATTACAGACGAATCTACAAATCTTAGCGCTATTGCCTTAAACGATATGGAGGTTTGCTTTATTCCTAAAGCGGAACTAACTGAATCTGTTAACACTAATCCTGATTTTACAAAAGAGCTTTTATTACAAATGGCTTCAGAATTAAAAATAGCAGATAACATAATTGTTAATATGGCTCAAAAAAATGTGCGCCAACGTATTGCCGAGTTACTTTTATATTTAGAAAACACATTTAGTATTGATAATGAAGGCTATATTGGAATGATTTTTACACGTGAAGACATTGCAGGTATTGTTGGAACAGCAAAAGAAGCTTGTATAAGAGCTTTATCTAAATTAAAAAAAGACACTTTTATTATTACAGAAGGCAAACGTATTAAATTAGAGAATAAACAAAAACTACAAGCTATTGTAGATGGATTAATAGATTAATTTTTACGCTGACAAAAATCATCTTTATTACTTTTAAATCTTTATAGTTTAGCCAAAAGCTAATTTATTATGAGAGAAACTGTTTTTTTACAAAACTTAAAAAGCAATCGTTTTAGTGCTACTATTTTAAAAAAATCACAATCAATTAAAGGTATTACAAATATTAATTTAGATATTAAGAATAGTAAACTTACTTTTGATTACGCCACACATAATGCTTACGAAGGCTTACGTGCTTTATTAAATAGTTTGGGGTATACTTTTAATAAGCTCCAATAATTACTGTAAATCAATATAAAAACGAATATAATTAGGATGATTTTTATATTTACTCATAAAAAAAGGTGATAGTTTTAAAACTATCACCTTTTTTTATGATATTAAATACAACTACGATAAAATCATAGTTACTGGATTCTCTATATAACCTTTTAGTGTTTGTAAAAACTGAGCACCAGTTGCACCATCTACAGTTCTATGATCGCAAGCTAAAGACAATTTCATTGTGTTACCAACTACCAATTGACCGTTCTTAACTACTGGTTTTTCGATAATTGCTCCTACAGATAAAATTGCTGAATTAGGCTGATTAATAATAGAGGTAAAACTCTCTATACCAAACATTCCTAAGTTAGAAACTGTAAATGTACTTCCATCCATTTCTGCTGGAGTCAATTTCTTAACTCTTGCTCTACCTGCAAAATCTTTAACAGAAGCACCAATTTGAGGTAAATTCTGTTCGTTTGCAAACTTTACAACCGGAACAACCAGGCCATCTTCTACAGCAACTGCAACGCCAATATGTACGTGGTTATTTAGTTTCATTTTATCCGAAAACCACTGAGAATTTACTTGAGGATGTTTTTTCAGTGCTAATGCACAAGCTTTAACAATCATATCATTATAAGATATTTTTGTATCTGGCATAGAGTTAAATTGGGCTCTAAATGCAATTGCATTTTCCATATCAAACTCAACATTTAAATAATAATGAGGCGCAGAAAACTTAGACTCTGCAAGACGCTTAGCGATAACTTTACGCATTTGAGAGTTTGGTTTCTCTTCAAAATCTTCTTGCCCTTTTGGTACAAATTTACCAACAGAAGTAGAAACCGTTTCAGGTTTGTAGTTTTCTACATCTCGTTTTACTATACGACCATTCTCACCAGAACCCTTTAAGTCTGAAAGATTTACACCTTTATCTTTAGCCATTTTTTTAGCTAATGGAGACACAAAAATACGTTCTGTGTTTTTTGGCATTAACTCGACTTCTTTATACTCTTCTATTTCAACCTCTTGTTTTACAGGCTCATTCTTAACTTCAGGTTTTGAAACTGAATTTTCAACAGTAAAACTAGAAGCAATTCTCGAAACATCTGTTCCAGCAGGTCCAATAATAGCCAAAAGCGAATCTACTTTTGCAGATTCTCCTTCTTTTAAACCAATATATAATAAAGCTCCAGATTGAAAAGATTCAAACTCCATAGTTGCTTTATCTGTTTCAATTTCAGCTAAAATCTCACCTTCTTCAACATTATCTCCAACTTGTTTTAACCAAGTTGCAACTGTTCCTTCTTCCATTGTATCACTCAAACGTGGCATTGTAACTACAATAACACCTTCTGGAATGTCAACATTTTCTATTAACTTCTCAACAACACTAGCGTTTAGAGACTCTTCTTTAGAAACTTCTTCATTTTTATCTTTAGAACTACTTTCTTTTAATAAGTCTGAAATATCTTCACCTTCATCTCCAATAATAGCTAATAACTGATCTACTTTTGTTGTTTCACCTTCCTGAATACCAATATGTAATAAGACACCTTCGTTAAAAGATTCGAACTCCATTGTAGCTTTGTCGGTTTCAATTTCAGCTAAAATATCACCTTCCTCAATTTTATCTCCAACATTTTTTAACCAAGCAGCAACCGTACCCTCTTCCATCGTGTCGCTTAACCTTGGCATATTTATTACTATAGCCATAACTTATATTTTGTGATCTATAAATGGATAATCTTCTTGCTCGTATACAGCATCATACATTACACTCTTATCTGGATAAGGCGATTCTTCAGCAAATTTCTCGCATTCTAAAACTAAGTCTTTAACACGCTTTTCTATTACTTTAATTTCGTCTTCAGTTAAATATTTCTTATCCAAAATAACATCCTTAACTTGCTTTATAGGATCTAATTTTTTGTATTCTGCAACTTCGTCTTTTGTTCTATAATGCTGCGCATCAGACATAGAGTGACCCCTAAATCTATATGTTTTAATTTCTAAAAATGTTGGTCCATCACCTTTTCTGGCTCTAGCAAGTGCTTCGTCGAAAGCTTCAGCTACTTTAATAGGATTCATTCCGTCTACTGGTCCACAAGGCATTTCGTATCCTAAACCTAATTTCCAAATTTCTGTGTGGTTAGCGGTACGTTCTACAGAAGTACCCATAGCATATCCATTGTTCTCACAAACAAATACAACTGGTAATTTCCATAACATTGCTAAATTAAATGTTTCATGAAGAGATCCTTGTCTTGCAGCTCCATCACCAAAACAACAAATAGTAACACCATCTACATTATGATACTTATCTCCAAATGCTATTCCTGCTCCTAAAGGAATTTGTCCTCCAACAATTCCATGACCACCATAAAAACGATGCTCTTTAGAAAAAATATGCATAGAACCACCTAATCCTTGAGAGGTTCCAGTAGCTTTACCATATAATTCTGCCATTACACGTCTAGGATCTACGCCCATACCAATTGGTTGCACGTGATTTCTATATGCTGTAATCATTTTATCTTTGGTCAAATCCATTGCATGTAAAGCTCCTGCTAAAACTGCTTCTTGACCGTTATATAAGTGTAAAAAACCTCTAACTTTTTGTTGAATGTATACTGCAGCTAATTTGTCTTCAAATTTTCTCCAGAAGTACATATCTTCATACCATTTAATGTATGTTTCTTTAGTTACTTTTTGCATTAGTATTTGTGTTTATATTATAGAGATTACAAAAGTAAGACTTTAGTTAGTAATGAAAAAACTATATATGCAATGCTTTATCAAAAAAACTACGTTATTTTAAAATAAAACTCTTTATTTATATGAGTTTATTAGGTTGTATCTTTCTATATTAAAATATTATTTTTTTTATTTTTTTTTATAACAAAAAAAACTTAGCTAATTATAGAACGTTTTTATTGAAGCTTAACGGCAACAAATTAGATAAAGATTTAGAATACATTACGGAACCTTCTTCGCCTTTAAAATATATTTCTATTGGCTTTTCTTGCTTAAACTCATATTCAGAAATAGCTTGTCTACATGCTCCACAAGGTGGAATTGGTGTATTTGTAATTTGTTTAGTTGAACCCGCAATTATTGCCATTTTTAATATACTAGCCTTTGGGTATTTAGCACCTGCAAAATAAATTGCTGTTCTTTCTGCACATAATCCTGATGGGTAACTAGCATTTTCTTGATTACTTCCTGAAACAATTTCTCCATTATCTAATAATAACGCACAACCTACTAGAAATTTTGAATAAGGCGCATATGCATTATTCCTAACAACAATGGCTTGCTTATATAACTCTTGAACATCTTGAGGTAATTCCTTTAAATTCTCAAATTCATTAAAATTCGCCTCTACTTTAAATGACTTCATAATCTATTTATTATTGCAAAAAAAAGCTATTGACAAGGCAATAGCTTTTTTAAATGTATACATTTTATTTTAATTCTCTGAATATTCTCCTGCTCCAATATTAAAGGTTAAAGAGAATCTTAATGTGTTTTCTAATGGGCTTTGTACTTTTGCAGATGAAAATAAATATGACAAATCTATATTCATAACATTATATTTAAATCCTGCACCAAGTGCAAAAAACTTACGTGCTCCTTTAGTTTCATGCTCGTTGAAATAACCTAAACGAAACATAAAAGAATCTTGGTAAGAATATTCTGCTCCTAATGCGTAGGTAAATTCATTTAATTCTTCACTAAATCCTCCTGGAGCATCTCCAAAAGATTGAAATATCCCAGACATAAAATTCACATCATTATCTTGACCTGAAATAATATAGTTATTGTCATTTTCGATCTCGACATCACCTTCTGATGGGTTAAACTCATCAACTGGATTACTTGGATCTACTCCATCACCCATTTCTTCCCAAACCTGCTTATTACCTCTAACAGGTGGTGTTGGTACTAATAATTTTGAAAACTCGGCCGTTATTCCTAATTTATTATATTGATCAAATATAAAATCGAATCCTCCACCTAATCTTAAGTTGGTTGGTTGAAAGTTTTCTTGTCCTCCTTGATCATATTTAAACTTAGGTCCTAAATTTTGTATGGCAAAACCACCTCTCCAACGACCATTGAAATCTGCTAAAGCCTTTTCTTCACCTTGATAATAACCTGTTATATCTACACCAAATGTACTTGCTGCTTCTGCATCATTATTACCAAAGTCTAATTTTAAATCTGATCGCAAATATCTCATTGCTACTCCCATAGCAAATTTCTCACTTAATCTTAACGAGTAAGAAACATCAAAAGTTAACTCATTAGGTCTTTGAACAATAGGTAAAACATTTGCCTGCTGGGCTTGTGCTTCTGTTATAAACTCTATATCCCCTAAAGAGAAATATTTAAAACTAACACCAAGTGCGCTACCTTCATTTAGACGATTAAAATAAGTTATATTTCCCAAAAATATATCATTTACCAACTGACTTAAATATGGTGTATAACTCATTGCAAAACCAGATTTAACGGTAGAGAAAGCGTACTTAGAAGCATTCCACTGCTGAGAAAATGCATCTGAAGATGTTGCAACTCCCATATCTCCCATACCGGCAGCTCTAGCATCTGGTGCTATAAGTAAAAAAGGTACTCCTGTTGTTATAACTCTTGAGTCATTAAATGGCGTTATTTCTGTAACAATATTTTGAGCAGATAATTTACCTACAAAAATTGATAGTAATACTATTAAATATTTAATCTTCATTTTTCTTATTTATTTAGCAAATATAATTCTTTATTAGAGGATTACAAGTTTCTCTATTTTTTCCACTGTTTTATTTAATGCATTAGAACGCACTTTTAGTTTATAAATATACGTTCCTTTTCCAATTTTTTCTCCAAAATCATCTCTTCCATCCCAAATAACATCTCTTGAGGTAGAACTTGAATTACTACCACAACAACCTGCTGCGTTAGACTGACCCTGCAAAGTTCTAACTAATTTTCCTGATATTGTAAATATTTGAACTAAAATATCTAATGCTTCTGCACTATTATGGCTAAACCAAAATTCTGTGTAATTTACAAAAGGATTTGGATAATTTAGCACATTATTTATTACTAAAGACTGATTTTCATCTATAACATTGAATTGAATTTCTGAAGTTGCAGAATTATTATAAACATCCCAAGCTTTTAATGTTAATGTATGTAAACCAGGTTCTAAATCTCTAAATTTAAACTCAAGATTACCTTTAGTATAGTCGTCTAACTCTGTAAGATAATAATCATTTAAAACAATTGGATTAACTTCATCTCCATCCAAAATTACAGTAATATCATGTCCAATTCCACTTGCTGTGTTAATTCCATTTTCGTCTTCAAAATTTGCAACCAACAAAGGTTCTGAATTTGTAATTCCTCCAGAAGCAAATGCTTTATCATTCATAAATAAATTAATAACTGGACCAATATTATCTTCTGGAGCATTTAAATTAATTCCCCCAATTAACAATTCATTTACACTAGCTCCTGACTTATCGTCTAGGTTACCCGATTGCTGAGCATAAAAGCTTAATTTTCCGGTTCCTACAGGTATAGAAATATCTCTTGGCACAATAAAATCAAAACTAAATTGACCATTAGTAATTGTTGCTTGACCTCTATAAATTGTTGGCCCTAATTTTTCAAAATCTAAAGTATGTACTTGACCGTTAAACACTGTGCCATCATTAGCCAATGTAGTTGTTGACACATTTTTATCAAATAATGTTGTCGTTAAAGTACCATTATAGTTTGTTAAAATATTATTTTGACTATCTGTTAAGTAGCCTTCTAATTTTGCATAACCTAAAGATTGTAAAGCCTCTGTTTGTTGAGCTATTGGAACATCATTCACTTTTGCTAAAACAATATTTGGTTTTGGAAAACTTAATTTTAGCGCTGGATCACCAATTGAAAACATTAATAGTTTTTGTTGTGTATTAGAAACGTTAGGATCATTTTTAGTTAACCTTACAGCTTCTGCAACAGATATATGATTACCTAATACATCTGTATCAAACATATACTCCTCCAAGGTTCTATTTACGGCAACTCCTACAGGCATAAATATAGCTCTTGTAGTTGTTACTAGTTGAATTGCTCCTCCTTGAGGATTCCAAAACACTAATTCTCCTGCAGTTAGTCTAAATGGATTATCGAATTTAGTGTACTCGCAAGTTACAGTAACAAAACAATGATATTTACAAACATTTCTTAAATTACTAGCGTCACTTTTTTCAAAAATACGTTCTGATGCTAAACCATCTTCTCCTCCATGACCAAAATAATTAATCATTAAAGCTCCTTTCTCAAGTTCGTTTGCAATTGCTGCAGTAACTTCTGGATAACGATTTCCTCCAGCAGAAGATTGTTGTTGAAATGCATCAGTATGAATTTTTATAACATTTAAAGAAGGGTTTGATGACGAAATTGCATCTGCAATATCATTCGTTGTTCTTTGAAGTTCCTCTTCCCAATCTTCATCAACATCATCTGAAACCATTACAATATTATTTCTCCAAGATCCTAAAGCTGCTTCTTTATAATATGCTTCAACCTTATCGACCATTTGAGCAGCTCTTTGTGGTGAATCTGCTAAAACCCTACCAACAGCAATATCTAAACGATCTGATGATTCAAAATCACCTTCATTTGAATCCATTAAACCATAAAAGTCATCTGAAATAAAAGAACTTGTTAGGTTAAAACTACTTAAAGCATTCCATGTAGGAAAGTTATATAAATTTGAAGACACTCTTGCTTTATAATCAAAAGATGTATCGCCAAAAAGACATAAATATTTCACTCTTTTATCTGGAGAGCTAGCATTATCATAAACATATTTAACAAAATTCCTTATAGCTGCTATATCAGGATTACCTGTATTAAACTCATTGTAGATAGACTCTATTGTAACAACTTTAACATTTAAACCATTAACCTGTCTATTAATTTCTGACAATCTGTTTGCTTGAGTTAAATGGGATTGAGGTGTTAACATTAAATAATCTATATCTTGAAAACTCTGATTTGCATTCAAAAAAATTGTTCCTTTTAAATCTTGATTTTGAACAAAATAATTACCATTATCAAAAAGCGGAAACTTATAACTAGTTGGACTCAATGCAATAAATTCTTTATTTGCCTCTAAAACTGTTTTAAAAACAATTGTTTCTTGATTGTTAGATGTAATAGCATTTACATTGTAAATGTCTGAAACATCCCAAATTTCGTTTACGCTTTCTGCACCAGATAAACTTACATTAACTATGCCTGAAACATTATTTTCCGAATAAGGTTTAAATATTAACTGTTTATCTACAAATTTCAAATCCCTTTGTACTTCTAACGAAATATAATCCAAATAAGCCTCTGTACTAGGATTCCCCAATTTGTCATGCTCAATTCTTATGCTAATATCATCACTACTCACTTGAATATCTGAATCAAAAACACTTTCTGCAACAGATGTAGGGTTAAATAAAGGAACTGCTGCTAAACCTAAAACACTTTCAGTATTTCCATTAGCTTGAACAATTAAATTACTTGCTGAAGATGATGTAGAGGCTCCAATAACTTTAAGCCTAACAGGTTTTCTAACTGGAGTTTCTCCTGGTAATATTGGCTCCGTAAAGCTAATATTTGGGAAATTAAAATCAAATTCTTTTACTGTTTCGTCATCAAACTTATCGCCAAACCAACGTCTTCCTACTAAAGCTAGGCTATACTCATCTAACTCATGAAATTTATAATCAATAAATGAGTCTATTGTTTCTATAGATGACGCAGTAGATTGAATATAAGGCTGAACTCGTTTACCTAAACCATTACTAACGTTTACATAATAAAAAGTTTTATCATTATAAGAATTAATATGAGAATTATTATCTGGATTGAATCCTTTTGGTCCAATAGCATAAAAAAGAATGTAGTCTTCATTATCAAAAACACCATCCGCCTCTCCAACAACTTTAATAGAATTCTCTGCAGGATCTATAGGAAAATTAGAATCGTTTAAATATGGTATCATTGCGCCTCCACTTCCATAAATCTTAATGTTCCTTGGGTCTAATCCATTTGTACTAATACCTATAAAATTAAGAAAAGATTTAGTTAATTTAAAAACACCTGTTTCTTCTACATAAAATTTATACCAAGCACCATTATTCAACAAAGAATTAGTTATTGATAGTTGTTGATTATTTACACTTTTAAAAGAACCAGAAGCAGTATAAGAAATTGTAATTGAGGTCACTTTCTTATACAAACCATTACCTGATTTAATTATAGGATTAAATTTAAAAACTGTTTTAACTTTATTTCTATCTTGAGCATTTAATAGTTTTGCATTAATAGATGAATTTATATTAGAAACATCAACATCTTTAAGTTCTGCAGAAGAAATATTATCAAAAGAAACAGAAGAAACGTTCAGAGAATTTGGATTTATTAATGACCCAGAATCCCATTCTTGAATAAAAACGACACCTTCATCTAAGCTGTAAACAAAAGCATTTTTATTCACAAAATAAGGCACGGTAACTTTATAACTTTCCGTATTAAAAGTTTTCTCCCCATTCCAATCAATGCTAATTGTCTTATTTTGAGAAAAACCAAAAACAAAACAAAGTAGGGTTATAAAAATAATTTTATTTTTCATTAATTACAAAACGCTTGGTTATACAAATTATTATTGCTCACAACATTTTTATTTTAAATTAAAAACCAAATTTACAATAATAATAGCAAAAAAAAGACGTTAATCTATTTGTTGATTCACTTAATCGGAAAAATTAGAAAAATTAATCTTAATCTTTTTGAACTAATTACACAAAAAAACTTGTTTTACAATCAATAATTATTATATTGCGTGACCAAAATAGAGACTTTTATCTACTTAAAATTATGAATATGAAAAACGTTTTATCAACAAAATTGCTACTTTTTGCTTTTACAGCTTTAGCAGTTTTAGGATGTAAAAGAGGACAAGACCCTAATGTTTCTCAAGGTACTGGTTGGAAAATCAACGCTAAAGAAGGTGGTTTTCAATACAATACCAAATTTAAGGAACAAGAAACTCCTCCAGGAACTGTATTTGTAGAAGGTGGTACTTTTACAATGGGTAGAGTTCAAGATGATGTTATGCACGATTGGAACAATACTCCTAATCAACAGCACGTTCAATCTTTCTATATGGATGAAACTGAAGTTACAAACAAAATGTATTTAGAATTTTTAGACTGGATTGAAGAGGTTTATCCGCCTGAAGAAGAAAATTTCAAAAACATATATAATGGTGTAGTACCAGATACTCTAGTTTGGAGAAACAGATTAGGTTACAACGAGGTAATGACAAATAATTACTTACGTCACCCAGGTTATGGTTCGTACCCTGTAGTTGGTGTAAGTTGGATACAAGCAGTAGAATATGCAGATTGGAGAACTGATCGTGTAAACGAACAAGCCTTGCAAGAAGCTGGGTATTTAAAAGAAGGTAGTCAATTAGAAGCTACTGCAGATTCTAACTTTAGTACCGACACCTATATAAACACACCAACAAGTACTTTTGGAGGTGATGAAGAAATCATAAAAGGAGGTAAAAGAAAACCACAATTAACAGCAGATGGAGAAGAAATAAATGTTTTTGCAACACGCGAAACTGGTTTAATTTCTCCACAATACAGATTACCATCTGAAACAGAATGGGAATATGCTGCATTAGGTTTATCTGAGATCAGAAGCTATAACGTTCACAGAGGTCGTAAAAAATACCCATGGGATGGCGCTTACACAAGAGCAGGAAATCGTAAAGTTCGTGGAGATCAAATGGCAAACTTTAAGCAAGGAAAAGGAGATTATGGTGGAATTGCTGGATGGTCTGATGATGGTGCAGATATTACAGCTCCAACAAGATCTTATGACCCCAATGACTTTGGATTATATGATATGGCTGGAAATGTTGCCGAATGGGTAGCCGATGTTTATAGACCAATTGTTGACGATGAATTTAATGACTTTAACTACTATAGAGGAAATGTATATACAAAAAATGCATTAAATGAAGATGGTACAGTTAAGATTGTAACAGCCGATGATGTAGTTTATGATACTTTACCTGACGGTAAATTAATTGCTAGAGATTTACCAGGTGAAATTGCTCAGGTTCCTGTAGACGAAGATGAAACATACTTAAGAACAAACTTTGACAGAGCAGATAATAGAAACTTTAGAGATGGTGATACACAATCTTCAAGATTTTATGACCAAGGTGGCTTTGATGATGAAGAGGCTGATGCTTCTAAGAAAGAAACTGCTACTGGAAAAATGTATAACTCTCCAAAACATAATATTCAATACGACTCAACTGGAGTTGTAAGAGAATGGGATAAAAACAACAAAAGAACATCTTTAATTAACGATGAAGTAAGAGTTTATAAAGGTGGTTCTTGGAAAGACAGAGAATACTGGTTAGACCCTGCAATGCGTAGATATTACCCACAAAACAAAGCCACAGACTATATTGGTTTTAGATGTGCAATGTCTAGAGTTGGTTCTAAATCTCAAGGACAGAAAAAAACAAAAAACTAAATTAATAGTTTACTAAAAAAAAGTCCTAACTTAATTGTTAGGACTTTTTTTATACCTTATTTATTATGACAATAGATGAATTACATAAATATTTTTTAGAATGTAATAACGTTTCTACTGACACTAGGAAAGTAACAGATAATGATATTTATTTCTCATTAAAAGGAGAAAACTTTAATGGAAATAAGTTTGCTAATTTAGCTTTAAATAAAGGTGCTAAGTATGTGGTAATTGATGAAGATATAGAAAAAGAGTTCGAGAATTATAGATATCTACAAGTAGAAAATGCATTGATTACTTTACAGAAACTTGCAAAATTTCATAGAATTCATTTAAACATTCCTATTATTGGATTAACAGGAAGTAATGGAAAAACAACAACTAAAGAGCTTATTAATGCTGTATTAAGTCAAAAACTAAATACTGTAGCTACGTTTGGTAATTTAAACAACCATATAGGTGTTCCTTTAACGTTATTATCTATGACATCTAATACTGAAATAGGAATAGTAGAAATGGGTGCAAATCATCAAAAAGAAATTGAGTTTCTTTGCGAAATAGCACAACCGGACTTTGGCTATATTACCAACTTTGGAAAAGCACATCTAGAAGGTTTTGGAGGAGTTGAAGGCGTAATAAAAGGAAAGTCGGAATTATATCATTTTCTAAAAAACAATAATAAAACTGCATTTGTAAATTTGACTGACAAAAAACAAGTTGAACTTACAAAAGGGATAAAAACATTTACTTTTGGAACAGGCTCAACTTCAGATGTGAAAATAAATTTAAATAAAAACAACAAAGAATTATTATCAATTAAATTTCAACAAGAAGATATTCAAACTCACTTAACTGGACTTTATAATTTCAATAACATTTGTGCAGCAATTTGTATTGGAAAGTACTTTAAAATAAATACAGAAGATGTCAAAATCGGAGTAGAGAATTACATCCCTACTAACAATAGATCCCAGATAATTAACAATGGATCAACAAAAATAATACTAGATGCCTACAATGCTAATCCATCAAGTATGCAAGTGGCTTTAGAAAATCTAAATGAGCTTCCAGGAGAATCAAAAATAGTTTTTCTTGGTGATATGTTTGAATTAGGAATAGAAGCCGAAAAAGAACATCAAATCATAGCAGAATTAGCATTAAAACTAAACATTAAAAAGATTTACCTAATAGGTCAAAACTTTAACAAAATTAGCTTAAAATCAAATAAGATAACATCTTATATATCATTTGAAGATCTAAAAGTAAATTTTAAAAATATAGAAATAAAAAATTCAACAATTTTAGTTAAAGGCTCAAGAGGAATGGCTTTAGAACGAATTTTGGAACTTTTAAAATAAATAATAAACTCTTTTTTTTGTGAAAGTTTTTCCCATAAAAAAAGTCTTCATAAAATGAAGACTTTTTTGTGGGCGATAAGGGATTCGAACCCCTGACCCCTTGGGTGTAAACCAAGTGCTCTGAACCAACTGAGCTAATCGCCCTAAATGCGTTGCGAGTGCAAATATAAGATCTTATTTCAATGTACAAAACTTTTTTTTGACTTATTTTTAATAAAAATTTGAATTAATTTTAAACAACTGATTATAAAGCATTTCAAAATAAAAAAACTATAATCTTACATAAAAGAAAAAGAATGATCTACTACTCTATTGTTGATGAATTAAAAATAAGTGTTGGACGATTAATGCTAATTGATAATTCTAGTGTTAATAATATACTGGCTTCTTTAAAAACAGAAAATTTGGGATTAATAGAGGTTATAAAAGATCTATACAGCCCTATGGCTAAAGAGGCTATAATATATATTGAACAAAATTTATGGTTAAAGAAAATTTTATTAAAAAACTATGAAAACCTTAACACAGAAGATTTTAAAGATTCTTACATAACAGATTATAGTAAAATTAAAACAGTTAAAGATTATTGCAATAAGTTTATTGAATTTAATATAAATGATTGCTATAAGATCTTATTTAAATTAAATAAGCACGAAGAAAATTTTAAATTGTTAGAAAATAAAAATCATTTTAATGCTTTATCATTTGATTCAATATCAGTATTCCTAAAAGATGAATTAAGTAATAGTATCAATTGTATTAAATCGAATGAATTAGCAATAAATATAGAAAACATAACATTTCTTACTGAGCCTAATTTTTACAATACACTAAACGTATTATCAATAAATATTGATACTGAGCTTACAAATATTTCAAAAAAAATAAGTTCTAACTTTAAAGCATATAATTATAATGGAAAAACGTTTACTGAAAACTTTTTTAAAGCAGTAGTTAATTATAAAAGTGATGTTGATTTCATTTTTAAAACAGAAAAAATCAGCCCTAAAAAATTAGCTCCTGAATTTAAAAAGAAAAGTCAACAAAAAGATACTGTATTTGTAATAACGTCTTTAGCTGTTCTATTCTTAATATCCTTATTTATTTCCTAAATTTCAATAATAGTTCTAAAAGTCAAAATGAAGAATCTACTTCTTCTTTCAAAAAAACTAAAAACCATAAATTAGAGAATCATATTCGTTTTTTATATTCTTTAAAGATTAAAAACCGAAATATTGACAAATATGAAGGTTCATCATTCGATTATGTAACAACTTAACAAACCCATATCCTAAGACATTTAATCAACTTAAAAGTTATAAAAAGGATAGTTTAAAACTTAGAACATTAGTCAAAAACAACAGCCAAACAGATTTAATACTGTTTAGACTTTTAAATAGAATTGACGAGTGTATTTACATCTCTAAAAGCCAATCAATTTATATAGATCTAAATCAAAAAGACACTATTGTTGCTTATTCTGGAAACTTATTTAAAGTTGATAAATTTTCTCATTTTAAAAGAGATATAAAAACGTCTACTTTATATGAAATAACTCATTTAGAAAACCAAGAAAATAAGAGTATTGAAATAAATAGCTCAAATAACATCGTTAAATTTAATTCAATTGAAAAAAATCAACTTCAAAATATAGATCATTTATATACTAATTATAATAAAAAACACACAAAACGCTAAACAACTTCAGCAACTAAAAAGGTACTTCCGCCAACATATATAACATCATTATCATTTGCTGCTAATTTTGATGCATATAAGGCTTTTTCTACTGAAGTGTATTTTACACCTTTAAAACCAAAGGCTAACATTTGAATTTCTAATTCCGAGGCAGTCATAGCTCTTTGAATTTTAGGCGCACAAAAATAATATTGTGCTTCTTTTGGTAAATATTGAACTATAGTTGACAAATCCTTATCACTTACAACACCAAAAACAATATGAAGATTTTTATAAGTCTCTTTTTTTAGTTGATGCATCGTAATCTTCAATCCTTCAGCATTATGTGCTGTATCACAAATTACTTTTGGAATGTTTTGTAATATCTGCCAACGACCTAAAAGATTAGTGTTTTTTACAACGTTACTTAATCCTTTGGTTATATTCTTTTCTGAAATAGAAAAAGAAGCGTCTAATAATTTTATAGTTTGATAAACGCCTTGTTTATTTTTTGTTTGATAATCACCTAACAAATCTGTTTGAAGATTAATTAAACCCTCTTGATCTGCAAATAAAATTGGCGAATTATGTTCTTCTGCTAATGCTAAAAAAATTGGTTTTGTCTCAATTTGAGTTTCACTAATTACAACTGGAATATTAGACTTTATAATTCCGCCTTTTTCTTTAGAAATCAACTCTAAAGTATCACCCAAAAACTCTGTATGATCTAACCCTATATTTGTAATTAAAGAAATTTCTGGTGTAATAATATTTGTAGAATCTAATCGGCCGCCTAAACCAACTTCTATAATGGCAATATCTACCTTTTGTTTTGAGAAATAATCGAATGCAAGACCAACTGTCATTTCAAAAAAAGAGAGTTTGCTTTCTTGTAAAAAGTGTTGATTTTTTTTTATGAAACCTATTACAAATTGCTTAGAAACAACTTTACCATTAATTTTAATGCGCTCTCGATAATCTTTTAAATGTGGCGATGTATATAATCCAACTTTATATCCTGCTTCTTGTAAAATTGAAGCCAGCATATGGCTTGAAGATCCTTTTCCGTTAGTTCCAGCTACGTGAATAGATTTAAATTCACGTTCTGGATTATCTAAATAATTAGCTAAAAGAATAGTATTAGATAAATCCTTTTTATAGGCAGACTTACCTTGTTTTTGATACATTGGAAGCTGATTAAACATCCAATTAACAGCATCTTGATATGTCATTTCTATTGACCTATTTTAAAATTAACACTAACAAAACCAATTTGTCTAATTGGCGCATTAGCATCTGCTTTCCATTTATGAGATAGTGCTATCTTTTTAGCTGGTTCTAATAAACAAGCTGCTGTGTTTTCTGTTCCTTTTACTCCTGGAGTTGCTTTAACCACTTTACCATTTCTATCTACCTCAATCATAACTACAACCAAACCAGCTTCATTACAAGTTTGTTGATAAACTTGCTTCGTAGGTTTTCCTCTTCCATTTAAGCCATAACCAACACCACCATTTCCAGTTCCTTTATCTCCAAAATAACTTGAAGCATAAGGATTACCGTTTAATTGACCTTTGTCTCCAGCTTTATCATCGTCTCCTTCTCCTCCATTTGTTGTGCCGTCAGATTGATTTAATCCACCCATCATAGCGTCTAATTTTGCTTTTTTAGCAGCTTCTTCTTTACGTTTCTTTTCTGCAGCTTCTGCTTTTGTTTTAGCAATTTTATCTGCTTCTGCCTTAGCTTTTACTTTGGCGTCCGATTCTGCTTTGGCTTTAGCATCTGCTATTTCTTTTTGTTTTTTGATAGCTACGGCTTCTGCAGTTTCTTGAGTTAAAACATCTTCTACTTTTTGTGCAGCAGCTTCTTGTTTAGTCTCTTCTGGTTTCACCTCTTCAACTGGATCAGATTTTGTAGGCTCTTTAAAAGGTTCAGGACTATTATTATTTTCAGATTTAATAGGTTCATTTGGTTGTATATCTCCACTACCAACACTTGAGTTTCCAAAATTCACAGCTACACCATATTCTTCTGGTGGATCCATATATGGTGGCGATGTTACCAAAAACAGAAGCAACACAATTAACATCATAATTAAAGCTGTAATTCGTGCTGAATTCTTTTCGTGTTTATTTTTTAAGTATTTCATATGTATGAATTTAGAACTTCGTTTCAATTTTATAATTGACACATCATCCTAATATAAAATTATTATTTTCCTGTTTGAATTTTAAGCGTTTGAGAAAATGGAACAGTTACAGGCTTTCCATTTTGCATTCCTGGCTTAAATCGTGGTAACATATTAGCTACACGTTTTGCTTCTGTAACTAATTTTGGATGATTTGCTCTTACATTAATACCAACCACTTTACCTTGTTCATTAATTTTAAAAACAATTAATATAGTTTGAATACCACTTAACCCAACATTACCAGGTAATTCTTTATCAAAATTATCAGAAATAAAGGTGTTAATTTTATCACTCATACACTTTTTAAGCGCATCGTTTGAACCTGTACAACCAGAATAAACTGGCACACGTTCTACTTTACTAAAAGATACAATTTGATTACTATTTCCGCCTTCTGCTACTTTATTTGCAGCTGCTTTAGCCGCTTTAGCTTTTGCTGCTCTATCTGCTGCTGCTTTAGCGTCTGCTTCGGCTTTATCTTTAGCTTCTTTATCTGATTTTGCTTTTGCTATAGCATCTGCTTCAGCCTTTTGTTTGGCTTCATTTTGTTCTTTGGCTTCTTTATTTGCTTTTTCTTTAGCCTCTTTAATTTTTATAACATTCTCAGCTTCTTGGGCTAAAAGATCTGCTTCGGCTTTTTCATTTATCTCTTCTATAACTTCTTCTTGAAGCACTTCTTCTTCTATAACTTCTTCTAGTTCTGAATTTTCTGCTGTATCGTCTGCATTAGAATCTTGTGGGCTTGATGGTAAATCTTCTGGAATATTATCTTCTACTTGGCTTGGATTACCAAAATTTATGGCAACGCCATATTCTTCTGGTGGATCTGTATATGGTGGAGATGTTACAAAAAACAAAAGCAGCACAAGTATTAACGTAACTAACGCTGTAACTTGTGCTGATTTTTTTTCGTGTTTTGTTTCTAAATACTTCATATAAAATGAATTTATTTATTAAGAAATCAATTTTTAAGCCAATCTAATTAGCTTTAACTGCTAAAGCTGATTTAATTTTATTTTTATTGGCAATATCCATAATAAAAACAACGTGCTTCATTGGAACGTCTTCGTCAGATCTTATGGTAATTACTGGTTCTTCTGTTGGTCCTAATTTTGCTAATAATTCGGCTTCTAAATTATCTTTAGGCACTTTTTTCAAATCAATATAATAATTGACATCTTTATCTACACTTACCGAAATACTTTTTGTCTGTGTTGTTTTACTAGACGATTTTGGTAATAACAAGTCTATAGCTTCCGCTGAAACTAATGTTGATGCTATCATAAAAAAGATCAACAAAAGGAATACAATATCCGTCATAGATGACATATTGAATTCTGGTGTGACTTTATTTCTTCCTCTTAATCGCATATTAGCTTGGTTCGTTTAATAAATCTAAAAACTCTAAAGAATTTGCTTCCATTTGGTACACCATTTTATCGGTTTTCACTACTAAATGATTGTAAGAAATATAAGCTACAATACCTACAATTAAACCAGCAACTGTTGTTGTCATTGCTGTATATAATCCATCTGCTAGGGTTTTAATATCTATAGATCCTCCAGAGTTTGCAATTTCAAAAATTGATAAAATCATACCAACTACAGTTCCTAAGAAACCAATCATTGGTGCAGCTCCAGAAATTGTTGCTAAAACACTTACGTTTTTCTCTAAATTATAAACTTCTAATCTACCTGCATTTTCAATAGCTGTATTAATATCTGCTAAAGGTTTTCCAATTCTAGAAATACCTTTTCCAACTAAACGAGCAACTGGTGTATTTGCGGTTGAACATAAATTTTGAGCCGACTCTATTTTACCGTTAGTAACGTAATCTTTAATCTGATTCATAAAATTTGAATCGACTTTAGACGCTTCTTTTAAAGCAAAAATTCTTTCAAAATAAATATAAACTGCCATAATTAATAATAAAAACAACAAGGCAATAATTAATTGTCCTGCTAATCCGCTAGAAAATATTAACTCTATCACGGATAAGGTTTTCTCTACAGGTTCTCCATCTGTAACTGTACTTGAAGCATCTGTTATTTGGTCTTGAAAAATAGTACTTAACATAGTTTATGTATTGTATTTATAGTATAACGCTTATTATTTTTAAATCGTATTTTATAAGAAATAAAGTATCCCTATTAATCCCATTCCTCCTAAAACAATAGTATAAGGAAATGCCATTTTAGCCATTTTACCGTAAGATAAATTAATTAATGGTGCTATAGATGATGTTAATAAGAATAAAAATGCCGCTTGTCCATTTGGAGTGGCAACACTTGGTAAATTAGTTCCTGTGTTAATTGCTATCGCTAAATTCTCATATTGAGCACGAGTAATATCACCTGCTAAAAATGCACTTTGCACTTCACCTATATATACTGTAGCCACAAAAACGTTATCACTTATCATAGATAAGATTCCGTTTGCACAATAAAAAATAACAGGTTGTTGAGATGGATCTTTAGATAAAGCCCATTCTATAATTGGTTTAAATAAATGTTGATCATGAATCATTGCTACAATTACAAAAAACACCACTAGTAAACCTGTAAATGGTAATGCTTCTTCAAAAGCTTTACCTAAAGAATGTTCGTCTGTAATTCCCATAAAAGCAGTTTGTACAATTATTAGAGCTAGTCCAATAAGTCCTACTGGTGCAATATGTAATGCTAAACCTGCAATTAATAAAATAGCCGAAACACCTTGAATCCAAAGTCCTTGCTTTTGAGCATTAGTTCTTTTTGCATCTTCTTCTTCAGTGTATTTTTCTATAATTTGTCTTGCAACTTCTGGTAATTTTTCTCCAAAACCAAAGATTTTTGTTTGCTCTAAAATTACAGTTGTTATTAGTCCCGCAGCTAAAACTGGTAATGTTATTGGTGCCATTTTTAAGAAAAACTGAACAAAATCCCAACCTAAACGTTCACCAATTAATAAATTTTGTGGCTCGCCAACAAGAGTACAAACACCACCTAAAGCAGTACCAACAACACCATGCATAATTAAGCTACGTAAAAAACTTTTAAATTTCTCAAACGTTTCTCCGCTTAATTCTTTACGGTCTAAAATATCATCATGATTATAATCCGCATCTACACTAGAATGAATCTTATGATATACACCATAAAAACCAACTGTAACACTAATAAGAACTGCTGTTACTGTTAAAGCATCTAAAAAAGCCGATAAAACCGCTGCTAAAAACACAAATAATAATGATAAAACTGTTTTAGATTTAATTTTAATAAATACTTTACTAAAAATAAACATTAACAATGGTTTCATGAAATAAATTCCTGCTACCATAAAAACTAAAAGCAATACAACTTCTAGGTTTGCGCTAATTTCATTGTAAGCATGTTTAGGTGTTGTTAAACCTAACGCTACAGCTTCTATAGCCAGTAAACCTCCAGATTGTAACGGGTAACATTTTAATGCCATTGCTAGACAGAAAATAAATTCTCCTATAAATAACCAAGCACATACGGTTGGATTAATGAAAAACAATGGAATATTGATTATTAAAAATGCAATAATCGTTAATTTGAACCACTTAGGACTATTTCCTAAAAATTGATTTAACATAGTAATATTGTATTAATTATAATTATTTAAACTAATTGTTTTAATGCTATCTCAAAAGCTGTAGAACAGATTTTTGTTTTAGCGGCACTCTTTTTAAATGTATTCTGTAATGCTTTTTTAATAATGTTTGAAGTATCATCAAAAATAGCTTGGTCTTGCATTGGTAATTCTCTTTTTGCCTCCATTAAATAAGCGAAAACACGAGCAATACCACAGTTTGAAATAAAATCTGGTAATAAACTTAAATGATTATCCGTATATTCCATTATTGGCCCAAAAAAGATTTCTTTATCTGCAAATGGTACATTTGCACCAGGAGAAATAACTTCTAAACCAGTATCTATCATTTGTTGCACTTGGTCTTGAGAAACTAATCTTGAAGCAGCTGCAGGAACAAAAATCTCTGCTGGCAAACTCCAAATTTTGTCATTAATTTCATCGAAAGGAATCATTACATCAGACACTAATTTATTTCCATCTTTATTAAGAAATAAATCGGTAACTTCTTGCATAGAAAAACCTTCTTCACATATTAATCCGCCTTCTCTATCTATAATACCAACAACTTTAGCTCCTAATTGAGTTAGATAATATGCTGCTGCAGAACCTACATTTCCAAAACCTTGAACAATAGCACGTTTTCCTTTAATTGTTCCTCCGTAAATATCGTAATAATGTTTTACAGCTTCTGCAACACCATAACCGGTAAGCATATCTGCTACTGTATATTTTCTTGATAAGTCTGGAGAGAATTTTTCATCTTCTATTACTTTAATTACACCTTGACGTAATTGACCAATTCTGTTAATTTTATCTGCTTCAGTTGGTTTAAAATGTCCGTTAAAAATCCCTTCTTGTGGATGCCAAACACCACAACTTTCAGTTATTGGAATTACATCTTTATCCGCATCTACATTTAAATCTCCACCTGTACCGTAATAATGTTTTAATAATGGTGTAACTGCTTTATACCAACGTTCTAAAACACCACGTTTTCTTGGATCGTTTGGATCAAAATTAATTCCTGATTTTGCACCACCAATTGCTGGTCCTGCTACAGTAAATTTAACTTCCATTGTTTTTGCTAAAGACAACACCTCGTTTTTATTTAAGCCTTTACGCATTCTAGTTCCTCCACCCGCAGCACCACCACGAAGTGAGTTTATAACTGTCCAACCTTCTGCATCTGTCTCTTGATCTTTCCAATGGAAAACAATTTCAGGTTCTTTATTCTCGTATATTTTAAGTAAATCTTTCATTTTAATTCTATTAAGTTATTTGTAAAAAATATTATCTCTAAATAATTAATAGTAAAGTTATAATTGTGTCATCTTGGTTGAATTTAAAAATATGCTAACAAATATAAAAAACTAACGTTTCAATATACTTAGAAAGTATCATTTTTATTATTAAGTTTTTAATATTAAATTATATGTTTGGAAGATAGATTTTTCCAGAAGAATGATTTCTTGTTGCACCTGTTACTGAAGCTAGACAATTAACTTGGTTTTCAAGCTTTAAAACGCCTAAAAAACCAAAAATTAAAGCTTCTTTAAATTCTACCAATTTAGCTTCTGGTATAATTATGTTTGAATCTGAATAATACTTAATTCTATCCATTAAAAACAGATTGTAAACGCCGCCACCAGTAAACAAAACAACCTTTAAGTATTTAAGCTGAAGTGTTATTTGATACGCAATATGTTCAACAAACGTATTTAGAAGATCTTCTAAATTTAAATCGTATGAATCAATTATAGGTAATACCTTTTCTTTTACCCATTCTAAACCTAATGATTTTGGATGTGCTTTTTTGTAAAACTCTAACTGATTCAACTCTAGAAAAAGAGGTTGATGAGTTTGTCCTTTTGAAGCTAATTCACCATCTTCATCATAATTTAAACCGATTTTCGAAACGTAATGGTTTAAAACAATATTAACTGGGCAAATATCGAAAGCTATTCTTTGGTTATTTAAAGTTTTAGAAATATTTGAAAAACCACCTAAATTTATACAAGCATCAAAATTATTAAAAAGCAACAAATCGCCAATAGGAACTAATGGTGCGCCTTGTCCTCCATACAAAACATCTTGAATTCTAAAATCGCAAACTACTTTTTGATCTAGTAAAGTTGCTAATTGGGGTAAATTCCCTATTTGATAAGTTAATCCATTTTCGGGCTTATGCAAAGCTGTATGTCCGTGACTACAAACTGCATCAATATTTTTTAGATTATGTTTAGACATAAAATCTAATATAATAGAAGCTAAATAAATGGTGTAATCTACATCTAAGGTTTTTAACTCTTGATTAGAAAAATCAACTAAGTGTGTTAATTTTTTCAACCAAGCACTAGAGTACGAAACCGTTTCAGCTTTAAGAATATCATAGTTCCATTGTTCAGTTTTTGAAAAATTTATATGAGCTAAATCTATTCCATCTAAAGATGTTCCAGACATAACTCCTATAACTGTATAGTTTTTTTGCTTCATAGCTAGTAAAAATAATAATCCTTAATTGAATAAATGACAATTTAGAAGTATATTTGTTCTTCAAAATTATTGAATTATCAACATATAAGCACTATGGATTTTAATCTAACAGAAGAACAAATAATGGTTCGCGATGCAGCTCGTGAATTTGCCAGAACAGAATTACTTCCTGGAGTAATTGAAAGAGACAATAAACAAGAATTTCCTGACGAACTAGTTAGAAAAATGGGTAATCTTGGTTTTATGGGAATTATGGTAGATCCTAAATACGGCGGAAGTGGTATGGATGCGGCTTCTTATGTACTTATAATGGAAGAATTATCTAAAATTGATGCATCAGCTTCAGTTATAGTTTCTGTTAATAATTCTTTAGTATGCTATGGTCTTGAAAGTTATGGTAGCGAAGCACAAAAACAAAAATACTTACCGAAATTAGCTAGTGGCGAAATGGTTGGTGCTTTTTGCTTAAGTGAACCAGAAGCTGGAAGTGACGCCACTTCTCAAGCAACAACTGCTATAGACAAAGGTGATCATTATGTAATAAATGGAACTAAAAACTGGATTACAAGTGGTGGAAGAGCTGGTGTTTATTTAGTTATTGCACAAACAGATAGAGATAAAGGACATAAAGGTATTAATGCTTTTATTGTTGAAGCTGGAACTGAAGGTTTTTCTGTTGGTCCAAAAGAAGATAAATTAGGAATTCGTGGTAGTGATACACATACATTACAATTTAACGATGTAAAAGTTCCTAAAGAAAATAGAATTGGTGAAGATGGATTTGGGTTTAAATTTGCAATGAAAACACTTTCTGGTGGACGAATTGGAATTGCTGCACAAGCATTAGGTATTGCAGCTGGAGCTTATGAATTGGCTTTAAAATATTCTAAAGAACGTAAGGCTTTTGGTACAGAGATTTGTAATCATCAAGCAATTGCATTTAAATTAGCAGATATGCATACAGAGATTGAAGCTGCGCGTATGTTAGTTATGAAAGCTGCTTGGGATAAAGACCAAGGTAGTAATTACGATATGAGTAGTGCAATGGCAAAATTATATGCCTCTAAAGTTGCTATGGAACATACGGTTGAAGCTGTGCAAATTCACGGTGGAAATGGTTTTGTAAAAGAATATCACGTAGAACGTTTAATGCGTGATGCAAAGATTACTCAAATTTATGAAGGTACTTCTGAAATTCAAAAAATTGTAATTTCAAGAGGTATTATTAAAGGATAGTATTGTTTTAAACGATATGTAAAAGGCTTCAAAATTAAATTTTGAAGCCTTTTTTTATTTTACATACTAAATTGATAAAGTGCTACTTACTATTCAACTCATCTAAAACTAACTTAATTTCACCATAAGTATATTTGTCATCTAATTGATGTTTTAGATCAGATATATTATCGAAAGTCACTTTTGGAATACGTTTTAATAATTCTTTGTAATGTTTATCTGATATTAAATCTGTTATTTTAATTTCACCTGTGGGAATAAATTTGGCTAAATGTCCAAAAATTGTATTTTGATTTAATTCCCGTTCCAAAGCAATTTGATATATGGATTTTCCAGATTTATATAATTCTAAACTTAATAAGTTAGAATCTCCTTTTTTACGTTTAGGTTGATCTGATTCAAAAATTTCTTCATCTTTAAATGTTTCAATATCATTTTCAAAACAAAAATCATTTATCGCTTTTAAAATTTGAGCACCATATTTTTCAATTCGGGTTTTTCCCATATCTATAATATTAGCTAACTCCTTTTTATTGGTTGGTAATAGTTCACTCATTTCATATAATGCCTTCTGCGTAAAGACTTGGAAATGAACTAAATTATTTTCCTCAGCTATTTGATTTCTAAGTTTTCTAAGAATTTCGGCTAACTCAACATTGGAAGTTCCTTCTAAAACTTTTTTTCGTGCTTTTTTAGGTTTCTCTTTTGCTAAAAAAACGGCTCTTGCTCTAAGTTTTAAAAAATGTTTCACATCAAATCCAGAATCAAATGCATTAAAGTAAAGTTGTTTTATAGTAATTAATTCTTCTATAGCATCAAATTGAATTTCTAAATCGTTTTCTATAGCTTTATTGTCTAAATCGAATTTTAAATCTTTAAATGGTTCTACTATTGATTGATTTAATTGGTCTTTATAATATTCAAGCGCTTTTTTAAAACGTTGTTGAATAATAGTATTTGTTTCTGGAGCATCAGAATCTAGAGCCAATTCTTTTAGCTGAAATTTAAAACCATTTGCAACTTTTAATAAATTAGTTATTCCATTTTTTGCGTTAACCAAAGTTGGTTCTACATTTCCAATTATTATGGTTCTATTTTTATAAAAAATATCTAAAAGGCGATTTACAGGGTACAAAAAAGAATAGAAATCGAATATCTCAGAAATTAATTTTAACTGAAAATCTGATTTTGAGTTTTCCAAATCTTGATCTGTAGGTTGATTTTCTTCAGCTTGCTTATTGAATAATATAACATTAGAATCTGTAATAATTTGGTTAGAAGTTATTTTAGACTTTAACACTAATCCTTCTAAACTTTTACACCTACTTAAAGCCACGTATGTTTGCCCGTGTGCAAATGCACTTTCAGCATCAATAATAGCTTTTTCAAATGTTAAACCTTGACTTTTATGAATGGTTATAGACCAAGCTAATCTTAAAGGCATTTGTGTAAATGAACCGATTTTTTCTTCAGTAATTTCTTTAGTTGTTGGATTAACAACATAAGTTATATTATCCCAAGTTTCTAAAGTTGTAGTAATTGTATCTGAATCTTCAGGACATTTTATAATAATCTTATCGTTCTCTAAAGAAACAACTTTACCAATCTTACCGTTAAAATAGCGCTTATCTTGAGAGCTATCATTTTTAACAAACATAACTTGAGCTCCTATCTTGAATATTAATTCTTGCTTATTTGGATAAGATGATTCTAGAAATTTACCTTCTACTATTGCATTGTAATTTCTTGACTTACCTTTTAGTAATTCTAATTTAGACTGATTTGTTAACTCTGCTTTATTATTATGAGTTGTTAATGAAATATAACCTTCTTCATCTTTAGGTTCAAAATCTGGATTATAACGTTTATTTAATTCGTTAACAGATTCTTGACTCAAATTGTTTGTTCTTATTTCATTTAAAATTTGAATGAATGTTGGATTATCTTGTCTGTAAATATGCTTTAATTCAACTGTAATAGGATTACATTTCTGAAACGCATAACTACTAAAGAAAAATGCATTTCTATAAAAGGGTTTCAATAAGGTCCAATCGTTATCTCTCAATACAGGTGATAATTGTTGTAAATCTCCAATCATTAATAATTGTACACCTCCAAAAACTAAATTCTTATTTCTAAAACGACGCAGTGTTTTATCAATGCCATCTAATAAATCAGCACGAACCATACTAATTTCATCAATTACTAATAAATCTAACGACTTAATAATGTTGATTTTTGTTTTGGTAAATTTTCTATTGAACGTATTAGACTTATCCAACTCTTGGTTTGGGAGAATAGGACCAAATGGCATTTGAAAAAATGAATGAATTGTTACTCCTTTTGCATTAATTGAAGCAACTCCAGTAGGTGCTACAACTACCATTCTTTTCAAAGATTTCTCTTTTAATTTGTGTAAAAAAGTAGTTTTTCCAGTACCTGCTTTACCTGTAAGAAAAATAGTTCTATCAGTATTATCAATAAAATTTTGAGCAATAATAATATCTTTATTTATCATTTAAGACTGGATAATGTATTCGTATTCACCCCAAAAGTGACATCTAAAAACTCATTCTCAGGATTTATCTGATGTAATAAATAAGCAATACTTGCATAATGATGCGTGGTATGACTATTAGCATAAGCTAGCAAAGAACTATACGTATATCTCACCTTAATCTTTCCATCACCTAAATCATCATAAACATCTAAAACAAAATCATTATTAGACTTTAAAGCATCTACATTCTTTATGGTTTCACAAAGTCTATTTTTTGCAAAATCTATATCTACATTAGATAAGCAGTTTCTATTACGTAAAGTAAGGTCTATGGTTTGATTTTCATAAGTTATAATACATTCATAAAAATCTAAAATATGTCTTGTATGATTACCAATAGAAGATTGAAAAGGTAATATACTATTATTTTGATAATCAGATTCTGACAAACAATCTAGTAACTTATTTAATTTATTAAGGTTAAAAACATTAGCTCTAATGATATTATTCATAAGCTAAAGGTAGTTTTTTAGGCGTGTATAAAAAAGTATAAAACAAAAAAAATCCTCAACAAATAAATGTTGAGGATTTCTAAAAAAGGCGACGACCTACTCTTCCACAATGTAGTACCATCGGCGCAAATGGGCTTAACTTCTCTGTTCGGAATGGTAAGAGGTGAG
>JAWUZD010000002.1:0-98835 GCA_034110465.1 Mesoflavibacter sp.
CGGCAGCATTTCCAACTGTTCCTGTTCTTACTTGTGCTGTTACCCATATTCCGGTAATTTGTGCGACTAATCAGGCTAATGTTGCGGCTCAAAATACGGCAGCATTTCCAACTGTTCCTGTTCTTACTTGTGCTGTTACCCATATCCCGGTAATTTGTGCAACTAATCAGGCTGATTCTAATGCATTTCCAACTGTTCCAGTTGTTGCCTGTACACAAATAACAAGTATTGTAGATTGTGGTATTACAAATTAATAACTAAATGATTTAGGGTCTTATAAATAGCTTTATGAGACCCTAATATTTATTATATAAACTTATAATTATGGAATTAAACCCTGAAAATATATATCAATATCTAAATAAAAAACAGCTTATCAGTTCTTTAGATGTTGTGAAAGGAAATTATACAATTCATCCTATTAAGACTAGGAATAATATTATGAAAGTTTTAATTAATCATAACAATTCTTTTTTTGTTAAACAGACGAAAAAAGATATCGCTTCAGATAATTTATTTAATAGAGAGATTAACGCTTACCATTTATTTAAAGATAATAAAACGTTCTCATTAATAGCTAAATATGTTCCTTCATTAGTTGATTATGAAAATGATAATAATATTTTAATTACAGATTTATTTTATGGTTCAAAAAGTTTACATGAATATTATATGGTTACTAAAAATTTTAATTTAGACCTCGCTAAGGAACAAGCTATAATATTAAACTCCTGCCATATAAGACCTGAAAAAAATGATGATATATCTAAGTTTCCAAAATCTTTACCTTGGATTTTACAATTAGACAGATATAATGCAAATGAATTTTTTGTAAATAATAAAGCAAGCACAAACATTATTCATTTAATAAAAGAAAATAGTTTATTACAAAATGAATTAATTAAACTTAAAAAATCATGGCAGTTTACACACCTAATACATGGAGATATTAAATGGATTAACTTTTTAATATCAGAAAATGAATTAGATCAAAAATTAATTGACTGGGAACTGGCAGATATCGGAGATCCAATTTGGGATGTTGCAGGACTTCTTCAGTCATACATAACTGCATGGCTATTTGGGTTTGATAATAATGATCCTACTAGTCAAATTTTACCTAAAAACATGGAAGGATATCATATAAATAAAATACAACCTTCTGCAAAAGCTTTTCTTTCTAAATATTTAGAATTACAAAATCTTCCAGAATCAGAACATGTTTCTTTTTACACAAAAACAATACAATTAACTGCTGCAAGGATTATACAAACTAGTATTGAAGGCGTTACGCATAATTCAAAAATAGAAGCTAATAATATGCGTTGCATACAGCTTGCTTTTAATATTTTGAAGGACCCTCTTTATGCTCTATCTGAATTATTTGATATAAAAACAGAGGCTTATGTTTAAAGATAAAACGACTTTAAATGAATTAAAAAGAATATGCAATCAATTAGAGGTCTCGGAATTTGAGATTGTATTTAGAAATAAAAAATATAAGGTTACACCTGAAAATATTTTAAATAGCCTTGTCAACATTTTATATTCTGAATGTTATGCTTTAAAAGAAACCTATCAAACAACAGGTGTTTTTAAAAAACAAAATCATTTTTTTGATATTGATGAAACATTTGTTAGCCAACTTTCTACTAATAATTCTAGTAATGATAAAATTCAAGAAGGTTGGGTGATTAAAAAGAATCTTGAAAATGGACTTGTAGAAGTTATTAAAGAGAATAGAACAAAAATTGTGCATTATAATCAACTAGCAAATAATGCTTTAAAAGATACAGTAACAATACATTTTTCAAAAGAAGATAAATATAAACAACAAACTTTTTATTATGTCTTTAGTAACCAAGATTTCGATTTAAATAAAGGAATAACACGAATTTATTGGAATATTAATAGCGATGGAGCTGCTATACTTATAAAGCATATTACAACAAAACTAAATTATTATAATATCCCTTTCCTTTTTAAATGTTTAAACAATCCTAACCTTTATTTTAGACGTGATGCAGCTGTTTTATACATAGAAGATGAAAATATTCAAATTATAAAACATTTATTACCTGATTTATGTATTGCTATACAAAATTATCTTGAAGATGATGTTCCACTTTTCTCGTTTAAATACCGAAAAGGAGTTGGGATTGCAGAAAACCCAAATAATCACGAAAGTTTTGGTATGAATAGAATTAATATTCTAGCCGAATCTCTATTAAAATTTTCAAACACAAAAAAAGATGTAGATACTATGCTAAAACAAATCTCTTATGATTTCATAGAAAAGGGTATTAATCCTGAAAAACCATATCTTAATAAAGGATCAAGAATATTAATAAACTAATCTAAACAAATGACTAAAACAGATAAAAAACTATTTTTAGATACCGCTTGGAAAATAGGTTGCCAATTAATGAAATCTGCCATATGGCATAAGGAATCTTGTAACTGGCAAGGATATTCTGTAGAACCTGTAAATGGTCAGTATATTGCTGTTATAAAAACTTCTGGATCAGATATTTACTCTGGAACTTCAGGGATTGCGATTTTTTTGTCTGCTCTATATTCCGAAATAAATGATCCTATTCTTTTAAAAACTATTGAAGGTTGTGTTTCTCAAATAAAACTAAACTTAGATTCATTACATGATCAAGGCTTCTATTCGGGTAAACCTGGAATAGCTTCTGCTTTAATAAAAATAGGAAAAAATTTAGATAGAAAAGACTGGATTAATGATGGGCTTTCTCTTTTAAATAGTATTTCTATTACTTCATTACATAACCATGAAGTTGATGTCATTAGTGGTGCCGCAGGAACAATCCCTGTATTATTAGATATCTATAATGAATTTGGTGATAAAAAACTATTAGACAAAGCTATTGCTTTAGGTGATTTATTATACAATAATGCTGAAAAAAAAGAAGATATTTGGTCATGGGAAACAGTTCCATCACAAAAAAACCTAACTGGATTTTCACACGGTGCATCTGGAATTGCTCTTGCATTGCTTCAATTATATACAACTACAAAAAACAGCAAATATTTACAAGCTTCTGTATCTGGCTTTAATTACGAAAGACTATCTTTTGATTCTTTACAGCAAAATTGGCCAGACTTTAGGGACGATGCTATTGAATATAATGCTTGCGGTACCTCATGGTGTCACGGCGCTCCAGGAATAGCGATTTCTAGATTTAGAGCCAATCAACTAGTTAAAGATGATATTTATATTAAAGAAATGAATATAGCATTAGCTACAACAACAACTAATGTGTATAATACTTTAAATGCTAATTTAAGCAACACCAATTTTTCATTATGTCATGGTATAGCTGGGAATTCAGACATTTTATTGGATTGTGGTGGCGAAGAACATATTAAGCTTGCTACTGCTGTTGGTGTTGCTGGTATTAATAAGTACCAAGAAAATAATTCGTCATGGCCTTCGGGATTAAATACAAATCAATATACTCCAGGATTAATGATGGGGTTGGCGGGAACAGGCTATTTCTATATGAGATTGTTTAATAAAGAGAAATATCAATCTGTGTTATTGTCTAAATTATAAACAATAAATCTTTTATTTATAAGTAAGCACCATATTTTCTATTAAAAAGGCTCAAATCAATTATGATTTGAGCCTTTTTTTAGTTTCTATTTTTTTATTTAAAGTGAAAATATTCTAAAATTAGAAAGCAAGATTGATAATAAAGGTAATTGTATATCCGAAAATATCATGATATTGGATGTAATGGTTTCTCTGTTGACTATATATCAGGTCTTTATGTGTGGGATTGTTGTTTTATTAATGTGTTTCAAGTAAAAGCTTATATCCTTAAAGAGGTTGTTAATGCTTTAAAAAGAAGATAGAAGATAGGAGTGAATAGGTCAAGCTTATTGATTCTTAATGAAAAAGAAAAACGCAAAAAACAATAATACCGCACCAATTAGAAAAAACAGATTATAAATAGAAAGTACTTTTTTTTTATTTAAAATGATATCATAATTGTTGTCAGTCTTAAGGTAAGTTATTTTTATAAACTTATTTATGAGTTTTTTAGAAATGCTATAATCTAAGTTTTGAGTGATTTCTAATTGGTTAAAATCAGTGAATTTTATAATAGGGTAATAATAGATTCTAGTACCTCCATTTTTTGTAACATAGTCATCTTTAATAAAATCTATAACTTGTGCTTTAGTTTTAACTCCATTAGTTGAAATTAGGTCGATTTCTCGATTAAATTTAAATCCTAAATAAATTGTTAAACTGCCTAATGTAAAGAAAGAGGTGCTTTGTAAATGTTCTTCATCAATTGACTTCAGAATAAATAATAATACTACAAAAATTACAATAAATATAAATGTTCTTTTAATTAAGTTTAATCGCATTTTCTTAATGAGCTAATAAATTATAATTCCAAACTTATAAAAGCAACTTAAAATAATAGTCTATTATTACTTCAATATCCTAGAAATTACAAACCCACAAACTGCAGTAAAAGCCAATAAACCTATAGCAATTAAGTTTTCGCCATAAATAAATTTACCAATTGAAAACAATAAGCTATAAACACCAAATACACCTATAAAGAAACCGATAATTTTATTTCCAAAGCCTTTAAATTTAGAATCTTCTCCAAAAATTAATTGATTAAATGTTTCTAAAGTTCCTTTGTCAGATGGTTGTGTTAAAAGTGTAACGACTATCCAAGAAATAGTAGTAATAACAACTCCAGAAACTAATTGCCAATGTCCAGCTAATTCTATTATTGGTGTGTCTAACTTTCCGTTTATAAAGAAGAAAATGGCAATAACAAAAGAAACTACCATTGCCGTAATTTCACTCCAAGGATTAATTCTGTGCCAAAACCATCTTAATATATATAGTAAACCAGTTCCTGCACCAATTTGAAGTAATAAATTTAATACCTCGCCAGCAGATTGTAGCGTGAAAGAAACTAATGCTGCACAAATCATTAATGCAACGGTAGAAATTCGTCCAACTAAGACTTGTTCTTTATCTGTTGCTTCGGGTTTTAAAAAGCGTTTATATAAATCGTTAACAATGTAAGAACTTCCCCAGTTTAATTGCGTAGAAATCGTACTCATAAAAGCGGCAATTAAGGATAGCAATACAATTCCTAAAAGACCTGAAGGTAAATAGGTCATCATAGCAGCGTAGGCAACATCTTCACCTTGCATAGAAGCAGCAAGATCTGGAAATGTAGCATTAATACTTGCTAAATCTGGAAAAATAATTAAAGAAGCTAAACCAACCATAATCCAAGGCCAAGGACGAATAGCATAATGTGCGACATTAAAAAATAAGGTGGCCCAAGTGGCGTGTTTTTCGTCTTTAGCAGCCAACATACGTTGTGCAATATATCCGCCACCACCAGGTTCTGCACCAGGATACCAAGTGCTCCACCATTGTACAGCAATTGGAATTATTAATAAGGTAATTAAAGCTTCAGTATTATTAAAATCTGGAAAAAAGTCTAATTTACCGGCGACATTAATGTGAGATAGTAGGTTGGTGGTTCCTCCAATCTCTGGTAAGTTAATAATGTAAATGGTTGCCCAAACACTACCAATCATAGCAATAATAAATTGAATAAAATCGGTCACTAAAACACCTTTTAATCCACCAAAAGCAGAATAGAAAACAACTATAATAGAAGAGTAGATCAACATTTCAGTTTGAGAAATTCCTAAAAGAATATTTGCAATTTTAGCACCAGCTAAACAAACACCAGCCATAGTAATTACATTAAAAACCACACCTAAATATACAGCACGAAATCCACGAAGGTAACCTGCTAATTTTCCGCTATAGCGTAATTCGTAAAATTCTAAATCTGTTGTAATACCACTTTTTCGCCATAGTTTGGCATAAAAAAAGACGGTTAACATTCCAGTAAGTAACATGGCCCACCAAACCCAATTTCCAGAAACACCATTTTCTCTTACTAATTGAGTCACTAATCCTGGTGTGTCTGCCGCAAAAGTTGTTGCTACCATACTAACACCTAAAAGCCACCAAGGCATATTACGTCCAGACAGAAAAAAGGACTTGCTATCCGTTCCTGCTTGTTTGGATACATATATACCAATAAAGGCAAATAAGGTTAAAAAGAATATAATTATTCCCCAATCTAATGTAGATAATGTCATTTGGTATGTTTTAAAGTCTTTTTAATATAAAAAAGACATCTGATAAGATGTCTTGTCGTGCAAGGTACTACTAGTTAGTTAATCCATAGCTTACTAACTGCTGTTCTTGATAAAAGTAATAATGAAATACCGACTATCAAAACAAAAACAGGCATAATTATGGCTCCTGGACCATAAATTTCTAAAGCACCACTCATAAAAAGAGTATGTACCATTTGCGTCATTATTCCTAATAAGGATATAAATAAAAATAGGTGTGCCCATTTTTTTCTAAGTAATAATAATAAACTACCTAAAGCACCAAAAATTACAGCAGTAGCATAAGCTGCCATAACCCAAGAAGGTGTATTTAATACGATATCCATAATTTTTGGATCAGGATATAAACTCTTAAAATAATCTGTTTTGTAGGCTTGATGCAAGTATTGATTAACTCCTAAAGCATTCCAAATTAGTGCAAATCCACTTACTATCCAGAACCATAAAGGTGGTTTTTGTTTGGTTAGGTTAGTCATTCTAAAATTGTTTAGTTGGTTATTAAATTACAAGGTATAAAAATTTTGTTACAATTATAAATTTAAGTTACTTGCGTTATTATGGCATTTGAAAAAAAAAGATATTATTACGTAATTACTATTCAATATTTAGGGTATAGATTTCACGGTTGGCAAAAGCAGCCTAATGTAAAAACTTTGCATTTAATGGTGGACAGAACCTTAAATTTTATTTTAGAAGGTCGCGATTTTAAAACTTTAGTTTCAGGTAGAACAGATGCTATGGTTAGCGCGGAAGAAGCTTGCTTTGAGTTGTTTATATATGAAGAAATAATCGATTTTGATGCTTTTTTAGAACTCTTTAATACTAATCTACCACAAGACATTAGAGCTTTAAAAATGCATACGGTTGATAAGGACTTTAATATTATTCAGCATTCTAAGTTAAAAGAATATAATTATTTGTTTACTTATGGACAAAAATGCCATCCATTTTGTGCACCAATAATGACAACCATTTTGACTGACTTAAATATTGATTTAATGATTGAAGGCGCAAAATTATTTGAAGGCGAGCATTATTACAGAGCTTATTGTTATAAACCAAGTCCAACGGGACAGTTTAATAGAGAAGTTATGTCCTGCGAGATTGTAGAGAACACGATATATACCGCCAATTTTTTTCCAGAAAAAAGTTATATTTTAAAAGTAACAGGGAAAGGGTTTATGAGAAATCAAATACGTTTAATGATGGGAACATTAATAGAATTAGGCCAAGGTAAACGCACTTTAGAAGAGATTAGAATTAGTTTGACCGAAGAAAACCCTTATAATATGCAATATATTGCACCTGCTTCTGGCTTAATATTAAAATCTATTATCTTTGAATAAAAACACGTTATGAACAAAACTGTAGCATTTTTAAAGCAAATAGAAAATAATAACGATAGAGATTGGTTTGCAGAAAATAAATCAACATATCAAGAAGGTTTAAGCGAATTTAAAACTATTTTTACTGAGGTTGAAGCCTTAATGAAAGCGCATGATGCTATAGATACGGCTAAGGTTTTTAGAATTTATAGAGACGTTAGGTTTTCTAAAAACAAGTTACCTTATAAAACTCATTTCTCGGGCTCGTTTGGTCGTAAAAAACCAGAACTACGTGGCGGATATTATGTTCATATCCAGCCAAATAACAAATCGTTTATTGCTACAGGTTTTTGGGATCCAAACAAGGAAGATTTATTACGTATTAGACGTGAGTTTGAAATGGACGATGAGGAAATTCGAGATATTATATCTAATAAATCATTCAAGTCTGTTTGGGGAATATTGGAAGGCGATGAATTAAAAACTGCGCCTAGAGATTTTGATAAAGAACATAAAGCAATAGACTTAATTAGAAAAAAGCAATTTATTTTCACTAAAACCTATACAGATAAAGAGGTGTTATCTTCAGGTTTTGTAAATTCTGTAAACAAGGATTTTAAAACTATTAAGCCCTTTTTTAATTTTATGAGCGATGTTTTAACGACTAACCTAAATGGTGAGTCTTTAATTTAAATAACGTCTAAAATATCAGGCTTATCAAAAAGCTGAATTTGATCCTGAAGACGTTGCTTTATTAAATTCATCATTCGTTTGTTAAAAGCTGATGAGTTTTGAATGTAAGATGCATATTCTTCAACTGTAAATTGTCCAATTATCATTCCTTTTAAAGCATTTCTAAACTTAATATCTTTAGTAATAGCGTTATCTATATACTGTTGTCTTCGTTCTAAATTCAATTCATAAAACACATTTTTATGTTTTTTAATGTAGTTTTTTAGAGATGCAATTAATAAATCGTTCTGAAATTTAATTACAGGTCTTAATGTAGCATTCTGAAAATATTCTCCAATACTTATATTTGGTAATAACTGTGCCGATGTAATAATTGGTCTAATAGACAATAATGCGTTTGTTCTAGTTTCCATAGCAAATATGTTTGTATAAAATTAGAAATAAAAAAGACTTATATCACTATTAGAAATTATAGTTTTCAACGAGCTTATAAACACTTTAAGATGATTAACTTTGCATAAAAGATATTCTATGAGATTTCACACACGTAAATGGATTAAGCCAGAAGATTTAAACCCTAATGACACTTTGTTTGGTGGAAGATTATTAGAATGGATTGATGAGGAAGCTGCGCTTTATACCATAATTCAATTAGAAAACTCAAAAGTTGTGACTAAATTTATGAGTGAAATTAACTTTAAAGCATCTGCTAGACGTGGAGATATTATTGAGATTGGAATAGAGGTTGTAAAATTCGGGAAATCGTCTTTAACGCTTAACTGTAAAGTTCGAAATAAAATGACACACGAAACCATTATTACTGTAGAAAATATTATTATGGTAAATATTGGTGATGATGGACTTCCAAAACCACACGGTAAAACCAAAGTTGAGTTTGTAAAAAATAGATTAAAAGAATAAATAATTGCTTTGTCTATTTTTTAATTAAAATTTATAAATATTTCTTTTCCACATAAAATGTTCCAAATGGTAATAGAGAAGCTATTAAAACTATAGCAAAGTCTTTAAGATTCCATTTGTAGTGACTTTTTAAAAAGATTGCTAAAGCTATATATGCTAAAAAAAGTAATCCGTGAGGCATACCAAACATCTTAATAATAGTCTCGTTTTCTAATAAGCTACCAGTCATCAAAATTAAGTAAGATAAGCCTTCTAAAAAGGCAGTAATTCTAAATATTGTGGTCATTTGTATCTGTTTTCAACAAAAATAACTGGTTTTAAGTCTAATTTAAAGTTTTAGGTCTTCTATTTTCAATAAAGATGAAGAAAATCAATAATAACTTTTAATTGAAGTTACTACATAGAAAAGTGTCATTATCTTTGTGCAAAATAATATTTTATGTCAACTACATTCTCAGATTTAGGAATAAATAAATCATTACAGCAAAGTCTTAGTGTTTTAGATATTTTTACACCAACAGAAATACAAGAGAAATCGATCCCTGTAATTCTTAAAAATGAACAAGATGTTGTGGCATTAGCAAAAACTGGAACAGGTAAAACTGCTGCTTTTGGTTTACCGCTACTACAATTAATAGATACTAAAAAAACGACGATTCAAGCTGTTATTTTAGCACCAACACGAGAGTTGGGACAGCAGATATCTTCTAATTTGATTTCTTTTTCTCAAAACAATCCTGAAATTAGTATAGCTACTATTTGTGGAGGAACACCAATAAAACCACAAATTGAAGCCTTAAAAAACACCACTCATATTGTTGTTGCGACTCCAGGGCGATTAGTAGATTTAATTAAAAGAGATGCTATTAATATTAAAGAAATTTCTCACTTTATTTTAGATGAAGTAGATGAAATGGTTAGCGCTTTAAAAGAAGGTTTAGACGAGATTATTAAAGAAATTCCTAAAAAACGACGTACCCTTTTGTTTACAGCAACCTTATCTGGTGCTATTAAGCAATTGGTAAATAATTACATGTCTAAAAACATGGTGACTATTGAAGCTAACGTGGCTACAAAAGGTCATCAAGGCATAGAACATCAATTTGTTGTGGTAGAACCTATAGAGAAATTAGAGGTTTTAATGCACTTTTTAAATTCAAAAGAAGGACAACAAGGTATAATTTTTTGTAAGACAAAAGCCGCAGTAAATAAGTTAGCAAAGAACTTAGCCATTAATAAATTCTCATCCGGTGCTATACATGGAAGTTTAACACAAGGAATTCGTGATCGTATAATGGGGCAATTTCGTGAAGGATATATTAATATTTTAGTAGCAACAGATTTAGCAGCAAGAGGAATTGATGTAAAAGATGTGGCTTACGTTGTTAATTATCATTTACCAGATACTTACGACAATTATGTACATAGAACTGGTAGAACAGCTAGAGCAGGAGCTAAGGGTTTATCTTTAACGGTTTTACAACAAGAAGAAGTTGTTGAAATCCCTGAGTTTGAAGCTGAATTAGGTATAAAATTCAATGCTTACAAAAAAGCAGATGCTAAAAGTATTGAAGAAAATAACGTTTTAATTTGGGCTAAAAAAATCTTTAAAACTAAGCCTAATCGTGAGGTTTCGGAAGATTTTAAAGGACGAATTAAAACCATTTTTCATCATTTAACAAAAGAAGAATTAGTAGATAAGATTTTAGCAAATTATATTGCAGAAACGACTGCAAAGGCTACAAAAACCGAAGTGGTTAAAAAGAAAAAAAAGTCATAAGAACATAATAAAAGTATGGCACAACAGATTAAATCTCAGCAAGACATATTAGATAAGCTTAATATTCAGGCATTAAACCCAATGCAAGAAGAAGCGTTGTTATCTATAACATCTGTAGAAAATACGGTATTATTATCGCCAACAGGAACCGGAAAAACGTTGGCGTTTTTGTTACCAACATTACAAACGCTAAATATAGACTCTAAGCATGTACAATTACTAATTTTAGTACCATCTCGAGAACTAGCTATTCAAATAGAACAGGTGATTAGGGAAATGGGAACTGGTTTTAAAGCGAATTCGGTTTATGGTGGTAGGCATTTTTCAAAAGACAAAATAGAATTAGCACATGAACCTGCTATTTTAATAGGAACTCCAGGTAGAGTTGCTGATCATTTAAGACGAAAAACATTTTCTGTAACAGAGCTTCATACTTTAATTTTAGATGAATTTGATAAATCTTTAGAAGTTGGGTTTGAACAAGAAATGAGTGAGATTATTTCAAGCTTACCATTTATAAAACGTCGTGTTTTAACTTCTGCAACTAAAGATATGCAGGTGCCAAGATTTGTTGGTTTAAAAGATGAAATTACTATAGATTATTTAGGAACAGCTAAAGCTTCTAAACTAGAATTAAAAGCGGTTATTTCTCAAGACAAAAACAAACTAAATACTTTAGTTGATGTATTACAATCAATTGGAAATAAGCCAGGTATAATTTTTTGTAATTATAAAGATACTATTAGTTTTGTAAGTGATTATTTAAATAAAAATAACATTCCTCATGGAACATTTTATGGGGCAATGGAGCAAGTAGATAGAGAGCGATCATTAATAAAATTTAGAAATGGAACACATCAAATTATTATAGCTACAGATTTAGCTGCTAGAGGTTTAGATATTCCAGAGCTTAATTATATTATACATTATCAATTACCTTTAAAAGCTGAAGAGTTTACACATAGAAATGGTCGTACAGCTCGTATGAATTCTGAAGGAACATCGTATGTCTTACAATGGGAAAAAGAAACTTTACCTGATTTTATTGAAGCACCAATTTTAACGAATTTAGAATCTAAAAATGAAGAAATAACAACAAATTGGTCAACTTTATTTATTTCTGGAGGACGAAAAGATAAGATCTCTAAAGGAGATATTGCTGGGTTGTTTTTTAAACAAGGCAACTTAGAAAAAAACGAGTTAGGAATTATAGAATTAAAACAAGATTGCGCCTTTATATCGGTTCCAAAGAAAAAAGCACAAGATTTAATAGAAAAAACGAACAATACACGACTTAAAAAGAAAAAAGTGCGTGTTACGTTAATATAATATAGCTTAATTAATATGAGCAAAGAGTTAGAAAACAAAGACATAGCGTTGTGTATTGCAACGATACAAAGCCTTTTGGATAATACAGATCAGTTATTTGAATTACCAGAAGAGCAACGTGTGGAACTTTTTAAAGTGGCAGGCGCATTAACAAGACCAGATCGTGACGAGTTTCAACGTAGACGAAAAGATGCTAAAAAAGCAGCTAAGCGTAAGCAAGTTGAAGCCGATAAACACGCCAGAAAGTCTACAGGAATACGTACAGCAAGAGAAAATATTATTTTTGAAGCACCAAAACTATTGGCTGCAGCGAAATTATCTGAAGATACACCAGAATTAGAATCGGCAAGAAACTGTTACGTCTGTAAAACAATGTTCACTAAGCTGCATCATTTTTACGATACGATGTGTACAGAATGTGGCAATTTAAATTACGCTAAACGTTTTCAGCTTACAGATTTAACAGACCAAGTGGCTGTAATTACTGGTTCTAGATTAAAAATAGGTTATCATATCACGTTAATGTTATTACGTTCTGGAGCTACAGTTATTGCAACCACACGTTTTCCTGCGGATTCTGCTATTCGTTTTGCTAAAGAAGACGATTACAAACAATGGAGCGATAGATTACATATTCACGGATTAGATTTACGTCACATTCCAAGTGTAGAAATTTTCTGTAACTACATAGAGCAAAAATACGACAGATTAGATATTTTAATCAATAATGCCGCACAAACCGTAAGAAGACCATCAGGATTTTATTTTCATTTAATGGAAAAAGAAGAATTACCTGTATCCGAATTACCAAAATTAGCACAACCATTTTTAAAAAATCATTTAGAGTGTTTACAAGAACTATCGGACTTAAGTGTAAGTACGGCCAAAATCAGTAAAAACAATATGTTGCCAGTAACTTGGCACGGACCAGAACCAGGAATAGGATTACGTAATTCTGCCGAATTATCCCAGATTCCATACAGTTTTGATAATTCGTTACAAGCCAAAGAAGTTTTTCCGGAAGGCCAATTAGATGCCGATTTACAACAAGTAGATTTGCGCAAAACGAATAGCTGGCGTTTAAAATTGGGAGAAATTGAAACCACAGAAATGGTAGAAGTTCAGTTGGTAAATGCTGTAGCACCATTTGTATTGTGTAATCGTTTGTCGCAATTAATGATGAAGGAGAATACAGGTAAAAAGCATATTATAAATGTATCGGCAATGGAAGGAAAGTTCCATAGATTCAAAAAAGAAGATCGTCATCCACATACCAATATGGCAAAAGCGGCTTTAAATATGTTAACACATACGTCTGCTTCAACCTTTGCTAAATCTGGTATTTATATGAATGCGGTAGATACAGGCTGGGTTACAGATGAAGATCCTGTAGAATTATCTAAAAAGAAAGTAGAAGAGCACGATTTTCAGCCACCATTAGATATTGTAGATGGCGCAGCACGTGTTATGGATCCGTTAATAGATGGTATAAATACAGGTAAACATTGGTGTGGAAAGTTTTTAAAGGATTATTTCCCTATTGATTGGTAGGTTTTAGTTATTTAGTTCGCAATTTTCATTAGTTAATTGTGCTGACTTTTACTTTAAAATAAAATCATATTCTAGCTATGAAAAACACGCACCTTTACACTTTAGATCTTAAATGGATTGGAAATTCTCAAATTAATTCTATTAAAAACGATAGATTATATGAAATAGCTATTCCTGGAAAAGCTAGTTTTAAGGGTTCTGCAGACCAAACATTTCACGGAGACGCTACTTTACTTAATCCTGAAGATATGCTGTTATCGGCCTTATCTTCGTGTCATATGATGTCTTATTTCTATGTGTGCAGACAGAATAATCTTGAAATTACTTCATATCAAGATCAACCTTTAGGAACTTTACAAGTTAACCCTAATGGAAGCGGACAGTTTAATAAAGTGATATTAAAACCTTTTGTGATTATTAAAGCCGCTTCTAATTTAGAATTAGCTATTAGTTTACATAGCAAAGCAAAATCACTTTGTTTTATTGGTAATTCTTGTAATTTCCTAATAGAAGTAGAGCCGATAGTAGAAATAGAGTAGTGTTATTAATTTATTTTAATTCTTGGCACGCATATTGATTTTAAATAAGTAATTAATACAATAAATTATATTACAATGATTAAAGGAACAGTAAAATTTTTCAACGATGACAAAGGATTCGGATTCATCACAGAAGAAGGTTCAAACACAGACCATTTTGTACACATTTCAGGTTTAATTGACGAAATTCGTGAAGGCGATGACGTTGAATTTGAATTAACAGAAGGTAAAAAAGGATTAAATGCCATTAACGTAAAAGTTATCTAAACATATATTACCTTATTAAATATGAGCCCATCAATTTTGATGGGCTTTTTTGTGTCTAATTTTCAAAAACAATAATGATATGTAATTAACGTCATTAGATACAGAAAAAGGATTAATATTATTGTTTTTTATCCGGATAATTCTCTTCTTTTTGTTTTCGGTTTGAATAGAAAATATTCAGAAATGTTAGTGCTATATATACAGAAAAGATCATTCCGCCTACTATAAAAAATCCAATATTCATAATGTTCTTCTTTGTCTAATTGCTATTGCAAACAATAATATTGTTCCTGGCCAATGGGCTGAATATTGTGCTTCTTCTGTCATTCCTAAGACTCCATATCCTACAGAGTATAATAAACAAATGAATGCAAGAATAACTGGATACCATTTTAAAATAAAACTTTTCATATTTTAGTGTTTTGTGTAATTTATTAGGTGTTTACTAGTTCTTATTCTTAATTTTTGTAAGACAAATTTTAAGGTGAAAACAAATGATCCTTTTTACCTTAAAAAAACTAACTAAAACCCTGAATCAGGTCTTCCTTTTAGCCTAATTTCAATTCTTTTTTTCTTAACAGTTAGTCTTTTCATAATATCCATCAAGTTATTATCTTTCGACTTTTTATATAACTCATTTATTGCTAAAACAAGTCTTTTTGCTTCTCTTGATGCAACCACTCTGTCGCTTGTAGACATATGACTCATTTTGGCATTTTCAAAAATAGTAGCTTCTTGTAAAATATCCATTTGTTGTTTTGTTTAATTTCATATAAATATAATTAAACAAAATGGTTTTTCACCTTTATTGAAGTTTTTTTTATAAAAGCTTTAACAAATTGAAACCACTAAGCAGATTAATTCAATATAAATCATTTTTTTTTAATCTAGTCTTATGTTGTTCAATTGGGTATCTTGGCACGATAATTGGTTTTACATCAGTAATTAATACAATAAATTATATTACAATGAGTAAAGGAACAGTAAAATTTTTCAACGACGTTAAAGGATTTGGATTCATAACAGAAGAAGGTGTTGAAAGAGACCACTTTGTTCACATTTCAGGATTAATCGATGAGATTAGAGAAGGTGACGAAGTTGAATTTGAACTACAAGAAGGAAATAAAGGTTTAAATGCGGTTAACGTAAAAGTTATCTAAACATAAAACCCTATTAAATTTAAGCCCATCAATTATATTGATGGGCTTTTTTTATGTCATTATTTATTTGAATATAAAATCAAACATACACCAAGTAAAATACCAAATAAAGGTATTAATTTTAAGCGTTTATTTTTTTCCTTAAATACTAAACCACCAATAACAACTGCAATTATAATCTGACTACGTTTTATAGCAGATAATAACATAATTAACGCCTCTGGATCTTGTAAGGCTTTAAAATAGAAGTAATCTGCTGCTTGCAGTAATATTCCAACCATTGGAATAGACCAACGGAATTTAAAAGCTTTACGCTTATCTGCATAAGGAAACCAGGTAATACTTAAAATGACTAATAAAATAAGAATGGTATAAAAGCAAAACCAAAATTGTAAGGTTTGTGGATTTAAACTTAAATTCTGAATTAAAAATTTATCGAACAAACCACTGCTAGCTCCTAAAAAAGTAGCTCCAATAATAGCGAAAATCCATTTGTTACGTTTAAAGTTAATGCCTTCTTTTTTACCAATTCTAGAATATAATAACACAGAAAATATAATTAAGAAAAAACCAATCCATTGAAATAAGTTAGGACTTTCTTTATAAATAAGAATAGCTCCAATAAACGTAAAAAATGGTCCAGCACTTCTAATTGGTGTAACTATAGTAATTGGTAAATGTTTTAAAGCTTGATAGGCTAAAACCCAAGAACTAGCCATTATTGCCGATTTTATAAAAATAAACCCGTGTTTTTGCAAAGATAATTGTTGAAAATTATAGCCGTTTTGTTCTGCATATTCAGGATAAAATAGGGAGAACAAGTAAAATGAAGCCACAAAAAGGAAACCACTAGAAACCGTCCCTAATAATACTGGAAATACTTCATTTCCTTGTACAGCGTATTTTTTACATATATTATGTAAGCCAAGAAATAAAGCCGCTAAAAGTCCAAAATACATCCACATAGACAGCAAATATATGCTATAATATTAATTTATTTAACTTGGGTTTAACATAAAAACAGACAGATTAGCACAAGTTTTTATCAATAACGTCATCTAATAAAATATAAAATCATTAATTATGACGATTACTAAAATAAAAACAGGAGTTACTATTTTTTCATTATTTGCAAGTGTTACGCTTTTTGCTCAAGGACCAGGCGGAAGAGGTGGAATGCAAGGACAAGGAAATAGACCATCAAGAACTGAAAAACCAGATGCCTCAAAAATAATGTCAAAATTAGATACCAATAATGATAATACAATTGATAGAGATGAAGCTTCAAACGATAAAAGAGGCAAGATTTCTGAAATGTTTGATAAAATAGATTTAGATGCTAATAATTCAATTTCTTTTGAAGAATTAGAAGCTTCATTAGAAAATAGAGGTCCAAAACAAAAATCTGCTAAAGATTTAATTAAAGATTTAGACGACAATAAAGATGGAACATTAAACGAATTGGAAATTGCAGCTAAGAAAAATGAATTATTAGCAATTAACTTTAAAGAGATTGATTCAAATAAGGATAATGAGTTAGATAGAGATGAATTAAAATTGTTTTTATCAAAGAATAGAAAAGATAAACGCAAAAAAAGAAACTAATTTTTACTTTTTAAAACAAAAGATGTTCTTTAATATAAAAACTAAAAAATTCTTCATATGAAAATAAAATATATCCTTTTAAACACTTTAAGCTTAGCTTTTTTAGTAGCATGTAATAGTCATAAAGAAAGTGGTCATCATCACGATTCAGATTCAGATCATTCTCATTCAATTGAAAAAACATCAAATAATGAGACTAATTACTTTGAGAATTATCAGTTAGAAGATAGTAACTATGGTACAAAAACCGTAGTTTCTATTAAAGGAAATAAGCGTGTTATGGTAACTAATTCATTACCAAATCATAAAACAGGTAATTTTCCAAATCAAGGAAATCCAAATACTATTTCGGCTCAAAATAAAACATCTTCATTTCCTGCAACCCCAAAATATATAGGAAAACCTCAATGGATTAGAGAACCTGGCGTTGCTTTAAATGGAATTAAATTTGAACCTGGAACCGCAGAAGTTGTAGAATGTGATTCTGGAGAAAACTATAGAGTAGAAGCTATACAAAATGTAATAGACTTAGGTTTAGATTTTAATAATGCACACGTACAACCAACAGGTGAGTATCATTATCATGGATCGCCAACTTCAATTATTAATGCTTTTGATAAAGGTGAAGATTTAGTTCATATTGGATTTGCGCATGATGGTTTTCCTATTTACGTTTCTAAAAGTGAAAAATATACACCAAGTTTTAAATTGTTAGACGGAAATAGAGAAGGAGAAGATTGTACTTATGAAAACCCAATGGAAAGTAGAGATATTTCTGTTGGCGGACATCATGATGGAACCTATGGATCTGATTACGAATATGTAGCAAATTCTGGTGATTTAGACGAATGTAACGGAATTACTGTTAAAGGAAAATACATGTATTTAGTAACTAAAGACTTTCCGTATGTTGGTAGATGTCTTATGGGTGAAATTGATAATAAGGAACAAAAAGGTCCGCCCAATGGACAACAAGGTCAAAATGGAAGACCAAGTACATCCGATATTTTAGCTCAATTAGACATAAATAAAGATGGCAAAATATCTAAAGACGAAGCAAAAGGTCCGTTACTACAAGATTTTACTGTAATAGATAAAAATAAAGATGGATTTATTACTAAGAAAGAATTAGAAAATGGTGCTAAAGGTGGAAATAAACAAAGACCACCAAGAAGATAGTTTTTAGTTTGTTTTTTATTTTAAAGCCACTACTTGTTTCATAAGTAGTGGCTTTTTTTTGAACAGTAATATTAACTCTTTAATTTAATTGGTTTTAGTTTAATAACACCAAACGCATCTAACAGTTTTATTATTAGATAAGTAATATCAATTTCATACCATTTTACGCCAAAATTCGGAGAACTTGCAAATTTATGATGGTTGTTGTGGTAACCTTCGCCCATCATTAAAAAATCAAAACGAAATAGATTTCTACTGGTGTTTTTCATTTTAAAATTCACATAGCCATAAATATGTCCAAACCAGTTAATAATTACACCATGTATTGGAGCCATTAAAAAGGCTACAGGTAATAATAACCATTGCCACCAAGCAGTTACAAATAAAGCAAAAAATAAAATATAAGCACTAATCCAAAGTAATCGTGAAAAACGAGAACTAGCAAATAAATCAAAATTTTTCCATTGTGGGACATTTTTAGTGAATTTTGAATCTATTACTATTCTATCTTTATTGATATCCTGATAAATAGTTTTTGTTTTCCACATCATTGCAAACAAATTGTCATCATAAGATGGCGAATGTGGATCTTTTTCGGTGTCTGTATAAGCGTGATGCATTCTATGCATAATACCATAACCGTATGCGCTTAAGTAACTTGATCCTTGAAAAAACCAAGTTAAAAAAAACGTGATACGTTCCATTGTTTTAGACATTGTAAAGACCTGATGTGCTGCGTAACGATGTAAGAAGAAGGATTGAAAAAACAATCCGCCATACCAAAGCACTAAAATAAATATTATAATAGTCATTTCTTTTTTTTACAAAGATAAATTGATGTTCAACCCAAAACAATGAACCTAAGTCAATAAAATGACAATTATAACCTTTTTCTAATTCTGCTTAAAGCTTGTGCAGTAACACCAATATAAGAGCTAATATATTTTAAAGGAATCACTTTAATTAATTCTGGTCGTTCTTTAAATAGTTTTATATAACGTTCTTCGGCTGAAAGATTTAAAAGATTTTGTTCGCGATTAGATTTCAATAAAAACAAACGTTCGGCGGTTAAACGTCCAATAAGATTTCCAATTTGAGTGTTTTGATAAACCAGCTGTAAATCTGAATAACTAATGCTTAAAATAGTAGTTTCTGTCAATGCTTGTAGGTTATATGCTGATGGTTTTTGTGTTAAAAAAGAGTCATAAGCACTAATAAATTGATCTTTGAAACTAAACCCAAACGTAATTTCTTTTTCAGGATTATCTTTAGGAATAAATAAGCGTACAACACCAGATTCAATAAATGAAATATGATTTTCAATTTCGTTGACTTTCAAAAATACGCTTTTCTTAAGTATTATACGACGTTGTAATTTTGACATAAAAAACTCCCAATCTGTATTAGATATAGTTGCTATTTGATCTAAATAATTTTTTATTTGTTGCAATTAATTTATTTAAAATAAATGAATTGTAAAGTTAATCATTATATCTAAATCTAAGCATTCTTATAAATTGATTATTTGAAAAATACTGAATAATATACAGAATATGAAAGCTATGAAAAGTATTACATACTTAATATATAAAATGTATTATAATTAATATTATGTAAAATAGAACAATTATTAGATTAATATTATCTTTGACTCAAAGCTTATATATTAAATAATGTCAGATAAAAAAACAACTCAAACATTAAATGTATTGGGTGAAACTTTAGAAAATTGTTCTTGTAATCCTTTAACAGGTTATTTAAAAGATGGATTTTGTAATACTACACCAGACGATTATGGAACACACGTTGTTTGTGCAATCATGACTAAAGAATTTTTAAGTTATACCATAAAACAAGGCAACGATTTATCTACACCAAAACCCCAGTGGAATTTTCCTGGATTAAAACCTGGAGATAAATGGTGTTTATGCTTATCACGTTGGAAACAAGCTGAAAAAGCAAACGTAGCACCAAATATAAGTTTAAAGGCTACTAATATAATCTCATTAAAATATGTGAGTTTAGAATTATTAAAAAAATACGCCATGTAACACGTATTAATCTGATTCTATAATAAGTTTAGCTGCATATTCTCCACTTGACATTGCTGCATTTAAGGATCCATTTAAAATGTAATCTCCAGCTAAAATTATAGTTTCAGAATATCTTAAGGTGTTATAGTCTAAGGTATTTTTAATTGTTTTTAAATCTGGTAATGCACGCTTAATTTTATAATGTTTTATAAATTTAGTAGTTTTAATATGACATTTTTGTTGCAGCTCTGCTTCTACTGTTTTAATCAAATCTGTTTGACTTAACGTATGATTTTTAACAACTGTTACAGATAATAAATGTTCTTTTGTTGTATTGTTATTTTTAATACTAGTTGTAAAAAATAAGTTATTAATTAGTGCATCTTCATCCGCCAACAAACCAATAATTGATTGTTTTAAAGTGTTTTTTTCTACGATAAAATATAAAGTGTCGCAAGATTTCCATTGTATCTTTTGTTCTGTATTTAAAAGTATAGAACTTTCGGTTGCAATAACTGTTATATCTGTATCAATATGTGTGTTGTTTTGTAAAATGACACATTTTTCATTTACTGTTTTTACGGGTGAATTAAATAAAAACTTAGTGCGTTTTAATTGTGCTTTAAGTTGATTTGGAATAGCTTGAATTCCATCTTTAGGTATTGCAGCTAAACCTTCACCAAACATCTTATAAATAAACTCGAACATTACACTTGGTGTATTCAACTCAGTTTCTAAAAATATGCCCGAAAAAAAAGGCTTAAAAAAGTTTTTTATAATATTGTCAGAGAAACCTTTTTCTTTTAAGTAATTAAATGTTGTTGTTTCAGATGTTTGATTAAATATAGTATCTACCGACTTATTTTTTAATGCTAAATTTAATTTCAAAATAGCTAGTTTATCTTTAATGGAACCAACATTAGCACTTATAGTTGGTAATAATAAGTTCAAGTGTCGTAATGGATCTCCAATAGTCTGAGATTTACCATTCTTAAAAATTGTTGCACCTGGAACCAGGTCTTGTAGTTCTAAAGCATTATAATCTAAATACTTTCTAGCTTTAGGATACGCGTCTAGTAATACTTGAAATCCGTGATCTAAAACAAAACCATCTATAATATCACTTTTTACTCGTCCACCAGCTGAGCTACTTGCTTCTATAATTGTTGGGCTAAAACCTGCCTTTTCTAGTTCAATAGCTGTTATTAATCCGCTAATTCCAGCGCCAATAATGTGAATATTTTTAGATTTGTTATCCATTTTAAGCTTCATTTAAAAATTCTACCAAATTATTTCGTTAAGTAACTTAATAAAGCATCTTATTTTCTCAAAATAAATAAGATGCTTTTAAACTAATAGTCAAAATTGTTTTACATTTTAGGATCTAAAATGTGTTCAATCTCTTTTACTAAATCACTATAGTGATATTTACTCATTTTATTAACCCCACGCGATTTAGCAATTGTTAGTTGTTGTTTCAAAATATTTAATTCGCCACGAGTAATGGCTTTAATATCAGATTTTAAATCTTGAGACATTAAATAAGCAAGTCTATCAATATATGTACGCTGTAAGTTTCTACGATATACATCAACATTTTTTGAAATATAAACTTCTGAGAAAATATCTTTTCTAATTTCTTGCATAAACTCTAATAAGCTATAATTAGTATTATCAAGACTTTGTTGATTAATAATTCGATTTAAGCGGTCTGAGTTTAATAATTTTGAAATAAATCGGCTTTGTAAACTTCTTAAGTGTTCTGTATAGTCTGTATAACTAATATTCTTAAGCATCGTTTTGTCTAACAACCATAATGGGGTTTTAAATACATTTTCATCTAACCATTCTACAGATTTTTGTTGTGTTAACTTATCTACAGCTAGATAAGTAATACCTGTTTGACTTGGTGTAATTAAATTCTCTTTTACGCCACCTATATTTTCTAAAACGTGACCTACATATCGATTATAGCAATCTAGTAATTCGCCATATAATTCTTTTAAATCATTATAATCGTTAGTTTGACTACTTGTCCATTCTGGTAAATTTTCAGCAACAATTTTCAAGTTTTTTAGTGCATAATTAGAGGCTTTTATGGCATTATCTCCAATATCTTCTGTTTGAGAAGTTGGATCAAAGGTACTACTCTGCTTTCCAAAAACATATTTAGAATCTCCAGCTTTTTCAATAATCCATTGGTCTAAAAATGGTTTTTCTATTTCTGCAGCTTCTGCTCCTGGAATTTTTCTATAGCCCCAATTTATAGCATAATGATCATAAGGACCAATTTTGCGAATAAATCTAATGTTTTTATCGCCAGGTTGCGCTATGTAATTATAGCGTGCGTAATCCATAATAGTAGATGCAATTCCAAACTCTTGGGTAAATGCACCATTTCTATAACTTTCTACGTTGTAAGCTTTACTAGCACTCATATTATGTGGCAATCCTAAAGCGTGACCAACTTCGTGAGCAATAACCATTTTCATCATTTCGCCAATGTCTTCTGCCGATGTATCTAAAGTTCTTGCACTTGGATTTGCTGCTCCAGTTTCTAATAAATAGCGATTTCTATAAGAACGTAAATGATTATGATACCATATAATATCACTTTCTATAATTTCACCACTTCTTGGATCCGAAACACTTGGTCCAGTGGCATTTCGGGTTTCACTTGCAACATATCTAATTACAGAATATCTAATGTCTTCAGGGCTAAAACCGGGATTTTCTTCTTTGCTTGGTGGATCTTTTGCTATAATGGCGTTTTTAAAACCTGCGGTTTCAAATGGTCCTTGCCATAACTCTACACCTTCTTTTATATATTTTCTTAGAGCTTCTGGTGTTGCTGGATCTATATAATAGACAATAGGTTTTACTGGTTCTACTAACTCACCTTTTGCGTAAGCTTCCGGATCTTTAGGTTCTAATTTCCAACGTCTAATATATGTTTTCTTATCGGCTTTTAATTTATCACTTCCGTAATCAACTTGACTATAAGTAAACCAACCAACGCGTTGATCTGCAAAACGTGGTTCCATAGGTGTTTCTGGCAATAAAATCATAGATTGATTTATTTGCATACTTATAGTTTGTGTAGACTTAGCGGATGGTGGATTTGTTGCATCATAAGTCAAATCTTGAATTACTTCTATATTTTGAGGGAAACTTTTTATCACATTAATAAAACTACGAGAAGGATCTATTTTTTTTACTTTATACTTAGTTCTCAAACTTTCACTTAATCCACTAATTGCTTTTACATCAGAACTATAAAATTTAGTTACATCTACAACTATTGCTGTGGAGTCTTTGCTAAAAGCTGCAATATTGAATGCGTGTAAAATAGGTTCGTAGTTATTAGATTTTACAGAAATACTGATTGGTAATTCTTCGTCTGCAACAGAATTATACGACCGTTCTTTTATTAGAATTTTTTCATTAAAACGTTCCCAAATTATTAAGCGTTCACCAGTTTTAGTTCCTGCATTTATATAGCCACCACCTAAATTAGCTGGTAATTTTGCTATTCTACTTACTAAAAGCATTTCTTTTCCTAAATAGGTATTAGGTATTTCGTAATAGTACTTCGCTCCTACTTTGTGCACTTTAAATAAACCATTATCTGTAATAGCTTCTTTTGTAATGATTTCATCATAAGATTTTATACCTTCTTTACTATTTTCCTTTTTAGCTTCGGTTTTAACAAGATTTGTAGTGTCTTTTTTCTTTTTATTCCTTTTTGACTGTGCTTGATTTGATAATGGAATTAAACAAAAAGTAAGCAATACAATTAGTAGTATATTTTTTTTCATTAAAATTAAGAATTTGGTTCATTAAGACTATAAAAATAATTAAATAGCGATGTAATAACTTATAATTAACTTAATTTAAAAATACTTTAACTAAATAGTTCCTATTTATTAGTGATTCATAGATTTACACTTCAATCAAAAATTAAAACCTATTTTTTTTTGATTGTTTAACTATTATTAAAAGTAACTCTCTAAATAAACTAATTTATTCTGTAATTTCTAATAACGAAAATTAGTTTAATTGCAATAAGTTGTGTTTTAACGGCAAAAACATTGCTTATTATCAAATAAAAAAACATTTAATCTATTAATTCGTAAAAAAAAACTAGTTAATTAAGATAATAACAACTGTTAATCTGCAAAAAGCACCAGTTAAACAATGTTATTGTATAGAATGTTAATTTTTTAACGTTTTGTAAAAATTTTAAAATATATTCGTGAATTATTAAAATATAGTATAAACTAAATTCAAGTTAATGTTTATTTATAAATCTAAATTATTTAAAGTTAATCTTTTAGCGTTTGCTTTTTGTTTAACTAGCGTAATTTCGTACGCACAATGTCCAACTATACCAAGTAGTCCAATTGTAATTTGCGATGCAGCAGGTTTTAATTTTAGTGACTTATCAACTTTTGCCATAGATACTGGTGGTGGGATTGTTTGGTATAATTCAGCGGTAAGCACAACAGCTTTACCTGATTTACAATTGGTTGCAGAAGGAACTTATTTCGCTGATGATATCAGTAATTCTTGTGCAGGTGCTAGACCTTCAATTACAGTAGATTTTACAGTTAATCCTTCTGGAGTAACTTTGTTTAATGGAATTTATTGTTCAAATGACAATGCGACATTTAATGATTATTTTACAGAAGTTATTTCACCTTTTACTCCTGCAGGTACAGTTAGTACAGAGATTTACTTTGATTTTGACCTAACAAGTCCCGTTGTTTTTGCGAATGATATTCCTTTAGGTTTTACGAACTTATTTATTGTTTTCGTTGACGGTTCTGGATGTACTTCTCAAATAGAACGTGGAAGAACTGCTGTAGATAATTCTCCTTTAGATCCTACGCCGCCATCGCCACAACAATTTTGCTCAGATACAAATCCAACTATTGGTAGTTTAAACCCAGGAACAACTGGATTATTTAATTGGTATGCAAATGTAGATGGTTTAGGTAATGTAATTCCTCCTGCACTTAATAATGCTTTAGCTTTAGTAGACGGAAATACGTATTATGTTCAAGCAGAAAGTTTTTTCTGTGATAGTAATGCGGTTCCTGTAACTGTAGAAATTGACGATCCGGTAGAAGCTGGAGATCCATTACCTGCAGATTTTTGTGAAACAGATTTAGCTGCTAATTCTCCAATAGATTTATTCGATTACTTAACTGGAGAAGATGCTGGTGGAACTTGGACTGATGATAATGCCTCTGGAGCTCTTTTTGGTGTTAGTATGGTAGATTTAACTCTATTAACAGATGGAACTTATAATTATACGTATACTGTTCCTGGAGTTAATGCATGTCCTGATGATACTGCTACAGTTGTTTTAACTATTTATCCTGTATTAAGTTCAGGAGATGCAAACACAACTCCACAATTTTGTGAGTCTTTAGCACCAACAGATTTTGATTTAAATTCTTTATTAGATAATGAAGATCCTGGTGGACAATGGACTCAAGGTCCGTTAAGTACAGATCCTATTGTAACATCTCCAATAGATTTATCTGGTTTTACACCAGGAATGTATGTGTTTACATATACCCAAAATGTCGCTCCAAATCCTTGTCCTGAAGAATCTACGACTGTTCAAGTTGAAATTTTATTAGATCCAATTCCTGGTGTTGCAATTCCAACTATATTTTGTGAAAATGATTTGACACCAAATCCATTTGATTTATTTGATGCTTTAGATGACTCTCAAGATAATAATTTAGGAACTTGGACAGATGCAAGTGGAAATGTAGTTACTAACCCTATTGATATTTCTGGATTTGATGCTGCAAATAGTCCTTATATATATACCTACACAATTAGTAATTCTAGTTGTACTGATTCTGAAGATATTACATTAACTGTATTGCCAGCTCCTGAAAGCGGAACTGTTAGTCCAGATAGCCCAATATCTTTTTGTTTAAATGAAGCGCCTTCAATTTATGACTTATTTGATTTATTAGATGGAGAAGATCAAACTGGTGTTTGGCATTCTGGAACAGATAATACTGGTGCTGTTGTAGCTAATCCAACAGATTTATCTATTTTAATTCCTGGTAATTATTTCTTTACGTTTGATGTAAATGCAGTTGGAACCTGTGATGATGTTTTAGTTACCGTAGAAGTTATTATTAATGATATTCCAAATACTGGAACACCAAATAACCCTGCTCCTTTTTGTGCTAATGATCCTGCTTTAAATAATACAAATTTTGACTTATTTGATATTTTAACTGGCGAAGATGCTGGTGGAACTTGGTCAGATGACGATGCTTCTTTAGTCTTAACAGGAAGCACAATAGATTTATCTTCTTTACCAGTAGGTGTATTTAATTATACATACACTATTACAGATGCTAATATGTGTACTAATAGTACAACTGTTACAATAACAATATTAGATGCTCCAGAAAGTGGAACAGTTAGCGCTGATAGTCCGATTTCTTTCTGTATGGATGCTTTACCTTCAAGTTATGATTTATTTGATTTACTAGATGGCGAAGATCAAACTGGTATTTGGTATTTTGGAACAGACAATACTGGTGCAGTAGCAACAAACCCAACAGATTTATCTGTTTTAACAACAGGGAATTACTTCTTTACGTTTGATGTAGATGCTATTGGTACTTGTGATGATGTTTTAGTTACCGTAGAAGTTATTATTAATGACTTACCTAATACTGGTACACCAAATAATCCTGCACCGTTTTGTGCTAATGATCCTGCTTTAAATAATACAAATTTTGACTTATTTGATATTTTAACTGGTGAAGATGCTGGTGGAACTTGGACTAATGATACTACTGGAGTTGTAATTGGAAATACAATTGATTTATCAATTTTACCTGTAGGAGTTTTTAATTATACTTATGATATTACAGATGCTAATAACTGTTCTAATAGTACAACAGTTACAATAACAATATTAGAAGCACCAGAAAGTGGAACAGTTAGCGCTGATAGTCCAATTGCTTTCTGTAGAGATGCTTTACCTTCAAGTTATGATTTATTTGATTTATTAGATGATGAAGATCAAACGGGTATTTGGTATTCTGGAACAGACAATACAGGTGCAGTAGCAACAAACCCAGTAGATTTATCCGTTTTAATAATAGGGAATTATTTCTTTACATTTGATGTAAATGCTATTGGTACTTGTGATGATGTTTTAGTTACCGTAGAAGTTATTATTAATGACTTACCAAATACTGGAACTGCAACGCCATTTGTAGTTTGTGAAACAACTACAGTTACAAATTTTGACTTATTTGGTCAATTAGCTGGCGAAGATGCTGGAGGAACTTGGTCAGATGATGATGGATCTCTTGCATTAACAGCAAACACAGTTGATTTAAGTGCTTTAACAGTTGGTTCTTATAACTTTACTTACACAATTACAGATTCTAATACGTGCGCAAATAGCTCAACAGTTGTAATAACTATTGAAGCTGCACCTGAAGCTGGAACAGCTACTAATTTTAATATTTGTTTAATAGACCTTGCTACTACTCCAACTTTAGATTTATTTGGTCAATTAGCAGGTGAAGATACTGGTGGAACTTGGTCAGATGATGATGGATCTCTTGCATTAAGTGGAAACACAGTTGATCTTAGTGCATTAACAATAAACACAACATTTAATTTTACCTATACTGTTATTGGTATAGGAACTTGTACAGACGATACAGAAACTGTTTCAGTTACAGTAATAGAAACTAGTGCGCCAACAGTAACTGCTGCACAAAATTTTTGTGATGCTGCAACTGTTGCAAATTTAACTGTAACTTCTGGAACAAATATTCAGTGGTATGACGAGGCTACTTTAGGTTCTCCATTACCAGCAGGAACAGTATTAGATGACGGAGAAACCTATTATGCTTCTCAAACTGATGCAATATCAAATTGTGAATCAGTAACTAGAGCAGAAGTTATTGTTACTATCTTTTTATCACCAAATTCAGGTATAGCATTAAATGATAATGTTTGTGATACAGTAACAGCTTACGATTTATTCTCTGCATTAGATGGTTCTGAGGATGCAACTGGTACTTGGACAGATACAGATGCAACTGGAGCTTTTTCTGGTAGCACTTTTGATGCTTCAAGTGTAGCTCCTGGAGATTATGATTTTACTTATACAGTTGTTGCTAATGCACCTTGTGTAAATGCTTCAACTATAGTAACAATTTCTGTAGAAACACCTGTAAATGCTGGTTCAGACGATGTTTTAACATTATGTTCTACTGATACGTCTGTGGATTTATTTCCAATTTTAGGAGGAGCAACAATTGGTGGCGATTGGTCTTTAAATGGAACAATTCTATCTAACATTTTAGATCCAGCAACAGCTGTTTCTGGAATTTACACATATACAATTGCGAGTGCTTGTGGAGTTGATACTGCAGATATAAATGTAACTATAAATCAAGCTCCAGATGCAGGATTAGATAATACTATTTCTTTATGTGTAGCAGATGGAACTTTAGATTTGTTAACTCAATTATTAGGAACTCCCGATACTAACGGAACTTGGAGTCCTTTACTTAATAGCGGAACAAATATTTTTGATCCTACTTTAGATGGAACAGGAAACTACACCTACACAGTAATTGCTATTTCTCCTTGTACAACAAATGCAATGGCAACTTTAAATATTACGGTTAATGATGCTGCTACACCAATAACTACGGTTTCTAGCGTAACATTTTGTGTAGTTAATACCCCAACAGTTGCAGATTTAGACGCTTTAGTTACTGGAAGTAATATTGAATGGTATAGTGATAATATAAGTCTAATACCATTAGATCCTACAACAGCATTAGAAGATGGCGAAGATTATTATTCTACACAAACAAATCCAACAAGTTTATGTATATCATCTGTAAGAGCTCAAATAGATGTTACTGTTTCAGATGAAGTAACACCAACATTAGCTTTTGAAGGTGAATTGTTCTGTATTAATGATAATCCTACAATAGAGACATTAACCGCAAATATAATAGAAGTTAATTCAACTTTAAGTAATGTGGTTTGGTACGATACTTTAACTGGTGGAACTGCTTATACTTCAACAGATACGTTAATTGATGGCCAAACATACTATGCTGCTTTAATACATCCAACTACAAATTGCGAAAGTAGTATTAGATTAATGGTAACTGTAGATTTATCAGCTTGCGGAACATTAGATATCCCTGATGGTTTTTCTCCTAATGGCGATGGTGTTAATGATACATTCACCATTAATAATATTGAGTTCTTATATCCTAAATATGATATTGAATTTTATAACAGATATGGAAGTTTAGTCTATAAATCTAATGCTAACACACAAGATTTTAGAGGAAAATCTAACCAATCTAGAGTTTTAAGTAAAACAGATTTACCAGTTGGTGTCTATTATTATATTTTAAATTATAATGATGGCATAACTAAAGCGAAACAAGGTAGACTATATCTTAACCGTTAATAAATTAAAAATTATACATTAATTTCAATTAAAATGAAAAAAACGTATCAGCATATACTAACTGTAATAACCTTGTGTTTTGGTCTTTTAGCTACTGCACAACAAGATCCACAGTTTACACAATACATGTACAACCATAGTGTTATAAATCCAGCTTATGCAACTGCAACAGAAGGCGTAATTAACTTTGGTGGTTTATATAGAACACAATGGGTTGGATTAGAAGGAGCTCCACAAACAGGAACTTTCTTTGCGCATACTCCTATTAACGATAAAATGGAAATTGGAATTTCATTTGTAAACGATAATATTGGAGATGTTGTTAACGAAAATAATATTTTTGCAGATTACGCTTACGTGTTAAAACTTAGTGAAAAATCTAAATTATCATTCGGTATTAAAGCTGGTTTAACCTTTTTTAATACAGACTTTAGTAATTTTAGTTTACAATCTGGTAACGCAAGTTCAGATATTGCTTTTAACGAAAACATAAGTAAAACTTTTCCAAATGCAGGTATTGGAACTTTTTATTTTACAGACAAGTACTATGTTGGTTTATCTGCTCCTAACCTATTAACTTCTAAGCATATTGAAACTGAAAGTGGTATTGTATCTACTGGAGTTCAAGATATACATATGTTTTTAACTGGTGGATATGTTTTTAACTTAAATCCTAAGTTAAAACTAAAACCTGCATTTATGGCTAAAGCTGTAAGAGGTGCACCTTTAGCATTAGATTTAACTGCTAACGTATTAATAAATAATAGAATTGAAGCAGGAATTGGATATAGATTAGATGATGCTATTAGTGGATTAGTTAATTTTAAAGTAACACCAGAATTAAGAATTGGTTATGCTTATGATTATACAACATCTAACTTAGGTAACTTTAATTCTGGATCACATGAAATAATGATGTTATACAATTTAGATTTCTTAAACATCTCTAAAGGATTTGACCGTTCACCAAGATTCTTTTAATATTTATACGTCTTATGAAAAATTATATATTTATACTCTTAGTCCTTATTACATCATCAATATGTGCTCAAACCATGAGTCTTAAAAAGGTGAATCGTTATTTTGAAAATAAATCTTATACAACAGCTATAGAAGGTTATTCTGCATTAAAGAATAAAACTATAGAAACACAACAGAATTTAGCAGACAGTTATTTCTATACCTTAGATATGGAAAATGCTATTGCAATTTATAAATCAATTATTGAAGAGTTTGGTCCTATTACAGACAATAATCGTTTGTTTAGATATGCACAAGCATTAAAAACAATAAATGAATTTGATGCTTCAGATGTTATTTTAGCTACACTTTTTGATAAATCATTTAATTATAATGAATTTTCAGAAGATGTAAGAAAACATGCACCTCATGTGTTTTCTGAAAAGGAAATTCTTAACAAAGATGGAAAAAGTGATTTTGGAATGTCTTTTTACTTAGATAATAAAGTCGCTTTTGCTTCAGCTAGAAATGAAGAAAGTCCTTTATATTCTTGGAATAATTTACCATATTTAGATTTATACTCTGCTACATTAACTACTTCTGGAGAGTTAACAGATGTTACACCATTTGGAATGTCTATTAATACAGAATCTCATGAAAGTAATGCGACGTTTAGCCAAGATGGTAAAATAATGTACTTTAACCGTACAAACCCAGAACGTGTTTTAATAGATGATGCTAAAATTGCAAATATTAAAATTTATAAAGCAGAATTAGAAAACCAAAAATGGACTAACATTACCGCTTTACCTTTTGCTAGCGATTTATATAACATAGAACATCCAACACTAAGTAAAGACGGAAAAATACTATATTTTTCTTCAGATATGCCTGGTGGATTTGGTAGTTTCGATTTATACAAAGTAGCCGTTAATTCAGATGGTACATTTGGAACTCCAGAAAATTTAGGAGATAAAATTAATACCACGCAACGCGAGCAATTTCCTTATATAAGTAGAATAAACACGCTTTACTTCTCTTCTAACGGACACGAAGGTTTTGGTAATTTAGATGTTTTTAGAAGTGAATTAATAAACGATTCATTTTCTAAACCATTTAACTTAGGAACTGGTGTTAATTCTAATTTAGATGATTTTGGTTATTCTGTAGACGAAAAGAAGAATATTGGTTTCTTTAGTTCAAACAGAACTAAAGAAGATAAGTTATACAGATTTAATAGAGAAGAGAATATTTTGACTAAATATTTAGTTGAAGGTATTGTTCAGGATAAACATAGTAAAGATATTTTACCAGGATCCTTAGTTACTTTATTTGATGAAAATAGAAATGTAATCCAAGATACAATTGTTGGAAAAGACGCTTATTACTTATTCAAAATTGAACCTAATAAAAAATATACAGTTCGTGGAACACGTAAACTATATATTCCTTACGATGTAGATTTCTCAACAGACAGTAAAGGAAAAATTAGTCATGATATTTACTTAATATTAGAATCGTATGCAGATGCAGAAGAACGTATTAAAGAAAACGAACGTGGCGAAGTTCAAGTACAATTAGAAAAAATTTATTTTGATTTTGACAAATGGGATATTCGTCCAGATGCTGCTAATGTATTAAGTACATTAGTTGGTTTACTTAAAAAGTATCCATATATGGAAATTGAAATTGCATCTCATACAGATGCACGTGGACCAAATCAATATAACTTAGAATTATCTAAAAAACGTGCTGCTTCTACTCTAGAGTATTTAGTAAGTCAAGGTATAGAACGTAATCGTTTAAAAAGTATAGGTTATGGTGAAGAACAACCATTAAACGAATGTATTAACGAAGGTATTTGTACAGATAAAGAATACGATGTAAACAGAAGAAGTGAATTTACTCTATTGAAGTAACACATCACTTAGTTAGAATATATAAAAGCGATTTCACTTAAAAATGAAATCGCTTTTTTTGTACATTTAAAAAGATGAATCGAAAACAAAGAAAAATATATTATCCAATTATTTTGTTTATTGGTCTATTACTAATGATTTGGCAAATTATTCTATTTAGAAACACCATAATAGATTATAGAATTCTTATTGTTATAGTAGGTTTGACTGGTATAATCGCATTTTTAATAGATTTCAAAAATTATAGAAAAACTTATAATGAATATGGTAAAGTAACATTAAAATTCTATGCTGTTTTTCAGTATGTATTTAGTTATGGTTTCATTGCTTGTTCCATATTTATTCTTTTAAATTTTTATTTAGCTAAAGAAATAAAAGTTACAAAATTATATAAAATAATATCTCGCTCATCATTACCAGGAAGAAAATATCATAGAACGGAAAGGAAACCAACTTTTATTATTTATTATAATGGTTTTAGAAAAGAATTAGTTTTTTCTAATGACTATTATGAGAAAATGAATTTTTATAATAAGATTGATTTTGAAGTACAAAAAGGATTTTTAGGTTTTGATATTATAAAAAAAAAACATTAAAATAAATAAACTTCACTTATAATCATTACTTTAAACCTTAGACTTCACAGAGCGTTTTTCTTTTCTAGCGGTAATAAAATAAACACCTGTTAATAGAATAACTGCAGCAATTAAAGATTGTTTAGAAATAGATTCGTCTAAAACCAACCAACCTAAAATTAAGGCTATAACAGGATTTACATAAGCACTAGAAGCTACTTTATCTGTAGATACATTTTTTAACAAATAGTTAAAAGCTGTAAAAGCTACTATTCCACCAAATACAATTAGAAATAATACAGACCATTGCGCCGAATTAGACCATTCTAAAGGCGATTGCCAAGACTCCTTAAACAATAGACTTCCAACAAATAAAATAACACTAGCGGTTAGCATTTGATAACCTGTAGCAACAAAGAAATTTTTAGGCAAATCTGCTTTAGATACAAATATGCTACCATAACTCCAACTAAACACACAGGTAAATATCATAAATATACCTAATATGCTATCTTTATTTGTAGTAATTCCTTTTTGTGACACCAATAAATACATTCCAATTAAACCTAAAACAATACCAACTATAGATTTTAATTTCACTTTTTTATTATCTATTATTCGCATTAAAACTAAAACAGCTAATGGCTGTGTCGATGCTAATAAAGCTGCAAAGCCACTATCTAAATAATTTAAAGCCCACACAAAAATACCGTTTCCATAGACTAAAAATAAAAAACCAGCAATCACAGAATTTAGTAATTGCTTTTTTGTTATACTTAATGGCATTTTTAAAAGCTTTGCAATAATTATAATTAAAATACCTGCAATGCTAAAACGTACTGCTCCTAGATACAACGCAGGAATTTCTGTTACAGCTATTTTATTGAATAAATAGGTTGAACCCCAAATTACATAAATAGCTATAAATGCTAATACAATTAAAAGACCAGATGATTTTCTTTCCATAAGATTCTAAAATAATGATTTACAAAGGTCTATATAATTTTATATTTAAAAACACTTTATCAATTTAATTTAACCCTATTAACTTATTCGATTATAAAATCATAAAACTCTCTTAAATAGAATATTTTTTATGGTTTAAGTGTGATTTTTAAAGACAAATTGATTAACTTTAGGTATTAATAACTTAAAAACGAGACTAAATGGATATAAACTTTGAATATAACGACGTAAAGGCGAGCAACGAATTAGAAGCTGTTGTAATTGAAAAATTAAATAAATTAGCTGATAAGTACGAGTTTTTAATAAAAGCAGATGTTTTTTTTAAAATTGAAAACACTCCAACAAACGAGACAGGAAAAGTTACTGAAATTAAATTAAGTATGCCTGGACCTTATTTATTTGCAGAATCTAGTAAAGAAAATTTTAAAATTAGTTTTGCTGATGCATTAGAAAAAGTAAGACGTCAAGCAGAAAAACGAAAAGACAAAATGCAGGCGCATTAAAAATATAAAAAAAGAGCTTCAAATTTGAAGCTCTTTTTTATTTATCTAGACTGTTTTTTGTTTCATTTTAATTCCTAAAGCTGTTTCAATTTCTGTAATACGTTTTCTTTCGTTACCAAGTATTATAACTATAGATTCTCCACGCTTTCCAGCTCTAGCGGTTCTACCACTTCTATGTGTATAGTATTCTAAGTGTTCAGGTAATTGATAATGAATAACAAACCCTAAATTATTTACATCAATTCCTCTTGCAGAAACATCTGTAGATATTAATATTTGTAAGCTTGTATTTTTAAATGCACGCATTACTTTATCACGTTCACGTTGTTGCATATCGCCTTCTAATGCAGCTACATTAAACCCTAAATCTTGCAATTGTTTAGTTAAAGCTTGCGTACCAGCTTTAGTTCTACAAAATATAATACCTCTTTCTTCCTCTCGCTCTTCAAGAACAGATATTAAAGTATCTACTTTTACTGGTAAGTTTGTTTCTATGAAAAAATGAGAAATATTCTCGTTAACTAAGCTTTCTCTATTAACCTGAAGTTTTGTTGCATCTGGTTTAATGTATTTAGAAACTATATCTTTTAAGCTGTCTGGCATAGTTGCAGAGAATAACCAAGTTTGCTTCGTTTTTGGTGTTGTACTTAAAATGGTGGTTAAATCGGTTTTAAAACCCATACTCAACATTTCGTCAGCTTCATCAAAAACAACCGTTTTAATACTATTTAAGTTAATGGCATTACGTTCTATTAAATCTATTAATCTTCCTGGAGTTGCAACAATAACGTGTGTTGTTCTTTTAAGATTTTTTAATTGAATATCAATTTTTTCGCCACCATAAACACCTTCAATAAAAATTTTATTTACGTTATATTTAGTAAACTTAAAAAGTTGTTTTTTAATTTGTTGTACTAATTCTCTTGTTGGCGCTAAAATTAATGCTTGGACTTCATTTTTATTAGAATCTATTCTTTGTAATAAAGGCAAGCCAAAAGCGGCAGTTTTACCTGTTCCTGTTTGAGCTAAACCAACTAAGTCGGTTTTTGTTCTTAGTAATATTGGAATAGCTTGTTCTTGAATTTGAGTTGGTTGTTTAATACCAAGTTCTTTTAACGACTTAATATAATTTTTTTCTACACCTAAATCTTTAAAAGTACCCATAATTACTTGCTTTTTTAAATTGAAAAAGATGAATAAATTTATCTTTACTTAATTCCTTTTATTATTAATCCTTTGGAGGAAAACCGTTAATTTCTTCAAATATTTCATCAAAATTAGAACGCAAATACGCGTTTAATTTCTTTTTGTAATCGTCTTTTAACCAATCTACAAAGTTGTAAGTACTTTTACTAATACATTTTGTATAACGTCCAATCCTATAACTAATATCTTCTCCTAAAATCTTTGCTAAGGCTAATGCATCCCATAAGTCTTCACTATTTTCTGTACAAATTTTAGCGTGATGAGTTATAGATCGCTCTAAAACAACTTTACTAGATTCACCGTTTCTAACAGACTCGATATATGTTTTATTGATATCAAAATAAACCTCTTTAGATTTTGCAAATTGCTTACGCAAATCTTCTGGCATTTCATACCTAAAGTTAGTTTCAATATCCTCGTCACTAATAATACCATCTAAATAATAATTTGGAGAACGGAAAATTCTATGCCAATCTAAATCACTTCCCCAAGGTCCAAATCTATGTAGGTTATTTCCTAAATCAATTACTGTAAATTTATTTTTTGTTTTTAAAATACGAGAACCACGACCAATCATTTGGTAGTAAAGCGTTAGCGATTTTGTAGCTCTATTTAAAACAATACAATCTACGGTTGGTTCATCAAAACCAGTGGTTAAAATACTTACCGATGTTAAAATAGCATCTGGTGTTTCTTTAAACCATTTTAAAATAGCTTTACGCTCCTTTTTTGTGTTATTATTATCTAAATGTGCAACTGGATAACCAGCGCTTCTAAAAGTATCATAAACATGTAAAGATGTATTAATACCATTATTAAATATTAAAGTCTTTTTACCTTTACAACGTTCTTCGTAAGCTTGTACAAGCTTAGTTAACATATCTGTATTGGTATATAAATCTTCTGAAGATTTAACCGTATAATCACCATTAGCACCAACAATTAAAGACGTTAACCCTACATTGTATGAATATACTTCTGCACGTGCTAAAAACTCGTTCTCTATTAAAGATTGAATGGTTTCTCCAACAATAAGTTCATTATAATTATCCTTCATTGGAAGGTTAATATTACTACTTAAAGGTGTTGCTGTTACTCCTAAAACAAAAGATTTTTCAAAAAACTTGAATAATTTTGTGAATGAGTTGTAATGCGCTTCATCAATAATAACCAAACCAATATCAGAAATATCTAACTGATCATCATTTAAGCGATTATTTAAAGTCTCTACCATTGCCACAAAACAGTTGTAATTATCTTGATCAGATAAATCTGCTTTACTATCAACAATTTTGTTTGTAACACCAAACTCGTTAAGCATCTTAGACGTTTGCTTACAAAGCTCAATTCTATGTGTCATAATTAAAACACGTTTATTATGATGCTTTAAGTATTGACGCACAATTTCAGAAAAAATCACTGTTTTTCCTCCACCTGTTGGTAATTGGTAAAGTAAATGGAAATCTTCTGGAGCTTCTTCAAAACATTTAAAAATCTTGTCTATAGCTCCTTTTTGGTAACTATAAAGACTTTTACCTTCTGTTTGCTCTTGTAGGTCTTGGGCTTTTAACGACATGAAATAAATTTTGCGTTTTTTTCGATGTGCAAAAATACAACGTTTCTTAAGGTTTTACGAGTAATATTTAAAAAATTTTATAATCCATATTTTTAAAGTAGTTTCGTGAGAAATAATGAATAATCTACAATTACATTTTAGCGGTTTTTACAACACACCACATCTTTTTAAAAATGATGTTTTTGGTATGCAAACCTATCTTACTGTTAATACTAAAACTCCTGTATTTAATAAGTTAATTACCAAAAATTACAGATTAGGTCAGTTGGTGGAACGTTTTGTATCTAATGAATTAATTCAAGACTCTAACATTAAAATTTTATCAGAAAATCATCAAGTCACTAAAGATAAAATTACCTTAGGCGAATTAGATGCGATTATTAGTAAAAACAATAAACCAATACACCTAGAGATTCAGTTTAAATTTTATTTATATGACGCTTCTTTAGGTCAAATGGATATTGATTGTTGTATTGGTCCAAATAGAAAAGATAGTCTAGTCGAAAAGTTAAATAAGCTTAAACAAAAGCAATTACCAATTCTATATAAAAAAGAAACCAAGCCACTACTCGACTCTTTAAGTCTCAAAGCAAAAAACATTACGCAACAAATATATTTTAAAGCGCAACTATTTTTACCTTATGGCGAAGACATTTCGTTTATAAATCTTAATCAGAATTGTGTTTATGGTTTCTACTTTAATTACAATGACTTAAACACATTTAAAGATTGTAAGTTTTATTTACCAAAAAAAACAGATTGGCTTTTAGACGTCTCTACCAATGTTAATTGGAGTTCATTAAATATTATAAAACAAGAATTAGATGTTTTTTATACAGAAAAATATTCGCCTTTAATTTGGTTAAAGTTTCCAAATGGCGAAATTTCTAAATGTTTTGTGGTTTTTTGGTAAGAATTTCATAAAAAAATCAACTTCTAAACGACTACCAAATAATAGGTGTTTTTTTATTTTTAATTAAAAACACATTAGTTTCACTAAAATGTTTAGAACCAAACCAACCTCTATAACTACTTAATGGCGATGGATGCGGCGCAGTTAAAATAAAATGTTTCTTTTTGTCTATCAGTTTAATTTTCTTTTTTGCAAATCCGCCCCAAAGCAAGAAAACAACATTTTCAGTTTTATCACTAATTGTTTTAATAACTTGATCCGTGAATGTTTCCCAACCTTTATTTTGGTGACTTCCTGGCTTATGAGCCTCAACGCTAAGTGTTGCATTTAACAAAAACACACCTTGATTTGCCCATTCTTGTAAATTCCCGCTTAATGGAATAGCCTTACTAACATCTGTTTCCAGTTCTTTAAATATATTTTTTAATGATGGTGGATGTTTTTCATTATCATTAACACTAAAACATAAACCATTTGCCTGATTGCAATTATGATATGGATCTTGACCAATAATAACAACTTTGATACTTTCTAAACAACACGAGTTAAAGGCATTAAAAATTTGTTTTTTTTGAGGAAAACATTGGTTATTTTTATAAGACTTTTCAACAAACACTTCTAAATCGTTAAAATATGGCTGATTAAATTCGTCTTTTAATAAGCGCTTCCATTTTTCATTTAAAGTATTCAACATAAAAAAAGTGTTTAGTAATAGGCTGTAAAAATAATATTATCTTTAAGCTTTATAACATTATTTAGAAATGAAAAAACTAAAATTATAAATTATCAATACACTTGGTATTTAAGTTGTAGAACTATTGTATCAAGAACCTTTAAAAAACGGAAATCCTTACTATAACAAAATGTTAGTTACTTACGATTTATAAAAAATAGCAATTAAACATCTCTAATAAATATATGGACATAAAAAACACTTTAAAAAGAACTGATTGGCTAGCAATAGAACGCACAAAGCTGGCTAATGAACGTACATTTCTAGCTTATTTTAGAACATTTTTAGTAATTATAGGAACAGGAATTACAATTCTTAAAATTGATTTGTTTGCGGAGCTAAAATCGTTTGGATTTACCTTAATTATAACTGCTCTCCTTGTATTAATTATTGGTGTTTTTAGATTTTTAAAAGTTAGAAAAAATATAGAAAAACATTATGTGTAAATATTTAAAACTTACTTGTTTAAAGTTAAATATAAGTTTTTAACAATCTTTTTACATTTTTTTGACATTTACAAAAACATAAAAACAAGCTTCTTTACTTAGTTTTGGATTATATTCTTTAAATTTATAATATTATGATTTACAAACAAATAACTTCAAAATTAATGTTAGGTTTCGTTTTATTACAATTAGTTAGTTGTAATAAAGAAGTAAAGGCAGATCAACCTACTTTACAAAACTTAGATTTAGCTCTAAATACAGAAATAGAGCCAATAATTACAAAAGATTCAATTAGTAAATCAGAAAAAATAGAAGAACCTTTTTATTACAACGTTGGATCACGTTTTGAGCCTATAAAGAAAAGTGAGATTTTTCAATCTATAACAATTCATAATTACCTCAATCCAATTGAATCTTTAGAGATTGAACAGTTTGAATCAGTCGATTTGATTAAAATAATCAACAATCAACAATCAGATATTCGTGTATCTCACAACGACCAATATTTTAGTAATGAGCAAATTTCATTTCTAAAAGGTTTAGAATACTCGGAACATTATATAGTTAGAATAAACTATAATATAAAAAACACAGGTTCGGGTAAATTTGAGAATAACCATTTTAAATCTCATCTAACAGTTGTTCCAGAAACTCAAGCTTCATTTAAAAAAGGAAATGAAGCGCTTTTAAACTACTTTAAGTCAAACAATAGTAATTTACCTAAAATTACAGATAAGACTAAATTTCGTGCTACTAAATTCTATTTTACTATAACTAAAAATAGCACTATTACTAATATTACATCAGATTGGTCTACAGGTTATTCTGAAATAGACAAACAATTATTAGACTTAATTTCTAAAACTAATGGTTTATGGAATTCGGCCAAAAACACCAAAGGAGAAAACGTAGACCAGGATTTAGTTTTAACTTTTAGCTTACCTGGCGGATGCTAATATTTCTAATTAAAACAAAAGAGTTTCATAATATTTAAAAGCAACCATTTTGTATCTTTATACTATTAAAATAGGAGTATAATATGTACACTATTATTGGCGCAGGTATTGGCGGTTTAACTACAGCTCTAGTCTTTGAGAAATTAGGAATTCCATACCAATTATTGGAAAAAGCAAAAGAACCAAACGCAATTGGAGCTGGAATTTGGTTAACACCAAATGCTTTAAAAGTATTAGAGTTTGTTGATGTTTTAGATCAAGTTATTGCTACAGGAAATACCATTAATAGAATTACACTTTCAGACGAAAAACTAAATCCTCTTGCGGATAGTAGTCAGCTTCCAGCTAAAGAAAAATATGGGTTTTCTAATATTGCTATTCATAGAGCAGAATTACAAAAATGTTTAATTGATGCTATTCCAAAAAGTAAATTACATTAGGGAAAAGGTTTTAAAAATTTTACTACAGAAAATGACAAAACCACAGTTTTTTTTGAAGACGATTCGTCTATAGAAACCAACTTCATTATTGGAACAGATGGCATAAATTATAAAGTACGTTCACTCCTATTTCCAGATTCTAAAATTAGATATTCTGGACAAACGTGTTGGCGTGGTGTTAGTAAAAACGGATTACCAAAAGATTTTATAGATCGCGGTTGCGAGCTTTAGGGGAAAGAAATCCGTTTTGGGTTTTCGCATTTAAACGCTACAGAGACTTCTTGGTTTGTTGTTAAGAAATCTGTAGCTTTTGGAACAGATAATCCTTCAACTTTAAAAGAAGAATTATTAAATTTATGTAAAGATTTTAACACAATAACACAACAACTTATAGAACATACAGAATTAGAGAATATTCTTAGAAACGATATTATAGATTTGAAACCTATAAAAAAATGGCATAAAAACAATATTTGTTTAATTGGAGATGCTGCTCATGCTACTAAACCTAATATGGGTCAAGGTGGCACACAAGCCATAGAAGATGCGTATTATTTAGGATTATTAATTCAGAAGAATCCTAACATAACTGTTTTTGAAGCATTTCAGAAAACACGATACAAACGTGTAAACAATATTGTATTTCAATCTTGGTACACAGGTAAAATAGCACATATTAGTTGGTTTACTAAAACACGAAATTTTATATTTAGAAGTCTACCAAAGCAATTAATAGATAAAAATATGCATTCTGTTTACGAGTTAAAAGAGTTGTAAAATGCTATATTAAACCAATTGTTTCCACTAAATTTGTTTTGAAAAAGAAAGCAAATTAAAAGAATGATTAACATTCACGAAAAAACCATACAAGATTTAGAATTCCTAACTGTTTTAGAACAAACTAGTACGCATTGTATTACTACTTTAGGGAAAGAAAAAACACTTACCATTTTACCATTTTCGAATAAAGAGCAGTTATTGTATGAATTACAATTAACAAACGATTATGTGTCTTCTTATTACAACGATAATAGAATACCTAATCACGGATTTGATGAAATTACCAAGGAATTAAAACTTCTTAAAATAGAAAACACTTTTTTAGAACCATTAAGTTTTAAGAAAATCGTTTCTATATCAATGACTTCCAACGAGATTGTAAAATTCTTAAATAAATTTGAAGAATATTATCCAAATTTAAAACAATTCAGTCAAAAAATTGAAGTTACTAAAGCAATTGTAGAACGCATTGATGCTGTAATTAATAGGTTTGACGAAGTTAAAGACGATGCTTCACCTCTATTATACCAACTTCGTCAAGAAATAAATAAACTAAAAGGAAAAATAAACTCTAGTTTTTCTTCGGCTTTAAATACCTATCATAATTTAGATTATTTAGATGATATTAGAGAATCTGTAGTAGATAACAGACGCGTTTTAGCTGTAAAAGCAATGTACAGACGTAAGGTTAAAGGTGCTATTATGGGCGGAAGTAAAACAGGAAGCATTGTCTATATAGAGCCAGAAACTACGCTAAATCATAGTAGAGAGCTAAATAATTTAGAATACGAAGAACACGAAGAAGAAGTTAGGGTTTTAAAAGAATTAACTAATTTTTTACGCGACTATTATCCGTTAATTAGTAATTACCAGACGTTTTTAACAGAAGTAGATGTTATTTCGGCGAAAGCCAAATACGCTAAATCTATGAACGCTATTTTACCAGAAATTAGCGATAATCGTGAAATTCATCTACGTGATGCTTATCACCCTATACTCTATCTTAATAATTTAGAGAAAAAAGAACACACGTTTCCACAAACTATTTCATTAAATCAAGACAGTAGAATTATTGTAATCTCAGGACCAAATGCTGGTGGAAAAAGTATTACACTAAAAACCGTTGGATTATTACAATTAATGCTGCAAAGTGGTTTTTTAATTCCAGTACACGAACGTAGTAAAGCTGCAATATTTGATAGAATTTTAAGCGATATTGGAGATAATCAATCTATTGAAAACCATTTATCGACTTACAGTTACCGATTAAAACAAATGAATTACTTTCTAAAGAAATGTAATGCAAACACCTTGTTTTTAATTGATGAATTTGGAACTGGATCAGATCCAGAACTTGGTGGCGCTTTAGCAGAAACTTTTTTAGAAGAATTCTACGGAAGAAATGCTTTTGGAATTATTACCACACATTACGCTAATCTTAAAATGTTAGCAAATGAAAAAGAGGAAATGATTAATGCCAATATGATGTTTGACGAAAAAACATTAGAACCAATGTATAAATTGGCATTAGGTCAAGCAGGAAGTTCTTTTACGTTTGAAGTTGCTCAGAAAAATGGAATTCCTTATAGTCTAATAAACAGGTCTAAAAAGAAAATTGAACGTAGTAAAGTTCGATTTGATGCGACTATTGCTAAACTTCAAAAAGAACGTTTTAAATTAGAAAAAACAGAACAATCTTTAAAGGTTAACGAACGTAAAAAACAAACTGAAGCTGAGAAATTAGAAATTATAAATACTAAAATTCAGAAGAAATTAGAAAGCTATCAGGAATTATACGATTCTAATCAGCGTTTAATTTACTTAGGTCAGAAAGTAAATGATATGTCTGAAAAATTCTTCACAGATAAGAAGAAAAAGGATTTAATGGCAGAGCTTTTCAAGTTAGTTCAAATAGAAAATTCTAAACGTAAAAAGCAAACTACAAAGCAGCGCAAAGTAGAAAAAGCAAAAGAAACCAAAATAAAACAAGAAGCTGAAATAAAGGTTGAAGTTATTCGCAAAAAGAAAAAAGAAGCCAAAAAGAAAGCACCAATAGTAGAAACACCAAAAGTAGAATTAAAGGTTAACGATCGCGTTAGAATGCACGACGGTAGAGCTGTTGGAACAATAGATAAAATTGAAAAGAAAAAAGCTATTGTAAATTACGGCATATTTACCTCTAACGTTAATTTAGATTTATTAGAATTAGTAGAACGTGTAAAATAGATTTATTATTACTACCTAAATACCTTGTAAACAATCCAAGCTGGACCAATTAATAAAAACTGTAAATCTTTAATAAAGCTAGGTTTCTTTCCTTCTATTTTGTGTCCATAGAATTGTCCTATCCAAGCTACTATAAACACAATTAAAGAAAAGTAAAACAATGATATTTGTTCACTTATATAATAGTTGCCAATTAAACAGATAGCGGAAAACAATAGCATTTGAAAGCCAACTTTAATAGATAACTGAAAATAGAAAAAGATTAAGATTATAGTTAGCACTAAAAAAGCCCAATTAGCTAAAATTGGATGTGGTAAAAACGATAAAATAGTATAATGTGGAATACTCATTACCAGTCCAATAACCGAGAAGAAAATTGCTGGTACACAAATAAAATGAATTTTAATATTTTTTTCATTTTGATGACTAACAGCATAATCGTCAAACCAAGATTGTAAACTTTTCATAAATACTAATTTCTTTAAAAATAATCAATTATTTTTGTTATGTATGATAGAAATTCCAGAAAATAAATCGCTTATACTTTTCGATGGTGTTTGTAACCTTTGTAGCAGTTCTGTACAATATATTATTGAACGCGATAAAAGTAATAGATTTGTTTTTGCAGCACTAGAAAGTAATCTAGGAAAGCAGATTATAGAACAATACCACATAGATCCATCTAAAACAGATTCTATTTTATTATACAGAAAAGGTAAAGGCGTAAAAAGCAAATCTACTGCTGCTATATTAATAGCAAAACACTTAGGTTTTCCTGCTAATCTAATTTATCCTTTTTTAATTATTCCTGCTTTTATTAGAAATTTTGTGTATGATTTTGTTGCAAAAAACCGCTACAAATGGTATGGTAAAAAGGAAAGTTGCTGGATTCCTTCACCAGAATTAAGAATTAAGTTTTTAGAAGATATTTCTTAACTAACTCAAAACTAGACTTCCCTGAATAATTTGACTGTTTTACTCATTCTTACTACTCTTTTACTATTATAATTACATATATTAGATATATAATAACAAAGTCTTGAAGCATTATTTAATCAATGCCTTTCATCTGTTTGATTGGAATAACATTGGTTCCTAAAAAAGATTAGTCTACCCTTTTTTAAGTGTTTAGAAATAAATAGAAAACTTGTTTTAAGACTTTTTTTCAATTTTACTAACTAGCTATTTATCAATCTAAATTATAAGAATGCCATTAGCTAAAAATGATTTTTTTTAGATTACTTAATTAAAGTTCCATATTCAGTCCAAGAACCATCGTAAACACTTGTGTTTGTATAACCAACTTCAGACGCTGCTAAATCTAATATTGAAGCTGTAATTCCAGAACCACAACTAAAAACTAAATGTTGTTTTTTAGTTAATTTTGAAAACATAGTTATCAATTCTTCTTTAGATTTTAATAACCCGTTTTCTAAAACCAATTCATAAGGTAAATTAATAGAATTTGGAATAGTTCCACTTCTTAAACCTTTTCTAGGTTCTGGAACTTCAGAATTAAAACGTTCAGAAGATCTTGCATCTATAATAGAAAAATTGAAATCTTCTGATATGGCAGAAATAGAATCTATAAATACATTTTTATTTGGCTTATAAGTCGCTGTAAAATTCCCTTTAGAAGTTATTTTAATATATTCTGAAACTGTTTTATAGCCTTGCTTTTTCCATTCTGGTAAACCACCATTTAACACAAAGATATTTTCAAATCCAAAAACCTTAAACAGCCATAAAGCACGAGGACTACTATAAACTCCTAAAGCATCGTAAATCACAATTTTAGAGTTGGTATTTACACCTAATTCTTGAGCAGATTCTTGAAACTGCGCTTGACTTGGAATAGTATTAGGAAATAACGCATCTAAATCGCTAAACTTGTTTTTAATATCGAAAAAAATCGAATTAGGAATTGATTCAAAAACAGTAGTTTCTGCTTTAGAAGTCACTTTAGGCATTGTAGCATCTAAAATAATAAGGTTTTCATCTTCTAAATGAGATTTTAACCATTCTACTGAAACTATATTGGATGTCATAAATTTATGAATTTTAAAAAGTACAAATAAAACATACCAATAACAAAAGAAATAGTATTTAGCCCTAATAACTTAGATCGTTCAATAGTATAAAATTTATAGTTTTTAATTGCATTAACATATAGTAATAAAACTAATACTAAAGCAATCAAAGTTGACCCCAATACATAATATTTTCCATCATCATAATGTTTTAAAACATCATAAATACTAAATACAAAAAAGTAATATAACAATGCTTGAACAAAAACCCAAGTTATCTTATTTTTAAAGAAAACACCTACCAAGCTCAATAATGCCAAACATAAATAACTATAGTCTATACCATAATTGTGTACACCAATAAAAGCTTCAATGGAGTATAAGAAATGTAAAGTTTCAATTAAATCACAAATTTATAAATCAAAATAGAAGCTATAAGGATTACAAATAGAACTACTATTAATTGAACTATAAATAAACTAACATATTTTTTAAATAATAAATTCACTACTACTTTACCTTATCGTAATTATCATCCCATTCTTTTGGTTTAGGATCGTGTAATTTACCTAAAGACTTAGCAACCAACAAAGCAACTGTTGCATCTCCGGTAACATTTACGGTAGTTCTACACATATCTAAAGGTCTATCTACTGCAAAAATCAAGGCTAATCCAATTGGCAATAAGTGCGATGGAAAACCTATAGATTCTAATACAATAACTAACATTACCATTCCTGCACTTGGTACTGCTGCACTTCCAATAGAAGCTAATAATGCTGTTAAAATAATAACTAATTGATTGGTAAATGTTAAGCCTTCTGGCCAAATAACCTGCATAATAAATACAGCTGCAATGCCTTGATATAAACTTGTTCCGTCCATATTTATAGTGGCTCCAACAGGTAAAACAAAACCTGTAACTTCTTTATCTACACCAACGTGTTCTTCTACACGTTCCATAGTTACTGGTAATGTTGCAGCACTAGAACTTGTAGAAAAAGCCAATAATTGCGCCGGACTAATTTGCTTTAAAAACCATAATGGCGATTTTTTAGCCACAAATTTTACTAATAACATATAGAAACCAATCATTAAAATTAATCCACCAACTACACAAGCAGCATAATTTACTAATTTTAATAGTATTTCTGGATCATCAAATGCAATCATCACGTTTGCTAATAATGCAAATACTGCATAAGGCGCAAAAAGCATAATTAAATCTACCATTTTCATAACCACTTCGTTTAAAGAATCGAAAAACTTAATTAATGGTTTAGCTTTCTTTTCTTCTATTAATAACAAGCAAATTCCTACAAACAATGCAAAGAAAATAATTTGAAGCATTTTTGCTTCGCCTAAAGAGACAAATATGTTCTGTGGGAAAATATCTATTAAAGCTTGTAGTGGTCCAGCTTCTTGAGTTACTTTAGCTTTAGTTACCATAGCATCTCCAGAAGCTCCAAATGAGGTTTTGATATTCTCTATAGTTTCTGGCGACATTCCTGTTCCTGGTTTTACAATATTTACTATAGTTAAACCAATTACAATGGCTACCAATGTTGTTGCAATATAAATACCTACGGTACGTAAGCCCATTTTTTTGATTTTAGAAATATCTTTTAAATCGGCTACACCTTTAATTAAAGAGGCTAAAATTAATGGAACTGCTATTAACTTTAAAAGATTAATAAAAATAGTTCCAAAAGGCTTTATCCAATCGGTTACAAAACCTTTTCCGCCATCTACAGATGTCATTATAAATCCAAAAATGATTCCTAGAATCATTCCAATTAAGATTTTCCAGTGTAATGCCAATTTTTTCATAGGTGTTGTATCTTGATGTTTTTTATGTTAGTTTGAACTATAATTAATAGCCTTGATTGATCCGGCATCCTTTTTTATGGTGAATATCTAAAAAAGATATAGCGGAAAGCAAGTTTAAGCTCCTTAAAATTATTTTATTGATACATTTTATTTTGCAAATAAAAATCTGCTAAAACCAATGCTGTCATAGCCTCAACTATTGGAACTGCTCGCGGAACTACGCAAGGATCGTGTCTGCCTTTTCCTTGGGATTCTATAATTTCTCCTTGATTAGTTAATGTGTCTTGTTTCTGAATTAAAGTAGCAACTGGCTTAAATGCCACACGAAAATACACATCCATTCCGTTGCTTATACCACCTTGAATTCCTCCAGAGAGATTGGTTTTTGTTGTACCATCTGGATTATATAAATCGTTGTGATCGCTACCTTTCATTTTTGCGCCACAAAATCCACTACCATATTCAAAACCTTTTACAGCATTTATACTAAGCATAGCTTTACCTAATTCTGCGTGAAGCTTATCGAAAACAGGTTCTCCAAGTCCGATAGGCATATTTTGAGCCACGCAAGTTATGGTTCCACCAATGGTATCGCCTTGTTTTTTAATTTCTTTAATTTTTTCTATCATCTTTTCTGCAGTTGCTTTGTCTGGACAACGTACATCGTTAGCATCTGTTTTAGAAAAATCTAAGTCTTGATATGGTTTATCAATAAATAAATCGCCAACCGATGATGTAAATGCGTTAATTTTAATGTCTTTAATCACTTGTTTAGCAATTGCACCGGCAACTACTCTACTTGCAGTTTCGCGTGCAGAACTGCGTCCTCCACCACGATAATCTCTAATACCATATTTTTGTTGGTACACATAATCTGCGTGACTTGGCCTATAACTATCCTTGATATGAGTATAATCTTTAGATTTCTGATTTTCGTTTTCTATTATAAATCCAATTGATGTTCCTGTGGTTTTACCTTCAAAAATTCCAGATAGAAATTTAACTGTATCAGATTCTTTACGTTGTGTTACAATTGCAGATTGCCCTGGTTTTCTTCTATCTAAATCCTTTTGTATAGCCTCTAAATCTAATTCTATATTTGGCGGACAACCATCTATTATTCCACCAATTGCTAATCCGTGAGATTCACCAAAAGTGGTTATTTTAAATGAATTTCCAAATGAATTTCCTGCCATTACACTAGTTTGTTTTATTAGAATATATTGTAAAAATAAGAAATCAAATGTAGACATTCTTATTTATTTAATGATTGCTTCCGTTTTATTAATATAATAGATAACAATTTGCTTATAATAAGTTTAATTAAACTGTTTTTTTAGTTAAGAAATTAAAGATTAATAAATTAATTTATAGCTTTTTTACTAAAAAAGCTTAATTTTGATGTGAAATCAATATAAATATTATGAAATTAAGACTTTATACCGCAGCTTTTTTTGCTGTAATTCTATCAGCTTGTTCATCTGATGACAGCTCTGATTCTCCAACAAATACTGGTGGATCTACAGGTGGCGGATCACAACAAACTACAGTGACTGGGGATTTTTTCCCTTTAGCTCAAGATAACGAATGGAATTATAATGTTGTTAATACCGATAATGATACAACAGATGAAACTGAAAGTACTGATGTCTTAAAGGTTGAAAGTGTTTCTGGTGATGCATATACCTTAAATGTTAATAATGGTGGAGTTGCAAATGGAACTATGAACAGCTTATTAACTTCTGGAGAATTAACTGCTACAGAAACACAATTAACTGCTACTGGTAGTTTAGAATTTCCAATAGATGGTGTAAGTGACTTAAGTATTGATTTTACAGATGCTAAGTTTTATGATACTGCGGCAAATTTAAATTCTACAATACATAATCAGTCTGGAACTATATCTGAAACCATTCAAACTATTCCACTAACCATAAATTATAATTTATCTTCTACTCAGTTAGAAAACTTAGATACATATACTTTAGATGGAGTTACATATACAAACGTAACTAAAGCTAAAATTGAATTAGACCTTGAGGTTAAAGCTACTGTTACTGTAGTTATTCCAATTACACTCTCAATAATTGATAATCAAAATGTATTAGAAATTATCTCTTATTTTGCAGATGGTGTTGGTTTAATTTATGCTGAAGCAGACACACAATTTCAAATGAACCAAACTACAATATCTCAATTAGAAGCTGCTGGAATAGATTTAACAGGAATACCTACATCTGCCTCTATTACAAACACACAAACAATAGACACGTATACTATAAACTAATTATAGTAAAGCATCTTTTAATATACTTACCGGATGGAATGCAGTGCGCTGTGTTCCATCTTTTATTTGATGCCTGCAACTTGTTCCAGATGCAGAAATTATAACATCTACGCTTGCTTTACGGATAGCAGGAAATAAGGTCTGCTCTCCTACTTTCATACTTATCTTGTAATTTTCTTTTTCGTATCCAAAACTTCCAGCCATTCCGCAGCAACCACTTGGAATTATTGTTGGCTTATAATTTTTAGGAAGATTTAAAATATCGAAGGTTGTTTTCTGATTACTTAAAGCTTTTTGATGGCAATGTCCATGTATTTTAAGCTGCTTTGCTTCGGTTGTAAATTGATTTGATGTAATGTTACCTAATGATATTTCTTCTGCTAAAAACTCATCTATAATAAACGTATTATTTGCAATATGTTCTGTCGAAGTTTTATCATCTACCAAGCGCTTATATTCATCTCTAAAAGTTAATATAGCCGATGGTTCTAAACCTATTAAAGGTGTTTCTTTAGAAATTAAATCTTTAAAAACAGCCACATTTTTAGTAGCCACTACTTTTGCTTGCTCTAAAAATCCTTTAGAAATAAAGGTTCTACCGCTTTCTTCGTGATTTACAAAAAGCACTTTGTAATTTAGCCTTGTTAAAAGTTCGTACGCATCAAAAGCAACTTCTACATCTAAATAGTTAGAAAACTCATCTACAAATAGATAAACCGATTTTATTGGATTACTAACAATAGTTTCTTTCTTTTTAATAGAATTTATAGCCGATTTATGAACTAAAGGTAAACTACGCTCTTGAGCTACACCATTGAATTGTTTTAACGCTTTAGATGTAATTTTATTAGTAAAAATAAAGTTAGTAATACTTGGTGCAATAGCTCCTAACTTATTCAGTTTTGTGTTGTATGCAAAGAGTTTAGATCTTAAACTAAACCCATTTTCTTTTTGATATTGATATAGAAACTCCGATTTTAAAACTGCAATATCCACATTGCTGGGACATTCTGTAGCACAAGCTTTACAACTTAAACATAAGTCTAAAGATTCTTTAATTTCTTCGGAATTAAATCGGTTCGTTTTATCAGAATTGGTTAAGAATTCACGCAATGTATTTGCTCTAGAACGCGTTACATCTTTTTCGTCTTTTGTTGCTCTGTAACTTGGACACATTGCTCCTCCAGCAAAAGTGTCTTTTCTACAATCTCCAGAACCATTACATTTTTCTGCCAAACGTAAATAACCTCCAGAATCGGAAAAATCCATTAATGTTTCAAGCTCTGGTTCTACTCTATCAACCTCATAACGAAACGATTCATCCATTTTTGGCGCATCTACAATCTTTCCAGGATTGAAAATATTATTAGGATCGAATAATTGTTTTATTCTTCGACATAACTGATAATTATTTTCACCAATCATAATTGGTAAAAACTCGGCTCTTACAATTCCATCGCCGTGTTCTCCACTAAAAGAGCCTTGATATTTCTTAGTTAAATGAGCAACATCTGTGGTGATTTGTCTAAATAAACCAACATCTCTTTTAGTTTTTAAGTTAAGAATTGGTCTTAAATGAATTTCTCCTGCACCTGCATGTGCGTAATACACCGCTTTTTGTTGATACTTATCCATCAAAACAGTAAAATCTGATATAAATTTAGATAAATCTGGTAACGCTACTGCAGTATCTTCTATACAAGCAACAGCTTTTCTATCTCCTATCATATTTCCTAATAAACCTAAACCTGCCTTTCGTAACTCTAAAGCCTGATTAATCTCATTTCCTTTTAAAATAGGATTAGCATAACTTAAACCTTTAACCTCTAAGTCTTTTATTAGTGTTTTGGCTTTTTCTGTAGCCAATTCAAGAGTTTCTGCTTTTATTTCTAACATTAAAATAGCAGCTGGATCGCCTTGAATAAAGAATCTATTACGTAATTGTGTTGCATTGTTTTTTGTACAATCTAGAATGACTTTATCCATCATCTCACAAGTGTACAAATTGTGCTTCATTGTATTTTCTACATCATTTAAACAATCATCAATAGATTTGTAATGCGATGCTACCATTACCGCTTCAGTTGGTGGTAATTTATCTAATTGTAAAGTTATTTCTGTTGTAAATGCTAGCGTTCCTTCGCTTCCTGATAATAAATTACAGAAATTAAAATTACGATCGCGTTTATTAAATATATTGGACCACAATAATTCATCTACAGCATAACCCGTATTACGTCTATGAATAGATGGTTTTGGAAATTCTGATTCTATTTCGTCCTGAACTGCTGTAATAGATAATTCTTCAAAAACAGACTTATAAAGTTTTCCTTCTAAGGTGTTTAATTTTAATTTGTTTTTGAATTCCTCTTGAGAGATTTCGCCAAATTCAGCATTAGAACCGTCGGATAAAATGGTTTTTAATGATACCGTTTTTTCTCGTGTTACACCATATTGAATAGATGTAGTTCCAGAAGAGTTGTTTCCTACCATTCCACCAATCATACAACGGTTAGATGTTGATGTATTTGGTCCAAAAAACAAACCAAAAGGCTTTAAGTATACATTCAAAGCGTCTCTTACAACTCCTGGATGAACAGTGATTTGCATTTTTTCTTTATCAAATGATAGTATCTTTGTAAAGTGTTTAGAAACATCCACTACTAAACCTTCTCCAACGCATTGACCTGCTAAAGAAGTTCCTGCTGTTCTTGGTATTAAAGAAGTGTTATTTTTAAGTGCAAAATCAATTAAAATTTTAATATCAGCTTCATCTTTTGGGTAAGCAACTCCTAAAGGAAGTTTTCTATAAACTGAAGCATCTGTAGCATAAATTCCTTTATGAAGTGCATCAAATTTAAGTTCGCCTTTTAACGCTTTTTCTAATTGAAGTAATTGGTCTTTCATAAACTTATGCAATAATTACTGGTACAGATCTATCAAAATTAGTTGTAAAACAAATAAAAGAATCTGTTCCTGCAACACCTTCAATTTCGTGAACGTGATTGTATAAAATACTTCTTAAATGATCGTTGTCTTTAGAGTAAATTAAGACAAATATAGCATACTTTCCAGATACGTAATTACATTCGGTAACTTCTGGAATGGTTTGCAATGCCAATACTACTTTTTCTGCGTATCGTGCTTCTTTTAAACGAATTCCAACATAAGCTTTTGTACTGTAGCCTAATTTTTTCTCGTCTAGTATTAAATCAGCTTTTTTAATTAAACCATCATCTTTTAATTTTTTAATACGTTGATGTACTAAAGAGTTAGAAATATTAAGTTCTTGAGCTATTTTAGAAAATGCTTTTCTAGCATCCTTTTTTAGCGATAATAATATTTCTTGGTCTATATAATCAAGTTGACTCATTTCTATTCATTTTAAAGTCTATAAAAACCAAACTAACACTATAACAACTTATAATAGATTGATTAAACAAAATAGACCCAATTGCGGAACAAAAATAACTTTTATTTAACTATTAAAGAACTGATTTGACTTATTTTTACAGTAATAATAATCATATAACAAAAATGACAACAACACAATTATTCGACAAATTATGGAATGAGTACGTAGAACGTACGCCATCTGCGTTAAAAGTAAAAGATTTATTTGTAAACGAAGGAAATACTGTTTATAATGATCACGTTGCTTTTAGAACTTTTGATGACCCAAGAGTAAATATTGATGTTTTAGCTACAGCTTTTTTAAATAATGGTTATGAATATGTAAACGATTACCATTTTGAAAAGAAAAAATTATATGCAAAACATTATGCGCATAAAACAGATGAAAATGCACCTTTAGTATTTATTAGCCAATTAATTACATCTGAACTTTCTTATGAATTACAAGCTACAATTAAAAAAACATTAGATCAAGTTGATTTTACTAAAGTTCCAGCTGAAGAATTAGTATTTAAAGGTCGACTATGGAATACACCAAATTTTGAAACTTATTCTAATTTATTAGAAGAGTCTGAATATGCTGGTTGGTTATATATCAATGGTTTCTGTTCTAATCACTTTACTGTGGATATTAACAAATTAGATACGTTTAAAACAATTAAAGAAGTCAATAGTTTTATTAAATCTAATGGTTTTGAAATGAATACTTCTGGTGGAGAAATTAAAGGAACGCCAGGTGATTATTTAGAACAATCAAGTATTTTAGCAGATAAATTCAAAGTAGAATTTGAAGAAGGTATTAAAGAAATTACTTCTTGTTACTACGAATTTGCCTACAGACATAATATGCCAAACGGTGAATTATTTAAAGGCTTTATTGCAACTTCTGCAGACAAGATTTTTGAAAGTACAGATATGGTTTTGCAATAGTAATTAGGACAAACGCTTTTTTAATGTTTACCTTTAACGCTTAAATTATTTTTAATTAAACAAATACATATGAAAAAAGCAATAATTACATTTGGTATTATTATTGGAACAGTACTAACAATGAATGCTCAAGACATCTCTAAAAATGCAATTGGGCTAAGACTTGGTGATAATGATGGTTTTGGAGGTGAAATTTCTTACCAACGTGCATTAGGAGATAGTAATAGATTAGAATTAGATCTTGGAATTAGAAGCGGAAAAGGCTATAATGGTTTTAAAATTGCAGGTTTATACCAATGGGTTTGGAATATAGATGGCGGATTTAACTGGTACGCTGGTGCTGGTGGAGGTTTATTTTCTGTAAGTCCAGACGCAGGAGATAGTAAATCTTTTATATTTGGAGCAGGTGATATTGGAATTGAATATAATTTTGACTTTCCTCTTGTAATATCTTTAGATGCTAGACCAGAAATATATTTTGATGATTTAGCTGACGATTTTGATATATTTGATATTGCTTTAGGTATTAGATACCAATTTTAATAGCATATTTTTATTAAAGCTAAAAAGGTTGAGAAATTAAATTCTCAACCTTTTTTATTTATTATCAATTGCTTTTTTATAAATAGCTTCATATTGAGGAACAATAGTTCCAATTCCAAACTTAGAAGCTTGTTGTTTAGCGTTCAACTTAAATTGTTTTAATACCACATCATCTTTTAATATTGAAATGGCATTTTTACTCATTTGATCAACATCTCCAACATTACTTAGATAGCCTGAAAACCCTTGATGGTTAACTTCAGGAATTCCTCCAGCATTACTTGATATAACAGGAACACCAGATGCCATAGCTTCTAAAGCAGACAGACCAAAACTTTCTGTTTTACTTGGCAATAAAAACAAATCACTAAAACAGAGAATTCTATCAATTTCATTGCTATTTCCTACAAAAACAACTTTATCAGAAATGTTTAATTCACTACATTGTAATTCTGCTTTTTCACGTTCTGGTCCTTCTCCAACCATTATTAGTTTTGAAGGCATTTCTTTTTGAATGTTATTAAAAATGTTAATCACATCCGGAATACGTTTTACAGGTCTTAAATTACTAATATGAGTTATTATACGCTCATTGTCATTTGCCATAACACTACGTTGGCATTCTGTAAAACCATATTGATATTTATTTAAGTCAATAAAATTGGTAACTACATCAATTTCATTTTTAATATCGAATAATCGAAGCGTATCGTCTTTTAAACTTTGAGAAACTGTAGTTACGGCATTAGATTTATTAATACTAAATGTTACTGCTGGTTTATAAAATGGATGATTTCCAACTAACGTTATGTCAGTTCCATGCAAAGTTGTTACAATTGGAACAAAAATCCCGTCTTCTAATAACATTTTTTGAGCCATATAAGCCGCATAAGCGTGCGGAATAGCATAATGAACGTGCATTACTTCAATTCCGTGAAGCTTTACCATATCTACTAATTTACTGGACAAAGCTAACTCGTAAGGCTGATAATGAAATAATGGATATTCTGGCACGTGTACTTCGTGAAAGTGGACGTTTTTATTCAGTAAATCTAAACGAACTGGCTGATTATAAGTTATAAAATGAATTTGATGTCCGCGTTTTGATAGCTCTAAACCTAATTCCGTTGCTACAACGCCACTTCCACCAAATGTTGGATAACATACAATAGCTATTTTCATAAAAGTAAATTAATTTTTAATTGTTAATAATTGATGTTTCATTTTAAATTATTACTCAATAATAGCATTATAAATAACCTCTTGAATATTAGTACGAATATTTTCTCTTAGCAAGTGATTTGTTCCAGCATTTGGATACGTTCTATTTGCTAAAAAAATATACACAATTTCCTTTTCTGGATCTGCCCAAGCATACGTTCCTGTAAATCCAGAATGTCCAAAACTTTTCATAGATAAACAACCACAGGTTGGTCCAGATTCTCCTAACTGCGGTTTATCAAACCCAATACCTCTTCTATTATCTGCCGAGCAGTAATAACAGGTATTATATTTGTCAATAGTTTCTGGAGAAAAATAACGTTTACCACCATAATAACCTTTCTGCAAATACATTTGCATTAATTTTGCCATATCGTTGGCATTGCTAAAAATTCCTGCGTGTCCACCAACGCCACCTTGCATTGCTGCTCCCATATCGTGGACGTAACCTTTTACTTCTTTAAATCTAAAATAATCATCAATTTCTGTAGGTATTATTCTATTATCATCAATTTTACCAACTGGATTATACGTGGTATTATTTAATCCTAACGATTTATAAAAATGATCTTGAACCAATTCATCTAATCCTTTATTATAATGTTTTTCGATATATTTTTTTAAGATGTAATATGGTAAATCGCTATATCTGTAACGCAAACGCGATAATAAATCTGTGTCTTTTATAATTCCGAAAATAGAATCGTTGTAATCCTTTCGCATATATAAATTTTCATCTACTTTTAAACTAAATTGTTTTGTTTTTGTTTTACTATAATATTCAGATGACGGTTTTTTAGTTACAGAATCTAATGTTGCTGTATAAAAAGGAATCCAAGGCTTTAGTTTTGCGTAATGAGATAACATTTTACGCAACGTAATATTGGCTTTATTAGAACCTTTTAATTCTGGTAAAATATCTTTTAATTTGGTGTTTAAATTTATAATACCTTTTTCGTCTAACTCCATTATTAATGGTAATGTAGCCGTTATTTTTGTTAGTGAAGCAATGTCATATACATCGTTAAATTGCACTTTGTTATCAGATTCATAGGTGTGTTTACCAAAGTTTTTATTATAAACAACTTTACCTTTTCGTGCTACAATTAACTGTATTCCAGGTGTCATTTTCGCATTTACTGCATGATTTGCAATAGAGTCAATTCTATTTAATATTTCTGAATTCATACCTACACGTTCTGGAGTAGTATATCCTAAACGAGAAATTGCATTGTATGTTTTTCCTGAACACACATTTAAATCATTACCAACAGATACTGGTAAAGTTCCTTTTGCTGCAATAGATCCAAATAAAAGCTGAGCCGATTTTTGTTGTGCTACAGCACTATTTTGATAACTAACCACAATAGCCTCTATATTAGTAATAGTTGCAATATCTAATAATGCGTACGGTTTTGTAAATATGTTAAGAATTACATTATTAGTTCTAGATATTTCATATAACCAAACCAACTCTTTATTAGAAAACTGATGATCTTTCCAAGGACTATCGTTAGACTTATGGAATCCTACAATTACAGTATTGTATTTTTTTAATTTAGTTATTAAACCATCTAAATTATCATCTTGCTCATAAGTTACTTTGGTGTATTTATTTAGTTCCTCTAAAAATGGTTTATAATCACTATCACCTAAATTTACATAGGCAAATTGTTTATTCTCTAATTTCTTAAACGGCAAAATATTAAATGAATCTTTTGCAACAGTAATAGCATTTTCGATTAATTCCTCATATAAATTAGCATCTTTTTTACGATTTAAATCTTCTACAAGATTATGTATTCCAATTGGAGAATAATTATGTAATCCAACTTTATACTTTGCCATTAAAACTTTCTTTACAGAATGTGCCAAACGGTTTTCGTTAATTGATCCATTTTGATAAGCTTCTCTAATTTTAGAAATTCCAGTAGAAACGTCTTCACTCATTAACATCACATCATTTCCTGCTAAAAAAGCTGCTAAATCGATATCTCCTGGCGAACTAAAATTAGCTACACCTTTCATTCCTAAAGCATCGGTAAATATTAAACCTTTAAAACGTAATTTTTGTTTTAAGATTCCTGTAACTATATTTTCTGAAATTGAAGATGGATAACCATCACGAGATTCTAAACTTGGAATGTTTAAATGCGCTACCATAACACTAGATAAACCTTTGCTAATTAATTTTCGATAAGGATATAGTTCTATAGAATCTATGCGTTTTTCTGAAAAATCTACCGTTGGTAATGTTTTATGCGAATCTGTTTCTGTATCTCCATGACCAGGAAAATGTTTTGCATTAGCTAAAACACCAACACTTTGCATTCCTGACATAAAAGCCAATGCTTTTTCGGTAACATTATCTCTATCTTCTCCAAAAGAACGATTTCCAATAATTGGATTTCGTGGATTGGTATTAATATCTACTACTGGTGCAAAATTAAAATGTATACCTAAACGTTTACAATGTTCTCCTAATTGTCTTCCTGTTTGTTCTATTAATTTGGGATCTTTAATAGCGCCAAGTGTCATATTCCAAGGAAAAGAAAAAGTAGAATCTAAACGCATAGATAAACCCCATTCTGCATCCATTCCAACAAGTAGTGGAATCTTAGATAAAGCTTGTAAATTATTATTTAATTTGGCTTGTCTAACTGGTCCACCTTTTGAGTAAATTATTCCTCCAATATTATAATCTCTAATTAACGCAACATTCTTTCTGTGAGTTTCTGCATCTTGATTAGAGAATATTTGTATCATATACAATTGTCCAATCTTTTCGTTAAGATTCAACGTATTGTAAACACTATCTACCCATTTTTTTTGAGCTTCGGGTTTAGAAGCCAATAATGGATTTGGTGTATTTTGAGAATATGAAGTATATATGGTAACTACCGAAAACAGTAGCATTAGTGAATTTCGCATAAAAATTAGTTTGATTCAGAGTTGTATAAACTAAATCTATGCCAAATTAGTATTTCTAGCCTTTTAAATAAAGCCTTTTATGTATATTTTATGAAGAAAGTTGTTAACTTTTAGATTGTTTGAGTTTATCATAATTTCATCTTTACTGGTTTCTAATATAGTTTTCTACTTAGAAAATCGAAAGTGTAAAATTTACTCTATCAAATCTATATGTCTATCGTGATAACCTAAAAGATATAAAACGCCATCTAATCCAATACTTGAAATTGCACTTTGTACATTGTCTTTTACTTTAGGTTTTGCGTGAAAAGCAATACCTAAACCTGCAAGATTTAGCATTGGCAAATCATTAGCACCATCGCCAACTGCAATAGTTTGGCTAATATTTATGCCTTCTTGTTTTGCTATTTCTCTAAGGTATTCTGCTTTTTTGTCTCCGTCAACAATTTCGCCTAAATAATTACCAGTTAATAAACCATCTTTTATTTCTAACTGATTAGCAAATACATAATCTATACCTAATTCTTTTTGTAAATAATGTCCAAAATAAGTAAATCCACCAGAAAGAATTGCAGTTTTAAATCCGTAAGATTTTAACGTATCTATTAAACGTTTTGCACCTTTTGTAATAGGTAAATTAACGGCAACATCTTGTAAAACATCTTCGCTAAGACCTTTTAGAAGTTTCATACGTTGCTTAAAACTTTGATTAAAGTCAATTTCACCTTGCATAGCAGATTCTGTAATTGCCTTTACTTCTGCTCCAACGCCTGCTAATTCTGCTAACTCATCTATAACTTCGGTTTGGATTAAGGTAGAATCCATATCAAAACACACTAAACGTCTGTTTCTACGGTAAATATTATCTTCTTGAAAGGCAATATCTACATCTAACTCTTTAGAAATCTGCATAAACTTAGCTGTGATTTCTGATTTATCTTTTATAGCGCCACGAATAGATAATTGAATAGAAGCTCTTGGATAATCGTCTTTTTTAACTAAAGAGGTTCGTCCTGTTAAACGCTTGATAGCATCTATGTTTAGATTTTTATCTGAAATAACCTTAGTCACTTCTGATATTGATTTTGCTGCTAATTTCTCTCCTAAAATGGTTACAATGTATCTGTCTTTACCTTGAAGATTTACCCATTTCTCGTAATCATCCAAAGAGATAGGATTAAATTTTGCAGAAACACCTAACTCGTAAGATTTGAATAATAACTCTTTTAAAACCGCTGCTGACTTATCTCCAGATTCGATCTGAAATAAAATTCCTAATGATAATGTATTGTGAATATTTGCTTGACCAATATCTAATACTTTTGCATTATAATCTGCTAAAACATTAGTCAAAGAAGCTGTTAAACCTGGTTTATCTTGTCCTGAAATATTTAATAAAAAGATATCGCTTGCCATTTATACTGGTGTTTTATAGCAATTAGAATTATTACCTAAAAGAATCTGTTATGCCAAGACTCGCTTGCTGGAATTTCCCAAGCTTCGTCTAATTCACCTTTTGTATTTACTAAATTATTGAACACAATTGTTTTTCCAGTAACAGCTCTATCTTTGGCCATTTTCTTAAAGTCGATTAATGTTTTATACGCTACGAAATCGCCTTGCTTATAAGAAACATTCATTTTGTCCATTAAATCTACGCTATAGTCTTTTTCTAACTGCTGAATAAAATGAACCGATGCGTCTATAGAACAACCAGTAGCTGTTTGATTTGCCTGATTTACACCAAGAATAATAAAACGTTTATATCGTATTTCGAATCCAGCTTCTAAACCAGTTCCGTGAGCTGCCCAATTTTCTACAAATAGGTTCAATTTAGACGTAATTTCTTCAAATTCGTTATCTGAAAACGAGCGATTTGCTTGGTAAATCCAAATTTTAGATTCTTCTGTTAATGTATTAAAGTCTACTAACACGTGATTTTATTTTAGTACTAAATTAATTATCTTTTTTATGCTTTCTATAAGCCAAATAACTATTAAATATTCCAAAAAACACAAAATGCATTAAGAATTTGAACAATGAAAAAGGTTCATCGTTGTAATAGTCGAAACCTAACATAATTAAAGCAAAAACTAAACCTGCAATTAATCCAGAGTATATAAAAGGCTTGTATTTGTTATAGATTTCCATTTTTATAAGTCAATTTTATGTTTTGTGCCTTTTTTACCAAAGAAATAACCCACAAGAAAAAATAGTGCTAAATTTATTACCGTATTTAACCAAGTAAAATCTGCACCTCTAAAATGATTAATTAATGTTACAATAAAAGTACCAACAATTGAAAAAGCTATTCCGGATAAAATGCGTTGTTTCTTCATTATTTAATAGTTACAAACCTTTAGCTTCTGCTATTAGTTCTGCAATGTCTTTAACAACAATACTATTTTCTTTTTCTTTAAATTTAATACCATCACTCATCATAGTATTGCAGTATGGACAACCAGTTGCAATAATATCTGGTTTTGTTTCTAACGCATCTTCAGTTCTTAACACGTTAATATCCATTTGTCCTGGTTCTGGTTCTTTAAACATTTGTGCGCCACCAGCACCACAACATAATGCGGTGTTTTTAGAACGTTTCATTTCTACTAAAGTCGCTTTAGTTTTTGCTAAAACATCTCTTGGTGCGTTATATTCGTTATTTGCTCTTCCTAAGTAACAAGGATCGTGAAATGTAATACGTTTACCTTTAAAGGTATCTTCTGTAACTTCTAATCTTCCAGAATCTAACAACTCTTTTATAAATTGTGTATGATGAACAACATCGTAAGTTCCACCTAATCCGGGATATTCATTTTTTAAGCAGTTAAACGAATGTGGATCGCAAGTCACAATTTTTTTTACTTCGTAGCCATTAAGAAGTTCTATATTCATTACAGCTTGCATTTGAAACAAAAATTCGTTTCCAGCTCTTTTTGCAATATCTCCCGTACAACTTTCTTCGGTTCCTAAAACGGCAAAATCTACATTAGCTTTATTTAATAGCTTAACAAAGGCTTTAGTTATTTTTTTTGCTCTATCGTCGTAACTTCCAGCAGAACCAACCCAAAATAAAATTTCTGGTTGCTTTCCTTCTGCCATTAATTCTGCCATAGTTGGCACGTTTAGTTGATCGCTCATATTATTTTAAGTTAAAAGTTAAATAGTTTAACTGTTAAAAGTTAAACTTAACTTATTAGTCTTGTTTTAAAAATTTTCTTTTTGGTGTGATTAATAACCCTATTGATATGATACTGCAGAACACATTCCTGCTACAAATCCACCAAAGAATCCTGTATTGTAATTATTAATAATATATATACTAATTAATGCTATAACAAATGTTAGTATTAAAATTATGGTATAATTATTATATATTAATTGTTTCATAAAAATGCTAATTTGCGTTAAGGATTAAAGTGATATCGTTTTTGCTGCCAAATATGGCAAAAAAAGATATAACGGAAAGCCTGACCCTTTTTTGGGGAACGCTATTATTATTTAACTGTTTAATCGACCATTTGTTTATCTGTTGATTTGAGTTGTAAAATTCTTATTTTCTACTTTAAACCAACATTGATAATTGATAACCGATAATTGTTAATTTTAAAAACTATGCTTCGTCTTTCCAGTTTAAACGATCTTGTTGGTTGTAAGGCCAAGGCGCACCATTGTTTTCTATATTAGACATCATATTATTTAATTCTGTTGGCGCAGCGCTTTCTTCCATTACTAGATAGCTACGCATTTCCATAATAATACTTAATGGATCGATACTTACTGGACAAGCTTCTACACAAGCGTTACAACTGGTACAAGCCCAAAGTTCTTCTGGTGTAATATAATCGTTTAATAACTGTTTTCCATCTGGTACAAAAACACCTTTATTAGCGTCTATGTTTTTACCAACTTCGGTTAAACGATCTCTGGTATCCATCATAATTTTACGAGGCGATAATTTTTTACCCGTAAGATTTGCTGGACATTCGCTAGTACAACGTCCACATTCTGTACACGTATAAGCGTTTAATAGGTTTATCCAAGGTAAATCTTGAACATCGCTAGCTCCAAATTTTTCTGGTTCTGTGTCTTCTTCAGTTTCTGGTGCTGCTGCAAATGGATCTGCGTCTGGATCCATCATTAACATCACTTCTTTTGTTACTGTTGGATTATTTGGAAACTGACCTTTTGGTGTTAATTTTCCATAATAAACATTTGGAAATGCTAATAGAATATGTAAATGTTTTGAGTAGTATAAGTAATTTAAGAAGGTTAAAATTCCTAAAATATGAATCCACCAAGCACTACGTTCTATAATATGTAAAGTGCCTTCTGATAATCCTGAAAATAAAGGCGCTATAAATTGACTAATTACATTACCTGAATTTAAGTCTTGAAAAGAGGTATCTGTTGCATTCATTATTAAGAATAATGACATTAAAACAACTTCAAAATATAAAATAAAATTTCCATCGGATTTTGGCCAACCTTTCATTTCGGAACTAAAAAAACGTTTAATTTTAATTACATTACGTCTTATCCAAAAGATTACAACTGCGACTAATACTAATACCGCCAAAACCTCGAACATTCCAATTAAGAATCCATAAACAGAAACAGGTAAAACAGATAATCCAATTCTATGTGTTCCAAAAAGTCCGTCGATTATAATTTCTAAAACCTCAATATTAATAATAACAAAACCTACATAAACGACTAAGTGTAAAAATCCAGAAACGGGACGTTTTACCATTTTACTTTGTCCAAAAGCAATATTTATCATATTCTTTAGACGTTGTGGTTTATTATCTGATATGTCTTTGTCTTTACCTAATTTAATATTTCTGAATAAAGATTTTACATTTTTAGCAAAAAAGCCAATTCCTAAAATTAAGGCTATTGCAAATAATATATTAGAAAGTATTCCCATAGTTGGTTTGGTTTATTTTTTATCTTTTAATTCGTTTCCTTCGGCATCGTAAACTTTAGCTTTTCTTCCAAAAACAGATATATTAACGTAACGTTTTGGATTTAATTTTAAGTCTTGAAGTAATTGTTCCATTTGCTTAGATGCGCCTTCTAAATTATTATAAAGCTTATCGTCTTTTAAAAGTTTCCCCATAGAACCTTCTCCATTTTCTAATCCAGCCATTAACCCATTTACTTTAGTTAAGGCACCATCTAGTTTTGCTATGGTTTCTGTAAGATTTGCTTTTTCTAAATCTTTAGTTAAAGCCGCTAAACTTTCGCTAGTTGATTTGAAGTTGGTTAAAATAGTAGTTAACGATTCATCGTTCTTTTTTACTAATCCATTTATATTGTATGATAAATTCTTGTAACCTTTTAGTGTAGCATTTAGTTCTGCAATTACGTTTTTAATTCCTTTTTCAGTGTCATCTTTAACTAAGGCATTTAAACCAATCAATAAAGAATCCGCAGATTTAAGAGTTACATCTAACCCAGAACTTAAGCCTGAAAAATTACTAGATAATGATTGTATTAAATCTTTTTCAACCTCTGATTCTAAGAAATCGCCAGGTTTTGCTTGTTCACCAATATCTGAGGTGATAACCGCTAAAGCATTTCCACCCATTAATCCTTGCTGATACAATCTTACTTTTGATTTGTTTGTAAATACTAATTTATTATCTACAGTAAAAGATACTTTAGTTTTTCCAGATTCAAAATCGTAAGTTACGTCTACTACTCTACCAATTGGATTACCCATAATAGTAACAGGTTCTGAAGGTTTTAATCCATTAAAATCGAATGATGTGTAATACTTATCAGACACTTCTAATAAATTTTCACCTTTAAGATAGTTATACCCAAAAATAAATAATATAATTCCTGAGATTACTAAAAGTGCTGTTTTTACTTCTAAAGAAAGTTTCAAATTGCTTTTATTTTGATTGCTAACAAAATTAGAAATAAAATAGAACTTTTCCTTGTAATTTATAAGATTTTAAAACTTAACTTTATTTAATGCGTTTTCCGTTTTTATAACTTACAATATATGCAGATTTGTAGCCTTTATTAATAGCTTCGGTTTTTAATTGTTCTATTTCTGAATAGTTATAGGTTTCACCTGAAAAATAGCGATATATATCACCCGTTTTTTCTTTAGAAATAGCCTTTAAACCTTTGAAATTAAATGATTTAGCTGCTAGATTGTTTTTACTTGCAGCTATTTGTACCTTATAAATCGTGCTGTTTTCAGTATTTAATTCTGAAGAATTAGGTGTTGATGAATTCTTTATTTCTGGCTCAGAGTTATTAACATATAAACTTGACTTATACTTTAATATAGCAGCACTTATAGATTCTGATAATTTTTTTTGTCCAGCTAGACTACTTAAATATTTAGCTTCCTCAGTATTCGTTACAAAACCAGTTTCTACTAAAATACTTGGCATAACTGTTTGATGCAACACAATAAAACCTGCTTGTTTTACACCTCTACTCTTTCTTTTCAAATTATTTTTAAATTGTCCTTCGACTAAAGACGCTAATAAAATACTTTGATCTAAGTATTCTTCTTGAGCTAAGGTTAACCCAATTAAAGATTCAGGTTTATTAGGGTCATAGCCTTTATAAGTTTCTTGATGATTATCTTCTAAATAAATAACAGAATTTTCCGCTTTTGCCACATTCAAATTTGTTTCATTTCTATGAACCCCTAAAACATAAGTCTCTGAGCCATGAGCTTGTTTAGAGGCGGAAGCATTACAATGTACTGATACAAATAAATCTGCATTTGCATCGTTTGCTACTTTACCTCTTTTAAATAAATCTACAAAAACATCTGTTTTCCGCGTATAAACCACTTTAATATCTTTGTTTTTTTCTAGTATTTTACCCACTTTTAAAACTACGGAAAGTGCTATATTTTTTTCATGAAACCCTTTTTTGTAAGGTTTACCAGGATCATGTCCACCATGACCAGCATCTAAAACAACAACAAATTTATCGTTTTGTGCAGAAGTATTAAACGGATTAAAAAACGTTAATAAAACTATAAATAGTACTAAAGGATATATTGATATCGTTTTCATAAGTAATAAAGACTAATATTAAGTTTAACTTAAATATTATTTTTTGTAAATACTAAAATTAATCACAAAAAATATATGTAGTTTTGACTTTTCAATAATCAAGCCATACTTTTACAAAAATACATTTAAAAGCATTGCATACAAACAGAATTCATATACTTTTAGCCTTAAGTTTTACATGGTTTATTAACATGTATAGCTACGCACAAGAAATCTCAAAATCTAATGGGGCTATTCCTCTTGAATCTAAAACCGAAATTAAAACTGTAAGCTTAGATTCTTTAAAGAATGTAACACCTATTTTAAAAGAGCAAGATTCTACTTTAAAAGACTCCATAAAACCTAAAAAAGATTTATTAGCAAGTTCTGTAAAATATACGGCAAAAGACTACACGTCTTTAAATAGAAAGGAGCAGAAATTATATTTATATAATGAAGCTGAAGTCTTTTATGATAATATGGAAATTAAAGCCGGAATTATTGTAATAGATTTTAATAAAAATGAAGTTTATGCTGGTAGATTAAAAGACTCTGCAGGTGTTTACACACAAAAACCTTATTTTAAGCAAGGCGAAAATATTGTAGAACCCGATTCAATTCGATTTAATATTGATACAAAAAAAGCTCTGATTTGGAATTCTGTTACCGAACAACAAGGCATGAATATTAAAGCAGAGATAACAAAACGTGTTAACGATTCTGTTTATTATATGTCTAATGCGAAACTAACAACTTCAGAGAATTTAGATGATCCGGAATATTATTTTAAAATTAGAAAAGGAAAATTTGTACAAGGCAAAAAAGTAGTTACAGGTTTAACTAATTTATTTATATACGATGTACCTACGCCAATAGGCTTACCATTTGCTTTTTTCCCAATGACAACAAAACAAACCTCTGGTATTATTTTTCCAAGTTTTGGTGAAGATGGAACTCGTGGTTATTTTTTACAAAATGGTGGTTATTATTTTGCTCTTAGTGATTATTTCGATTTAGCGGTTTTAGGTGACTATTACACTAATAGTAGTTACGGATTACGTGTAGAAACGAAATATAATGTTCGTTATAAATTTAATGGTAACTTTGGATTTCGGTATGAAAACTTAATTAATAGTGAACGTGGCTTGCCTGATTATTCTAAAACTAAAATTTACAATTTGCGTTGGGCTCATAGCCAAGCTCAACAAGCTAATCCTAATTCACGTTTTTCAGCTTCTGTTAATCTTGGTAGTAGTACTTATTATCAAGAATCTATAAATCAAATTAACCTACCTAACACTCAAAACAATTCACTTTCTTCATCTATATCTTATTCAAAAACTTTTTCTGGTGAACCACAAGTAAATTATAGCTTAACAGCTACGCACAGTCAAAATACACAGACACAAGCCGTAAATATGACACTTCCTACTTTACAGGCAAGTATTGGTAGAGTTTTTCCATTAGCACCAAAAGAAGGTTCTAAAAAAGGAGCTATTCAAAATATTAACTTACAATATAATGTAAGAGCAGAAAATAGAATTACAACTACAGATTCTTTGTTTTTTAAATCAGGAATGTTTGATGACGCACAAATTGGAGCAAAGCATAGTATTCCATTATCTACCAACTTTAAAGTATTTAATCATTTTAGTGTTAGTGCTAGTGCTAATTTTGATGAAACATGGACAGCTAACACCATATCTAAATCATATAATACAGAAACTGATGAAACCGTTACCAAAGACCTAAAAGGTTTTGATGCTTTTAGAACTTATAACTTTAGTACAAGTGTTGGAACAACCGTTTACGGGATGTTTAATTTTGATAAAAAGGAAAAAGGAAAAAATATTCAAGCTATTAGACATGTCATGCGACCAAGCATAAGTTACAATATAAATCCTGCCTTTGATAATTATTATGACGAATTTGAAGTTATTACAGCTGATGGAATAACAAAAAGTGAATATACTCGTTTTGAAGGCGGTATTTTTGGGACTCCTAACAAGACATTTTCTAGTTCTGTTGGATTATCTTTAGCTAATAATTTTGAAGCAAAAGTTCGTGATAGAGATACTACTGCTGTAGATTCTAAAAAAATAACATTATTAAACAACTTAAATTTTTCTACCTCATATAATGTTGCAGGAGATTCTTTAAAATGGAGTCCTATTAGAATGACTGGAGGAACAGCGTTGTTCGATAAAAAAATGAATATAAACTTTGGAGCAACACTTGATCCATATGCTTTAGATAATAACAATAGACGTATAAACACTTTTAATTTAAATAACAATGGTAGTTTATTTCGATTAACTAGTGCTAATATGACATTAAGTTATGGCTTATCTAGTAAAGGAAATGACAAAAAAGACAATACCTCAGATGCATCAAGAAACGAAAGGCTTTTTGGTGGTGGACGAGATGATGATTTATTTGGTGTTTCTGAAGATTTTGCAGATCAAGGGTTTAGTGATAAAGAAGATGATAAGGAAGAGGTAGAAAGTGAATTATATAATTACACAATTCCATGGAGCTTGCGTTTTGCATATGCAGTAAATTACTCAAATTCAACTAGACAAGATGAGATTTCATCACATTCTTTAATGTTTTCTGGAGATATAGAAATTGCACCTAAATGGAGTATTGGCGGATCTTCAAGTTACGATTTTAAAAACCAAGGTTTTGGTTTAACACAATTACGATTTAGTAGAGATCTACTAAGCTGGAAAATGAATTTTTCTTGGGTTCCTTTTGGGACATATAACCGTTGGAACTTTTTTGTAGGTGTTAAATCTAACATCTTAAAAGATTTAAAATACGAAGCGAGAAGAAAACAAGATAAATTTCTTTAACTAAATAAAGGGTGAAATGAAAAAAATTATAAAAACTGATAATGCTCCTGCTCCAATTGGCCCTTATAATCAAGCTGTTTTAAATGGAGACACGTTATATACTTCAGGACAAATAGCAATTAATCCAAAAACCAACGAACTTGTTTTAGATTCTATTGAAGCAGAAACAATACAAGTTATGGAAAATGTAAAAGCCGTCTTAGAAGCTGCTAATATGAGTTTTGATGATGTTTTTAAAACGACTATCTTTATTAGTAATATGCATGATTTCTCTAAAATCAACGCTATTTATGCTACTTATTTTAAAGAAGATACAGCGCCAGCAAGAGAAACCGTAGAAGTTGCAAATTTACCTAAATTTGTTAATGTAGAGATTAGTGTAATTGCATCTAAATAAAATAATTAACTACTGATTAACTGAATGAAAACAAACTAAGCCATCAATTGGTCTTTGTATAAAATTGCCTACATTAAAACCTAATTCTAGAGCAATTTCTTTAATTTCTTCCTGACAGAAAAAAGCTATTGAACCAGCAAAATGTACTGGAACTCTATCTAATTGTTCTTTATATTGAAAAATCATATTTTTAGCAAAATCACGGATTCCTAATTTTATTAATTCTTTAATATAACTAGAATCTTTGTTTAAAATCATAAATTCAGCAAACTGAGCTAAATATGCATTAGGGTTAGGTTTCTTATATAAATTATACTTAATATAATCTGCTTCTAAGTTATACTTTTCTTCAAAAGCAATCTTAATCTGTTTTGGCATTTGGTTAAAATAATACTCTCGTAGAAGTTGTTTTCCAAAATAATTTCCAGAACCATCGTCCATAATTGAATAACCTAAAGACTTTACTCGTTGTTGTAAATTTTCACCATCAAAATAACTACAATTGGAACCCGTACCTAGAATACATACAATTGCAGCTTCTTTAGGTGTGTTTATAGTTGCGTATACAGCTGCCATAGTATCTTCTTTAATGGATACTTTTGCGTTAAAGAAAAATTTCTGTAATACATTTTCAAGTACTAACCGTGGTTTTTCTGTGCCACAACCTGCACCATAAAAATAAATTTGAGTTACTTTACTACGATTATCTTTAAGTTCTTTGTTTTTTTTTAAGTTCTTTCTTATTTTTTTTTCGGAAAGAATAGCTGGATTTAGACCTTTAGTTCTAATTTTATGAAGTAGTTTGTTTCCACTATTATCTATAGCAATCCAATCAGATTTAGTAGAACCACTATCGACAATTAAAATCATATATATTAGTTTAAAATGATACTTATTTAACTAAATAAAGTACTTTAAAAATTATTATAAGGTGTTAATCTTCTCGGCTAAATCTACTAATTTATTTGAATAACCAAATTCATTATCGTACCAAGAAACTAACTTAAAAAATGTTGAATTTAGTTCTATTGCAGCATCTGCATCAAAAACACTTGTTTGCACTTCGCTAACAAAATCTTGAGATACGACAGCTTCTTCTGTATATCCCAAAACACCTTTCATAGAACCCAAAGAAGCTTTCTTCATAGCAGATTTAATTTCAGCTAAAGAGGTTTCTTTTTTAGTTTTAACAGTTAAATCTACTACAGAAACATTTGCAGTTGGCACTCTAAAAGCCATTCCTGTTATTTTACCTTCTAATTCAGGAATTACTTTACCTACCGCTTTTGCAGCTCCGGTAGTTGTTGGAATAATATTATTTAATGCTGAACGACCTAAACGGTAATTTTTACGAGAAGGAGAATCTACCGTATATTGAGTAGAAGTTGCTGCATGTATAGTTGTCATTAACGCTTCTTTAATCCCAAAATTATCTTCAATAACTTTAGTTAAAGGTGCTAAGCAGTTTGTTGTACATGATGCATTAGAAACAATAGTTTGAGATGCAACTAACTCATTATCATTTACACCCATAACAAACATTGGTACATCTGAACTTGGTGCTGAAATTACTACTTTTTTTGCTCCACCTTGAATATGATAACCTGCAGTTTCTATGGTTTTAAAAACACCTGTACATTCTGCAATAACATCTGCTCCAACTTTATCCCATTTTAAGTTTTTAGGATCTTTTTCTGCAGTAACTCGTATTGTTTTTCCGTTAACAACCAAATTTCCGTCCTTAACATCTACTGTACCATCAAATCTTCCATGAACAGAATCAAATTTTAGTAAATATGCTAAATGATTTACATCTAATAAATCATTGATAGCTACAACATCAACATTATCACGTTTTACAGTAGCTCTGAATACAATTCTTCCTATTCTTCCAAATCCGTTTATTCCTAGTTTTAATTTTGACATTTTTGTTTTATTTATAGTGATTAACTCGATTATTCTAAAAAATTAGTTTTAAACAGACATTATATCTGACACACGAATCAATTCTTTATTTATTTTAGATTTTCCTTTTATAGTTTCGTTTAGTGGTGTAATTTCTATTCTATCATTTAACAAACCAACCATGTAGTTTGATTTACCTTCCAAAAGACTTTCTACTGCTTTTACGCCCATTCTACTTGCTAATACACGATCAAAACAAGATGGACTTCCACCACGTTGCATATGTCCAAGAACAGAAACTCTGGTTTCGTATTCTAATAAATTTTCATCGACATAATCTTTTAACTCAAATACATTTTTTCCAATTTTGTCTCCTTCAGAAACAACAACAATACTTGATGTTTTTCCGGATTGTTTACTTCGCTTTAAAGATTCTAATAAGCGTTCTAACCCTAAATCCTCTTCAGGAATTAAAATCTCTTCTGCTCCTGCTCCAATTCCAACATTTAATGCAATATGTCCTACATCTCGACCCATAACTTCTACAAAAAACAAACGATTATGAGAACTAGCAGTATCTCTAATTTTATCAATAACATCTACTGCAGTATTTAATGCTGTATCGTAACCTAATGTATATGATGTTCCAAAAATATCGTTATCTATAGTACCTGGAATTCCCATAACTGGAAACCCAAACTCTTTATTGAAAATTAATGCACCTGTAAAAGAACCATCGCCGCCAATTACTACAAAAGCATCTATTGCTTCTTTAACTAAATTAGCATGTGCTTTTTTACGACCTTCTACAGTTCTAAATTCTTTAGATCTAGCAGATTTTAAAAACGTACCGCCTTTATTAATTATTCCTTTTACACTTCTTGCATTTAGAGGTTTGAAATCGCCTTCTATCATTCCATCATAACCTCTATAAACGCCTACACAGTCTATTTTATAGTATGCGCAACTTCTTACAACAGATCTAATTGCTGCATTCATTCCTGGCGAATCTCCACCAGAAGTTAAAACAGCTATTTTTTTTATATTAGATGACATAAATTGAGGTTTATTTAGTAAATGTAATAAAGAAAAAGGTTAATTAAAGTATGTTTAATTTATTTTTTAGGCTTTATAATTATACCATCTGGTAATGGATTATCTTTTTCTGAGGCTTTAGATTCCTCTTCTTGTTTTTTCAAATCTTCTTCTTCTCGTTTCTTTTTTGATATAAATATTTTACGAAGTAACTCGCCAAACGTGTCAAAATCTACATTATAAGAAATCCCTACTCCTTGTGTATAACCAATTTCTTCTCCAAAATTACGGATACTATTCTCTCTATTAAAAACCTTTGCCGTTAAAGTGCCATCTTCGTTTAAAATAAAATCGACTTGTACATCTCCAGCAATTACAGATTCACTAGCGCCACCAACAGGAACACCAACTTTACCATTAATTAAAATTCTATCGGTTAGTTTGGTTTGAAGTGTTACACCAACTCTATTATCTGTTTGATAGTCTGGTCTGTTTTGTCCGGCTTCATAATTTAAACCTAGCTGTAACTTATTGTCTTGATCTGAAAAAATTCCGTTAATTAATCCATTTAAACGTTCTGTTAAAGTCCCTGATATATTAACATTGGCAAAACCACTATTAAAAGAACCTGATGCCAATAGAAATAAAGCTTGGTTTTCTCGTTCCTCTTTAGAATCTAATCTATAATTTAATTCAGATTTTATTGTAGATTCTACCGTTGGAAAATTAAATTGATAGTTAATTTCTGGTTTTTCTAAGCGATCTGTTAATTCTAATTCAAGTTCTACTGGAATACTTCTATTAATTGGATTATCTAATAAAGGTGATGGATTTGCTCTAGTTTTATAAATCGCTTTAATATTAATTAAAGCATCAAACGGCTCACCATTCCAAGCTAAAGTACTTACGTAAGGCTCTACAATAAATTTCTTCTCAACTAAACCAGCATATAAAAAATTATAGTCTCCTTTATATATAACAAAATCGCCATACATATTAAACTTTCCATTGGTATTAATATCAAATAATAAAGATCCTGCTCCTCTACCAGTAATAGTACTTCCAGATGACTTATCTATTACAATACTAATTTCCGCATCTTCTGTAATATCTAAATCAAAATCCATTTCTAAACCTTTTGTTTTATCAATAGTTAATTCGATTCCTTTTTCTTTGGCTTCTTTTTCTTCTTTAGACAAAAAGTGAATAAAGGAGTTATCTCCAAAGCTTTCATTATCATTTAACGGAATATTAAATACGGTTCCAGGTTCTGTTTTTGCTTCTGCTTTAATAGTTAAACCTTCTGCTGGACCAAAAATTTGCGCGTTACCAGAAATATATCCTGTTCCATAATAAATAGAGTCTTCGGAATAATCTGTATCTAATATTAAAAGTCTGTTAGTTGAGATATCTAAATTTAAACTCCATTTATTAAAATTAACATGGCTAATGGTTCCTTTTAATAAACCTTTTGTTTTTTCTTTAGTATCGGTAAAATTAATATTTTTAAAATTGAAAGTTTGATCGTATAATTCTACTATTGCTTTTTCTTGAAATTTAAAATCTACATTTAATTCTGGAACACCTAATCCACCTTCGTTTATTTTTAATTGTCCATTAAAGCTAGGCTTACTTGCTTTTCCTGTTACATTTACTTGTCCATTAACAAAACCTCTAACATCATTTAAAACGTCTTCTAAAAATGGATTTAAAGGTTCTAAACTAAATTTATTAAAATCTGCCTTAAGATCCATATAAGAATTAGCATCTGAGATATCTACAAGTCCTTTTGCTACAAAAGTGTTATTTTGGTCGTTTTTGATTTTTGCAAATACTTTATAATTGGATAAACTATTGTTACCTTCAATTTTTGTAACAAAATCACCCAATAATTGATTGTTAATTTTTAATTGATTAATGGTTAGATCTGCATTTGGCTTATAGATTTTCTTGTTTTGAAACCAATCTAATTTTCCATCTATAGTTCCTGCAAACGTAACGCTATCTATCTCTGGGATAAGTTTACCTAACTCTACATTCTTAAAGTTTAATTTTAAATCTTTATAATAATCTTCTTTTACTAACCCGTAAAGTTTAACTTCTTGATTTTTATGTGAAATAAGAAATTCTTTTAAATCGAAATTTTTAAAATCACGATCAAAAGTGATGTTATTTAAACGGTTCGAATTTTTATTAATCGCCCATTTTGTGTTATTGTAAGTAATATCGCTATTCTTGAAACCTAAAACAGATTTATTATTTTCATCTAAAGTGTAATAAAGGCTTAAATCAAATTTATCTTTATTTTGTTTTCCTCCAGTAAAATCCGAACGAATATATAAAGTGTCGCTTACTGTTACATTAATTAAATTAAACTTTGAAATATTATAGAATTTAGTGTTTAAACTATCTATTTCAATATAAGTATTAAAAAGTGGGTTTGAATTATCTACCTGAACCTCAATTTGAGTCGCAAAATAGTCTAGGAGTTTTATTCTAGGGGATTTAAATGTAAGCTTAAATGCTTTAGCGTTATTTTCTACTTTACCTTTTACAAAAGTATTTTTACCTAATTTAACTTCTGGAAAAAAGACTTCTACAACCTTATTATATATTTTAAAATTAAAATCTAAATACTGTTCTGTTTTTAACTTTATAGGTTTGTAATTGGTATAAATACTCATTAAAGAATTCTCGAACAAAGCAGGTAAATCTTTAAATTTAAATTGTCCTCTTAATTCGCCTTCAATAATGTCTGGAGAATTTATAGAAATTAATCTTTCGTTCTCTATAAATTGAGATCTTATTTTAAAATCTTTAAACTGATAATCATCATTTTCATTGGTATAAGTTGTATCATAAAAAGAAACATCTCCAATTACATCATCTACATTAGAACCAGTCATTTCTATATCAACTACACCTTTAAAAACTGAAGTATTATCTCTATTATAAAAATTTAAAGATCTTAGATTAGCATAGCCAACATCTGCAACAAAATTAAAATAGTTTTTATGTTTTGAAAAATCTGCAATTCCTTTAAAATCAAGTTTTAAATTTTTGTCGTTACTAACTAACTCGCCATTAAATTTACTCTGTGCGTATTTCCCATTTACAGTTAAGTTTTCGTAACTATAATTATTATAAACAATATTTTTAATTTGGCCTTTTAAATTAGAAACTAGATTTTCTTTCTTAAAACCTTTCCCATATATATCTACATTTAAATTGGTAGTTTGTAATAATTTTTCGGATAATAAAGCACCTAAATTAAATTCTTTTAAAACTAAATTTCCTTTATATGTAGCGTTTTCTATAGAGTTAGCATTATTTATAACCAAATCTGTTTTAACTAAACCTATATCTGTATTCATAACTAAATTGGTTATGATATTTTGTGTTGTTATAGTGGAAGTTCCAGAAATTGTAAAATTCCCCAGTTGTGTAAAAATCTCAGGAATAGATGCACCTAAAACATTTGGTAATATATTATTAAGCTTAGAATAGTTAGAAGATAATTGCTTAAAATCTCCAATCATTTTAAAATCGTTTTCGGCTTTACTAAATAAGTTTTCGAAAACAATATCTCCTTTAATAATTGTGTTTTTATTAGTCGTTAAATCTACATTAGAAACATTTAGATTATTTAAAGTTCCTGAAAAGTTAGCGTTAAAGTTAGCTACTTGGTTTTTACCAAACTCATTGTAAAAGACATTAAGTTCGTTTAAATCTACTTTAGAGTCTATAAAATTAGCTTCAACGTTTACTTTATCTACAAAATACTTTAAGTCTTCTCTATTATACAGAAACTTTAAATCGCCTTTTAATTGAGAATTTGGTGTTTTAATTTTTAAATTTTTAAATACCATATCATTTATGGTATATTTAAAATTAGCCATTAAATTATCTACTCTTAATCCTCTAGAATCGTTAAAAGCAAGCGTATTAATTCTTGTTTCTACATCGCTACCATTAATTAAAAAATTAGTTCCATTAAGCTCTAGATTAGTGAAGTCTAAAACTCTTGGTGTTTCTAGGTTATCATCTGTATAAATAAATCTAGAATCTGTAAAAGTAACATCGCTACTTGATAACAGAAATTTACTTGTTGAAGGTGTAGGATTATCTTCATCAAAACGCGCTACAAAAATATCAAGATTAGATTCTGTTTCGCCTTTGTAGGTTCTAATATGAAACAAAAGAGTTTCAATATCAATATCCCCAAAATTTAATTTACCGTCGTATAAATTCTTAATATTTAAAATTGAGGTATTTAATTCTTTAGCAACAATTAAATCATTTTGCTTAAAATCTTGAATTAAAATCCCTTTTAATTCAACATCTAAATTAAACTGTAAACCTACTTTTTCAACAAAAATATTGGTTTTAAACTCTTCGTTTAATTGATTTGTAACATATTGACCTAATAGCGTTTGTACTGCAGGAATAGAGAAGAAAAGCACCAAAATAATAAAGAGCAGCACAATAATGGCCGCTATTTTCCCTATTACTCTTAAATTTCTTTTAATCAACTAAATTTCTTTTAATAATTAAAGCTACAATATAATTGTAAACCTTGTAATCTTTTGCGTAATTTGTTTCAAAATTACAATTATTGTGCCTAAATAAGCTTAATGAACTCAGAAAATATATATATTTTAGGAATAGAAAGTTCTTGCGATGATACTGCAGCAGCAATACTATGTAACGATACTATCTTAAGTAATGTTGTGGCTACGCAAAAAATACATAGCGACTATGGTGGTGTTGTACCAGAATTAGCCTCTAGAGCTCACCAATTAAATATAGTTCCTGTGGTAGATCAAGCTCTAAAAAAAGCAGGAATTACTAAAGAACAATTACACGCAGTAGCTTTTACACAAGGTCCTGGATTAATGGGTTCTTTATTGGTTGGAACGTCTTTTGCTAAATCTTTAGCTTTTGGTTTAGATATTCCATTAATTTCTGTTAACCATATGCAGGCGCATATTTTGGCTCATTTTATAAATGAAGAAACCCAAACTAAACCAGAGTTTCCATTTTTAGCAATGACTATTTCTGGTGGACATACACAAATTGTTAAAGTAGATGGTTATTTTGAAATGACTGTAATTGGTGAAACCATAGATGATGCTGTTGGAGAAGCCTTTGATAAAAGTGGAAAACTACTAGGTTTAGGTTATCCAGCAGGTCCAGAAATAGACAAACGTGCCAAATTAGGTAACCCAAAAGCTTATGCATTTACAAAACCTAAAGTAGATGGTTTAAATTTTAGTTTCTCTGGTTTTAAAACCGCTGTTTTATACTTTATACAAAGAGAAGTTAAAAATAATCCAAATTTTATTACAGAAAACTTAAACGATATTTGTGCTTCTATTCAATACACAATTATTGGCATATTAATTGATAAATTAAAGAAAGCTAGTAAACAAACCAATATTACACATATTGCAATTGGCGGCGGAGTTTCCGCAAATTCTGGTATTCGTGAAGCATTAAAAACGGGTGAACAAAAATTTAGATGGACTACTTATGTTCCTAAATTTGAATACACTACAGATAATGCAGGAATGATTGCCATTGTTGGCTACTTAAAATATTTACAAAACGATTTTGCCAAACAAAACATTATGGCAACATCACGTTTAAAACTTTAAAAACATTATTTTTTATGAAATTATTTTTATCCGCTTTATACTTAGGTTTATCTTTAACAGCATTTTCACAAAATGTATCTAAAGAATTACAAGGAATTGAAACCGAAGAACAAGCAGAAGCTTATGTAGACGGCAAAAAGAAAAAGTATTATCAAATAATGCATTTTAATGAAGAAAACCACCAAAGTAAATTAGCTCAAGATTTATTAACTGGTGGACAAGGCACAACTACGACAACTAGAACACAGTTTGAAAAAACACACTTTAAAGTGGTTGGAAAAACAAACTATCCGCATTACCGTTTAAGCTATATCTATCTTGATGGAAAAAAGAATTCTATGAAAAAAATAGATATGGTTCGTAAAACCGTTTTGCATAAACACGATTCTCAATTAGAAACTTTTGCAAATTTGGCAAAGAAATACTCTAATGCTCAGAATGCGTTTAAAGGTGGAGATACTAATTGGGTTAAAATAAACAATTTACCTAATGCTTTAGCGGACTTAGATGAAATACTTGGACATAAAGTAGACGACATTTATATGGTTTCAGACATAGAAAACAACAAATTTTATATTGTTAAAAAAACACACGTTATTAGACGTATAAAAGAAGTTAAAGTATTAAAAGTTATAGAACAATTGTAAATATGCAACTCTTCTACTCTACAGAAATTACAGATACTAATAATACGTTTACATTTTCTAAAGAAGAAAGTAAGCATATTGTTAAAGTTTTACGTAAAAAAGAGCAAGGTATATTACATGTTACTAACGGAAAAGGTTATATTTTTAAATGTGAAATTAATAGTGCTAACGATAAGAAATGTGCTGTTTCTATTTTAGATACTACAAAACAAGAATCATCAAAATACAAATTACATTTAGCTGTTGCTCCTACAAAAATGAACGACAGATTTGAATGGTTTTTAGAAAAAGCTACCGAAATTGGCATTTCAGAAATAACACCAATAATTTGTGATCATAGCGAACGTAAAATTATTAAACCAGAAAGGTTTGAGAAAATTTTAGAATCAGCAATGAAACAATCTCTAAGTGCATACAAACCTGTTTTAAACGATGCTATTTCGTTTAAAAACTTTGTAACGGAAACTAAAAACACTAATAGGTTTATAGCGCATTGCGAGGAAACTGATAAAAAATCGCTTAAAAAAGAATTACAACCAAACAAAGATTATTTAATTCTAATTGGACCAGAAGGCGATTTTAGTCAAAAAGAAATTGATTTAGCTTTAAAACATAATTTTATTCCTGTAACTTTGGGAGAAACACGTTTACGTACAGAAACTGCAGCTATTGTAGCTTGCCATAGTGTTGCTTTTGTAAACGAAGTCTAATTTATAGTTATGAACCAATTATTTACAAGTTTAGCTCTACTTCTATTTTGTATAAGTAACGCACAAGATATTGCTGTTTTAAAATATAATGGCGGCGGAGATTGGTATAGTAACCCAACAGCTTTACCGAATTTAGTGAAATTTTGTAATACTGAAATTAATACCGCTTTAAACGAAAAAACAGCAGTTGTAGAAGCAGGAAGCACAGATTTATTTCAGTATCCTTTTGTGCATATGACAGGTCACGGAAATGTTGTTTTTAATACAGACGAAGCTTTAAATTTACGTAACTATCTTAATTCTGGTGGTTTTCTTCATATAGATGATAATTATGGAATGTTACCATACGTTACAAAAGCTTTAAAAGATGTTTATCCAAATCAAGATTTAGTAGAGTTACCTGCAAATCATCCTATATTTACATCTGCATTTAAGTTTAATAAAGGTTTACCTAAAATCCACGAGCACGACGGGAAACGTCCGCAAGCATTTGGTTTATTTCATAAAGGTAGATTGGTGGTGTTACTTACCGTAGAATCCGATCTTGGCGATGGCTGGGAAGACCCAGAAGTACATAACGACCCAGAAGAAGTTAGACTTAAATCCTTACAAATGGGCGCAAATATTGTAAAATATGTTTTTTGGAATTAGAAATGTCTAAAAATAAATAAATGTCATTACTTCTAATTTTATTTTCGTTTTTAATTAATTTGACTCTTGTAAATTATAATTTACTATATAAATATTCAAAAGAAAGTATAATATCAAATATTATTACATTTTCTGTATGCATAATTATTATTTACGTAAAGATTGACACAATGGAATATTTATTAGGTCTAATTTTTTTTCCTGTATGCACTATAGTAATTCACTTTTTTTATGTATATAATTTCAGATAAAAAAAGATCTCAAATAAAAATTGATGAAGAAATACAACTAACTATTTTAAAGTTTCTTCCTAAATTTCAAATTTTATTGTGCAATTTGTTCTTTTTTATAATATTATTTAAAAATTTTAAATATTAGCATGCAACTCAACCACTACACCACTCAATTCAAACAAAAAATATTTCCAATAACTGTAGTTTGCGATAATGTAACTAATGCGCCAAATGTTGGTAGTTTATTTAGAGTTTGCGATGCTTTTGGTGTAGAGAAACTCGTTTTTTGTACCGAAAACAACCCTATTGGTCGTAAAATGACTAAAACCTCTCGTGCTACAGAAAAAGTTGTGGACTACGAAGTGGTTTCGGATTTGAAAACTAAAATTCTTCATCTAAAAAAAGAAGGCTATAATATAGTTTGCTTGGAAATAACCAATAATAGTCAGCCAATTCACGAGTATCAGCTTCAAAAAAATCAAAAAACTGCTTTAATAATTGGCGATGAGAATTTTGGAATTCACAAAGATATTTTAGAATTAAGCGATGCTATTCTTCATATTAATATGTTTGGACAAAACAGCAGTATGAATGTGGTACAAGCTACTAATATTGCGTTATATGAGTTTACAAAGCAATTGCAATAATTTCCGTTTAAAATTTATTAGATTTACGCTATAAACCAAAACAAGTGACTTCAAAACAACTTACCTACGGAATATTAAGAGCTCTCGCCATAATTGGCGGTATTTTTTTAGCGCTTTTTTTCTTATACAAAATACAATCTGTAATAGTTTACATATTAATTGCAGGAGTGGTTTCTTTAATTGGAAGACCAATTGTACTCCTTTTAAGACGCAAACTAAAATTTAATAACACATTAGCAGTTGTAGTTTCTATGTCTGTATTAATAAGCCTTTTTGTGGGTTTAGTGATGTTGTTTATACCTTTAATTGTGGAGCAAGGACAGAATTTATCTTTGCTAGACATTGAAGGGTTAAAAGTGAATTTAGAAGATTTATATAAAGAAGCTTTAACGCATTTTGATATACAGACTAAAGATGTTGAGCAATCTTTAAAAAACTCAAATCTTTTAGGAAAGATTGATTACTCTGTAATACCAAATCTTTTAAATGGTTTTATTAGTGGATTAGGGAATTTTAGTATTGGATTATTTTCGGTACTATTTATTTCGTTCTTCTTTTTAAAAGACAGCAAGCTATTTGAAGATGGCATTATGACATTTATACCAAAAGGAACTGAAAGTCGTTCTAAGCGCTCGTTTACCACTATAAAAGACTTGTTATCTAGATATTTTGTTGGGTTAATTTTTCAGATTTTAATATTGTTTGTTATTTATACCATAACCTTGCTATTATTTGGAATAGACAATGCGGTTGTTATTGCCTTTTTATGTGCTTTACTAAATTTAATCCCATATGTTGGTCCTTTAGTAAGTGCTTTTTTAATGGTTATTTTAACTATGACTAGTAATCTTGGTGAAAGTTTTAGCGACGTTATTTTACCAAAAACAATGTATGTTATGATTGGTTTTATAATAGCACAATTGGTAGATAATTTCTTTAGTCAGCCTATTATATTTTCTAAAAGCGTAAAATCTCATCCATTAGAGATTTTCTTAATTATTGTTATTGCTGGTATTCTTTTTGGTATTGTAGGATTAATAGTTGCAATTCCTGCTTACACAGCTTTAAAAGTGATTTTAAAAGAGTTTTTATCTGACAATAAAGTAGTAAAAAAACTAACAAAAAGCTTAGATGATTAGTTTTAATGAAGAATTATTAAATATTAAGGTTCAGGAATTTATATCAAAAAATTTAAATTCGGACATTTCTAAATTAATTTTAAAAGGCGTTCCTTTTTTAGAGATAGATACTCAATCCGTTATTGAACAAATTGAAGCTAAAAAACGCTGTAAAACAAAGCTTAAAAGTTGGTTTAATACTGAAAATATTTACTATCCAAACAAGTTAAATATAGAACAAACCTCTTCTGAAACTACTGCAAATTACAAAGCCAATTTAATTAAAGGCAAAACTATAATTGACCTTACTGGCGGATTTGGTGTGGATTGTTTTTCGTTTTCTAAAACATTTCAATCGGTTACACATTGTGAAATTAATCCCATACTTTCAGACATTGTAAAACATAATTATAATCATTTAAACACTAAAAACATTACTTGTGTTGCTAATGATGGAATTGAAGTGCTTAAAACCTCTAAAAATAGCTTTGATTGGATTTATATAGATCCATCTAGACGAAGTGATATTAAAGGAAAAGTCTTTTTATTAAATGATTGCTTGCCAAATGTTCCACAACATTTAAATGATTTATTTGAAAAGTCGAATAACCTATTAATAAAATCATCGCCATTATTAGATATTAGCTCTGGAATAAACGAATTAAACAACGTAAAAACAATACATATAGTTGCTTTAAACAACGAAGTCAAAGAATTGCTTTGGGTTTTAAAAAAAGATTATACAGGTGAAATTGATATAAAAACCGTAAATCTTAAAAATGAAACTGAGATTACCTTTAATTTCAATCTAGCAGAAGAATCTACTACAGAAGCTGATTACAATATACCACTAACACACTTATACGAGCCAAATTCAGCTATTTTAAAAGCTGGTGCATTTAATATATTGGCAACAACGTTAGGTGTTGATAAACTTCATAAACATTCTCACTTATACACAAGTAAAGCCTTAATCGATTTCCCAGGAAGATCGTTTAAAATTGTAAAGCAATTACCTTATAACAAAAAAGCTTTCAAAAAATATTTTAAAGACCCTAAAGCCAATATTACTGCTAGAAATTTCCCTGAAAAAGCTGAAGTAATTCGTAAAAAACTAAAATTAAAAGATGGCGGGAATATATATCTGTTTTTTACAACAGATTTGTATCATAATAAGATTATTTTAATCTGTGAAAGAGTTTAATTTTTAAATATTACAAACATATATAAAACAAAAGAAAGGCCAATAGTTAAGTAAGTCTTCTCGTGATACAATAACTTCTCAAATAGATCATAAAATATAATTTTATTAAATAAGAGTTTAGTCATATCAACAAAATTTACTTGCGCCACTTTACCCATATTACAACAACAGGATTAGAGACTGAAGATCCTTGATTCTGAACATGCACGACAAGATAATCATCTTTATTAAAATCTTGGTTAATTATAAAAGAATTGTATTTATTATTAGTTAAATTAAAATCTATTACTGATTGATTAACAGAACCGTTTCTGATTCTAATTTGAAAATCTTTGTTAGACAAACCTCCTGATGTATTTACTGAAAAGCCAATAATTGTACCATTTAATGGCATTAATGGACCACTATTATTATTTGCTACAGTGCCACCAAAACGTAAATTAGTATTATCTACATCACCGGCTCTACCAAATTGAAAAGAAGTATTTGAAACTGTTAGCCATTTAGATCTGATATCATCATACATATAAAGCATATCATCAATAACAGCTATTTGACCAACAGCAGAACCTACAGGAGATGATTGAGGATTTAATTCTAATGCAGGAATACCATTATCAGTAGTTGAAATTTCTAATTTCGAAGTTGGATTAACGGTACCAATTCCAACCTGGGAAAAAGAAAAAATATTAAATGAAAAAAAAAAAAAAGGATTATGAGATATTTCATATTTCTAAACTAACAAATAAGTAAACAAATTTCATTTAAAATCGATAGAATACCATTGCCTATAGTTAAAAGGTTATTATCTATAGATGAATAGGGTTAAATCTAATTGTAATATCCAAAACTATATTTTAATAAAAAGTTCACTTTTTATTCATTTGTGTAGATTTTATTATCTAATTAATTTCATTAGATGAATAACTTTTAAGTTTAGTTCACTAAAATTCTCTTTACTATCGACTTCTTTTGAATTGTTATTTTAAACAGATAGGAACCTTTTAGTTGAGAAATATCAATTGTTTTTTGATGATAGTTTAGTTTTTGAGAAACTATTTTTCTTCCTACAAAATCATATACTTCAATTAGTGCATTTTCTGTTAATCCTCTTATATTTATAAAACCAGAAGCTGGATTTGGATATAAATGAATTAAGTCTTCATCAATAGTTACAACATCTAATGTTTCTTCTGGCCAATTGACCCCAGTTTTAGAACCCTATAAATGTTCTGCTAATTCTGGATGATCTATAAAAGGGTTTCTGTTATCTTGGAAATCATAATAAATTATATTATTTCTATTTTCTTCCCACAAATCAACAGGGTCAGCTCTATGCCAATCCATTAAAGTAGCCCATACACCGTGAGTTGGGTCTATACTGCTTTGAGGTAGCATTTGTTCTGTTGGCTCCAAATCTACATAACCATCTAATCCTTCATACCTAACTGCCATATAGAATATCATTCTAGCTACATCTCCTTTTACTTCATCTCGTGGCTCAAAAGACCAATCATTTGTATCTGTTTGTGAACCTGTTAAATTACTCCAACTATCAGTAACACCAACACAAGTTGTACAGTTATTAAAACTACGATTACTACGAGTGCTGTTTGTTGCATTGTCTAAAGGTCTTAATGCGTGAACATCTGTACCTGGTCCTGTAGTAGTTCCAAAATCACCTCTAGATTTAGCCCAAACATGCTCTCTAGTCCACCCATTTCCACTATTATATTCTTGAGCGGCATTGACAGATACTCCTGAATAAACAAGAATAACGTTACTTGAATTATTTGGGTCTTTATCTGTTTCTTTTAAAATATCCCAAACATCTGTATTTGTACTTGTATATGGATATTCAATATGATTATCTATTATTTGATTTAATTCAAATTTCAAATTATCACCAGCATTACCTAAAGCAGAAGAATAATAATTTAAAGGTATTTGTGCAAAAGTTAAAAGTGGTAAAAAAAGAAATATTAAAAATTTTAGCATTAGTTATATTATATTGTTAAAATGAAAACTTATACAATTAATAAAATTATTAACACAAAACACCTAAAAATTTAATCTTTTACTTAATTTTTTAATTTCTTCACTTATATTCTTCTGTACAACCTTTCCATAATGCTCTTGAGTAATATTCATATTAGAATGTCCTAATAATTCTGAAACAACCTCCATAGGAACGTTATTATAAAGTAATACTGTTGTTGCAAAGGTTTTTCTAGCAATGTGATGCGTTAACTTTTTATCTATGCTTAAAAGCTCTGAAATCTCCTTTAAATAGGAATTGAATTATTGATTAGATATAACTGGTAATAGCATATCCTCAAACTTATCTTCATATTTAAGTAGAATCTGCTTAGCCCTACTTAACAAAGGAATAGAAACAACTTTTTGAGTTTTCTGTCTTACAATTTTAATCCACTCATTACCATCAAAATTAATAACAAGATGCTCTTTTTTTAGGTTAGCCATTTCTTGATACGCTAAACCTGTATAACAGCAAAACACAAACATATCTTTAACCTGCTCTAATCGCTTTTGATTAAAGGAATGATTTTCAATTAGCTTTAGTTCTTCAACTGTTAAGTAGGTTGTTTGAGACCTATATTTCTTATTTTTAAACTGAGTAAAAGGATTTCTTTCTAAGTAGTTTTCATCTATAGCAAACTGAATGATTTTCTTTACACGCTGAATACTCCTATACACTGTTGCTTGTCTTAAATTTAAATCAGTTTTAAAGAAATATTCTAAATCTTTAATGAATTTTATATCTAACTGATTGAGCTTAACATCCTTTTTTCTGTAGAATTTAGATATAAATAAAGCTACTTTCCTCCTGCTTTCAACATATCTACTCCAAGACAATTCATTAAAATCCTTACCTATTAGTTTCTTTGTCTTTTCATTATGTAAATCATAAGCTCCTAAAATTGTTATTTCTGTTTTTACATCTTCTCCTTTAAACTTTCTGTAGACATCATCTACATCAAAACTATTAGGTAAAACTTGTAGCATTAAAAAAGCCTCATTAATCTTTTGACTAATAAGGCTTATCTGTGTGTTTATGATGTTATTCTCTGGATTTGGTGGTTTAGCTAGTTGCAAACCATTATCCCAGTTGTCAGGCTTTATAAATAGACCTATAGAGAAGATTTTACGTTTCTTTTGGTAGGTTATCCTACATCTTATAGGGCATAACCCTCTTTTATTTGTTCTTACTTTATTCAGTAAAAACAAAATTGATATTTTATAATTATTCATAATGTTTTAGTTTTAAATTTATGGTGTACCTCACGAGAAAATGGTGTACCTAAATGTGTACCAAAAAGGCATCATTTAATTCAATAATTGTGTGTAAGTGAAATTTTAAAAAGAGACAAAAACTCTGTGAAGCACTACGAAACGTATAAAAACAAAAAAGACCCACTGAAACAGTAAGTCTTTTTTTTATTTCGATAAAATCAGAAAATAATATAGTTTAAAATTATCCAAATATTAGTTTATTGGTATCTGCTCTAAAAACTCAAACGTTGCTGTAGGCGGTCCTCCAAATAAAGAATTGGATGGGTTATTAAAAATATTATTACTTATAAATGTTATTTCTGAATTTCCACCTATATAAGTTGTTTCACCATTCATATCAACATCTGTATTAAAATATCCTAAAGAACCATATGTAGCAATTGGCGGACCTCCAAATAAAGAATTATCTGGATCGTTAAATACTTGACTACTTATAAATGGTATTTCGGAATTTGCACCAATATAATTTAAACGTCCATCATCATTAACATCTCCGGACCACATAGCAACTTTACTCGAAGGCATCCCCAAAGTAGTTTGTGCATTTGTACCATAGGTAATTTGATTGTTAGCATCAGTAAAGTCTACAGTAGTTACCGTTTTAGCTAGTGTAATGGTACCATTTGAAATGATTCCTAAATGATTTCTATGGTGTATTGATATATAATAATTACCAGAAGCTAATTCAAATTCAACATAAGAAGTTCCATCTACTGCAACAATATTACCATCGCGTTGTAACAAAGCAGATCGCGAAGCTTCTACAATAGTATTATCTGTTTCATCTCGTAACTCTATCCAAACCCAATCAACTATAGCATTGTCTCCTGTTACATTTAAAACATTTACATTACAGATAAGTCCGTCTCCATAAGGTGACGTTGTAGGAATATAGTTATTACTACGTAAATCATCTCGCATAAGTGTTATTTCTCCTGTTGCAGGATTTAATGCTGCTCCTTGTAAAAAGACTATAGGGTCTAAAATAATTGATAGTTTGCTTCCTTGATGAAAACCTTGTGATAGCGATATAGTTCCATCTGTAATAGTTGAAACGGCTAAATCACCAATCGTAAAATCTAAGCTAGCGGATGCATTTGTTAATGTAGAGCCAGCAGACCCAATAACTTGACGTTCTAGACTTTGAGAATAGCCACAAATTGTTACTAATAAAAATACAATTGAAAATATATTTTTCATAATCAATTCTTTATTTTTTACTAATTAATTTGTTTACCAACTTCTTTAATTCTTGTACTTCGTTCTCTAAAGTTTTTATTCTATCTTCTTTATCTGAATCACTCATTTTTGCATGTGAAGAAGATGTTAAGTTCTCTGCATACTTTGCTCTTAAAGCATATGGCACACTAACAAATGGTGTTGATCCCATTATAGTATAGTTAGTTCCTCCTGTAACATCTAACTCTATTTGTAATGAATTATTATTAGACCAATCTATGTCAGAAAACAAACCAGAAACAATAGTTCCTCCTCCTATTTGAAAATCAACTAAACCTTGAGAAGATGTTGTTACAGTATGAGTTTCAGAATAGACAGTTGAACTAAGTGCAACCTCTATAACATTTATTCTAAAGCTTACTTCTTGATTTGCTAAAACATCTCCAGATGCATTGCGTACAGCACTCTGGTAATTTAATAACTCTGGAACTGCACTTACACCAGAACCAGCATTAGAACCAACTTCTCCCCAACCTGATCCATTCCAAATGTATAATAGATTTTCATCGGTATCATACACCATTAAACCTGCGTCTGAGGTGGTTAGTGGTACTCCTGATGCTGGAGTGCTTATCATTGCTGTTCTCTGAGCAGTTGTAACTCTATTTACTAAAAAACCTTTATCTACATCTGCTAAATCTAAAGATGCATTTGTATTTGCTGCTTGAGTACCAATACCTACACTTAAACGATTAGCTGTTTGATCTCCACCTAAAGCCATAGTATTAGCTTGACTAACAGTTACAGCTTGACCTATAGCAATTGAATTGTCACTAGTAACACTTGTATTTGCACCTAAAGCAATTGAATTGGTCCCTGAAACATTGGCTGCGTAACCCAATCCTACAGAATAAGCCTTGTCCAAATATCCTTTAGATCCCATTAGTACAGAATAATCACCAGCTGCTTCTGTGTTTGTTAAATATCCCATACTAATTGATTCAACACCGTGTTGATCCATAGAGTGGCCAATTCCAATTCCGTAAGACGCAGTAGTCTGTGCTTGGTATCCAATTGAAGTAGCATCATTTGCAGCAACCATTCCAAACCCATCTCCACTCCATTGACCATGTGTATTTGTTCCTGTTCCTCCGATAAAAATACATCTCGACCTATTGTTTCCTGAAAAATCTGCACCAGATCCAATTCCAACATTGTCACTTCCTTCTCTATTCGTAAATCCAGCAGATGTACCTAGGTATGTGTTACGCATTGCATTTGTATTACTATCAACGTTTGTTCTGTTATTATCTCCGCCGGCATAAGCACCAACAAATGTGTTATGACTCGCAGCCTCTGTAGCACAACCTGCTCCATGCCCAATATAAGTATTCATTATTCCAATATCACCATCTATCCCAGCAGAATCTCCTACAGCTGTATTCCACCTTCCTGTTGTGTTATCATAACCAGCTTCATCTCCAAAAAATGCATTTCCGTATCCTGTTGTATTAGATCTACCAGCTGTATTACCTACAAAAGTATTATCACTAGCTGTTGTATTATTATAACCTGCATCTTCACCTATAAAAACATTATCATCACCATCAATTAAAGCTTGTCCAGCCTCTTCACCAATTATTGTATTATCATGCGCTCCAGTAGTCATTACCATACCAGCTTCGACACCAATAACAGTATTATCTGAACCGTTTAAAGTTCTTGCTGCATATGTACCAATAACCACGTTGTCTGTACCAGTAGTTGATTGATCACCTGCAAATGCACCAATATATGTGTTATCAGATTGATTTGTTTGTAGTGTTCCAGCTGCTGTACCCACAGCAACATTATTGCTACCTGAACTTAATGAACTTGATGCTCCTGCACCTACTGCTGTATTATTATCTCCAGTTGTATTACTTGAGCCAGGTGCACCTAGAACTGTAACTGGAACAGGAGTAGTATACACTGCATTATTTGGAGTAGCAGGATTTCCGGCTGCATAATTTGCTGTTTGCGCATAACTTACCGTAAATAAGAATGCAAAAGCAATAGTTAAATTAAATTTATTTTTAAACATTGGTGGTTTGTTTTATAATTCAAAACAAATATATAAAAAAAAATATTAATTTAGATTAATTAAAGGTAAATAGTTGACCTTAATTTCTACCTAAACAATTCATTTACAATAAAATAAGAAATTATAATTTATTAATTAAACTAAAATTTTTAATTTTAGCTTCTTTTGCTAATATAAAGGAAGGATTTAATTTTATTGCTTTATCAAAAGCATTAACGGCTTTAGTATATTCTTTAATTGTTTGAAAAAGTAAACCCTTATTGTAATGAATTAAGAAGTTATTAGGGTCTATATATATGGCGTAATCAAAATTATATGCTGCTTTTTTATATTCTTTCCTATTCATAAATATTATCCCAAGGTTTATAAAAGCATTAACTTGTTTTTTATCTAATAAAATCGCTTTTTCGTAATCCATAATTGCATACTTAAAATTGTTTTTTCCAAGCCACAAATGCCCTCTTTGTGTATAAGCTCTTGCAAAAGACACATTAACCTCTATCGTTTTAGAAAAATATTTGAATGCGTTATCAATATCTTTCATTAAAAGATATACCTTTCCTTTTAAGTAATATGTTTCGTCTAAAAACTGATTTAACTTAATAATATTATCTAAATCCAATAAAGCTTTAGCAAACTCTCCTTTTTTATAATAACATGTTGCTCTATTAAAATAACCATAATATTTATTTGGAGTTAATTGAATAACTTTATTAAAATCATTTATTGCTTTATCTTCCAAATTATACTCTCCGTATAATAAACCTCTATTTAAATAAGCAACCATATATGATTTGTCTTTTTCAATTGCCAAATTTAAATTCTCTAATGATTTCATTTTATTGTTTAATAGACTATAAGCAAACGACCTATTATAGTAAAGACCTGGAGATTCTGGATTAATTTTAATGGCTATATCTGAATCTTGAATTGCCATCTCATATTGTTTTTGAGAAATTCTATATTCAGACCTATTCATATAGGCTAAAAAATTATTTGGGTAATGCTCTATCACATTAGACCATAAGGTTTCTCCATTTTTAAACGTTTTAGAATATTGAAAAGAAATTAAACCTAATATTATAATGAAAATTGAAAAACACACCGGCACTATCGTCTTAAACATATTTGAATATTTATACAGCCTAACTATACTTGTACTAGCAATATAAAATAATCCAAAATACGGTAAATACGTATACCTGTCTGCGGTAACTGCTGTCCCAAATGGTAAAACCTGGATTACAGGAATTAAAGTAATGAAGAAGAATCCAAAGCCAAATACTAAAATTCTATTTTTCTTTAATTTAGTCATCAACCATACAAACAAAGTAAGAACAGGTATAGCAGATGTATAATAAAACCAAGGATTTGAATCTCCTAATTTATTCACATATGGGTGATATGCGCTTAAGTTAAATGGGATAATTGCTTTAATTAAGTAAGTTAAATAGCCATAAAACCCTACAGATAATGAATCTAATAAAGTCGTAAATCCTCTAGCCTCTATAGCACCACCTTTTGCTTGCATTCTTATAGAAAACACTACAAAAACAACACTTAATAGTAAAAACGGGACTTTCTCCACAATTAGCTTCAGATTAAGCTTTCTTATTTTTAAATAATCAATTAAAAATAAAACTAATGGAAGTATTACTGCTGTTCCTTTTGATAATAATGATAAGATGAAACATAATAAACAACCAATATAGTAGTAATACTTTGGGTATTTTGTTGCTTTATTAGAATAAAAATAATAAGTAATTAAAGATCCAATAAAAAACAACGTATACAATAAGTCTTTACGTGCAGATATCCAACCTACAACTTCAACATGCATAGGATGGGCTCCAAAAAGTAATGCTGTAATAAAAGCAACTATAACATTCTTACTTAATATTTTGGTCAAATAAAACACCAAACTCACTACAAACAAATGTAACAACAAATTAAAAAAATGAAAAACTGCAGGGTTCAAACCATCTATAGTATAATCTATAGCCCATGAAATTAAAGTTAAAGGCACGTATGTACTAACAACTTCTGAAGTAGTAAATATGTTTTTGATTCCTCTAAATGAAAAATCTTTTATTAAATCATTATTTAATATATATACTGTGTCATCCCAGTTTAAAAAATCATTAAACAAATTTTGACTTAAAAACATTATAGTAACTATTAAAGAGCATAGGAGATAAAAATGTTTCTTTTGATATAGTTTGTTCATGTCTTAGAAAAAGGATGTCTAGTTTTAAAATTTTATTTCGTAATCAAAAGTAATAAAATAATTGTTCATGCCTGCTTACAATGGATTAAGTATGTTATCAACACGTATACAGAGATTCTATTTAATACTATTGATGTGTCATCAAAACTAGCTATTAATAAAATATCCAAAAAGAATAATAAACTAGTTAACACTTAACCCAGACATTATAATAACACTTCATCTTGATTATCAACATAGTACCTAATTAATTTATTATTATTAGTTTTAATTATTTTGTAATCAACCCATATTATTTCTTTATTGAATTAAAAAACAAAGGACATATCCGTTATATAATGTAAAAAAATCTTTTATTATTAATACTTTAGCTTAAAAAAAATGAAACAACTATTCTACATTCTTGTTTATCTAGCTCCGCTAACAATAATTAGTCAAGAAAGCAACTCTATAGCAAGAGTATGGATGGATACAATGTTGGATATGGTGAAAGAAGATGGGCAAGGTCCTACTATACAGGCGAGAAACTTGTTTCATGTTTCTGCAGCTATGTATGATGCTTGGGCTGCATATGACCCAAAGCAAACTACCTATTTTTTAGGAAAAGAAAAAAATGGGAATGTTATTTCTTTTAACTCCAATTTTAAAAAAGTTTCAAAAAATATTGATAGCTTAAGATCTATAGCAATTAGCTATGCTGCTTTTAGAATTTTAAAAGCTCGATATGATGAATATGGTAGTAAAGGAAGAACAATAGATGTTTTATTATCCACTTTCGATAAGTATAACTTTAAAATTAGTGATCAAAAAACTAATTATGAAGCAGGTAAACCCGAAGCTTTAGGAAACTATATTGCGCAACAAATTTTATTGTTTGGAAAAAATGATGGTTCTAAAGAAGAAGACAGGCATGAACCTGAAAATTATCGTCCTAGAAACAAAAAATTACTACCTGAAACATCGGACATTACTGGACTTATATCCCCAAATAATTGGCAACCCATATATGTTAATAATTATATCAGGAAGAAAGGTTATGATAAAAGTTTAAAGGATTGGAATTTATTACTTGTTGAAGGAAATGTTGACTTTTTAACCCCTTTTTGGGGAGAAGTACAATCTTTTGCTTTAAAAACCGAATCAAAGCGAGGAATGGTTCACTTTAACCCTGGACATCCACCATATATAAATACTGGAAACGACCAACAAACCGAAGCTTACCGTTGGGGGTTTTCTTTAGTACAGAGATATTCTAGCAAATTAGATAGTTACAATTCAACAACATGGGATACTTCACCAAAAGGAATAACAAACTTAGATGACCATTTACCTACAGGTCTTAGTGCATACCAAACCTATTATACCAATATAGAGAATAATAAAAAAGAAAAACAAGTTCAAAATCCAATAACAAAAAAAAAATATCCCAAAAACCTAGTTAAGCAAGGAGATTACTGTAGAGTTATTGCTGAATTTTGGGTTGATGGACCAAATACATATTCCCCTCCAGGCCATTGGTTAAAATTTTTAAATAAAGTATCCTACCATAAAGATTTTAAAAGAAAATGGAATGGAAAAGGAAAGGTTTTATCTCAATTAGATTGGGATATAAAAAGTTATTTTTTACTATGTGGCACTATGCATGATGCAGCAATAGCTTGTTGGAGTGCTAAAGGTTATTATGATTATGTAAGACCTATTTCTGCCATCAGGTATTTAGCTAGCTTAGGACAATCTTCTGATGTGAATAGGCCTAGTTATAATAGTTCAGGTTTAAAACTTGAAAAAGGACTAGTTGAATTAGTAACAAGTAAAGATTCTTTAGTAGGAAATAATAAGGAACATTTAAATAAAGTAAAAATATACAATTGGAGAGGCCCTGATGCGATTAATAATCCATATAATGATACAGCAGGTGTTGGTTGGATTCTTGCTGAAAATTGGTGGCCATACCAACGTTATACTTTTACTACTCCTCCATTTGCGGGCTATACATCTGGACATTCAACATTCTCTATAGCAAGTGCAAAATTGTTAACCTACATTTCCGGTTCGCCTTATTTCCCTGATGGTTTAGAAACGTATACTGCTGAAAAAAATGAATTTTTAGGTTTTGAAAATGGACCTTCTGAAACAGTAACTCTTCAATGGGCAACTTTTTATGATGCAGCTATAGAAACTTGTTTATCTAGAGTTTGGGGAGGTATTCATCCACCTGTAGACGATATTGAAGGTAGAAGAACAGGTAAAAAGGTTGCGGAAAATGCCATCGAATTCTCTAAATTTTTTTTTAACTAACGTATGATTTTTAAACAAATTAAGAGCAGAAATATTATAAGTCTAATTATTTTTATACTTATTTTTATTGTTTACGCTATTTCATCTCCACGTACTATTACATTTTGGGATAGTGCAGAATTTGTTTCAAGCAGTTTTAATTTACAAGCAACTCATCCACCAGGATCTCCTTTTTACACAATGCTATGTAGTGTTATCATGCAGTTTTTTTCGGTTACTAATATTGCTTTTGTTTCTAACTTAATATCTAGTTTTTTTGGTGCATTAACGGTTACATTCCTTTTTAAAATAGTTTATTTTATTACTACAAAAATTCAGAACAATAAATCTGAGTTCGAAACTAAACTCCTACCCTACTTTACAGGTGTCACTAGCGCTTTAACTTTAGCGTTTTCAAATAGTTTTTGGACTGCTTCTACAGAAACAGAAGTCTACACTCTTTCATTTGCATTAATGACAATAATTATATTTGTAATGCTTAAATGGGAAGGTGCATCAAATAAAGAAGAAGAAACAAAACTTATTCTATTGTTTTCATTCTTATTGGGAATTGTAACAGGTGTTCATTTAATAATAATTTCCATAATAATTCCTATTACTCTTTTATACACTCATAAAAAATATGGTTTAACGATAAAAAACACAATCCTATCCTTAATCATTGGATGTGTCTTATTTTTAAGTATTTACATGTTTGCTATTCAAGGTGTTATAAAATTAGCTAATAATTTAGATATTTGGCTTGTTAATACATTTAAAACTTCAGTAAATATAGGAACTATAATCATTCTATTTTTATTAATATTCTTTTTTTTAATTACCCAATGGATTACTTATAAAAAACAAAAGTCAAAATTACACCATATTACTCTATCTATTCTGTTTTTTTTTATTGGAATTAGTTCATATATAATGCCAATGCAAAGAGTGAATGCAAATACACAAATTGCGAATGGAGTAAGTACAAGTAATAGAATGTTGAAATACATAAAAGGAGAACAATTTGGTATTAATAATATTCCATTATTAAAAGGCTATACTTACAATGCGCCTCTAGACAAAAATTCACCTTTTATAGATGGGGAACCCGTTTTAACTTATGATTCTAATAGGCAAAAATATATTACTGTTGATAATGGTAAATATAGTAAAACCAACTATTCTGATGAATTTTCTATGTACTTCCCAAGACTTTTTAATAAAAAAAATGAACATAAATACAAATTATGGACAACAATAAAAGGTGATTCTGTTAATTATAGTGTTAATGGTGAAACCAAAACTATTTACAGACCAACTAATCAGGAAAATTTTAATTTCTTTATAGATTATCAAGTTTCATGGTTATATCTACGATACTTATATTGGAACTTTATCGGTAAACAGAACAGTAATCACGGCATAGGATATATTAAAGATGGTAACTGGGTTAGCGGAATAAATAGTATTGATAAATTAAGAGTTGGAGATATTTCTAATACACCTATGCGTTTTATTAATGATAAAAGTAGAAATACTTATTACTTTATACCTTTTATATTAGGTTTTATAGGTTTGTTATCATTAATAAGGCATAAGCACTATTTTTTAACAACAATTTTTATCTTTTTAGCTTTTGGAATTGGTATAACTATATACATTAATCCAGTACCGCATAGTATTTTAGTAAGAGAACGTGATTACATTTTTATAGGATCGTTTATCATTTTCTCTCTTTGGGTTGGTCTATCAATTTTGCTAATTTACAACTCATTAAAATCAATATTTACAAGTAAAATCAGATTAATAGTTGTTTCAATTTTAGTATTAATCGGTGCTCCTCTACAAATGCTAGCAAAAGGCTGGAATGATCATCAACGAAGTCATGATTCTTTTTCTTATGATTTTGGAAAAGCCTACTTAGATGCTTGCCCAAAACAAGCAATACTTATTACTAATGGGGATAATATGACATTTCCATTATGGTATTTACAAGAAGTAGAAAAATACAGAACAGATGTTAGAGTTTTAAATTATGATCAATTAAATTTAGATGTAAATATACAGAATCTTAAAAAGGAAATAAATACTTCTAACCCTTTAGAGTTTAATTTAGATAGCCATTTATATATAGATGGTGTTGATCGATTAATACCACTTCAGCGAGAAACAAATAATGCAGCAGTTTTAACTAACTTATTTAATTTTTTAAACGACAGTACCACTCTAATAAATTGGAACGGAAAATTAAAACACTACATGCCAACAACAACATTTTCAATTCCAATAGATACCTTAAAAATTAGAAAACACGGATTGAATTTGAAAGAATTAAATGCGATATATACTCCTGAAATAAAATGGCATTTTGCTAAAAATTTCTATGAATTAAAAGATATTGTTTTATTAAACATTATAACAAAAAACATTCATAATAGACCGATTTGTTTTGCCGATAATGGTAAAAAAAATCATTACATCGGACTACAAAACTATTTTGTTAAAAATGGAATGGTGGAACAATTAGCACCACTAAAAAGAAAAAAATCATTAGACAACCCAAAAATTGTAAACACAACTATGATGTATCCATATGTTATGGATAAATTACATTTTAAAGGCTTAAATCATGAAAAAAAATACATAAATAGTGAGAACAGAACTTATGTTCAAGACATAATTAGACCAAATTATTATTTTCTAGCTCAAGCATTGATAGAAGAAGGAAAAACAAAAGAAGCGATAGCAGTATTAGATAAATCTTTTACTATTTTCCCAAATAAAACGATACCATACAAACAATATGCATTTGCATTAGGAAAATTATATTTTAGAGCAGGATTACCAGAAAAAGGAACTGAAATATGTACTATGGTTATGGAGAATTTTTTGGAAGAACTTACTTGGATTACTTCCTTTAATCCTCCACAACCTATGATAAATATAAAACATGCTGAAAAATTGAAAAATATGTATATACAAATGCTAGAACAATTTCCTGGAAACAAAACAACTTTAAAAAATTATGAACAACGTTTTGAAGCTTTAGAAGTAGGGTTTGTAAACTGGAAGAAAACAAACTGGCCTTACTAACCTATTTATAACTCATGTTTTCATTTTCAACAGAAGTAACCTCTTCAAGCATTAGATCGGATAATGCATTATATAAAAGGACACTAAAGGCATACCATTTAATCTCTAAAAAAACTCACGGGGATGTTTTAGAAATAGGCTGTGGTGAAGGCTATGGATTAGATATTATAATAAAGAACACAAAATCTTTAACTGTTATAGATAAATCAAAATACACATTAAATAAAATTAAAAAGAGGTACAAAAAGGTAACAATAATAAATCAAAGAATCCCACCCTTAAAGAACTTAAAAGACAATAGTTTTGATGTTGTAGTATCGTTTCAAGTTATAGAACACATAAAAGATGCAACATTGTTTATTAATGAAATCCATCGCGTTTTAAAGCCTAATGGAACTGCATATATAACTACTCCTAATTCAAAAAAATCAATAGCTAGAAATCCTTGGCACTATAAAGAATATAATTATTCCGAAATAAAGAGTTTAATTGAGCAAAAATTTATCAATTATTGCATCAAAGGCATAAAAGGAAATAAAAAAACAGATTCTTATTACTCAAAAAACAAACGATCTGTAGAGCGTCTTTTACAATTAGATGTATTTAAAATACAACATATAATACCTGCATTCCTACTTAAACTACCCTATGAAATAGTTAATAGATTCAATAGAGCTAGACTTTTTAAAAAGAACAATGCATTAGTTAATAGTATTACATTAGAAGATTATTCCTTAGATGATTATTCAACAGACACTTTAGATTTTTTCTGTACTATGAATAAAAAAGATATTTTATAATTGTTCATAATATTTTAGTTTTTAAATTAGGGTGCACCTCGAAAGAAAATAGTGTGCCTTTTTGTACATCTAAAAAGATGTAAATTGATTAAATAATTGTGTGTGAGTTAAATTAAATAACGAGATAAAAACTTTGTGAAGCACTACGAAACGTATAAAAACAAAAAAGACCCACTGAAACAGTAAGTCTTAAAGTGAGCCCGACAGGATTCGAACCTGTGACCGCCTCCTTAGAAGGGAGGTGCTCTATCCAGCTGAGCTACGAGCCCGT
>JAWUZD010000003.1:0-392351 GCA_034110465.1 Mesoflavibacter sp.
TGTTCCTACTGAAGAACAATTTGTTGTTATATCAGTTGCATTATAGTATACCGTTTGATTATCAATATCTATATTTAAATATGGACTTGAAGTTATTGGATTAACCTCAAGATCTGCATTTGCTTGTGTTTCATAAAAAACAACTGAAATATTTGGGTTTCCTCCTGAGATTTGAGCAATAACACTACTGAAATCAAACTCTCCAAATCCATCTGCATCCGGATCACAATATTCTAATGGAGTAACCCCAGATAATCCTGGACTAGTATTAATTGTTACTACAAAACTATTCTCATCTGAGCAATTTGGCGTTGTTCCTGTTTCAGAATAAACAAATAAAGTTGTTGTCGTTGTGATTACTGTTCCTGTTGTTACTAGAGTTCCTATTCCTGTTGGTCCACCAGTTGCGGTATAATAATTATTCCCTGTACTTAACGCTGGTAAAATATAACTATCACAAGAAGCTACATTACTTGGTGAGTCTGCTGTTGGTGATGTATTTATATTTACTGTGATTACAGCATCTACATTAGGACATGGTGTTACTCCTGAAACAGTATATGTAAATGTACTTGTTGTTGCTCCTACTCCTGGAGTAAACATCCCTGTTCCTGGAACAAAAGTTCCTCCTGTTCCTGTACTTTGTAGCCAAGATCCACCTGTTTCAGGTGATCCTCCTAATAAATTAAATAAATTAATAGTAGTCGTATCAGTATCACATACGGTAATATTACCTGCTGTTCCAGCATCGCTTGGTGCAACAATAGTAAAGGTTACTGGTGTACGTGTACTTACACATCCTGTAACACTTACTTCTGCTTCTGCATAATAGGTATATACACCTACTGCTGTGTCTGTTGGTGTATAAGTTGAACTATTTAATGCTAATGCAATTCCACCTGTTGAAGTTGCGTACCAATTTAATTCATCGGCTGGTGCAGTTAAAGTGCCTACGGTTAATGCAGGTGTTGTGCTTCCAAAACAAATAGTTTCATCATTTGCTGTTGGGGCAGTTGGTAAAGTGTTATTTATCGTTACTGTTACATCATCTGTATCTGAACAACCTGTTGCTGTCTCAGTGATTGTTAATGTATACGTCGTAGTTGCTCCTACTGTTGATGTTGGATTTGAAATCGTGGCATCATCTAATCCTGTTGCTGGTGACCATGAATATGTAAAACCTGGAACACTTGCTGTTCCTACTTGAATACTCGTTGTTGTACAAGTAATCGTTCCATCCGTTCCTGCATCAGCTGTTGGTAAAGTGTTATTTATTGTTACCGTAACATCATCGGTATCTGTACAACCTGTTGCCGTCTCTGTAATTGTTAATGTATAAGTTGTTGTTGCACTTGCTGTTGATGTTGGATTTGAAATCGCGGCATCATCTAATCCTGTTGCTGGTGACCATGAATAGGTAAAGCCTGGAACACTTGCTGTTCCTACTTGAATACTCGTAGTTGTACAAGTAATCGTTCCATCTGTTCCTGCATCAGCTGTTGGTAAAGTGTTGTTTACTGTTACTGTTACATCATCCGTATCCGTACAACCTGTTGCTGTCTCTGTTATTGTTAATGTATAAGTCGTGGTTACTCCTACTGTTGATGTTGGATTTGAAATCGTTGCATCATCTAATCCTGTTACTGGTGACCATGAATAGGTAAAGCCTCCAACTGTAGCAGCTCCTACTTGAATACTCGTAGTCGTACAAGTAATCGTTCCATCTGTTCCTGCATCAGCTGTTGGTAAAGTGTTATTTACTGTTACCGTGACATCATCGGTATCCGTACAACCTGTTGCTGTCTCTGTTATTGTTAGTGTATACGTAGTCGTTGCTCCTACAGTTGATGTTGGATCTGAAATCGTTGCATCATCTAATCCTGTTGCTGGTGACCATAAATATGTAAAGCCTCCAACTGTTGCTGCTCCTACTTGAATACTCGTAGTTGTACAAGTAATCGTTCCATCCGTTCCTGCATCGGCTACTGGTAAACCAGCAGCAACTGATACTGTTACATCATCTGTATCGGTACAACCTGTTGTTGTCTCAGTGATTGTTAATGTATACGTCGTGGTTGCTCCTACGGTTGATGTTGGATTTGAAATCGTTGCATCATCTAATCCTGTTGCTGGTGACCATGAATATGTAAAGCCTGCTACACTAGCAGCTCCTACTTGAATACTTGTTGTTGTACAAGTAATCATTCCATCTGTTCCTGCATCGGCTGTTGGTAAAGTATTATTTACTGTTACCATTACATCATCTGTATCTGTACAACCTGTTGCTGTTTCTGTAATTGTCAACGTATAAGTCGTTGTTGCTCCTACTGTTGATGTTGGATTGGAAATCGTTGCATCATCTAATCCTGTTGCTGGTGACCATGAATAGGTAAAGCCTCCCACTGCAGCGGCTCCTACTTGAATACTTGTTGTTGTACAAGTTATCGTTCCATCTGTTCCTGCATCAGCTGTTGGTAAACCAGCAGTAACTGTTACCGTGACATCATCTGTATCCGTACAACCTGTTGCTGTCTCTGTAATTGTTAATGTATACGTCGTGGTTGCTCCTACGGTTGATGTTGGGTTTGAAATCGTGGCATCATCTAATCCTGTTGCTGGTGACCATGAATATGTAAAGCCTGCAACTGAGGCAGCTCCTACTTGAATACTCGTTGTTGTACAAGTAATCGTTCCATCCGTTCCTGCATCAGCTGTTGGTAAAGTGTTATTTACTGTTACCGTGACATCATCTGTATCTGTACAACCTGTTGATGTCTCTGTTATTATTAATGTATAAGTCGTGGTTGCTCCTACTGTTGATGTTGGATTTGAAATCGTGGCATCATCTAAGCCTGTTGCTGGTGACCATGAATAGGTAAAGCCTGCAACAGTTGCTGCTCCTACTTGAATGCTCGTAGTTGTACAAGTAATCGTTCCATCTGTTCCTGCATCAGCTGTTGGTAAACCAGCACTAACTGTTACTGTTACATCATCGGTATCCGCACAACCTGTTGCTGTCTCTGTAATTGTTAATGTATACGTAGTCGTTGCTCCTACCGTTGATGTTGGATTTGAAATCGTGGCATCATCTAATCCTGTTGCTGGTGACCATGAATAGGTAAAACCTGGAACACTTGCTGTTCCTACTTGAATACTCGTAGTTGTACAAGTAATCGTTCCATCTATTCCTGCATCAGCTGTTGGTAAAGTGTTATTTACTGTTACTGTTACATCATCGGTATCCGTACAACCTGTTGCTGTCTCTGTTATTGTTAATGTATATGTCGTTGTTGCTCCTACTGTTGATGTTGGATCTGAAATCGTTGCATCATCTAATCCTGTTGCTGGTGACCATGAATATGTAAAGCCTCCAACACTCGCGGCTCCTACTTGAATACTTGTTGTTGTACAAGTAATCGTTCCGTCCGTTCCTGCATCAGCTGTTGGGAATGCATTAATTGTAATTGTACCAGTTTCAGTCAAATTAGGTGTACAACCAACTGTTGTAACTGTATAATTAAAAACACCAGACACTCCAAGGTTAGGTGTACCAGATATAGTAAACGTAGTTCCAGAAAAGGCACCTGTTACTCCAGCTGGCAAACCAGAAACTGTTGCTCCGGTTGCATCTCCACCAACCGTATATTCAATATCTGCTATTGCTGTATTTTCACAAATAGGTTGTATGTTATTTCCAGTATCTAATGTTATAATACATGAACATGAAGCATTAACTACAACATCTTGCTCGTATTCACAACCAAACTCGTCAACCACTGTTAACGTATACGTATAAGGTCCAGGAATAATAAAAGGACCAACCGTTGGTGAGTTTGTTAATTCTGTACCTTCACAAGTTGCACTACCTGGACATAAATCTGGACCTGGATCTGTAACAACCGTACTTGTTGTAGATTGAGTTACTACAGGTACCGCACCTCCACCAGACCATGTTGCTGAAACTAAATCTGGAGTAACTGATTCTAAAGCACTATAACATGATGCTGGAAAAGTTAATCCCCAACTATTTAAAACACCATTATCTGAAGTAATATTATCTGTAATAATTATTGTCCAAAGACCATTTAAATCTGCCCCATCAAAAGTCGAAAAAGGATTTGTAGAATTATAAGTTATTGGTAAATAATAATCACCTGCTTCACATGCACCGGCATATACACCGCAATTTGTTGTCACAGTTGTTGAATTTCCCGTATCTGTCCAACCAACTCCACTACCATCTCCAACTACAGTATATGGCGCAACGCATCCTGGCACAATAGGATTTAAACTACTTGCATTAACACACGTACCAAACATTGTATAAAAGCCTCCATCACCACTATCGTGTTGATCAAAAACCATTACTGTTTCTCCTGTAGGCGCTACTAATTCTATCTCTAAATCTGGCGACCAAGAATGCTCTAGCTCAAAGGATAAGACTGGATAACAACCAGGTGTTATTGTAGATCCTGCTCCAGATGTTGGAAAAAGACCTGTAAAGTCTAATGTCGATGAATAACTTACTCCTGATCCATCAGGAAGCTCTGTTATTGCTGGAGTAAATAATGGTGTAGTTTGAGTTTCTGTTTGAGAAGAAACCACTCCCGTAAGAGATACAGAAGCCCCACAAGCAACATTATAAGTTAGAGGTGTTCCAGAAAAATCTGCTCCAGGAAAAACCCTTACCAATTTTGTTACTGCATTAGTACTTTGACAACCATTACTATCTATAACAGATACACTTGCTAGATAAATACCTTCTGATGAAGGATAGGTATGCGTTGTTGAAGAGGTTGCTGTAGTTAAAGTTGTACCATCTCCAAAATCCCAAACATAAGAAACTACTGTTTCTGGTGCATTAGCAGTAGATCCTGAGGCATCAAAAGCTACCATTAATGATCCTGGCGTTATTGATGTAGGTCCACAAATATCTATTGGTGTAGAATCTAAATTAGCTACAGGAACCGTACAAGGTGTAACACAACTTACAACTGCTTCCCAACCTAGATCTGTAGTACCAAAATCTGATGTAAATTCAAAAGTAATACAGCCATCTGGACTTGTAGATGTTATAGAAAATGCTCCTAATGAACCACCAAGTAATCCAGCCCCAGCTCCAGCATTAGAATTTGCATTCCAATACTCCAAATAATCATAAAGCGTTGCGCCTATTACTTCTGTTTCGAACTGAGAAAAGTTTATTTGTATTAAATCCCCTGGTGTTGATGGACAAAATGTAATTACACTGGACTCACCGTTCCCATATGAACTAGCAGGATTATTACCTGCTCCTCCACTATCTACAAATGTACCTGAACAGGTATTGTAGGAACTGTTAGATCCATCAGTCATTGTATATGTTTGACCAAACATTAAGTTTAAACTACCTAATAAAAATACGATCGTTAAAGTAATTTTTTTCATAATTTATTTTATTAGGGTTAATTGTTTTTTTAAATCTTGATCATATATATATATGTACCACAACTCATTTACCGTAAAGGATTTTTTAACCTTGTTCGATAAACAATTAAAATAATCTTTTGCGTCTGAATAATAATTAAACGCCTTAAGGTCCTTACTCTTTAGAGAAGCAAGCTCTTGATCGTTAAATTTTAAATAGTTATTTTCTACAACTAAATTTAAATTTTGATTTAATTTATAGCTATAATCTATTTTTTTGTATTGTTTTATTGAAAACTTTGCTCCAGGAGGCAAATTAAATTGACTACCAGAAACATCTGATTGAGAGTATGAGAATTGCATTAAAAAACATAGTACAAAGGCAAAGAAGTACTTGTTAAGTTTATTAGTTTGAAAAATAGTCATAAGTGTTTTATGTTAACAAATGTTAATTATTTGTAAAAAAACATAAATATATTAAGAATCACAACAAAAAAGAAGTCTGTATATCGTGATTACAACACCATTAATCGAATAAATAATTAGACATTCTTTTGTTTAAACAATTTCCGCACTTAATCCGGCAGAAAGCAATAATGAACACTTAGGCCTCAAATCCTTCAAAACACCTGTTTTCACAACACACTTTCCTTTATAATGCACTAATAATGCACATTGCTCTGCTTGCTCTGAAGTATGTTCACAAACATCGACTAAAGTATCTATTACGTGGTCAAACGTATTAACATCATCATTATACAAGACTATTTCGTTGTTTTTAACGGTATGTTTTTTTATACTAATTTTAATTTTAACCTTCTCTTTAACACTCATAATAAAGCTTTTAGCTAAGATATTAATTTTTTAAATGTAATGCAACCCAATTATTTCGCTCCAACTGATTAAAAACCACTAATCCGTATTTTTTGCATTCTTTTTCAATAATAGAAATATCTTCGGTATAGAATCCACTTAAAAATAAATCAGCTTCTTTAGTTAAACAAGATGCGTATTTTTCAATATCATTTAACAATATATTTCTATTAATATTTGCAATAATTGTATTGAATTTCTTGCCTTTTAAAAGTGACGCTTCTCCTTCAAAAACTTGGATGTTTTTACAGTTATTACGCTCTACATTTTCTAAGCTATTTAAGTAACACCAATTGTCTATATCTATAGCTTCTAGTTTTGTTGCACCTCGCATTTCGGCAAGAATAGCCAAAACTCCTGTTCCGCAACCCATATCTAAAACTGATTTATTTGTAAAATCATTTTTAAGGATATGCTGAATCATCATATGTGTAGTTTCGTGATGACCTGTTCCAAAACTCATTTTTGGCTCAATAATAATATCGTATTTAGTATCGAATCTGTCATGAAATGGCGCTCTAACTGCACATTGGTTATCTACAACGATTGGATTAAAGTTTTTTTCCCATTCTTTATTCCAATTGGTTTGCTCTATCTGATCTGATGTAAATGTAATTTTAAATTCGTCTGATTTTAATATTTGAATATTATCTAAAATAGTATCGTAATATTCCTCTTTTTGAATATATGCTGTTACGCCATCTTCGGTTTCTACAAAACTTTCAAATCCTGCGTAACCTAATTCTGCTATAAGAATTTCCACTCCTGGTTGTAATGGTGAGACTTTAAAATAATAACCTAAATATATAATGTTTGACATTTTTTAATTTTTAAACTACTTATACTTTAATTAACTTAACTTGGGTTTAAACACTTGCGTTAGTAATTGAACAATTGTTGGAGCTCTTTCTTTTTTTTAGATTTATGAAAAAATAAAAGCGACTTGTAAAAGCACGACTCCAACTTTTTCTGTTGGAGAAACGCCATTAATACTAATAACCTAAAATGCGTTTACTATAGCAAAGAAATCTTCTGCATTTAATGCTGCTCCACCTATTAATCCGCCATCTACATCTGGTTTAGAAAAAATTTCTTGCGCGTTATTTGGCTTTACAGAACCACCATAAAGTATAGACATATTTTCTGCCACTTTGTTTCCGTAGGTATTATTTAAGGTTTCACGGATAAACTTGTGCATATCTTGCGCTTGTTCTGGACTTGCAGTTTCGCCAGTTCCAATTGCCCAAACTGGCTCGTATGCTAAAACTATATTTTTAAATACTGAGGCATCTAAATGAAATAATCCATTCTTGATTTGAGAAGCAACTACAGCTTCTTGGTTTCCAGCTTTTCTATCTAACAATTCTTCTCCAAAACAGAAAATAACACGTAAATCTGCTGCTAATGCTGCACCTACTTTTTGTGCTAATATTTGGTCTGTTTCACCAAAATATGCACGACGTTCGCTATGCCCTAAAATTACAGTTTGAATTCCAACACTTTTTAACATTGAAGCACTAACTTCTCCTGTATAAGCACCATTTTTTGCAAAGTGCATATTTTGAGCAACTACTTCTATTGATGTGTTTTTTAAAGCATTAAAAGCTGAATATAAATTTGTAAATGCTGGCGCTATCATTACCTCTGCATTTCCTGTGTTTTTCTGATGTTTTAAATCAGATATTAAAGCTTCTGTTTGCGATAAATCGTTATTCATTTTCCAGTTTCCTGCTACAATATTTTTTCTCATAATTATTGAGGTTTTAATGCGTTATTTATGTTTTTATCTTCTGCTGATACAGCATTAAAAACAGTAATATTTTGATTTTTATCGACAACTAAATAGCGTGGAATCCAGTCTAAATCTAGAAACGAGCCAAAAGCGCCTTTCCAACCAGATTGCATATAATAATGGTCGCCTTTTATGTTATGTTTTTCTATTCCTTTTTTCCAACTTGGAATTTTCTTATCCAAAGACAAAAATACATAATCTGCCTCAGGAAATTGTGCTTGTAAAGTTTTTACTTTTGGCAATCCTTTTAAGCAATCGCCGCACCAAGAAGCCCAAACATCTATAACTACAATTTTTCCTTTGTGTTTATTTAGAATGTCTTGAAATGTAATTTTAGCATCATCAACTTTTAAGAATACATCTTTTAATGCTTCTGCTGAAAATACTATTGGTTCTACTTGTGCTTTACAGCTTGAGAACGTTAATACTATTAGTAATAGGTAGATGTATTTTTTCATAATTTTTAAGTTTTCTATTCTAATTTCACTTTAGGATCTAGCAATGTATAAATAATATCTACTAAGATATTTATAACAATAAACAATGTAGCAATAACCAAAACACTTCCCATAATTACAGGTAAATCTAAGGTGTTTAATGCATTAACAATTTCTTTTCCCAAACCATTCCAACCAAAAATATACTCCACAAAAACGGCTCCTGCCAACAAAGAAGCAAACCAACCAGATATTGCGGTTACTACAGGATTTAACGCATTTTTAATAGCGTGATTTTTTATAATCTGAAACTCGCTTAAACCTTTTGCTCTTGCGGTTCTAATGTAATCTTGATTTAAAACTTCTAATAAGGAATTCCTCATTAATTGAATAATTACCGCTAACGGTCGTATTCCTAAAACAATGGCTGGAAGTATTAAATTTTTAAGTTTTAAGTTGGTTTTTTCTCCATAATCGTCTAACTCAAATAAACTACCTGTCATTTCTAAATTGGTGTATTCGTGAAGAATATATCCAAAAAACCACGCGAATAAAATAGAACTAAAAAACGAAGGAACACTCATTCCTAAAGTGCTTAAAATCTGAATGGCTTTATCTAAAAACGTGTCTTTATATAAGGCTGAAAATACACCAAGAAACAAACCTAAAAACAACGCTATTCCTATAGCTGAAACGGCTAAAACAAATGTATTTGTCAATGTTTCTGCTAATACCTGACTTACTTTTTTTCCTTGCTTGGTAAAAGATTCTCTTAAATACGGGAATTTTAAAGCAACACTTGTATTTGCTAAAGAAAACAATTCTAGTCCAGAATATTTTTTAGGATTGTAAAACGTATAATCTGTCTCTTTTTTAGAATGAAATGATAGCGGAGACAAATCGTTTATATAATAGAAATATTGAGTGCTTAAAGACTTATCGAAACCATATTTTTGCTTTACTATTTTAAGTTGTTCGCTATCTTCGTTCTGCCCTAACATCATTTGTGCTGGATCTCCTGGAAGGACATTAAAAAGTAAAAATATAACCGTTACAACACCAAACAAAGTTAGTATTGCGTAAAATGTTTTATTTAAAATATAATTAATCAGTGGTTATTTTTTTAGTGTTATTTTAATAACTGAATCTGCATTTTTGTAAGCTTCGTTTCCAAGTAATAAAGAATCTTTCAAAACATCCATTCGTTCTATATTATCTGGACTTAAAGCATCTACATCTAATTTTGTAGCAATAGAATCGTTTATAAAATAAAGCGTTTCTTTCTCTATTTTCACTACTGGTTTTACATAAGGTTCTCCAACTTTCGCTAAATCTAAGTCGTCCACATCATTATAATGTTCTTTATCTAAAACTGTTCCTTTTGCTAAGGTTAAAATTCCTGGATTAGAACGCACAATAGTTTTTCCTACTTTCTCATCGCATAAATAGAACTCGAAATTTAATCCGTAATCTTTTATGGTTTTAGCTTTTAAAGCTTCGCCAGAAGCTGTTAAACCAATGACCTGGTAACCATTTGCAATGGCTTTATCTGTAGCTACTTTAATGTTCTTCATTCCTTGAACATCTGTGTAATTCAAGTTATAAGCAACAACTATAACCAAGTTATCAACTTGTAAAAAGTGTTGTGTTAAATCTTCGTCTTGACTTTCTATAGAGAAATCAAAAATCTTAGGCTCATCAGCTTCAATTAAAACTGTTTTTTCATAACCAACATATTCGCCATCAACTGTTGGATAATTACCAGAGGTTTTAAATGCTTTATTTTCGCCATTCACTTTAAAAGTCCATACATATTCTGAGACTTCTTTCTGAGCGTTTTCTGGTAAAGTCATATTAGCAGCAATATTATCGCCTACTTTATAGGCTCTAAAATCCCATACTGGTAAATGTGTTAATACGTGATATCCAAACCATAAACTAAATACAAATCCTAACAATGCTATTATAGTTGTTGGTAAGGTTTTTAGAAATGGTTTAACATGCTCTAATCCCGTTACTAAAACTAAAATTAGGACTAATAAAATGACATCTTTAGTGAAGCTTTCCCAAGGTTTCATAGGAAGAAAATCTCCAAAGCAACCACAATCTTTTACCACTTCAAAATAGGCGGCATAAAACGTTAAGAACGTAAAAAAGACAATCATTGCCAGAATAGTGTAAACCGTAAACTTGGGTTTATAGCCTATTAATAAAAAGATCCCAAGAACAACTTCCAAGACCACAACTATTACCGAAATTCCTAATGCGTAAGGCAAAAAAACTGGTAAATCTAAAACTTCTGGACTAAAATACTCTTGTAATTTATATGAAAAACCTAACGGATCGTTAAGCTTAATCATTCCTGAAAAAATAAATAATCCTCCTACTAAGATTCTGCAAAGCTGTACTAATATGTTCATAATCCGTATTGTTATTTTAATTTCTAATCCTATCTATTTACTACTCTCCTAAATGAATCATTGCAAAAATGGCATAATTAATCATATCTTGATAATTAGCATCTATACCTTCACTTACAATCGTTTTACCTGAATTATCCTCTATTTGCTTTACACGCAATAATTTCTGTAAAATTAAATCGGTTAAACTACTTACACGCATATCTCTCCATGCCTCACCATAATCGTGATTTTTATCTTGCATTAGTTTTTTAGTTAACGCTACTTTTTCGTCATATAAAGCAATTGCTTCGTCCAAATTTAAGTCCGGTTGTTCTACTACACCTTTATCTATCTGTACCAATGCCATTATACAGTAGTTAATAATACCAATAAATTCTGGTTCCTGACCTTCGTCTACTTTTTGAACATCGTTTTGCTGTAAACCTCTAATCCTTTGAGCTTTTATAAAAATCTGATCTGTTAAACTTGGTAATCTTAATATACGCCAAGCAGATCCATAATCTGACATTTTATTTATAAATAAATCGCGACAAGTTGTAATTACAGCATCGTATTGTTTTGAGGTATTTTGCATAAAATAAATTGATTTTGTGTAAATTTCGCTTAAATAGTTTAAAGTTCAAAACTATACCAATTAAACTTCAAAATAACCGCTTAAATTCGTTTTATTCCCTTTATATTTCAATATAAAACAAAACCAGAACCAAAGCTATGATTATATTTTATATATCATCTAAATAAAATATAATTCAAATTCATTATCAATCATTTTAAAATTTAATTGGTATAGGTTTCAATTTTAATTATTAAGACTTAATTTTGAATAAATATTTGATGTAAACCCACTTTATTTATGACCATAACCTGTAAAGGGCAACTTATAGATTTAAAATTGCCAAAAATTATGGGGATTTTAAACATTACACCAGATTCTTTTTATGATGGCGGTAACTACAAAAATGAATCTGACATTATTTTACAAGTTGAAAAAATGCTAACCGAAGGTGCTACGTTTATAGATATTGGCGCTTATAGCTCAAGACCAAATTCTCCATTTGTTAGTCAGGATGAAGAATTGCAGCGTATTATTCCTATTATTAAATTATTAACACAACATTTCCCAAGTATTTTAATTTCAGTAGACACATTTAGAAGTGAAGTTGCTAAACAATGTATTGGTTATGGCGCTGCTTTAATAAACGATATTTCTGCTGGTTTAAGAGATGATAAAATGCTGCAAACCATAGCTAGTTTGGACGTACCATATGTTATGATGCATATGCGCGGTAATGCAGATTCAATGCAAGAATTAACAGAATACAAAGACATTATAAACGACTTAATTTTATACTTTTCTGAACAAATTTTAGCTTGCCGTAAATTAGGAATTAAAGACCTAGTTATAGATCCAGGATTTGGCTTTGCAAAAACAACCGAACAAAATTTTGAACTTCTGAATAAATTACAATTATTACAAATTTTAGACACTCCAATTTTAGCAGGAATTTCTAGGAAATCTATGGTTTATAAAACACTAAAAACATCTGCTAAAGAAGCTCTAAATGGCACAACAGCACTACATATGATTGCACTACAAAAAGGTGCTAAAATTTTACGTGTTCATGATGTAAAAGAAGCCGCAGAATGTATAAGTTTGTACAACGCCACATTTAACAGATAAAATAGTATCTTAGATTTTTAACCATACCTTTTATGAATTTAGACATTTTAGATCATATTCTTAATTTATCTGTTATAGATTTTATAGATGTTGCTCTTGTTGCTACACTACTTTACTATGTTTATAAATTAGTAAAAGGAACTGTAGCCATAAATATTTTTATAGGAATTGTAATGATTTACATTATCTGGAAAATTACTCAAGCATTACAAATGCAATTGTTAAGTAATATTCTTGGTGGTTTTATTAGAGTTGGAATGTTCGCCTTAATTGTGGTTTTTCAGCAAGAGATTAGAAAGTTTTTATTAATGTTGGGATCTACTAATTTTGGAAATAAACGTAACTTTTTAAAGCAGTTAAAATTTTTAAAGTCCGAAAACAAACTGACAACAGATATAGACGTTATTATTTCGGCTTGTCAAAAAATGAGCTTATCAAAAACAGGAGCATTAATTGTTTTAGAACGCAACAATAATTTAGATTTTTTAGCTGAAACTGGCGATAAAATGAATATTGCTGTCACACAACCCATTATAGAAAGCATTTTTTTCAAAAATAGTCCTTTACACGATGGTGCAATTATAATTGAAGGAAATACCGTAAAAGCAACCCGAGTAATATTACCTGTAAATAACGAAAAAACAATTCCACAGCGTTTTGGTTTACGTCATAGAGCTGCTGTTGGTGTTACAGAACGTACAGATGCAATTGCTATAATTGTAAGTGAAGAAACAGGACAAATATCTTGTTTTATAAATGCTGAATTTTTAGCTTTTGATACTATTGAAGAATTAATAGACATTTTAAAAGCTCAGCTAGTTTAGAGTATTTAGCAAATAAATATTTATTAAAAACCTATTTTAAAAGCCTAAAAAGCTTTTTTTTACACACAAACAACATAACTCAAGAGCTAATCTCATTACTAAGCTTAAAACACGCCTTAATCATTCAGATAAAGCAGAACTATACCACAAAGCTATTGGTTGTGTTTTTTTAAATAGCAAAAAACTATACAATTTAATAAAAACAGATATTAATTCTTATCTTCTAAAAGCGGTACAAATTTAAACTCACCAAACTCAGTTTTTTCAAATTGTTTTGGTCCAGTTCTTACAAAAAGTGTCATTATTTGCAATTTATCTCCCACAGGAATTACTAGTCTACCGCCAATTTCTAATTGTGCTAATAATGGCTTTGGAACAAATGGCGCACCAGCAGTAACTATAATAGCCTTAAAAGGTGCTTCTTCCGGTAAACCTTTATAACCATCGCCAAAAATGAGTTTTTTAGCTCTATAATTAAGTTTAGGCAAAAATTTATTGGTTATTTTAAATAACTCATGTTGCCTTTCTATACTATAGACTTTTGTTCCGAGTTCGCATAAAACAGCTGTTTGATAACCGCTTCCAGTTCCAATTTCCAAAACTTTATCACCTTTAGAAATCTGCATTAATTCCGTTTGAAATGCTACTGTGTAAGGTTGAGAAATAGTTTGATCTGCAGCAATTGGGAATGCTTTATCCTGATAAGCGTGATCTAAAAAACTAGAGTCCATAAACAAATGGCGCGGAATAGTTCCAATGGCATCTAAAACCAACGAATTCGTAATGCCTTTATCTACAAGTATTTGCACTAATTTCTGACGTAAGCCTTTATGTTTTAACGTGTCTTTCAACTTAAAAATAATTTTAGATAAAAATACACATTATCACAATAAGTGAAAAACAAAAATCTATTATTTATCGTATAATAAAAAAGCTTCATTTTTCTATTAAATTCATTAAATATAATCCGTTAAAATCCCTAAATTTGAAAAAAACGTAATAACATGTTAAAAGCAGGAGTTTTAGGTGCTGGACACCTTGGAAAAATTCATTTAAGACTACTAAACGAATCTAATAAATACGACCTAATTGGGTTCTACGATGCTAATCCAGAGCACGGAAAACAAATAGAAACAGAATTTGGTTATAAATATTTTGATTCTATAGACAACTTAATTGACGCTGTAGAAGTTGTAGATATTGTTACACCAACCTTATCTCATTACGATTGTGCTAAACAAGCTATTAAAAAAGGGAAGCATATTTTTATTGAAAAACCAATAACAAATACAGTTGAGGAAGCCGAAAGTCTTCGTGCATTAGTAGCAGAAAACAACGTTAAAGGTCAAGTTGGACATGTAGAACGATTTAACCCAGCTTTTAAAGCTATAAAAGATCAATTAGATCAGCCTATGTTTATAGAGGCACATAGATTGGCAGAATTTAATCCACGAGGAACAGACGTTCCTGTTGTTTTAGATTTAATGATTCATGATATCGATGTTATTTTAAGTGTTGTAAAATCTAAAGTTAAAAACATATCTGCAAGTGGTGTTTCTGTAATAAGTGATACACCAGATATTGCAAATGCTAGAATAGAATTTGTAAATGGATGCGTAGCTAATTTAACTGCTAGTCGAATTTCATTAAAAAACATGCGTAAAACACGTTTCTTTCAAAAGGATGCTTATATCTCTGTTGATTTTCTAGAAAAAGCTTGCGAAGTTGTTAAAATGAAAGATGCACCTGAAAATCCAGGTGATTTTGATATGATTTTACAAAATGCTGAAGGCGTAAAGAAACAAATTTATTTTGCTAATCCAGAAGTACCAGCTAATAACGCTATTTTAGATGAGCTTGAAACGTTTGCAGACGCTATAAATAATAACACAACACCAGTAGTTACATTACATGATGGAACTGAAGCGTTACGTGTTGCAAGTATGATTATTGATCAATTTTAGCACAAATCCCAATCTGACTCTTTCTCTAAAGGAAAGACACTCAAATAGTATTAAACAATGTTAACCAGTAATTAAAAAAATAATAACTAATACATAACAGTTTCCTTTCTTTTGGAAAGGATTAAGGATAGGAATATGAAAAACATAGCAGTAATTGGTGCAGGAACAATGGGTAATGGAATTGCTCACACATTTGCACAATCAGGATTTAAAGTACAATTAATAGATATTAGCGATGCGTCTCTAAAACGTGGAATGGCTACCATTTCTAAGAATTTAGACAGAATGGTTGCTAAAGAAAAAATAACTGAAGCAGACAAAGCAAATACGTTATCTAATATTACAACGGATACAAATACAGAATCTGGTGTTAAGAATGCGGATTTAGTGGTTGAAGCAGCAACAGAAAACAAAGATTTAAAACTTAAAATATTTAAGCAGTTAGACAACGTTTGCCCTAAAAACACCATTTTAGCAACAAACACATCTTCAATTTCTATTACAGAAATTGCTGCCGTTACAAAAAGACCAGAAATGGTTATAGGTATGCATTTTATGAATCCTGTGCCAATTATGAAATTAGTTGAAATTATCCGTGGATATAGCACTTCAGATGAAGTGACTAAAATTATTATGAATTTATCTAGAACTTTAGGAAAAACACCTACGGAAGTTAACGATTATCCTGGCTTTGTAGCTAACCGTATTTTAATGCCAATGCTTAACGAGTCTATAGAAACGTTATACAATGGCGTTGCTGGCGTAGAAGAAATAGATACTGTAATGAAATTAGGTATGGCGCATCCAATGGGTCCATTACAATTAGCAGATTTTATTGGTTTAGACGTTTGTTTATCAATCTTAAACGTAATGTACGACGGATTTAAAAACCCAAAATACGCACCTTGCCCATTATTAGTTAATATGGTTATGGCTGGGAAATTAGGGGTAAAATCTGGCGAAGGTTTCTACGATTATTCTGAAAGCAGAAAAGCAGAAAAAGTATCTAAACAATTCGCTTAGTCAATAAACAATTATCTTTTATCAGTTGTCAATTTAACATTGATAACTGATAATTGCAAAAAATATGGCAAAAATTATTCCTTTTAAAGCAGTAAGACCAACAAGAGATAAAGTAAGTTTAGTAGCTTCTAGATCTTATCAAAGTTATTCTGCAGACGAACGAGATTCTAGAATGGATTATAATCCGTTCTCATTTTTACACATTGTAAATCCTGGGTATAAATATGATCAAGAAATCTCTGGAGAACAGCGCTACAAATTAGTAAAGAATAGGTATTTAGAATTTAAAGAAGATAAAGTCTTTATTCAGGATCAAAAACCATGTTACTACATTTATAAAATTATAGATCGAGATCATCAAGTTTTCAATGGTATTATAGCTGCAGCAAGTGTAGAAGATTACAAAAATAATATTATTAAAAAGCACGAAGACACTATAGCTTCTCGAGAAAACACATTTAAAGACTACTTAAAAACAGTAGGTTTTAATGCTGAACCAGTTTTAATTACTTACCCAAAAAACAAAAAAATAGAACACGTAATTTCTAAAACTCAGCAAACTAGAGCCGAGTTTGAATTCACAACAACCTATAGAGATACACATTATTTGTGGTTGGTTACAGAGCAGAATGCTATTGATACAATTCAACAATCATTTTCTAAAATAGACCATTTATACATTGCAGATGGACACCATAGAAGCGCTTCTTCTTCTCTACTCTGTGAAGATTTAATAAAGGAAAACAATAATCATACAGGTAAAGAAACTTACAACTATTTTATGAGTTTCTTAATTGCAGAAGATGAATTACAAATACACGAATTTAACAGACTAATAAAAGATTTAAATGGCTTAAGTAAGGAAACTTTTTTAATTAAGTTAGATGAAATTTTTAGAATTGAAAATCGTGGCCAAATGACATATAAACCTTCTAAAAAACACCATTTTAGTATGTATTTAGATGGCGATTTTTATTCGTTATATCTCAGAAAAACAGATATTGAATTTGAAACAGCTTTAGATAGTTTAGATGCACATATTCTATACAAAACTATTTTAGAGCCTATTCTTGGTATTAACGACCTAAGAAAAAACACACGAATAAATTATAGCAGCGGAAAAAAAGATTTTGTTTATTTAAAATCTGTAGTAGATTCTGGAGAATTTAAATTAGCTTTTGGAATGCTACCAGCAACTATAGAGGAAATAAAAAAGATTTCTGACGAAGGTTTAACTATGCCTCCAAAAAGCACTTACATACAGCCAAAGTTAAGAAGTGGTGTTGCTATTTATGAGTTCTAGAATTCCTGCGCACAGGCGGTAATTTTATTATGAGACAATTAAACCTAAACATTTATGAAAACATTACTAATCATTATTTTATTTTCATTATTAATGAGTTGTAATAATAAAAACAATAAACTTTCAAAAGCAGGAAAAATTGACACGTTATTATATTCAAACAAATCTTATCATGGTTTCAAAAAACTTTCTATATATAGTAATAAAAGGTTTAAATTAATTACCCAACATCATTATGATTTAGGTTATTCTAAAATAACTGGACTTTATACTAAAACTAATAATCGATTAATTCTAAATCCAGTTTTGTGCTTAGAATGTAAATATGTAAACTTAGATAATATTGTTAAATCTGTTTGTGACACTATTAAATTCTCTAATCTTGAATTCAAAGTTAAAACTAACTATTTTTCCTTTAATTGGAAAAAAATAATTATTTGCTATCTGAAGAGCCTGACGCAGTATTAGTAGTAGGTAAAGACGAAAATGATTTTAATAGATTTATTAATAATTATAATAATGGCTATGGGGTGCATAAATATAGAAGTTACTTAGTTTCAGCTGCTAAAGAAATTATTAATACAGAATTACCAATAGATTCATTTCCTGAAAATTATAGAAAATTGATATTACAATAATGAGCATTACAAAAAACCTACAATATATAAAAGACAGCTTACCAGAACACGTGACTTTAGTTGCGGTAAGTAAAACAAAACCTATAGCCGATTTACAAGAAGCTTACAACGCAGGACAACGCATTTTTGGGGAAAACAAAATCCAAGAAATGGCAGAAAAATTTGAAGTTTTACCCAAAGATATTTTTTGGCATATGATTGGACATGTGCAAAGCAATAAAGTAAAATATATGGCAGAATTTGTGGATTTAATTCACGGTTGCGATAGTTTTAAATTATTAAAAGAAATAAACAAACAAGCTAAAAAACACGGCAGAACTATAAACTGCTTGCTTCAACTAAAAATAGCTAAAGAAGACACTAAATTTGGTATGAGTCAAGAAGACGCTTCTACTCTACTAAAATCCGAAGAATTTGCCGATTTAAAAAACATTTTTGTAACTGGTGTTATGGGAATGGCCACTTTTACAGATCATCAAAATCAAGTAAAAGAAGAATTTGAAACTTTAAAATCGATTTTTGAATCGCTAAAATCAATAGAAACAGAAAATTCTGCATTACAAACCATAAGTATGGGAATGAGTGGCGATTATAAACTAGCAATAGATTGTGGTAGTACAATGGTTCGTGTTGGAAGTAGTATATTTGGAAGCAGAAATTATAATTAATTACTCGAAAAAAGCTTGTACGCAATAATAGACATAGAAACCACTGGAGGAAAATTTAATGAAGAAGGCATTACAGAAATTGCTATTTATAAATTTGATGGTCATGAAATTGTAGATCAATTTATAAGTTTAGTTAATCCGGAAAAAGCCATTCAACCATTTGTGGTTAACCTTACAGGAATAAACAACAAAATGCTTATTAATGCACCTAAATTTTTTGAGGTGGCTAAACGCATTGTAGAAATTACGCAAGACTGCATTTTTGTAGCTCATAACACATCATTTGATTATAGAATTTTACGTACAGAATTTAGACGTTTAGGTTTTGAATACGAAAGAGAAACGTTATGCACAGTAGAATTATCTAAAAAATTAATTCCAGATATGCCATCTTACAGTTTAGGAAAGCTAGTTAGAGCACTTGGAATTCCTGTAACAGATAGACATCGTGCTTCTGGTGATGCTTTAGCAACAGTTAAACTATTTAAATTATTATTAAATAAAGACACCGAAAAAACTATAATTACAGAAGCTTTAAAAACGAAACCAAAGCATCAATTAGAGCCAAAATTAATAGAAATATTAGATACTTTACCTAATAAAACTGGTGTTTATTATATTCATAATAAAGATGGAAATATTATTTATATAGGGAAAAGTAACAACATAAAAAACAGAATAAATCAGCATTTTACAGGAACAACTGCTAAGTCTAAAAAAATACAAATTAACGTATCTAATGTTACTTTTGAAATTACGGGAAGTGAATTAGTTGCTCTATTAAAAGAAAGCGAAGAAATAAAACGAATTAAACCTCTTTATAATCGTGCGTTACGAAAACGACTTTTTACTACAGGTTTATATCATGAAACAGACGAAAACGGTTATATCAATTTAAGTGTTGATAAAGCAGATGGAAGACGTCGAAGTATTACCACATTTACAAACAGACAAAATGGTAATACTTTTGTTGAAAAAATAGTAGATGAATTTAATTTATGTCAGAAACTAACAGGATTATATAACAGTAAAACCAGTTGTTTTAGATATGAATTAGATAGTTGTTTAGGTGCTTGTGTAAACGAAGAAACAACAGAAGATTATAACTTACGTGTTAATCAGTTTTTAAAAAAATACAATTACAAAAACAAGAATATGGTTATTCTAGATCGCGGACGCGATGTAGATGAACGTAGCGCAATTCTTATAGAAAATGGTGAATTTAAAGGCCTAGCTTTTATTAATTTAAACTATCAAATTACAAAAATCGATATTTTAAAAACACTTATTACTACTATGGAGAACAACAAAGATAGTCAGCATATTATTCAATCATATCTTAGAAAAAATCCAAAACTTAAAATTATAACACTATAATTGGATTAATTTTAACAAAAAGACTAACTTTGAGTTAATGGCACATCAAAACAAACAATTAACCTGGAAAAAGAAACTTCATGAAATAATTTATGAAGCCGATACACCTGCAGGAAAAGCTTTTGATCTTATATTATTAGTTTTTATTTTAGCAAGTATTGCACTTGTAATGCTTGAAAGTGTTAATGAAATAGACAAAAAATATCATGATTTAATTGACATTGCAGAATGGGCAATAACTATTCTTTTTACTTTTGAATATATAGCACGAATTTTAACCGTTGAAAAACCACTTAAATATATTTTTAGTTTTTACGGCATTATAGATTTACTCTCTACAATACCTAAATACCTGTCTTTTATTTTTGTAGGTTCTCATGCTTTAGTAACACTAAGAGCTTTGCGTTTACTACGTGTATTTAGAATTTTAAAATTAGCTCGTTTTTTAGGCGCATCTAATCAATTAAAAGACTCCATAATTGCTAGTCGAGTTAAAATATTAGTGTTTTTATTTGCTGTATTAGTATCGTCTGTAATTTTTGGTTCTATCATGTATTTAGTAGAAGGCGAAGAAAATGGATTTACTAATATTCCAAAAAGTGTCTATTGGTGTATTGTAACACTTACAACAGTTGGCTTTGGAGATATTGCACCACAAACGCCTTTAGGACAGTTTATAACATCTATAATAATGATTCTAGGTTATGGTATTATTGCTGTACCAACAGGAATTGTTTCTGCTGAATTTGTTAAAACCAATAACAAAGATAAAGACGAAAAGATAAAGCAAGACTTAAAGAAAGAGATTATTAGTGAAGTTTACCCACAAGTACATTTAAACACGCAAATATGTTCTAAATGCCACGCCAAAAACCATACAGATGATGCTGAGTTTTGTAGAAAGTGCGGAACATCTTTACATTAAATTATGAGTTCTACTAAAACCTTAATTTCGGTAGTTGGTCCTACGGCTATTGGAAAAACTAGCTTAGCTATTAAGTTGGCTAATTATTATGGAACAGAGATAATTTCGGCAGATTCAAGACAGTTTTTTAAAGAAATGAGCATTGGAACTGCTGCTCCTACTCTAGACGAATTAAGCCAAGCTAAGCATCATTTTATTCATCATAAATCTATTTTAGAAGATTATAATGTAGGAACTTTTGAAAAAGAAGCACTAAAAACATTAGACCATTTATTTAAATCTAAAGACACAGTGATTATGGTTGGTGGTTCTGGTTTATACGTAAATGGGTTAACTAAAGGCTTAGACTATTTTCCTGAAGTTGATTCTTCTATTCGTGAAACACTAAATCTTCAGCTTATAAACAATGGTTTAGAATCTTTACAACTTCAACTTAAAAAATTAGACTTTAAGAGTTTTGAAACCATAGAAATTTCAAATCCAAAACGTGTTATTAGAGCTTTAGAAATCTGTATTGGTAGCGGAAAGCCTTATTCTAGTTTTCTAAAACAAAAAGAGAATAAACGTAGTTTTAATGTTATTACTGTTGGTATTACTGCTGATAGAGCTGTTATTTACGATAGAATAAATAGTAGAGTAGATATTATGATGGATTTAGGTTTACTAAATGAAGTTAGACAACTTGAGCCACACAAAAAATTAAACAGTTTAAATACGGTTGGATACAAAGAACTTTTTAAGTATCTTGATAAAGAATGGACTTTAGATTTTGCTATAAGTGAAATTAAGAAGAATTCCAGACGTTTTGCAAAAAGACAATTAACTTGGTTTAAAAGAAATACAGAAACTATTTGGGTTGACTATAAAGATGATTTTGAACTAATTTTAGATAAAATAAACAATTATGCTACAGCACATAAATAAATTAGAATTAGCTTTAAATCATTTTGAAGCAACTAATATACCCGTTTCTAATAGAGCTGTAGACTGGCACATAGACCATTGTATTAGAATTATAGTTGGTGTTTGCAGTCAGTTAAAAAAAAATGAACCTACAGCATATAAAAAAACATTTAATCTAAAGCGTGCTTTAATTTTAAAAAGCGGCTATATTCCAAGAGGAAAAGCCAAAGCTCCAAAACACGTAAATACACTTGAAGCTATTAATAGAAATGAAGTAATTTCTTTAATCGACAAAGCAAAACTAAGTATTGAAGAAATTAACGATTTGCCTAAAAGCACTTTTTTTACTCATCCGTTTTTTGGTGACCTCAACTTAAAACAAACCAAGCGTTTTCTAGAAGTTCATACTAATCATCATTTAAAAATTATTGATGATATTATTAGTAGTAAAACAGCATAATTATTTATGAAGCGTTTTATCAAAAAACTTTTATCCTTTACATTACCTTTTTTAATTATTGTAATTACTGTTCAGTTTTTTGATTTTTTTAAAATCTACAAAACCTACAACAACTATTTTGAAAACAACAGAATTTCCCAAAACAGAACTTTTTTTGCTACAAAAACCTTTATTGAACATAAAGATTCCATCCAATACAACACTTTTGTTTTTGGTAATTCTAGATCTCAAGCTTTTAAAGACTCAAGCTTAATTAAACATTTTGGACTAACTGCAAAACCTTTTCATTTTGATTCTGATAGTGAATCACTTTATGGTATTTATAAAAAATTAGAATTTTTATCTTTAAATAAAGCTAACTTAACAAACGTACTAATAGCATTAGATGCTTCAATTTTAAAAATTACTACCGCAAGAAACACCTACAATTATATTAATCCACCAGAATTTAATGATGTTTCTAAATTTAAGTTTTATAGTGAATTTATAAAAACTAGTTGCAATCCAAAATTTATTACAGCAATTACAGACTTTAGTATTTTTAAAACGGAAAGGCGCTATATGAAGAAATATATCCTAACAGCTAAAAATATAGATACCTACAATAGATATTCTTTAGATTGTAGGTATGGAAACGAAATTGAATTAAAACAAGATTCCATTTTGTATTACAAAACAATGTTTTCAAAAAAAGCCTTTATAGCAAGAGAAAATTACAAAAGAGATTCTATTAAATTAACAGATAAACATATTGATTTATTACAAAAAATAGCTTCAATTTTAAACCAACAGAATACTAAATACCGAATTATTATTTCGCCTTTATACAACCAAACAGCTTTACAGAAAGATATTAAAAACCTTATTAAATCTACCTTTAAACCAAATACTGTTTTTGATTTTTCGGGTGAAAACAAATTTACTAATTCTATTGGGAACTACTACGAATGGAGCCACTACAAACCTTTTGTAGCGGAACAACTACTAAATAGTATCAATAAAAAAAGAGCCTTAAATTAAAAGCTCTTTTTTTATTGAATTACTATAGTTAAATTTTACAACTAGCTATTAATAACTAGCCTAAAACCTTCTCCGTGTATATTTAAGATTTCTACTTTTTCATCCTTTTTAAGATACTTACGTAATTTTGCTATATAAACATCCATACTTCTTGACGTGAAATAATTATCATCTCTCCATATTTTTGTTAAAGCTAATTCACGCGGCATTAGATCGTTAACATGTAAAGCCAACAATCTTAATAATTGATTTTCTTTAGGAGATAATTTTTCAGGCTCATCTCCTTTATAGCTTAAAAATCTTAATTTAGAATTTAATTCAAAACCACCAATAGTAAACATAAACTCTGCGCTATCTGCAACAGTATCTTTAGATTTACGCTGTATAATAGCATTGATTTTCATTAATAAAACTTCGCTATCAAATGGCTTGTTTAAATAATCGTCTGCACCAACTTTGTAACCTTTTAGCACATCTTCTTTCATAGCTTTAGCAGTTAAGAAAATAATTGGCACTTCTTTATTTTTCTCTCTAATTTCTTTAGCCAATGTAAACCCATCTTTATAAGGCATCATTACATCTAAAATACATAAATCGAAATCACTTTTTTTGAACTTTTCGAAGCCTTCCATACCATTTTTGGCGTGTATAACATCGTAATCATTCATCATTAAATAATCTTTTAAAACAATTCCAAAATTCGGATCATCTTCTACTAATAATATTCTTTTTAATTGCTTTTCCATAGTCTTTTTTTTTATGATATTAAAGGCAGTTTTATTGTAAACGTACTTCCAATACCTTTTTCACTTTCTACTGTTATATGTCCTTGATGATCATCTACAATTTGCTTAACATAAGCCAATCCTAATCCGTGACCTTTTACATTATGAACATTTCCCGTATGTTCCCTATAAAACTTCTCAAAAACTCTTTTTTGTGCGACTTTACTCATTCCCGATCCATAATCTTTTATATGAAGTAATACAAAATTCCCATCTAATTCTGTAGAGACCTCAATTCTTAAAGGTTTATTTTCTGGCGTATATTTAATAGCATTATCTAAAATATTTACAATTACGTTTGTAAAATGCGTTTCGTTTGCTAGAACAGAAGTGTTTTGAGCTTTTAATTCCTGTTTAATTTCGCCGTTTTTATCTTCTACTATTAATTCCACATGAGATACAGCATCTTCTACTAAGTCATGTAAATCAAATTTTTCTTTACTAATATTTAATTCGTTTTTTTCAAGCTTAGAAATACGCAAAACATTTTCTACTTGCGCATGCATACGTTTATTCTCTTCTCGTATCATTCGTAAATAGCGCAACACTTTTTCTTTATCGTCTATTATTTTAGGGTTTTTTATAGCGTCTAAAGCTAAATTTATAGTTGCTATAGGCGTTTTAAACTCATGCGTCATATTATTAATAAAATCGGTTTTAATTTCCGAAATCTGACGTTGCTTAATTAACTGTAGTAATGCACTAGAAAATGCTATAATAATAATACCTGTAAATAGTATTGATAAAATTAAGTTAGTATAAACACTCGAAAAAGCATAATTGCTTCGCTTTGGGAAATTAACCAAAAGCCTATAATTATTCTTTTGATTTCTATTACTAAATATCGGTAAACTAAAAGGAAGTGCTTGATCTATATCAAAATCTTCCGTTCTAATTTTAGTAGCCAAATTATTACTAAAGACTGCAAACTCGTAATCTAAATTTATTTCGTCTTCTGCTAATTTAAACTTAAGCAATTCATCTATTTTCTTGACAGATGTACGTTTTTGAATTGGTATTCTGTAAGCATAATCGTTATAAAAAGCATCCCATAAAATCTGTTCAGACTCTGATATGGTACTAATTTCAGACAATAAACCAGAAATTTTACCTGATCCATCTAAATTATTATTTTCAAATATTTTGGTTTCTCGTTGATTTATAATTCGTTTAACATTAATACTATCTAAACCAATATCAAACAAAGCAGAAGACCATTTAAAATCCTCTTCAACAATTCCGTTTCTATATTGTAGTGTTTTATTATTATTTCTATCTTCTTCTTTTATATAAAAGTTAATAATAGCTGTTGTATCTATTTTTCCACCATTTGCAATTAGTTCTTTAATCTTAATGTTATGACTTAGCTTATCATCTTTTTCTATTGATAAAACAACGTAACTCAAGGACTTCTTTACATTCGTTTTAAACTGATTCTCGAATGCTGTAATAGAATTGTTAATATAATAAGCCTGTAGACATATTATCCCGGTAAGAGAAAGACTCATTAATACAACTAATACTATAAATTTAATTCTATTCATTAGTCAAATTTAACATTTTAACATTTGCTGTGTTAAGAGTTTAACCTAACGTTAACAATTATGTTAAAAAAATTATTTTTTTGACATTTTAACAAGTGAAGTGTGAATTTCCTTAACTATTTTTTTTGTTACATCTAGGTCTTCGTTTTGAATAACAAAATCAGATTTTTCTTTTTTTACTATATCCGATGTTTGGTGAGACATAATAGCTTCTACTTTTTCTTTACTTGATATATCTCTAGAAATAACTCTTGAAAGCCTAATACTTTTATTAGCTACAACTGATATAATAATATCGTAATTATCTTGTGTATTATTTTCAAAAATTAAAGCTGATTCAGATATTACATAAGGTGTATTTTGTTTAGCAAACCATCTATTAAAATGCCTTGCAACTTTGGGATGTACAATAGCATTCATTTTTTTTAACAACTGCTTATCACTAAAAATTATTGAGGCTACAAATGGTTTATTTAGCTCACCTTTTATATATGCTTCTTCTCCTAGTAGCTGTTTTAATTGTCTTAATAAGACCTTAGAAGTTACCATAAGTTTTTTAGCCTCTAAATCTGCTATATAAACAGGAATACCAAATTCTGAAAACATATTTGCTACAGTAGTTTTACCACTACCAATTCCTCCAGTTAGTCCTACTTTTAATGGTCTCATTCTGTTACAATATAATCAACTTTCTTTAAATTAACTCTAGCCGTTTTAACTCTAGGGTTATTAAATTCTAATTTTGGCACCAAATAATCTGTTGTTTTATTAACAGTATCATAATCAATAATTAGTTTGAAATCTGTTTTTTTTATAAAACTAAAATCACTTAGTGTAGTATAATATATTACTGTTGCATTTTTAGGGAAGTAAGTTACTTTTTCAGTTTTAGGTGTATTAATTAATTGTAGCGGAATTAAAAAAGTACCTTCTGTAAACTTGTCTACTTCTAGAGACAATTTTACTTTAGAAATATTAGTATCTATGGCTGAGTCAAATTTTTTCAAGTCTAAATTAACCATTATATTTTTAGAGGAATTTACATTTTTTAATTTCACCATTTTTGTACTAACAAAAGCAATAGTATCTAATATTGATTTAGGGCCAATTAATTTAACATACTTGGGTGAAATTCTTATTGAATCTACACTATCAAAACCATTAGCAAACTGAATATCTTGTATTAATTTTACCGGTACATTCTTAGTATAATTCACATCAAATTTAAATATCAATTCTTCTGTATTATATAAAATTGATTCAGCTGTTTTTGGCAAATAAGAGTTTAATTTCTTTTTATTATCTTTTATTCTAAATAAATAATTTGCAGTCTTAACTAAACTATCTTTTTCAAAATCAATTTTTATTTTTGGTGAATTAAAAACATAGGATAACCATTTAAACCCATCTGCTTTAAAAGAAACATCTAAGGTTTTATTTTGATTTAATAATACCACTTCTACAGGAACATTAACTGTTTCAATTTTAAAACTTATGGTGTTTGTATAATTTTGTGAGAGTTTAGTAATAATTAAAATAAAGAAAGCGATACTTAAAAATAGCACAAACACATTTAAGCGTTTACTCTTAATAAGTATTTTTAAGCGTATTAATAATTGTTTCATTATAACGATTTAAAAAATAATTTAGGAAATAATTCCTCAGCTGATTTATTACTAACCATCAACTTTAGAGTTGATTTTATAAAACCATAACCATAACCTGAAAACTGAATATTAACAGCTAATAAAGCTTGTATTGCTATACCTATTTGTTTTGTTTTTAATAATGATGAAATAAATACTATTGCGTAATAAAACCCTAATAAAATAATAGGTAAATAAAACTGAAACTCTAATGACACCAAACTAATAATAACAAAAAACAAAAAAAACGTTGGAAGCCAATATGTTATTTTTTTAGTAGTTGGATGCCACGAATTTAAAATTGGCCTAACACTACCAAATTTATAAACTTGTGTGTAAAATTTTGACCACGAAATACGTCTTTTATGATATACAAATGCTTTGGCAAACAACTTTGTTTTAAACCCTAATTTTGTTAATCTAATAGACAGATCTGGATCTTCACCTGGATGAATTTGTCCAAAGCCTGAAGTTTTAAAAAAAGCATCTTTAGAAAGTCCCATATTAAAACTTCTAGGCTCAAAACTATTTACGCTTTTAGCGTTACCTCTTATTCCTCCGGTGGTAAAAAAACTAGTCATACTAAAATTAATAGCCTTTTGTATATTTGAAAACGATTTATGTGCAGCATCTGGACCTCCAAAACAATCTACATATTCAATTTCTAGTGCTTTTTTAACTTCTTGGAAGTAATTAGTTGGAAGGATGCAATCGCTATCTAATATTATAAAATAATTACCATTTGCTTTACGCATACCATAATTCCTAGAATCTCCAGGTCCAGAATTAGGTTTCTGATAATAACTAATATTTAAACTTGACTGAAATGATTCTACAACTTCTTTAGAAGAAACTGTAGATCCATCTTCAATTATCACAATTTCAAAATCCTTATCGTCAGACAAATCCATAAAACTCTGAAGAAGTTCTTGCGTTTCTTCAGGTCTATTATAGACTGGAATAATAAATGAAAATTGTAATTGCATCCTACAAATGTAAGTTAAACTCATAAAAAAAACCACCTAAATAGGTGGCTTTTAAATAAAATATAATTAGTTAAATATTATTTATTTAACCAAGCTTTACGCACATTATTTTGTTTTGCAGTAGCTTTTGGGTTAACTAATAAAGATTGACCCGTTGTATACGATTGTGTTAAAGCTGTTTTTATACTAACCTCTTCTTCTCCACGTAATAAAACCACATCTACTTCTGTTCCTGGTTGCCACATAAATGCGCCACCTAAAACTTGTTGTGCATTTTGCATAGTTAATTCTACTCCATTAATAGATTTAACTACATCATTCTGTTTTGCCCCAGCATCGTTCCAAAAACTATTTTTAGAAACCAAACCATTAAAATAGAAATTTCCTTTTGCTTGATCTGCTGCAAAAATTAAAGCACCATCATTTTGAATATAGTTTGTTTTAACTTTAGATTCGGATAAAACTAAACCTACTTTATTAAAAAACATATTATAGTCAATTGGAGTTCCTCCAGCTACATTATTAGTTAAAAAAGCTCCTACACTTGGGTAAGTCATTTCAGTAATTTCAGCAATTAAAGTATCGTCGTTAAAAGGTTTGTTTTTTCCGTATTTATTAGACAGTTCTTTCATTAAAGATAGCATACTTCTATTACCATTACTTTCTTCGCGCATTAAAATATCTATACACATTCCAATTAAAGCACCTTTACTATAAACGTTAAGGTATTGACCTGCGTATGGTTCTTCTAAAATATTTTCACTCATTTCAGTAAAACTCATACTGTCATTCATTCCTGAAGCAGATTTTATTTTACCCATTACTTTGTTATAAAACTCGTCTTGTTCTACTAAACCTTCATATACTTGAAAATGTGTAGCAAAATACTCAGTTACACCTTCATACATCCATAAATGCTTAGAAAAAGTAGGTTCGTTATAATCGAAATAATGAACATCTTCAGAATGCACACTTAAAGGTGTTACAATATGAAAAAATTCATGAGAAACTACATCTGTCATACTACTAGCTAATGCTGAATCCGGCATCATTTCTGGTAAAACAACTACTGTAGATGTGTGATGCTCTAATGCTCCAAAGCCTTGTGGCGATCCTTCGCCTTGTCCAGCTAAATATAAATAGATATCATATCTAGGTGTTGTATTAACATCTCCTAAATATTTTTTCTGAGCTAACATCATTTTTTGCATTACCTCTTTAATTTTAGAAGCTTTATGTACGCCATTTGGAGAATACACACTTAATACGATTTTAATATCGCCAACTAAAAATTCTTCAACATCTAATTTCCCATAAAACATTGGGTTATCAGTAATATCAAAATAACGTGGTGCAAAATAAGTTGCTTTTACAGAACCATTTTCTAATGTTGTAGTTCCGGTTTCTTGTAATGCAGAAGTATGTACAAAATCTGATGGAGAAACTACATCTAATTTATATTGTGCATTTTTTAAACTATCGAAATATCCAATAAATCCGTGTAAATTCATTACATAATTTGTAGGCTCAATATTTGTTCCTGCCGGAGAAAATGGCACTTCATTACCAATTCCACCTCCACCATTGGCAGATTCCATATCAAAAGTATCGTTTACGTTATAAGTAATATAATCTAAGTTTTTAGCACTTGTTATAGTCCACGTATTTGTATCTGCTTTAGTTGTAGTTAATTCATTTCCACTGTAATCAAACGCTTTAAAATCGTCTATATATTTACCAAAATCACTTACAGAATATGTTCCTTGAACAACTCTTGGTAATCTGTACGTTACCGTTTCAGCTGTAAAACGTCCTGGATTAATTATTACAGGCGCTTTATCGTTAGTTACTTTAGTAAGATCTATACTTGTAACAATAGGAGTTGATACTGCTAAATCATTACTGACAGCAGTTTTAGAACCATTACAACCTACTAATAGAAAGCTTGCTGCAACAGCTGAAAAGACTAATTTTTTCATCGTTTAATTTTTATTATTTTTTGTATTAGTAGTCAAAAGTAGAATTTGTTACACTTTAATCTGTAAACTTTTTGTTAAAATGTTAATTTTATGTTTATGTGTTTATAATGGTATTAGTATCTTTGATAAACTTTTTATTCATGCAGCTTAAACATCCAGAATTACTTTATGCTTTATTTTTGCTGCTTACCCCTATTTTAATTCATTTATTTCAACTTAGAAAGTTTAAAAAAGAAGCCTTTACCAACGTCGCTTTCATAAAAGATCTAAAATTAAAAACACGTAAAAGCTCTCAAATTAAAAAATGGCTAATACTGTGTTCTAGATTATTATTTTTAGCTTTTTTAGTTCTAGCATTCGCACAACCTTATTACTCTAAAAATAATGCTATTAACACAACTCAAGAAACGGTTATATATTTAGACAACTCTTTCAGTTTACAAGCAAAAGGTAAAGAAGGTGAATTATTGAAACGAGCTATTCAAAGTTTAATACAAGAAGTTCCAGAAAATAGTGTTTTTAGTTTAGTAACAAATAACAACACTTACAAAAACACAAGCTTAAACGCTATTAAAAAAGAGTTATTACAAACCAATTACTCTTCCAGTCAGTTAGAATACAAATCGGCTTTATTAAAGTCTGAATCCTTATTGAGTAATTCTAAAAACTCTAATAAGAATATTATATTTATAAGTGATTTTCAACAAAGCAGCACCTTATTTAACCGTAATAAAAAAGACTACAATTTACAGTTAGTAAAACTAGAAGCAGAATCTAAAAATAATATTTTTATTGACTCACTTTATATTTCCAAAAGAAATACAAACACACTAGAATTAGCAATTAAACTAAAAGGTGAAACTTCAAAAAACACTACAATTCCAGTTTCATTATATAACAAAAATCTTTTGGTCACTAAATCCTCAACTGAAAATTTAGAAAATGATACCTTATATTTTACAATTCCTACAAGCCAAACATTTGAAGGTGTTTTTAAAATTGAAGATGAAGGGTTAACGTTTGATAATGAATTCTTTTTCAACATAAATAAGCAAGATTTCATCTCAGTTTTAGAAATTAAAGATTCAGATGATACTTCGTTTTTAAATCGAATATTCACTGATGATGAATTTATTTTCACATCTAAATCTATTAATACACTAGATTATAGTTTAATAGGAAACCAGAATTTTATTGTACTAAACGAATTGAAAACAATCCCACAATCCTTAATACCTAGTTTAAATAAGTTTCACAAAAATGGAGGTTCAATTACTATTATACCTCATCAAGAAACAAACATAGACACATACAATTTAGCCTTAAAACAATTTAATATTGGAAGTTTTAAGACCTTAAACCCAAATAAAAAAAGTGTAACTACAATTAATTATTCGCATCCTATATATGCCAATAATGTTTTTGAAAAACAAGTCAAGAATTTTCAATATCCAGCTGTAAGTCGTTTTCTAAATTCTAGTTTTAAAAACACATCTAACCTATTAAATTTTGAAGATCAAAGTCCTTTTTTAGTATCCAAAAACAATGTTTATATCTTTACATCTTCTTTAAATATAAAGAATTCAAATTTTACGTTGCAAAACATAGTAGTTCCTACATTTTATAATATGGCGTTACAAAGTTTACAACCACAACAACTCTATTATACAGTTGGAAATGCAGAAACAATTACTGTGGCATCTAAATTAAATAACGATGCGGTTTTAAGTTTAGAAAACAAAATAGCTAATTTCATTCCTTTACAACAGAAACAAAAAAACAAAGTCATTATTACTACAGAATCGTTACCTGAATCCGCAGGCAACTACAACATTACGAATAAAGAAACTATTTTTAAAACTGTAAGTTATAACTACAACACAAAAGAAAGTAAGTTAAACTATCATAACTTAGATCTTTTAAACAATGTAAACGAAACTATAAGTTCTGTTTTCAACACCCTAAAAAGTGATTTAAAAATCCACGAGCTATGGAAATGGTTTGTTATTTTTGCACTACTTTTTTTATGTATTGAAATGCTATTAATAAAATTTTTAAAATGAATTTAATCCTAAAATCTGCTAAAATTATAGATATAAATAGTTCGCATCATAATGCAACTAAAGATATTTTAATTGAAAATGGAATTATTACCAAAATAGCAGCAAACATAGAAAACGTTAATAATTATCAAGAAATAAACTTAGAGAACTTACACATCTCTCAAGGTTGGTTTGATAGCAGTGTTTGTTTTGGAGAACCAGGATTTGAAGATAGAGAAACCATACAAAACGGATTAGATGCCGCAGCAAAATCTGGATTTACAAGCGTTTGTATGCAGGCTAACACCAAACCTGTTTTAAATAACAATTCAGATATTTTTGCCATCAAAGGCAGATCTGCAAATCACGCAGTTAACCTATTACCAATTGGCGCATTAACTGTAAATAGTGATAGCGTAGACTTAGCTGAATTATACGATATGCTTAAAGCTGGAGCTGTTGCATTTAGCGATTATAAAATTCCTGTAAAAAACCCTAATCTTTTAAAAATCGCCTTACAATACACTAAAAAATTTAAAGCAGTAGTCTGTTCTTTTCCATTAGAACAACAAATTTCTGGAAAAGGTGTAATGAACGAGGAATTAACAAGTACAAAAATTGGACTAAAAGGCTCACCTAACTTAGCAGAAAGCATGCAAGTAGCACGAGATTTATTTTTATTAGAATACACTGAAGGCCAACTACATATCCCTACAATTTCAACCAAAGAAAGCGTAGAATTAATTAGAACAGCTAAAGAAAAAGGCTTGAATGTGACATGTAGCGTTGCCATCCATAATTTATTTTTTACAGATGAAATGCTTTCAGATTTTAATACGCAATACAAAGTAAATCCGCCACTAAGAATTCAAACAGATATTGACGCTTTAATTGAAGGTTTAAATGATGGTACTATAGATATGGTAACCTCAGATCATAATCCTATTACAATTGAAGACAAAAACGTAGAATTTGAAAATGCTTCTTACGGAACCATTGGTTTAGAAACTGCTTTTGGTGCATTAAACACCTTGTTCACCACCGAAAAAAGTGTAGATTTCCTAACTAAAGGAAAAAACATTTTTAGTGCAAACACACATTTTATTGAAGAAGGACAACCTGCAGATTTAGCTCTTTTTAATCCAGAAAGCGAATACACATTTACCAAGAACAATATTCTGTCTAAATCAAAAAATAGCATTTTCCTAAATCATGACTTAACAGGAAACGTTTACGGAATTATTTCAAACAATAAACATATATTATAATGACACAAGATACTATTGATCAAGGAAGAACTTATGCAGTAGTAAGTTACTTAACCGTAATAGGTTCTATAATTGCTATTATTATGAATAGCGATGTAAAAAATCCATTTACAACATTTCACAACAGACAAGGATTAGGTTTATGCTTATCTTATTTAATTTTTGGCTACGTACAAGGTTTATACGATAACTGGTTAATTACACTTCCTTTTATGGTTTGTTTTGGGCTATTGTTAATTTTTGGGGTAGCAACAGCTGCTACAGGGAAAATGATTTTAATTCCAGTAATTGGACCTTTCTTTCAAAAAATATTTGCAAATATTATAAAATAAAAAATGAGTAATTTAGTTTTAGAACACATAGTTAGACCTTCAACATTAAAGGAAAACGCACCAGTATTAATTTTGCTTCACGGTTATGGAAGCGATGAAAACGATTTATTTTCTTTTGCTCAAGAATTACCTGAAGAGTTATTTATAATTTCTGCAAAAGCACCTTATCCAATGGAACCTTATGGAAATGCTTGGTATGCTATAAATTTTGATGCAGACAAAGGTAAATGGAGTGATAATGATGAGGCTATAAAATCTAGAGACCTAATTGCTAAATTTATAGATCAAATTTGTGAAACATATCCTGTAAACAAAGACAATATTAATTTATTAGGTTTTAGCCAAGGTTGTATTTTAAGTTTTGCTGTGGCCTTTACATATCCAGAAAAACTAAAAAATATTATAGGTTTAAGTGGTTATATTAATCAAGATTTATTTGTAACGCAACCAAAAGAAGCATACAAGCACTTAAATATTTATAGTTCTCACGGAAGTGTAGATCAAGTTATACCTGTAGATTGGGCAAGAAAAACAGGACCTTTTTTAGAAGCTTTAGACCTTAATTTTAAATACAATGAATTCCCTGTTGGTCATGGCGTTGCTACACAAAATTTTTATGAATTTAAAAATTGGTTAGCAGAATTAATTTAATGGCTTCAAAAGACAAAAAAAGCACATCAATTGAGATGATTTTTTTATAGGAAATAATTTTAGAAAGTACATTAATCTAAAGGATACAACAATTGGTCTAAAGCTTTAAATCTTAAATCATCATTTTTATCTAGACTATAAGAAATTAGCATTTCTCCCCAAACAGTTCCGTCAGAAAAATCGGCAATAATCCACTTGTGATTTAGCAACCTTATAGTATTAAATACTAATTTTTTCCCTCCTGTACCTGCATAAGGAATTAAAGGGTGATCTGTTCCATCGTATTCATTCATAGAATATAAAGCATCCTTTACAACTGGCTCAAGTCTTATGCCATCTACACCATCGCGGTCAAAATAATTTAATGCATCTTGACTTTTACTTAAATTAAATGTAGAAAAATCGTCTAATTGTGTTGCAAGACTAGAAATAGAATCTTTATAAACCTCTACATCTGCTTCTGCTCTTAATAAATTCTTATCGTAATCTTCTATTATTTTTTTAGAATTCATAAATTGAAACACCACTAATAAAAGGGTGAAAATAAACAAGTACATAAAAATTCTATTCTTCATAAATCTGGGTTTTATTTAATATTAACTTCTAACATATCGTATGCTAAATATACGTTTTTCGGTAGTTTTTGTTCCACAACATCATGAAATCCTAATTGATGACTAATATGTGTTAAATAGGCTTTTTTTGGTTTTAAAACAGCTACAATCGCTAAAGCTTCATCTAAGGTAAAGTGAGAAGGACTAAATGTTTCTCTTAAGGCGTTTATAACCAAAACATCTAAATTTTTAAGCTTGTCTAATTCCTCAACTTCTATGCTTTTCATATCGGTTAAATAAGCAAAACTATCTATTCTAAATCCAAACACTTGAAGTCCATTATGCAATCCATTAACGGGAAGAATAGTTTTATTTCCTAAAAGAAACGATTTGTTTTCAATTTCAAAGGTTTCTACAACTGGAGAACCCGGATATTTGTTTTCGGTCGTAAAAATATAATCAAAACGTATACGTAATTCTTTTAAAACACGCTTATGCGCATAAAAAGGCATTGCGCCTTGCTTAAAACAAAATGGTCTAATATCATCTAAACCAGCCGTATGATCAGCATGTTCATGTGTAAAAACAACACCATCTAACTTATTTACGTTTGCACGCAACATTTGGAGCCTAAAATCTGGCCCACAATCTATTACATAAGTAAAATTATCCCATTCTAATAAAACAGAAACGCGTAAACGCTTATCTTTTGAATTAGAACTTAAACATACTGGATGTGTGCTTCCAATAACTGGAATTCCTTGAGATGTGCCTGTTCCTAAGAATGTAATTTTTAAACTCATATATAACGAAAACAAAAATAGGATATTTTTTTTGTTTGATTAATGAAAATGATACATTTGTAATAGAACCGAATCTAGTTTAAATGGAAGAAATCATACTAAAAGGCGACAAGGAAATAGAAACTATTCCTTCGATTAAAGATAAAGCATTACGTATTAATCTAAACGATAATATTTATGGTACGTTTTCCGAAATTGGAGCTGGACAAGAAACAGTTCGTCAGTTTTTTAGAGCTGGTGGAGCTTCAGGAACTATTGCAAAAGCAATGTCTGCTTATGATAAGGCTTTTAGTGATGCTATTTATGGTATTGAAGCAGACAAACGCTATGTAACCGAAGCTAGGTTGCGTAAAATGCTTTCATACGAAGTTACACTTCTAGAAGAACGCATAGAACGTGATACCAATCCTAACCGAATGTTTTTTAGTTACGCCAATACGGTAGCAACTATAGATTTTGCTAAAAAATACAAAGGTCACGGATGGGTTGGAATTAAATACCAGATTGACCCAGAAGAGAAAGAATATAATGAAATTGTATTACATATTCGATTTAAAGAAAATGATGCGCGTTTACAACAAGAAACTTTAGGAACTTTAGGAACTAACCTTATTTACGGTGCGTTTTACAAGTATAATCAGCCAAAAAAATTACTTAAATATCTTTACGACCATTTAGATCAAGACCAATTAGAAATTGATACTATTAATTTTTCCGGACCTGTTTTTAAAGATGTAGATAATCGTTTAATGAGTTTACAACTTGTTAAAAATGGTATGACAGATGCGGTAATGTTTGCTCCAGATGGAAATAACGTATTGCCAGCACGTGTGCTTTATAAAAAAAACATTTTAGCGTTACGTGGTAGTTTTAGACCTGTAACAAAAGTGAACATAGATATGTACAAAAAATCGTACGATATGTTTATTAAGGAAAATAAAGTAGATGAAGAAAAGACACAAGTTATTTTTGAAATCACACTTTCTAATCTAAGAGCTCAAGGAGAAATAGACGAGCAAGATTTTATGGATCGTGCAAGATTATTATGTTCTTTAGGCCACACAGTTCTGATTTCTAACTTCCAAGAATATTACAAATTAGTAGAATACTTCTCTCAATATACCAAAGCAAGAATGGGCTTGGCTATGGGCGTAAATAATTTGGTTGATATTTTTGATCAGAAATACTATTCTCATCTTAGTGGTGGAATTTTAGAAGCCTTTGGTAAATTATTCTTTAAAGATTTACGTGTGTACTTATATCCTATGAAAAACGATGATGGGACATTAACAACAAGCGATAACTTAAAAGTACATCCACGTATGAAAGAATTATATAAATTCTTTAAATACAACGGAAAAGTAACAGATATAGAAGATTACGATGAAGAAAATTTAGTTGTTTTTTCTCGAAAAGTATTAAAAATGATTAGTGCTGGAGAAAATGGTTGGCAGGAAATGTTGCCAGAAGGAGTTTCTAAATTAATTATGGAAAAAAGCTTATTTGGTTGCGAAACAGAACAGGCTTCAGACTATGAGGAATAAACAACATCTTTAGATTAAAAAAAGGCTCAAAATGAAATTCATTTTGAGCCTTTTTTATTTTGAATTGACTATTTAATAATATTAAGATAACTCTAAAATTTGAGCAGCGTGATCTTTAGTTTTTACTTTATCTATAACGTGTGCTACTACCCCATTTTCGTCTACTAAAAAAGTTTTTCTATGAATTCCATCATACTCCTTACCCATAAATTTTTTATTTCCCCATACACCAAATGCGTTTATAACATCTTTGTCTTCGTCTGCTAATAGTGGAAATGGAAATTTATATTTATTTCTAAAATTAGTTTGCCTTTTTTCCGAATCTGCACTTACTCCTAAAATCTCAAATCCTTTAGCTTGCAATTCAGCATAGTTATCCGTTAAATTACAAGCCTCTGCGGTACAACCTGGCGTACTAGCTTTTGGGTAAAAGAAAACTATTAGCTTTTTTCCTGCATAATCAGATAATGCTATTTTATTTCCATCTTGATCGTTTACTGAAAAAATTGGAACTTTATCGCCTTGTTTTAATGTATTCATAATCGTAATTTTGCTTTAATCGTTATCTCTCAAAAATACAACTTATGACTAAGCAAGAAAAGGTAGATTTTGTTATAAATACGTTAAATGATTTATATCCCGAAATCCCTATTCCTTTAGACCATAAGGATCCATATACGCTATTAATTGCTGTACTACTATCAGCGCAATGTACAGACGTTAGAGTTAATCAAATAACGCCACTACTATTTGCTAAAGCAGATAATCCTTATGATATGGTTAAGCTTTCTGTAGAAGAAATTAAAGCAATAATTAGACCTTGCGGCTTAAGTCCTATGAAAAGCAAAGGCATATATGGTTTATCTAAAATGTTAATTGAAGAACACAATGGTATTGTTCCTCAAAGTTTTGAAGCTTTAGAGCGTTTTCCTGCTGTAGGACATAAAACGGCAAGTGTGGTTATGAGTCAAGCTTTTGGGGTTCCTGCGTTTCCTGTAGATACACATATTCATCGTTTAATGTATAGATGGAATTTAACCAATGGGAAAAACGTACAACAAACCGAAAAAGATGCCAAGCGTTTATTTCCAGAACATACTTGGAACGATTTGCATTTGCAAATTATTTGGTATGGTAGAGAATATTCTCCAGCAAGAGGTTGGGATTTAGACAAAGATATTATTACCAAAACTATTGGTAGAGTAACAGTTTTAAATACTTTTAAAAAATAAATTATGACACCAAGAATAATAAAATTAAAAGCTAAAAAACTAGTAGGTTTTTCTTTAGACATGTCTTACTCAAACAATAAAACAATGGAACTTTTTAAACGTTTTATGCCTTTAAAAAAGACTATTCCAAATACATTAAATACCGATGTTTTTTCATTACAAGTGTATAAGAAATTTACAGATTTAAAAGATATCTCTCCAGATACTGTTTTTAAGAAACATGCTTTAGTAGAAGTTAGTTGTTTTGATAACACACCAGAACAGATGGAACACTTTAACCTTGAAGCTGGTTTATATGCTGTATTTATTCATAAAGGAACTACACAACAATTTTATAACACGTGGCTTTCAATTTTTACAGAATGGTTGCCAAATTCTAAATACCAACTAGACCAAAGACCACATTTTGAGGTTTTACCCGAAGGATATAGTCCTAATAGTGAGGAAAACACTGAGGAAGTTTGGATTCCTATAAAATAAAACTAATTAAAAAATGATAGAAAAATCGTTGTGTAATTTGAATAAGTATAAAATAATAATAATAATACAAAATTTATGTATATTTAATTAAACATATAATCAACAGAAATATACATTATGAAATTTCATTTAGTAATTAACAGCATTAAAACTATTTATGATACTCAAGATTTTTGGACAAACGAAGATTATCTAAATTTGTTAGAATTATTTGACTATTCTGATGCCAAAAATACAAATAGCTCAGAATTAAGAGAGGTTTTGGAAATGGCAATTAGTGATTTTTGAACCAAGCGAAGCTACAGAAATTGTTTTACAATACAAGCTACACGAAAAACTAAATAATGGACAAATTAAAAATTTGTCTCACGAAATGGTGGACAATAATGAGTCTGAAGAGTTTCCTGATATTTCTTTACATTACGCTTTATTCAATATCAATCAACTATTAAATAAAGCTTTTAATGGAACTTTCCCTAGAGGGAAAGCCACCACTTTAGAATTTGAACTAGTTCTTACAAACAACCAAAACACTTTAATTTCCGAAAGTATCGCTCTTCAAGCTATTAGTAAACTCTTAAGAAAACAAAATTTGATTGTCCGTTTATACGAAAAAGAAATAGCTGGAAAGGAATTATTTGATGAAGCAAAACAAATAATTTGGAAACTGACTAAAAATGAAGGTAATAGTTACACGTTACTTACTTCGGATTATTGGATGAACAAAGAGGATTTCTTAGATAATGAAATTAGTGATACTATTACTATATATGAAGAGTAGCCTTTAAATTAAAGACACTTTTATTTAAACAAGAAATTTAACCCTAAAAAAATGCCAAAATGAAAATTCATTTTGGCATTTTTTATTTTAATGAAGCAATTATAATTTAGATTTAATATTGAGTTTCTAAATTTAAAATGCTTTTTATTACTCTACATTTGTTTTAGTTTTTAAGAACATCTTACTCTTTTTACTAAGTAATTCTAAAAACTCTATTTCGTGTCCATAATTTAATAAGTCAAAATCAAACGTATCATCTTCAACATATCTAATAAATTCTTCTACTCTGTAATCAGGAATATTAAAATTATCCATTAAAAAGGCTGAACCAAGGTAATATTTAATAGATTTTACAGGAACTACAGGTATTCCAGCTGCTTTTTTATCTTTTACTTCAGATCTAAAAAGTGGAATTAATAATTGGTCTACAACATTTACAATATTTAAACCATTAACCATAGTTAAAGGCAAAGCTGTGTTTTCAATATTACTTATATTTTCATTATTAATGCTTTGTGCTTCTTCTTTATTTATTCCAAAATAAATAGCGTTAAGCTTTGGCTTAAAAAACTTTACAGATTTAATATCTGTTGCAATGTTACCTGTAAGCTTCTTATTAGTAATTAAAACTTCGTCTAACTTATTAATCTCTTCAATTAAAAAAAGACGTAATTTTTTTGATTCTAAAATGGTCTTATTAATTACAATATCAAAATTTTGATACTGTAAAGCTCTAACTTCAATAAGATCGTTTAAAGCTACAGCTATTTCAAATTCACCGTCTTGATTGGTTATTGTACCAATTTTAGAAGACGAATTATAAATCGCTACTCCACCAATATCACTTCCTTCAATAATAATTTTTCCATCAATATTTTCACGTTTAACATCTTGAGATAAAGCAAAAAAGCTTACACAAAACATAGATAATAGTAGTATTCCTTTTTTCATAATCAACGTTGTTTTATATAAAGATAGTTCGCAAACATTACATTTTCACATTAATAACTGTAATTTTTTGTTAAAAAACATATTTGAATTAAAAGACAAATTCTAAAAAAAGTAAACATCTAGGCTAACTTGACTTTGTCATTTTTTTAGCCTAACTGCGTTTAACTGCTGATATAAAACATTATAACGCTTTCATATCATCTTAACGCTAAACGAATCTTCACAAAACATAAAAAAACGCCAAAATGAAAATTCATTTTGGCGTTTTTTAATATATGTAATGCTACTTTATAACTTCAGCATACAAATCGAAATCTTCTGCTTCTGTTACTTTCACATTATAGTAATCGCCTGTTTTAAGATACGTTTCTGTAGCATCAATTAAAACTTCGTTATCTACATCTGGACTATCAAACTCTGTTCTACCAACAAAGTAATTTCCTTCTTTTCTATCTATAACAACTTTAAATTCTTGATCAATTTTTTCTTGATTTAATTCCCAAGATATCTGAGATTGAATTTCCATAATCTCGTTAGCACGTTGTTGCTTAACTTCTTGTGGCACGTCATCTTCTAAATTATAAGCGTGCGTATTTTCTTCGTGAGAATATGTAAAACAACCTAAACGCTCAAAACGCATATCCTTAACCCATTGTTTTAAGGTTTGATAATCTTCTTCTGTTTCGCCTGGATAACCAACAATTAAAGTGGTTCTAATAGTCATTCCTGGAACTGCTGCTCTAAAATCCTGTAATAACTTGGTCGTTTTAGCTTGTGTAGTTCCACGACGCATACTTTTTAGAATCTTATCAGAAATATGCTGCAATGGAATATCTAAATAGTTACATATTTTAGGCTCTTTATTCATAAGATCTAAAACATCCATTGGGAAACCAGTAGGAAATGCGTAATGTAATCTAATCCATTCTATACCTTCTACTTTTACTAAATTTTCTAAAAGCTCAGCCAAATTACGTTTCTTATAGATATCTAAACCGTAATACGTTAAATCTTGAGCAATTAATATTAATTCTTTTACACCATTAGCTGCTAATTTCTCAGCTTCAATAACTAAATGTTCTATTGGTGTACTTTTATGTTTTCCACGCATTATTGGAATAGCACAGAAACTACAAGGTCTGTCGCAACCCTCGGCAATTTTTAAATAGGCGTAATTTTTTGGTGTTGTTGTAATACGTTCACCAATTAATTCGTGCTTATAATCTGCACCAAGTGCTTTTAATAATGCAGGTAATTCTGTAGTCCCAAAATACTGATCTACGTTTGGAATTTCCTTTTGTAAATCTGGCTTATATCTTTCGCTTAAACATCCGGTAACAAAGACTTTATCGACTTCGCCATCTTCTTTTTTCTGCATATAATCCAAAATAGTATTTACACTTTCCTCCTTGGCATTATTAATAAAACCACAAGTATTTATAACTACTATATTTCCTTCTTCTTCATGTACAACTTCTTTACCATTGGCTTTAAGTTGTCCCATTAACACTTCACTATCATAAACGTTTTTACTACACCCTAATGTAATTACGTTAATCTTGTTTTTCTTTAGTGTTTTAGTTCTCATACATTTATTTTGGACTGCAAAGATACGTAATGATTTACGATTGTAAATTTTAAAAATTAAACTTTATATTTATAACTTGGTCAAAATAGAAAAGAAATAGCCCTATGAAGTATTTTTTAGTAATAGTTATTGCATTCTCGCTATTAAACTGTTCTTCGAAAGAGGAAATAGTAACTAGCATTTCGGCCGAAGAATCAACTTACTTTCCGCCTATAAACTCTAATGATTGGGAAACAAAATCGCCAGAAAGTTTAAATTGGAACACTTCAAATCTAAATGATTTATATACTTTTTTAGAGGATAAGAATTCGAAAAGCTTCATTATTCTCCACAAAGGAAAAATAGTCATAGAATATTATATGAATAATCATACAGAAACATCTTCTTGGTATTGGGCTAGTGCAGGAAAAACATTGACAGCAGCAGTTACGGGAATTGCACAAGACAATGGATTTCTAAATATAAACAATAAGGTCTCTGATTATCTGGGAACTAGTTGGACAAGTACTACATTGGAGCAGGAAAATTTAATTACGTGTAAAAACCTATTAAATATGACTTCTGGTTTAGACGAGACTTTAGGCGATGATAATTCGCCCAGCAATTTACAATATGTTTCTAATGCTAATTCACGTTGGGCTTATCATAATGTTTATGTGAAATTACAAGATGCAGTTGCACAAGCGACAAACCAAACTTGGGATAATTATTTTGAAACAGCTTTAAAAAATAAAATTGGTATGTCTGGATCTTGGATTGCTTTTGGCGGACTTAATGTCTATTGGAGCAACACTAGAAGTATGGCTAGATTTGGCTTACTAACTTCAAACAAAGGAAAATGGGATAATACTCAAATACTATCGGAAGCATTTATAAATGAAGCAACAAATACGTCTCAAACTATAAATGATGCTTATGGTTATTTATGGTGGCTAAACGGAAAGCAAAATTATCATTTACCACAAAGTCAAATAGAATTTAATGGAACTCTAATTCCAAACGCACCAACAGATATGTTTTGTGCATTAGGCAAAAATGACCAAAAAATCTATATAGTTCCTAGTAAAGACTTAGTAATTATTAGAATGGGAAATGCTGCTGATAGCGACAATTTTGGACTTTCCACTTTTGATAATGATTTGTGGGAGAAAATTAATTTAGTGATTAACTAATTAATTTTGTCACCTGTATTAAACATATTTTTAAAGCTAAGAATATAATAGAGTAACAATGGAACTAAACCATGAGATAATCTAAAAACCGTTTCATAGAAAGTTTGATGCATAGTTAACAACGAGAACGAATAGGTTAATTCGCTTAAAACTCTTGCAATTGCAGTTATAAATCCCCAAAAAATTGCGTACAACAAAATATATTTAATAATTTTAGGAATAAACAAACCAACAACTATAATAAAATCTAAAATAGCTGCAACAAAGAGTAGTCTTATTGTGGTTTCTTCTGTAGTACCTAAAATATTCATTGTTATTGTTACAAAAGATGCAGGTAAAGGTAATAATTCACCTAATGCGAATAGTCCATGACATAAAAAAGTTAATGCTATGACTACTTTTAGAGGTGTAATTAATCTGTAAATCTCTTTATTTTTTAAATAATAAAGCAATATAAATGGTAGTGAAAACTGAATCGTATGCTCAAAAAACATTGCAAACACAAAAAACTTACTTTTCGCTTCTAATAGTGCCAAAACAACTAACAAAAAACCACCAAAAAATATAGCTATTTTTACTATCTTAAAACTATAAGACTTTACCAACAAACAAAGTATTGCACAAATTAAAAAAAACACCCCATTAAATTGAATAAGCCTTTGTATATATAAATCATTATCTAAAGAGATTACATAACTTTGCCATTCTACATTGAATAAGAACTCTAACAGTGGAGATAATAATTTTTCGTCCCAAAGCAAAGACCTATAAGGTGCATCCCAGAAAATTAATTGATAAGCTCTTCCAATAAAAACAAAAAAAGTGGTAATTTTGAGTAACTTTATTACATATGAATTTCTCATTATAAGTTAAAAGTTTAAGGACTAAATTTAGGTAAAATAACTATGAAGAAAATTGTATTATTGTTTTTTATTTTGTGTTTTTTTTTAACAAATGCTAATACAAGAAGATATAGAATTATAGTTACAGATAATCCATCTACAACTATAATGATAGGTTGGGAGCAAGTTTCTGGATCTAATGCTAAAATCTATTACGATACAATTGATTACGGAACTAATTGGTCTAATTACACCTTTTATAAACCCACAGAAACAGAAGTTTTTGACAGAGGAATGAATAATTCATTTACTAAACTTACTGGATTAACACCTAATACAAACTATTTTTTTATAATTAAAGATTCAGAAGGAACGAGTTCAAGGTTCTGGTTTAAAACAGCTCACAATACTAATGAAGCTATGTCGTTTATTGCTGGTGGAGACTCAAGAAACAATAGAATTCCGAGACAATATGCAAATACTATGGTTTCTAAACTTAAACCAACTGCTGTGATTTTTGGAGGAGACATGACTAATGATGATAGTAGTATTGAATGGCAAGAGTGGTTTGACGATTGGCAATTAACAATTGCAACTGACGGAAGAATGTTTCCAATAATACCTGCAAGAGGTAATCATGAATTTAATAATAACCGAATACCCAATTTATTTAATATACCTAATATAAATTCATACTATAAAATTACATTTGGAAGCAACCTATATTCTATTTACACTTTAAACTCTGAAATCTCCGCAGGAGGAAACCAAGCGGCATGGCTCCAGAACACATTAAATTCCGACAACTCAATTTGGAAGTCTGCACAGTATCACAAACCAATGAAGCCACATGTTGCCTATAAATCAGAAGGTAATGATGAGTATAATAATTGGGCTCAATTATTTTATGACTATGGAGTAAATTTAGTTTTTGAATCTGACTCTCATACGGTTAAAACAACATGGCCTATAAAGCCTTGTTTATTTGGAATTAATTGCGAGGAAGGTTTTGAAAGAGATGATATTAATGGAACCGTTTATGTTGGTGAAGGCTGTTGGGGTGCTCCACTTAGAAATAGTAACGACAGCAAAACTTGGTCACGAGATATTGGCTCATTTAATCAATTTAAATGGCTATGTGTATCTAATGATAAGATAGAGGTGAAAACCCTAATTATAGAAGACCCAAGTACAATAACTGATACAAACAACTCAACAAACTGTTCACTTCCTTCTGGAATAAGCATATGGAATCCTACTAATGGAAATACGGTAACAATTACAGATTTAAATCTAGAACCTCCAAACATAACTTTCACCTCTATTACAGATAATGATTTTATTGAAAATGGTTTTAATACATCAATTCAAACCGAAGCTTTTGATTCAGATGGTACAATTTCATTTGTAGAATTTTATATCAATGGAGAATTAATAACTGTAGACAATACCTATCCATACGAAGTTAATTATGACTTTGATGATGGTTTTTATCATTTAGAATCTATTGTCTATGACAACGATAATTTAACCAACAATGAATCAATCAGGTTATATGTAGGAGATTTTAATATAAAATTATTTCCGAATCCATTTAAAGACATAATTTCATTCAATAATTTAGGAAAATCATTTATAAATGCTGAAATTTTTATCTATACAATTAATGGCAAATTAATTTATAATAAAAGACTTATCGGAAAAACAATAAACATGGAAGAATTATCCAACGGAATATACTTATTGAAAATGGTTGGAAACAACAATCAGATTGTGATAAAAAAAATTATAAAGAAGTAATTAATCTTTCTGTTCTCAAGAAATAAAAAAACCTCAAATCAATAATTGATTTGAGGTTTTTTATACTTTTAACTTTCCTTAAATTATAGTTAGTCTTATTACTATTTAAAAAAACTATCTACAAACTCATGTTTATTGAATACTTGTAAATCTTCTATTCCTTCTCCAACTCCAATATATTTTACAGGAATTTTAAATTGATCACTTATACCTATTACAACGCCACCTTTTGCCGTTCCATCTAATTTAGTTACAGCTAAACTTGTTACTTCAGTTGCTGCTGTAAACTGCTTAGCTTGCTCAAAAGCATTTTGACCAGTTGATCCATCTAAAACTAATAAAACATCTTGAGGCGCATCACTAATTACTTTTTGCATAACACGTTTTACTTTAGTTAATTCGTTCATTAAATTAACTTTATTATGTAATCGCCCTGCAGTATCAATAATAATAACATCTGCTTGTTGATTAACACCTGATTTTAATGCATCAAAAGCCACACTTGCTGGATCAGAACCCATATCTTGTCGCACCATTGGAACATCTACACGATCTGCCCAAACTTGTAATTGATCTATTGCTGCTGCTCTAAACGTATCTGCAGCACCTAAAACAACACTTAAACCTTGTTTCTTTAATTGGTAGGCTAATTTCCCAATAGTAGTTGTTTTACCAACACCATTAACACCTACAACCATTAATACATATGGAGTCTTTGATCCATCTGGTTGATTTGGCAATTTTGGAATACTATAATCTGTAGCTTCACCAGAATTGGTTTCGCTTAAAAGTGAAGCAATTTCATCTCTTAAAATCTGATTTAACTCATCGGTTCCTAGATACTTATCTTTAGAAACACGAGCTTCAATACCTTCAATAATCTTAAGTGTTGTATTTACTCCTACATCGCTAGACACTAAAACTTCTTCAAGGTTATCTAAAACTTCATCATCTACTTTAGATTTTCCAGCAACTGCTTTACTTAATTTACCAAAGAAAGACGACTTTGTTTTTTCCAAACCTTTATCTAAGGTTTCCTTTTTTTCTGATGAAAATATTTTTTTTAAAAAACTCATATTGTATTCACATTTAAAAGCTACCTTTTAAAGGTATGCGTTCTTAGTATTTAGAAAGACAAGTATTAGACCAAAAATAAATTCAAGAAAAATTGTCAGTTCTAAACAACTATAAAAACAAAAAGCTGCTCTCTATAAAAGAAAGCAGCACTTATATTTTGTATTTGAAAAGAGTTAATTATTTCTTTGAAAAGAAATCTTTAACTAATTCTGGTGCCATAATTGATTCAACAAACATGTAAGCTCCAGTTTTTGGAGATTTCACCATTTTAATTGCTTTTGATAATCTTTTAGACGATGTCTGTAAAGATGCTACGGTTTTCTTTGCCATGACTAATATTTTTATTGGTCATTATTACGTGAGTAATAACGAATTACTTAATTTCTTTATGAACTGTCATACGCTTAAGGATAGAATTAAATTTCTTAATCTCCATTCTATCTGGCGTATTCTTTTTGTTTTTTGTTGTAATATAACGAGAAGTTCCCGGTTTCCCTGACTCCTTATGCTCTGTACATTCTAGTATTACCTGTACTCTATTCCCTTTTCTTGCCATCTTTAATATGCTTTAAATGTAGTAGACTATTATTTTAAGAAACCTTTTGATTTAGCGTCTTTAATAGCTGCTGTAATTCCTATTCTGTTGATTGTCTTTAAAGCAGATGTAGAAAGCTTTAAAGTTATCCACTTATCTTCTTCAGGAAGAAATAAACGCTTTTTGATTAAATTCACATTAAATCTACGTTTAGTTTTATTCATTGCGTGAGACACGTTGTTTCCAACCATTGCCTTCTTTCCTGTAAGTTCACAAACTCTTGACATTATATATAACTTTAAAATGTGATTAATTTCGAGGTGCAAATATATGTATTAATTATATTATTACAACCTATTATTATATTAATTTATTAAAATTTCTTTTTGAAGCAACTCTAATACTTTATTTACAGACTTATTTATTACCTTTTCTCTATGGTTTCCCATATAAAAAGTATAACTTTTAACTTCTTTATTTGTTGATATAGCAATACAAACAGTTCCTTCTTCAACGTCTGAATCACCTTTTTCTGGGCCAGCATTTCCGGTTGTAGAAATTCCAATATCAGAATTAAACTTTTTCCTAACTTGTTCTGCCATCTCAAGAGCTACTTGCTCACTAACAACAGAATGCTTTTCAATAGTTTTTTTGGAAACATCCAAAAGGTCTATTTTAGATTGTGTTGCATAGCATACCAAACTTCCTTTTAAAAATTTTGATGCGCCTTGATGTCTTGTAAAAATTTCTGTTAATTTTCCTCCTGTACAACTTTCTGCAAATGCTATTGTTTTATTTTCTGTAATTAATTTTTGAGCAACAATTTGTTCTATACTATTGTCATTATCTTCAAAACCAGAAAAAACATCTTCTATAAGTGGCAAAACTTTTTCAACTTCTGTTGCAACTGTATTTTCAATTTCCTCTTTATTAAATCCTTTTATGGATAATCTTAATCTTACTTTTCCTAAGCTTGGTAAGTAAGCCAACTTTAAGTTTTCTGGTAAATTATCTTCCCAATGCTCTAAACGTAATGCCAAAGCACTTTCGCCTAAACCATTTGTAAGTAGGGTTTTATGTAAAATAAATGGACGTTTATATTTTTTTTGAATTTTTGGAAGCACAAAATTGGTTATCAAACCTTTCATTTCAAAAGGTACACCAGGCAGAGAAATAAACACTTTTTCATCTTTCTCTATCCACATTCCAGGTGCTGTGCCAAACTCGTTTTGTAAAACTTCACATTTAGAAGGTACTAAGGCTTGTTTTCTGTTTAAGTCCGAAATTGGTGTATTTACATATTTAGCAAACAAATTTTCTACGTGAGCCAAAACAGCATCGTCCTGAACTAAAGTATCATTAAAGTATTCGGCTAAAGTGTGCTTTGTAATATCGTCTTTTGTTGGACCTAATCCGCCAGTAATTATAATAATATCCGCATTAGATTCTGCTTCTCTAAATGCTTTTAAAATATGCTCTTTATTATCTTGAATTGAAGTAATTTGATAAACAGAAACACCTATCTTATTTAATTCTTTTCCTATAAATGCAGAATTTGTATCTACAATTTGACCTATAAGAATTTCGTCTCCAATAGTTATTATTTCCGCCTGCATTATAGATTAAAATCGGTTTTAATTTCTAACAAAGCTTTATTTACACTATGAATAAAAACTTCTAACTGTGAATCTATAGATTTATCTTTTAGAATAAGTTTTCCCCAATCTTGAATTTCAATTAAGGTATCGTAATGCTTTAAACCAAATAATTCTATGGTAGGCTTCATTTTATGAGCAACTTGATACGTTTGCTCATAATCTAATGCTTCTACAGCTTGTTGTAACATTGTAACGTCTTCTGGAAGCTCGTCTAATAACGTTTGTACCAAAACATTCACAAACTCTTTATCGCCTTCTGCAATTGCGTTGACTTTTTCTAAATTATAATTGCTTGCCATTTTATTTTACGTTAATTGAAAATAATTGTTTGTCTTCTAAAAAACCAACCAATCTATCGTTAGGATTTACTTTAGAAACTCCTGCTGGTGTTCCGGTAAATATAATGTCTCCAATTTTTAAAGTAAAATATTTTGACACATATTCGATGATCTCATCTATTTTATAGAGCATATGGCTTGTTTCCCCATTTTGAACTACTTCATCGTTTTTCTTTAAGCTAAAATTCAAATTATCGACATCTTTAAAATCAGACTTTGGTAACCAATTACCAATTACGGCTGCTCCATCAAAAGATTTTGCTTTCTCCCACGGTAAACCTTTTTCTTTAAGCTGTTGTTGCACATCTCGTGCCGTAAAATCTATTCCCACACTAATATCGTTATAATATTTATGAGCAAATTTTTTATCAATATGTTTTCCAACCTTATTAATCTTAACCAAAACCTCAACTTCATGATGTACATCATCTGAAAAATCTGGTATAAAAAAAGGCTGCTTTTTTAACAGAATTGCTGTATCTGGTTTTATAAAAATAACCGGATCTGTAGGTTTCTCGTTATTCAATTCTTTTATATGGTCTTTGTAGTTTCTACCTATGCAGATTAGTTTCATATGATTTAATTTAAACCTATTTTTATATAAGATGTTTCTTATATCTTATTATTAAAAGATTTCAACTTAATAGCTGTTAAAACCTTTTTAGTATATAATGGAAAATCTGCATTAAGCAACCAGCCAAAATAACCTGGTTCTTTTTCTAAAACATCGGTTACTAATTTACCTTTATGTTTTCCAAAACTAAAACATTCTTGTCCTTCTTTATTAAACGCTAAAAAACCTGCAAAATCTGCAAATTGTTTTCTTGAGCTAAACTCGGCTAAGAATTTGGTATCGTTTTCTAAATCAGGATACCTATCTAATTGTGCTTTTAAAATCTCATAAGTGGCAAATGTATCTGCTTCTGCACTATGTGCATTTTCTAGAGTTTGATCGCAATAAAACTTATAAGCTGCACTTAATGTGCGCTGTTCTTTTTTATGAAAAATAGTCTGCACATCTACTGCTACTCTAGATTTCATATCAAAATCTAAATCTACACGAAGCATTTCTTCTGCCAATAAAGGAATATCGAATCTATTAGAATTAAATCCTGCTAAATCCGAATCTTTAATTAAGTTATGAATATCTTTTCCTAATTGCTTAAATGTTGGTGCATCTTTTACATCTTCGTCACTTATTCCGTGGATTGCAGTTGTTTCTGCTGGAATAGGCATTTCAGGATTAACTTTCCACGTATGGCGTTCTTCTTTACCATTTGGAAATACTTTTAAAATTGAAATTTCTACAATTCGATCTTTAGTAATACTTATTCCTGTAGTTTCTAAATCGAAGAAACACATTGGTTTTGTAAGCTGTAATTGCATAAAGTGATTTATAATTTCTACAAAGATACTTAACTCCTTTTTTGAATTATGAATTGATTGCTTTCATTTTTATTAAAATAACAAAACACAACTCTTTTATTTCTAAATTAGAAGTTTTTATGTAAATTTAGATAAAATTATCTTTACTGGATAACGGTAACACAAAAAGTGGCATATCCTGAGTACGGGATATAAGTAATAAAAGTTATAGCCAATGCAAAAAAACCGTAGAAAAAACAAACAAAGGAAATTGAAATCAAAAGAATAATTACAAACGAATTCCAAAATGGAAATTTTGACATTATTGATTTAAATCGTTTAGAAGAATATCTAAATAAAAGTTTTGGAAATAGAAATTACGGAAAAAGTGTTGTTAAATATTTTTTTGGTTTTGAACTTTATAAATTTGATGGTGGTTTTGCGCAATTTTTCAGTAACGACATAGAAAGTTGGAAAACTAAATCAAAATGGTATGTAACAAATTGTCATTTTGACTGGAATATTTTTATCAAACTAAATGAAGATGAAATATTTGACATCATCAAAACTGAATTTTTAAAATCTGTTGACAAAATTGAAAATATGAAACGTAAACCGAAAAATTTTAATTTTCAATTGTTCCGAAAAGAATTAGAAGAAGTTTTAAATAACTATAAATAAACACTGGCTATAACAACGGATAAAACAAATAGAAATCCTACTTCTATTTGTACGTCATAATCTTTTAAAAAGTTGACGTTTTTTTTTTAAAATTTGACTTAGTCGCAAATCTAAAAATAAGTCCTTTTTTCATTTTTTTTGTTCTCATAATTAGATTACTTAAACTCACATTCTCAAAACCTAATTATACAATATTATTTCAATTTTTTGAAGTACTTCCTTTTGCATTAAGGATTGATGCGTTATCCTTTTTTATGGTGAAAACCTAAAAAAGATTTAGCGGAAAGCCTGACTTTTAATATTCCTAAAAGGTTTCTTTTTAGCTTTTTAGAAATATTAAAAGAAATGCCCTAAAAATTAATCACAAAAAAAAGCCCAACCTAAGTTGAGCTTTCATTTATATAAATTTGATAAGAATTAAATCTCTCTATTTAAATCCCAAGCTTCTAAATATTCTTTAATGGTTTTCACAAATTGTCCACCTAAAGCACCATTTACAACTCTATGATCGTAAGAATGCGATAAGAACATTTTATAACGAATTCCAATAAAATCGCCATCTGGAGTTTCTATAACTGCTGGCATTTTACGTATAGCACCTAAAGCTAAAATCCCTACTTGTGGCTGATTAATAATTGGTGTTCCCATTATACTTCCAAATGTACCAACATTAGTAACTGTATAAGTTCCGCCTTGAATATCGTCTGGTTTTAATTTATTTTCTCTAGATCTTTTTGCTAAATCGTTAACCGCTTTAGTCATACCAACCAAGTTTAATTGGTCTGCATTTTTAATAACAGGAACAATTAAGTTTCCATCTGGTAAAGCTGCTGCCATACCAAGGTTAATATTTTTCTTTTTAACGATAGTATCGCCATTTAAAGAAATATTCATCATTGGATGCTCACGTAAAGCTCTTGCTATAGCTTCCATAAATATTGGTGTAAAGGTTAAATTCTCACCTTCACGTTTTCCAAAATCAGCTTTAACTTTTTTACGCCAGTTCCAAACATTTGTAACATCTACTTCTATAAAACTCTGAACGTGCGCACTAGTTTGCACAGATTCCACCATATGATGTGCAATTAATTTACCCATACGGCTCATTTCTATAACCTCATCGCCTTCTGCAATTGCAATTGGTGCTTTTGGTTTAGAAACAGCTTCTTTTTTAACTTCAACTTTTGGCTGACTTACAACTTTTGCTGGCTGAGAGTTTCTATTTTTAAGATAGTCCACCATATCACTCTTAGTAACACGTCCATCTTTACCTGTACCACTAATAGCGTCTAATTCTGATTGAGAAACACATTCTTCTTTAGCCATATTTTTTACTAATGGCGAATAAAAACGATCTTCAGAATTTTCTATAGCTACAGTTGCCTTAGCTATTTCGATAGTTTGCTCAACTACTTTTACAGCTTCAGGTTTTGAAGCAGCATCTTTAACAACAGTCGTTGCAGCTACATCTCCACCTTCGGTTTCTATTATAGCAATAGTATCTCCAACTTGAACTACATCGTCTACCTCAAATAAACGCTCTACTAAAACACCATCTACTTCACTTGGAACTTCGCTATCCACTTTATCTGTAGCAATCTCTAAAACTGCTTCATCTGCTTCAATTGTATCTCCAACTTCTTTCAACCACGAAGTAATTGTTGCTTCCGCAACGCTTTCTCCCATTTTTGGTAACTTAAGTTCAAATCTTGCCATATTAATAATTTAGCCTGTATTTTGGTGTTAAAGTTTGTAAAATTAATAAAAAAATAGCGATTATATTACATCATCTATATTAATTTACATTTATTTCTTTTTAAAAATGAAGTATTTCGCCTCTATTTTCTGAGGTTTGACTTCCTAAAACGAAATTAGTATTTTTTGGCAATATTTTAAAACTAACCAATTCTTTTTCTTTTGATTTTCTTAAAAAAAATATTATATCTCTGAATTTAAGATAGTTAGCATCCAAAATATAATCTGTACTAGGCTTTAAGACGCTTATGTTTTTTGAAACTAAAACCGAGTTTTTTAATGCCATTTGAAGTTTTGGTACTAAATTATTAGAGACCAAGACATAATTATTTATAACAACGTTTGATGCTTGTGGCGATTTCTGCATTAGTTTGGCTAATTGAATTGCAAACCACACTAGAACGTTAGAAAATATATTACTTTTAAAATGCGATTTATAAAAAATCTGCATTGCTCCAAAAAAACGTTTCACATAAACTTTATCCTTTAAAGTACTTTCGCCTTTAAAATGAATAACTGCGGTTTCTCCGTAATAATAGTTTGTATAACCTGCTTTTTCAATTTTGTATGATAAATCGATATCTTCTCCATACATAAAGTAATGTTCGTCAAAACCTCCAACTTTATTATAGACTTCTTTTTTAAGCAACATAAATGCGCCTACAAAAACAGATGCTTTTCCTATTTCGTTTTCACCTAAATGATTCGCATAATACGTATCCGGTTTCCCTAAAAGCTTTCTTAAAGCCACTTTTGGTGTTGGAACATTTCGTTTACTTTCTGGTAAAAACCTTCCTGTGCCATCTATTAATTGACAACCAACAATACCTAAATCGGTTTTAGTTTCTGCAAATTCTAACAATTTAGTAAACGTATCTTCTGCAACAACCGTGTCTGGATTTAGAATACAAAGATATTCGCCTTTGGCTTCTTTTACCGCTTGATTGTTGGCCGTAGAAAATCCAACATTTTCTATGTTTTGAATCCACTTTACATTAGGGAAATGAGTTTCCACCATTAACCGACTTTCGTCTTTAGAGTTATTATCTATTACAATAATTTCTGCTTTGATATTAGAGATAGCAGCTTCTACACTTTGCAAACACAATTGCAAAAAATGCTGGACATTATAATTTAGAATAATTACGGAAAGTCTCATAATATTGTTATTATGATTTTAGAGAATTTTCAAATGGAATTCTATTTAAAATACTTCGTCCTAAAGTAATTTCATCTGCATATTCCAATTCATCTCCAACCGAAATTCCACGTGCAATAGTACTTGTTTCAATATTAAAACTTTGAATTTGTTTAAAGATATAGAAGTTTGTAGTATCACCTTCCATAGTTGGGCTTAAAGCAAAAATTAATTCTTTTATTTGTCCCTTTTTCACTTTTTCAACTAAAGACACAATATTTAAATCGTGTGGACCAATACCATCCATAGGCGAAATTTTCCCACCTAAAACGTGATATAAACCTTTAAAACTACTGGTGCTTTCTATTGCCATTACATCGCGAATATCTTCAACCACACAAATAATATCTTTTGTTCTTTTATGACTTGAGCAAATTTCACATACGGCAACATCACTGATATTATGACAAGAACTACAGAATTTTAAATCGTTACGCATTATATTTAGAGCAGTTGTTAATTCCGATGTTTGCTCTTTTGGCTGGCGTAACAAATGTAATACTAAACGCAAAGCGGTACGCTTACCAATTCCTGGTAATTGCGAAACCTCATTAACTGCATTTTGTAATAATTTTGAAGAAAATTCCATAGTAGCGAAATTAATACTTAGTCAGCAATTTCACTAATTTAGAATCCTTAAAGTGATTTTATACCTTAAAAACTAGAAGTTATTTGTATTTTTCCACTTAGAAAGATTTTAAATTTATGACACCAACTCAAATTATAGGTTTAATTGCCGCTTATTTTATTGTACTGATTATTATTTCTTACCTCACAGGAAAAGAAGATTCTAACGCTGCTTTTTTTAAAGCTAATAAATCTGCGCCTTGGTACTTAGTAGCATTTGGAATGATTGGCGCATCACTATCTGGTGTTACTTTTATATCTGTTCCTGGCGCTGTTGAAACTAAACAGTTTGGTTATTTTCAGATTGTATTAGGTTACTTTGTTGGTTATTTAGTGATTGCTTACGTATTACTTCCTATTTATTACAAACTCAACCTAACCTCTATTTACACGTATTTAAAACAACGTTTTGGAATTACAAGTTATAAAACTGGCGCTATTGCCTTTCTAATTAGTAGAACTGTTGGTGCAGCTTTTAGGCTGTTTTTAGTCGCTAAAGTATTACAGCTTTTAGTGTTTGATCCTTTAAACGTGCCATTTACAATAACTGTATTAATTACTATTGGTCTGATTTGGCTTTATACATTTAAAGGCGGAATGAAAACCATAATTTTTACAGATACTTTGCAGACTTTATTTATGCTAATCTCTGTTGTTGTAACTATTTTCTTTTTAGCTAACGCAATGGATTTAAATAGTTTCTCTGATGTTTACGCTACAGTTTCCGAAAGTTCTTTAAGTAAGATCTTCTTTTTTGAAGACCACAACAACCCACAATTTTTCATAAAAAGTTTTCTAGCAGGAATGTTTATTACCATTACAATGACAGGTTTAGATCAGGATATGATGCAGAAGAACCTAACTTGTAAAAATCTAAAAGAAGCTCAAAAAAATATGATAACCTTTAGCTTTGTTTTGGTTTTTGTTAATCTACTATTCTTAGTCTTAGGGTTGTTATTAACAGAATATGCTTCTCAAAATGGAATTACGGCTAAAAAAGACGATTTATTTCCTGCCATAGCAATGCTTCCAGAAATTGGTATTGTAACCTCAGCATTCTTTTTATTAGGGTTAATTGCTGCAGCTTATAGTAGCGCAGATTCTGCACTAGCTTCTTTAACCACATCATTCTGTATAGATATTATTAATCTTGAATCTAAGGAAGAAAAAAGCCAAAAACGCATTAGAAAACAAACTCATATTGGTTTTAGTATTTTATTGGCACTTGTAATTATTGCGTTTAATTCCATTTTTACAGATGTTTCTGTAATTTGGGAATTATTTAAAGCTGCTGGTTATACGTACGGACCTTTATTGGGATTATTTGCATTTGGGATTTTCACCAAAGTAGAAATTAAAGACAAATGGGTTTGGCTTATTGCCATTATAGCGCCAATTGTTTCTTATGCTTTAAATGCTAATTCTGAAGCTTTATTTAATGGCTACAAAATTGGTTTCGAAATACTAATAGTCAATGGGTTATTTACTTTTATTGGATTATTAATAATTAGAAGCAAAAAATCTTTATCAGTTTAAAACTAACTCATCAATACTTAATACTGATTTGTAGCTAGCAAAACTAAAGTACAAGCAACTTCTGTTTCAATATTATTTTCTTTTAACAGCTTATAAAATTCTAAATTTTCTGTTCCAGGATTAAAAATAACACGTTTTGGATTTAAAGAAATAATATACTTATAGTAATCTTCCTGCCTTTTTGGATTAAGATATAATGTTATGGTATGCACATTTTCAAACAGTAATTGATCCGTTTCAATAATAACTGAAGCGACTTCACCTTTTCTTAAACCTAAAGCAATAGTTTCTATATTTTTATTTTGAAGGGATTTTATAGCCTTATTAGAATAACGTTCTGGATTTGTTGATGCACCAATAACTAAAGTCTTCTTTTTCATATTATTAAATTCTATTAACTCTATTTTTTTTAAGAAAATATTAAGTAAAAACGTTAAACACTTGTTAAAGTCTGATTTTCAAAGTAATAAAACTCATTTTTAAGCGTCTTAACAATAACGCAATTAATTATTACAGAACGTTTGAATTAGTCTTCTTAACAAACTGCAAATATTTCATTATACAAAGTGTTAATCGACAAAAACGCCAAATCCTTACAGATTTGGCGTTTTTTTTATAAAATTCTAAGATTTACCATTTAATAATAACGCTTCCCCAAGTAAATCCAGATCCAAATGCTGCTAAAACCACATTATCACCTTCTTTAATCTTGCCTTCTTCCCAAGCTTCACATAAAGCTATTGGAATTGAAGCTGCGGTTGTGTTACCATATTTTTGAATATTATTAAAAACTTGATCATCACTTAAACCAAATTTCTTTTGTATAAATTGAGCAATACGTAAATTTGCCTGATGCGGAATTAACATACCTATAGCTTCTTTATCTAAATTATTTTTAGCTAAACCTTCCATAATCACTTCGCTAAAACGAACCACAGCGTTTTTAAACACAAATTGACCATTCATATGTGGAAAATAACTTTCATCATTAGGATCATTATCTGCTAAAATATCATTAACCCAACGCTTACCCATTCCTGGAGCTACTAAAACTAATTCTTCGGCGTGTTCTCCTTGAGAATGTAAATGTGTAGATAAAATACCTTTGTCATTATTTTCTTCACGAGTTAAAACTGCTGCTCCAGCGCCATCTCCAAAAATAACAGAAACACCTCTTCCTCGAGTGGTTTTATCTAATCCGTGCGAATGCAATTCGCTACCAATAACTAGAATGTTTTTATACATTCCTGTCTTAATAAAATTATCTGCAACAGAAATAGCGTACACAAAACCAGAACATTGATTCCTAACATCTAAAGCTCCAACTGTTTTAATATCTAAAGCGTGCTGAACTTGAACGCCTGGACCAGGAAAATACATATCTGGACTCAAGGTTGCAAAAATAATAAAATCGATATCGTTTTTATCTATTCCTGCGCGTTCTATGGCTTGCTTTGCGGCTTTTGTTCCCATTGTGGCAGTTGTATCTCCGCTACCTTCTTTTACCCATCTACGTTCTTTTATACCTGTTCTTTCGGTAATCCATTCATCATTGGTATCCATAAGCGTAGACAAATCTGCATTTGTAACCACATTATTTGGAACATATTTACCTAAACCTATTATTTTTGAGTTGTACATAAATTATATCTTTTTTATTTCCGCTCAGGCGAAAATCTCTAGCTTTTTTATTTGTATTTCTAAATGTTCTTAGTTCTATTCCAGTAAGAACGGAAATCTTAACTACTATTTCTACAAAGCTAAATTACGAAATTTATAATTTTAATAGTTTTAAATTAACATTTTCTCTAATTTATTAGTTTAATGTGTGATATATCAAATACCTCTATAAAATCAATCTATATTAAAATGCCACTTTGTCACAATTCTTCTATTGGCATTTTTGTTGACTATATAAATACGAGAAATCTTTTTTTTTAAGCATAATTGATTTCTATTTAAAATTAAGTTTAACTATAAACAGATTCCCTTTTTGAAGGGAATGACAAATATTAAAAACTATGGCAGCAGGAAAAATTAATGTTTCAGTAGAAAACATTTTCCCATTAATTAAAAAATTCCTTTACTCTGATCACGAAATATTTTTACGTGAATTAATTAGTAATGGTACAGACGCAACTTTAAAACTAAAGCATTTAACTACTATTGGCGAAAGCAAAGCCGATTATGGTAACCCAGTAATTGAGGTTAAAATTGATAAAGAAGGTAAAAAACTTCATATTATAGATCAAGGTTTAGGTATGACAGCTGATGAAGTTGAAAAATACATTAACCAAGTTGCTTTTTCAGGCGCTGAAGAGTTTTTAGATAAGTATAAAGATTCTGCTAAAGATTCTGGAATTATTGGTCATTTTGGTCTTGGGTTCTATTCTGCTTTTATGGTTGCAGAGAAAGTGGAAATCCTGACTAAATCTCATAAAGAAAATACCGTTGGTGCTCATTGGACTTGCGATGGTTCTCCTGAATTCACTCTAGTAGAATCTGACAAAACGACTCGTGGAACTGAAATTATTTTACACATTGCTGAAGATTCTGTAGAATTTTTAGAAGATGCTAAAATAACAGAGCTTTTAACTAAGTACAATAAGTTTATGCCTGTTTCGATTAAATTTGGAACTAAAAAAATTAACGATCCAAAGCATGAACCTGCAACTATTACAGATAAAGACGGAAAGGAAACTAAAGAACCTCAGCGAAAAATTACTGTAGATAATATAATAAACAACCCTAATCCGGCTTGGACAAAACAACCTAGCGAATTAGAAGGCGACGATTATACTAATTTTTACCGTGAATTGTATCCTATGCAATTTGAAGAGCCATTATTCAACATTCACTTGAATGTAGATTATCCGTTTAATCTTACTGGAATTTTATATTTTCCTAAGATGACGAATGATATGAATATGCAGAAGGATAAAATTCAGTTATACCAAAACCAAGTCTTTGTAACAGATAATGTAGAAGGTATTGTCCCAGAATTTTTAACAATGCTTCGTGGAGTTATTGATTCTCCAGATATTCCATTAAATGTATCGCGTTCTTACTTACAAGCCGATGGTGCTGTAAAAAAGATTTCGTCTTACATTTCTAAAAAAGTAGCCGATAAATTAAAATCGTTATTTAACTCTAATCGTGAAGATTTTGAGGCTAAATGGAACGATATTAAAATTGTTATTGAATACGGAATGTTATCTGATGAGAAGTTCTTTGGAAAAGCAGAAGCTTTCACTTTATATCCAACAGTAGACGACACGTATTTTACTTACGAAGAATTAATTGCTAAAATTAAAGACAATCAGACTGATAAAGACGGAAAAACTGTAGTGCTTTATGCAAGTAATAAAGATACACAACATACCTATATTGAAGCTGCTAAAGACAAAGGTTACGAAGTTTTATTATTAGATTCTCCAATTATTTCGCATTTAATGCAAAAATTAGAATCTACTAAAGAAAATATTACGTTTGCAAGAGTTGATGCAGATCATATTGATAAAATAATTGCTAAAGAAGAAACAACAATTTCTAAATTAGACGAAGCTCAGACCAAAGCCTTAGAAGAAGTTTTAAAAGCAGCTATTCCACAAGAAAAATTTATGGTTCAGTTAGAAGCTATGGATAGTAACGCTACGCCTTTCATGGTAACACAACCTGAATTTATGCGTAGAATGAAAGAAATGCAAGCTTCTGGTGGCGGCGGAGGAATGTTTGGAATGGGTAATATGCCAGAAATGTATAACTTAATTGTGAATACAAATTCTGAGTTAGTTGGCGATATTTTAAACAACACAGATAAAGATGCTCAAAATCGTTTAATTACACAAGGTTTAGATTTAGCGCGTTTAAGTCAAGGCTTACTTAAAGGAAAAGAATTAAGTGACTTTGTTAAGCGTAGTTACGAGATGATTAAGTAACAAGCTAAGCTTGATTTTAAATATAAAAAGCCATTTCATTTAGTTGAAATGCCTTTTTTTGAAGTTGATTTTCATTTTTTTTATTCATAAAAAACGAAACAAAAAAAGCCTCAAAAACATACGTTTTTGAGGCTTTTTTAATACTATAAAATTATTTAGTTATAACTTGGTGTAGATACTTCAAAAGTAGCATCTTTAGCTGCTAAATAACGTTCTGCATCTAATGCTGCCATACAACCAGTTCCTGCAGCTGTAATAGCTTGTCTGTAAACGTGATCTGCTGCGTCTCCACTTACAAACACACCAGGCACATTAGTTTTAGATGTTCCAGGTTGCTCATATTTAATGTAACCTGTTTGATCTAAGTTAATAAATCCTTTAAAAATATCTGTATTTGGTTTGTGACCAATAGCTACAAAAAATCCAGTTGCAGGAATTTCTTGTGTGTCTTGTGTTTGGTTATTTTTAACTCTAACACCAGTAACTACTTGTCCATCTCCAAGAACCTCATCGGTTTCTGTATTAAACAAAATAGTTATATTTTCAGTATTCTTAACACGAGCAGCCATAATTTTAGAAGCTCTAAACTCGTCCTTACGAACTAACATAGTTACTTTTTTACATAACTTAGATAAATAATGTGCTTCTTCGCAAGCACTATCTCCTGCTCCAACAATTACAACCTCTTGATTTCTATAGAAAAACCCATCGCAAACTGCACAAGCAGAAACTCCACCACCAAGTTTTAAATATTTTTGTTCAGAATCTAATCCTAAATATTTAGCACTTGCGCCTGTAGAAATAATTACAGTATCTGCGTGAATCTCTTTTTCTTCGTTTACCCAAACTTTATGAATATCTCCAGAAAAATCGACTTTAGTAATCCAACCATTTCTAACATCTGTTTCAAAACGTTTGGCTTGACTTTCTAGCTGCATCATCATTTCTGGACCAGTTACACCTTCAGGATAACCAGGGAAATTCTCGACTTCGTTAGTTGTGGTTAACTGTCCTCCAGGTTGTGTTCCTTGATATAAAACAGGTTTCATATTAGCTCTTGCTGCATATATTGCTGCTGTATAACCAGCAGGACCAGAACCTATAATTAGGCATTTTACTCTTTCTATTGTATCTGACATAGTACTCTTATTTATTACTACAAAAGTAGCTTTTTTAAGCAAAACCTTACAGTTGAATTATTAAAAGTTATCATATCGGTATAACAATAACTTATAGTTGAGTTTTATAATTAATCCTAAGACAATAAATGATATAAACTTAACAAAGAATATCGTTTCGATTTGTTCATTATTCGACTAATTGTTCCAATTGATACGATGAACCATTATACCTTAAAATAGACTTAGATTTAGCTAAAACATCTTTAGACTGGCAATTATTTTCTTCGTCTAAATAATTTTCAGTTTCAGTTACCTTTGTGCTTACCAAAATATCAAGAAAATTGATTGTATAGGCTTCGGTCATAATAAAGACATTCTTTTTTGTCACAAAATTGCCATAACAATCTGTATCCCATTCGCCACCATAAGACATCGTTTCGTAATTATCTAGTATTTTTTGTAATGAATTATCTTTTGTTTTAAGATAAAGCGACAACTTTTCACTGTCGTGAGGATTTGCTCTTGAGCTTCCTACAAAACTAACTCTAACACCAAATGCTCTTGTAGATGCAGCTACCAAATAAGGAGCCGTATCTATTTTAATATCGGTTAACATAATGGCATCTGACTCCAAACCATTGGTTTTAGGAGTTTCGAAAAATTGATTTAAAATTTTTCCAGTTAAGGTTTCTACAATTACGATATAACTATTAAGATTAAAATAATATTCGTCTTCCTCAACAATTTCTGGAATAACCATAATAGTTTCTCCTGGATCGATTGGATTTACTTTTTGTGCGACTAAACTCAATTTACAATCTTCCTTTTTTAAATTCAAGTTTTTTAAAACAGTTTCTAAAAGGTTAAATTCGATTGCATTTGGATTAACAGAAGCAGCTTCTTCAATATTATTTTCTTTGACCTCTAAAACAGGCCATTTGTTTTCTTCTACTTTTTTAGGTGTTGAAAAATCACAAGATGAGACCAGAAAAAACAATAGAATTATTATGTATTTCATTGTTGTGTATTTAAGTTTATTAATCTTCTTTTTGAGATAATTTATAATTGAATAAGGTATTAATTTTATACTTTTTATTTAGACTTGGATGCGTTATGTGAGTTAGGCTACTTTGAATTTCTGATATACATATATCTGCGTATTTAGAACCTCTATAATAGCTTACAGGAATCAATTTAACACTACTATTTTTAGTAAAAATAGCGTTTACTTTAAATTCTTGAATTAAAGGTGTATCTAACAATTTAACCGTATCAATAAATATATTATCTATAAATACATTGATAGCTTTAACTCTTCCATTTTCTAAAAATTTTTTTTCAGATTTTACGCAACCATTAACTATACTTAATCCAAATGGACTAAGTATTGTATCTGTAGGTTTTAAAACTTCGTCTAAATTATGTTTTGTATGATATAAATGATCTTCATTTTTATCTAATTTTAAATAAATTTCTAAACTGTCAGTTTCTTTAAACACATAAGTTCTTAGATAACTAGCATCTGATAAATTTTTAATGGGATATTTAATATTTTCAATATTTGCTGAAATATTAAAACTTAATAGATTTGAATATAACAAATCGGCTTCTGTACAACATTTACCAAACATTTTTTCTGACCAAATTTCGACTTCATCTTCCTTTTCAATTTGATAATAATTAAATATGTTTGATTTAAATTCTGAAAAGTGTTTAATCTCATCAAGTGAGAAACTATCTATTGTTGCTAAAACCATAGATTTAAGTTCTTTGGGTTTTATGGAATCAATACTTGTTTTTAGAATAACCGATTTTGGCTTTATACTATTTTTAGTCAAAACTATTTCTTGTTCCTTTTTAGAGTTACAAGAAAAAAGACTAAATACTAAAAAGAACAATACATACTTCATAATTCAATTTTTAAATTACATCTATTACTTTTTCTAAAAAATAATGAATTGCTCCTAAACACATTGTAATTCCTAAAATAACAAACAACCTTAGAAAAGCTGATTCAAAATTACTTTGCAGCTTTTTTCTTAAATAAAACAAGTCTAACAGTATATATATTAATGCTATTAAACCGCCAAGAGGCAAGCCAATATAAATAAAAGCAAGATTGTAAAGAAAGTTAAACATTTTATTAAACCAAGTAGTTTCTTCTAATGGTAATCCTAATATAACAAGCAAATATCCAAAAGCACAAACCAAGGCTATTACGGTCCAAAAAAGATAATTTACAATTCGTTTTAAAACTTTCATTAAACGTTTTTATTTAGGACATAAATTAATAATGATATCTTTCCCAACTTCACTTCCTTTTTCAAAAAATATTAATTCTCCTCTATATTTTAGGCTGTCAATTTTACAATTGACCACATTAAAATAGGCCAATTGAAATTCATCATAATTACTTAACATTTCGCTGCTAAATCCACCAGGATCTTCTTTATTAACTATAAAATGCTTTGTCCCATTATTAAATCCCCAAGCAGATGTGTATTTGTAAAAACGCAAGGTATAATCTATTGTATTCTTATTTATTTTAGTGCTTCTAAATTTAAAGGCATCATTATTACTTACAAACGGATCTTTAAACTCTTTTAAAATTTTATTTTTAATTGCCAAACGCAATGCAATAGTATCTTTGACTGGATATTTTATTAGAAATAAATTAGGATATACTTTTGACGGAATAAATTCCATTTGCTGAAAAAACAACGTATTAATTAACATAACAAGCACAATTAGACTAATTGCCAACAAACTAAAAACACGTCTTAACTTAGTACTTAAACTCCACTTTAGTATTCTAAATACACCATATAAAGCGACAAGAATAACTAGTAATAAAAAAAACAACAGTACGTATTCCATAATATAACATTAACTGGTTTTAGTCAATTTTTTCTGCTTCTAACGCGTATTCTATAAATTCTATTAAATCTTCATCTCCAACAATATTTAACCCTTTCATTTCCCATGTTACTTTAATGGTATCTCCTTTTGTAAAATTATATTTACTTTCTTCCCAATTATAAACTAATGACATATCTTTTCCATTCTTTTTACCTAAAAGGATAAAATAATCATAATCGTTATTATATCCTTCAAACTGAATTGTATCTGTGTAAATTGTATTTAGTTTGACCATTTTATTTCCTTTTAAACTACTACTATGCTCGGTTGCAATTTTTCCAAATTCTCCTATAGATTTAAATATATAAGCTGTTGAATCTCTTTTTATCTCATCACCAAAAAAGGTATTAAAGACTTTAATTTTTTTGTGACCAATTTCTGCGTGTGTTCTTGATAAACCTTCGGCTATTTCATCGTAAGACACTACAATATGATCTAAAATATGGCCTTTATAATCGTAATTAACCAAAACAGATTCCATTTCGTTTTCGCCTTTAAAAGTGGTTAAAACCAGTGAATTATAGTCGTCTTTTAAGATCACGGAATACGATGGCGCAGTTTTGTAATTATTACCTTCTGCAAAATAATTAGGATAAATTTGCTCGATATTAATAAACTTTAATTCTTGATTGGTATAAAAATGATATTTTCTATCTGTATCAAAACTTGTAGTATCTATAACCGGCAATATTTCTGGACTAATGTTTCTTAATAGTTTATCAAAATACGTTCGTCTTTCTTCGTAATTCATATCTTCAGAATGATAATCATTATCTATCCATTCAATTTTTACAGCCAAACGTTGTTGTTCTTCTAAATCTACTTTTTGGTCTTTCATTTTCAACACAACAAACACTAAATATATTGGTATATTTACAGTGTTTATAGATGTAATTTCTTTAATATCTATATCGTTAAAACTCTGTATGGTTCTAGTAAAAACGAATTGGTTATCCTTAACCTCAACATTATTAAATTTATGATGCTCATCATCTTCATAAAACCAAATACTTGTTCCTTCGTCTGAAACGAAAATATCTTTATCTGGATTAAAAAGATGTTCGGCAATTGTTGATCTGTATTGAAACATTTCCGATTCCGTTAGCGGATTAGTTTGTAATGCTGTAGTATAAATGGTATTATTTTTAGACACGTTAACAAAAACATCTATTCCTGTTTTAGAATTTAAAACAACATCGAATTCTGACTTATTTAAAGTTAAAACACCATTAACAGGCATAACAACTTCTCCGTTCTGCATAAAAGAAATACCAATATCGGTAGGTTTACTTACGTGTTTATACGGCTCTGTATTTGTTTCTATTCCGTGAGCTTGCTCGTTTATGGAGTCTAAAACGGTTTCTAACTCTATTGGATTATTTTGCTCTAAAGGTTTTGCTTCGTTTTTACAACTTACTAACCCTATAAAAATAATTAACGTGATTATTATTTTTTTCATTTTTATAATTTGATAATTAAGTTATTATTGCCAGTCAATAGAAACAACATTAAAGCTCCTATCTTTTTTACTTAGTTGATAATTTATGCTATTTCCTTTAAAACAGTTTCTATCTTCTAATTCATTTGAAGAAATGTAAACATTGGTTTTATTTGCAAAATTGTACTTAAATGTCAAAAAAGCATCGTCTATTAAGTCTGTACATTTTTTCGAGTTATTTAAAAGAATCTTGTACTTAAAACCACTAAACCAATTCACCCTTTTTGTTGGTGTTAGTTTATTATTAATGTAGTTATACGTCTGAATATCGTTACCATCGCCAACCATATCATTAGTAACCACAAAGTAATTACTCTCATTATACTGGTAAATTGATAACGTACAAAATCCATCTACAACCTGAATAACAATAGTGTTTGGTCTTATGTATTTTATATTATGAAAAAACTGAGTAGAATCTATTATATAATTATGTTTTTCTATAAAATCGACTGTTTTTACTCTATCCTGTTTTGACCATTCCCAACTATCCATAGTGTATTCTGGAACTGATTTAAGAATATTAAGAAGCGCTTCATGCTGCTTGTAATTAATTAAAAGTGTATCTCTAAATGTTGCTTTATTATTAGAATTCTCTTCTTTTTGATTAATTTCATCTACGTGTTCTAGTGTTTTTATTAATGATAAATTATGTGTTTCAATAGTATTAAATTCTATGTTTTTAGTTTTTGGAATAGACACATACCAATCTTGGTTTAAAAAATGTTTTTCCATTTCTCCACCTTTTTTAAAAAGATAACCTTTTCTTGCAAACAACTCGTTTCGCATAAGTTTTAGCTCTTGTTTAGAAAAACTGCTTAAATCTTGGCTGTTTAGCTTTACAAATCCTGTTTCTGGAAATTGCCCTTTGGGTTTTTCTAACAATCCATCGGGATTAAATTGTATATAATGTGTTATTTCATCTATTTCATCATCATAAAAGTGAGAAACCAAGCCATTTTCGTTATTTGAAGATGCTAATTGATATTCCGTTTTATCAACAATAACTTTCCCGATTAAAAAACTAATATCAAGTCTATCGGATTTTTGCGACCAAGTTTCACTTTCCCAATCTGCATATTCTGTTCTTGCATATAACTTATTATTACTAAACAATATATCTAATTGAGATTCTGCTTCCGAATCACCAAAATGATAGCTGCCTTGAAAATCTTGTTTACTTGGGGAAACTCTATTTTTAATTAGAGAAGCTTCCATTTCGTAGTTTTGCACACTTTGGTAAGCTACAGTAATAGTATCTTTTGTTTGACAAAATCCCCAATTAACATGTAACAAGGAAAATAACAGTAAAGCTCTTATCATTTTTTTCATTTTAATAAACCATTCCAGGTATTAGATAAAATTAATCTGCCCAATAAGGTTTTACTAGAGCTTTATAATGTTTTTCTAAATCTTTTAGCTTTAAATTATTCGAAATCCAATACAATAGTAAATGCAGTTCATGTTTATAAAGTTCTTGATCATCTACTCTTTCATTTTTTAACTGATTTACAAATGCTGCAATTTTTCCGTCTTTATCTTCATTTTCTTCCATATGAACTAAATCGAAATAATATTGCGCTTTAATTAAATTTTGAATAAAAGTAGATTTGTTATTTAATGCATTAAAATAGGCATTTAATTCATCTTCTGTTCCGCCCCATTTTGGAGATATCGCTGAAAAATAATTAAAATTTAATTCTGCATCGTTAGTACTTAAAAGTTCTACTTCTTTAAACGTATTGTAAATAGTTTCTCTCTCCACATCTGTAGATTTATAAACTTTTAATAAAGCCGATGCTATATTTAACTGAAAATCGTTAGTGGTTTTACTTACATCTAACAATAAGTATTCGGCTTGCTTTAAATGATCTTTAAAGTCTACCAAATCAGATTCAGAAACAGAATCTATGTAACCTCTACCTCTAATTTCCCAACCTGCATGAATTAACTGATACGCTTTTATAATTCTTGGAAGTGAATGCGATCCATCTTTTTCAATCCATTGGTTAGATATTTTAACATCTGTGTGTTCTCCTAAACTTTTAAATCCAAACGATCTATAACTTGCAGACATTGATTTTAAAGTATTTTCTACTTTACTATAATTTTTATTGTTAAAATCTTCAATTAGTGTTTGTATTTTAGGATTGTTTAAATGACTAAACGTTTTAAACTTATAATTAATACCTACAAGATCAATTAGTTTATCTATTGGACTAAATCCTAAATATTTGTCTAAAAGATACAATACTCCAAATCCTGCTAAAATTAGTTTCACTATTGGATATTGGTTAAAAAATTCCATCATATTTATTGGGTTTAATTGTTAGTTTCTGTTTTGGTTAATACTTCTTTAAAATTAAAATGACCTATATGTTTATTACCATCGTTTTCTCTTTTTCCAGATAAAACGTTCTTTATGATATCTAATTTTAAGTTCTCTAAAAAGGTGTTTTCTGTGTTTTCTAGCACTATGTTTTTTTGAGACAAACTCCACTTAAAATCACCAATTGGAATTATTGATACGCTATCGCATGCAGAAACATATTTTTCTTGAGCTAAAACGGTTTCTTTATCAAACTTTAAAACTAAAAAAATGGTTTTTCCAGCGCAAGAATCGTCTCCATCGACTTCTTCGCACAAAGTTCCAATTTTAGAGATAAATGTTTTGTTTACTGGAAATAACTCTTCTTGAAATCCTAAAAAAAGGGTGAAGCTAAAAACTACTGTTATTAATATTAATTTCATTTACATTATTATTTAATGATTAATAATAATCACTTTATTATTTTAATAAGTACAGTCTTATATAGCATTTAATAATCTGACATATCTAAATTTTCAAAAGATTTTATTTCTGACAAGTTAATTAAATCACTATTATTAATTTTTGTTTTTGTGTCTTTAAAAATTTGATTATTGCTCTCGTAATCTGGGTCTAGGTTTTCGCTAAATAGTTTTTCTTTTGTCACAAAATTAATATGAGTCTCAGTTAAGGTTGTAGGCCCAAAATTAGAACTACCATTATATTCCACTAACTTAAATTCAGACTCTAAGTACTTAAATCTATAATCCCAAAAACCATATCTACCATGTTCAAAACCAACAATTAGTTGTCCATTTTCTAAAACAATATCTAATTGTGGTGCATAATAATTACCGCCATCTTCATTTTCAGAATAAAAACAATCATAGTTTTTAGAAGCCAAACGATATTTCCCTTTAATGCTTAACAAAATTAAAAAACCTCTTCTATTTCTATCTACTTTTTTATCAAACCTATTTACTACAATACTGTCTTTATTAGTACCTTTAATAATAACAACACAATCTTCTTGCTCATCGTTATTTAAATCTCCGTAATGCGTTTTATAAACAACAAAACCTTCAGGTATAAATTCTGAAGGTTTTGTTTTGTATGTAACACAACTACTTAATCCTAAAAATATAATTAAATTTAGTATTAGGTATTTAGTCATTTTTAAATATCTATAAAAGTTTTAGACTGCTGCTTTTTCAACAACTTGAGATAATTCGTTAAACGCATTTTTTTGTGGAGTCGCTAAAACGGCTTGAGTAATAGTTTCTGCAACAATATCTAAAATACTTCTTCTTGCCTTAACGCTTTTACCAAAGTAAGTATTCATAATCTTGTTAGGAATTACATAATTTACTTTAATCTCATTTTCTTTAGTAAAAAAGACTTTTGCTGCATGCATACCACTTTTCTTTAGAACTAAACATTGTTCCATTTGTCCACTTGCATCTAATCTATGATCCCAAATATCATATTCTTTAGAACATTGAAAATCTGATGCTGAATTTAAAAAACTATTTAATGTGTCTAATGAGTTGTATTCACTTTTAACTTGAAGTATTTTTTCCATTTTCTGATTGATTTATTTAATGTATGAAGATAGTAAATTATGTTAAATCTTAACATAATTATAAATTTTTATTAATAATATTATTAATAAAAATAATTTAGTAGTAAAATCTTACAAAATAAATCTATTTAATGAAAGTTGCCTAAAAAGAAAAAAGCTCCAACACAATGTTGAAGCTTTTTTGTCGGGGTGGCAGGATTCGAACCTGCGGCCTCCACGTCCCAAACGTGGCGCGATAACCGGGCTACGCTACACCCCGAAATAGTTATCAATCTAAATTATAAGTAAAACCCATAATTTAGAGCTGCAAAGATAAACTTTTATTTTAACTACAAAACATAAATATTATGTTTATTAATATTAAATTTGTTTGCACATAATTTCTATATACAATATGCTAATAATTGGGATTTCTGGAGGAACAGGCTGCGGTAAAACTACCGTTGTTAATCAAATAATTAACGAATTACCTATTGATGAAGTAACGGTTCTTTCTCAAGACCATTACTACAAGGACACATCTGAACTTACTTTTGAGCAACGAACCAAAATTAATTTCGACCATCCTAACTCAATAGATTTTCCTCTATTATTAAGTCAGCTAAAAGACTTAAAAGCTGGGAAAACTGTACAACAACCTATATATTCGTTTATTGAACACAATAGAATTTCAGAAACAGTAACTACTACTCCAAGAAAAGTAGTTATTGTAGAAGGAATTTTAGTTTTCACTTATCCAGAGTTAAGAGATTTATTCGATATAAAAATATTTGTTCATGCGGATAGTGACGAACGACTAATAAGACGTTTAAAACGTGACATTTCTGAGCGTGGAAGAGATTTAGATGAAGTGTTAAATCGTTATTTAGATACACTAAAACCAATGCATCAACAATTTATTGAAACAACTAAGGAGTTTGCAGATATTATTGTGCCCAATAACAAATATAATACAGTTGCTGTTGATATTGTAAAAACAATTATTAATGAGAAACTTAAAACGAATGCTTAAATACTTCAAAAACATATATATTATTATCTTTGCTGTATTTCTAATTTGGATGCTTTTTATAGACACCAATTCATTTTTAATGCATCAAGATTTAAATAATGATATAAATGATTTAGAGAAAGAAAAAGCATACTACAACAAAGAGATTATTGCAGATAAAAAAGCTCTAAAAAAGCTTAAAACAAAAGATGGCTTAGAAAAATTTGCACGCGAATCTTATTATATGAAACGAGAAAAAGAAGATATATATATTATTGAATATCAAGATAGCTTAAAACTAAAAAAAGATGAGTAACGATTTATTTTCTGAATTTGAAGCAGTTAATTCAAAAGCTTGGAAACAAAAAATTCAAGTCGATTTAAAAGGGCTAGATTATAATAACACTTTAATCTGGAACTCTCCAGAAGGTATAGATATTAAACCTTTTTACAACAAAGAAGATCTAGAACACATTTCTGTTACGAACTCTAATAACAATAAGTGGTTAATTGGTGAAGTTATTTATGTTAATGATATTGAAAAATCAAATCAAGCTACAGTAAACGCTATTAAAAAAGGCACTAATTCTATAAAACTCATTATTCCTAACATAGAGATAGACTTAAACAAACTAACTCAGAATATAGATTTAGATAACATTGAAATTCAAATAGAACCTTTATTTTTTGACGTTACATTTTTTGAAAAAAATAAAACTATTTTAAATCATAAAAACATTACAGTTCATCACGACTGCATTGGTCAATTAACTAAAGATGGCAACTGGTTTAGATCTAAAACAGATGATTTTTCTATTTTAGAAAAAATAATTAATTTTTCTAAATCAATTACAATAAATACTGAAATCTACCAAAATTCTGGTGCTACAACTACTCAGGAATTAGCTTATACAATTTCACATTTAAATGAATATTTTAATGTTATAGAAAACAATTCAATATTAAAAACACTTTTTTCTACTGAAGAGCTAAATATCACAATTAATTTAAGCATTGGTAGTAATTACTTTTTTGAAATTGCAAAAATTAGAAGTCTAAAACAATTAACAAATAGCCTCTCTGAAACATACAAGTTTAAAACGAAATTACATATAAACGCCACACCTTCAAGCAGAAACAAAACACTTTATGATTATAACGTAAATATGTTACGCACCACTACAGAATGTATGAGTGCAATTCTTGGTGGCGCAAACACTATTTTTAATCAACCATACGATGCTATTTATCATAAAAGCAATGCGTTTGGAAATAGAATTAGCAGAAATCAACTACTAGTTTTAGAAAACGAAAGTTATTTTAATGAAGTTAATAATCCATCAGACGGAAGTTATTACATAGAAAGTCTAACGCATCAAATTTCAGAAAAATCATTATCCCTTTTTAAAGAAGTAGAAGCTTCAAATGGATTTATAGATGCCTTATTTAAAGGTACAATTCAACAAAAAATAAAAGAAAACGCCATAAAAGAACAAGAATTATTTGATACAAAAAAAATAACCTTAGTCGGAACTAATAAATTCGAAAATAAAAATGATAAAATGGCAGACAATTTAGAACTTTATCCATTTTTAAAACAAAACCCACGAAAAACCTTAATTGCACCATTAATAGCAAAAAGGCTAAGCGAAGCTTACGAACAAAATAGATTAAAACAAGAATAAAATAAATAACAAACCTTAAAACAATTTTTTAAATGAAATCAAAATTTTTATCATTCGCATTAATCGCAACTGTAATTACTTTTTTCAACTGTAAACAATCAGAAAAAATCAATGTTGATTATAAACATACAGATCAACCAGAAGTTTTTGAATGTAAATTAACTGATATTGCGTTAATAAAAGAAGCTATTTATTCTTTTGAAAACGATTTAAATACAGCTTACGACAAAGACAACAAAGGAAGAGGAAGAGCTTATTCTTCTTTTATAGGATTAACAATAAGTAATAGATTTAATATTGAAGAAGTAGCGTCTAAGCATAGTTTACAAATAGCTAAAGCTTTACAAAATTCATCGTACTACAAAAACAACGTATTTTCTTACAATAGTGAATTAGCAAATTGCTTATTTACCCATATTAAAAATCCCAATACAAAAACTTCTTTTGAAGCTTTAAGAAGTGCAAATAGCTTAAGACCTAATGTTGTATTACCTACTTTAAGAAATAATGTAACTAGCTTTGCATCAGATAAAGCCTTAGTTGGAATTTTAGCTTTTGATTACTACTATAATAACTTAATGCTATTAAATGAAACTCAATTAAAAACGCCAATTGCTCCAACAGTAGAAAATCAAAAAGTCGATTTTAATAAAACACCACAAACGACTAAAAGACCAATATCTACTGAAACAAAAAAATTAGAAGCTACAGGACACGAAGGACATAATCATTAATAAATGAATAGAAAAAACGTTCAAAATATAACCTTAAAATCTTCTGTCAAAAAAACAGAAAAGTCTCACAAATTCGAAACTGCTGAAGGTATTGACATTAAATCTCAATACTCAAAAGACGATATTAAAGATCTTAAGCATTTAGATTTTTCGGCAGGAATAGCACCAAACCTTCGAGGTCCATATAGTACAATGTATGTAAGAAGACCTTGGACTATTAGACAATACGCAGGATTTAGTACTGCCGAAGAAAGTAATGCATTTTATAGACGAAATCTTGAAGCAGGACAAAAAGGTTTATCTGTTGCTTTCGACTTAGCAACACATCGTGGTTACGATAGTGATCATGAACGCGTTGTTGGAGATGTTGGAAAAGCAGGAGTTGCAATAGATAGTGTAGAAGACATGAAAGTGCTTTTCGACCAAATCCCTTTGGATAAAATGTCGGTTTCAATGACTATGAATGGTGCAGTTTTACCAATTATGGCATTTTACATTGTTGCTGCAGAAGAGCAAGGCGTAAAAGCTGAAGCTTTAGCAGGAACTATTCAAAACGATATTTTAAAAGAGTTTATGGTACGTAACACGTACATTTATCCGCCTACGCCAAGTATGCAAATTATCTCAGATATTTTTGAATACACCAGTGAAAATATGCCAAAATTCAACTCGATTTCAATTTCTGGCTATCACATGCAAGAAGCTGGAGCAACCTGCGATATTGAATTAGCTTACACTTTAGCAGATGGATTAGAATATATACGTAAAGGCTTAGCTGCTGGAATGGATATAGATACTTTTGCACCAAGATTATCCTTTTTCTGGGCTATTGGTATGAATCATTTTATGGAAATTGCTAAAATGAGAGCTGCTAGAATGCTTTGGGCAAAATTAGTAAAACAGTTCAATCCTAAAAATCAGAAATCTCTAGCCCTAAGAACTCATTGCCAAACATCTGGTTGGAGTTTAACAGAGCAAGATCCATTTAATAATGTAGCAAGAACAACTATAGAAGCTGCTGCTGCTGCTTTTGGAGGCACACAAAGTTTACACACCAATGCGTTAGATGAAGCTATTGCATTACCAACAGATTTTTCGGCACGTATTGCAAGAAACACACAAATATATTTACAAGAAGAAACACATATTACAAAAACTGTAGATCCTTGGGCTGGTAGTTATTATGTAGAATCGTTAACTAACGATATTGCTGATAAAGCTTGGGAATTAATTAAAGAAGTTGAAGATCTTGGCGGAATGACTAAAGCTATTGAAGCTGGAATTCCAAAACTTAGAATTGAAGAAGCTGCTGCTAAGAAACAAGCACGAATAGATTCTACACAAGATGTTATTGTTGGTGTCAATAAATATGTTTTAGATCAAGAAGATGCCATTTCTACTTTAGAAGTAGATAATCAAACCGTACGTTTACAACAAATTGAAGGTTTAGAAAAAATTAAAGCTAGTAGAGATTCTAAAAAAGTTGAAGCTACATTAGCAGCTTTAACAGAATCTGCAAAAAACAAATCTGGCAACTTACTTGCTTTAGCTGTTGAAGCTGCTAGAGAACGAGCTACTTTAGGAGAAATAAGCGATGCTTTAGAAGTAGTTTACGGCAGATACAAAGCACAAATAAAAACATTTTCTGGCGTGTATAGTAAAGAGATTAAAAACGATGAAAGCTTTAAAAAAGCTCAAGAATTAGCTGATAAATTTGCAGAACAAGACGGGCGAAGACCACGAATAATGATTGCAAAAATGGGTCAAGATGGACATGATCGTGGCGCAAAAGTTGTTGCTACTGGCTATGCAGATGTTGGCTTTGATGTAGATATTGGTCCATTATTTCAAACACCAAAAGAAGCTGCTAAACAAGCAATAGAAAACGACGTGCATATTTTAGGTGTGTCATCTTTAGCGGCAGGACACAAAACATTAGTACCTCAAGTTATAGAAGAACTTAAAAATTACGGTAGAGAAGATATCATGGTTATTGTTGGTGGTGTTATCCCAAAACAAGATTACCAATATTTATTCGATGCTGGCGCAGTAGCTGTTTTTGGACCAGGAACAAAAATTGCTGAAGCAGCCATTACACTTTTAGACATTTTAATTGATGAATAGATAAGTTTAAAACAACTCATAAAGGCTAGCATTCGCTAGCCTTTATGAGTTTATATAGATTACCTATCAAAATACGATACTCAATTATTTCTTTTTCAAAGCATTTATTTGCTCTTGCTGTTCTTGAATGGCTTTTATTAAAACAGGAATTAGTTCTGAATAATTAACTCCTAACTTTTCATTTTTAATATATTTATAATTCCCATTTTCATCTGCAGGAACCCAACTATGTGTTTTTACTACTTCTGGAATAATATTTAGTAAATCTTGAGCAGACAAACCTATTTTTGTCTCTTTTTCTTCTTGAGAAAGTGTTTTATTACCAATTTTATCATCCTTCCAATTATATGTTATTGTCCTAAGTTTAAGTATTTCCTCTAAGCCATAATTTAATGGATTTATATTGGTTTTGTAACGCATATCTGATGTTTGTATAACACCATCGTTAGCATAAACTCTTGCCCATCTTTTAGAAGAGTTCCCTAAAGAAGTACCAATTGAGCTTGTTTGATCTGTTCTAGGATGAAAGCCACCACTAGCATTTAAATAAATTTCATCTACGCCATCCATTAAATATTCAACAGAGCCTAATTTTATAGACGAGCCTCCAATTTGATTTCCACTTTGAAATCCAGCAACTACATCTACAGGATAAACATCTCCACCAACCGTAGTTAAAGTTGTTCCATCTACAGTCGTACCTAAATAAGGGTAATCACTACCAAACTCAATATAATCATTATTAATTCTCGTTTTAAGAATTGTCCTATTTTGACCTTTTATTTCAAATTCACCTAGAAATGCTGAAGTTGAACTAGATTCAAATACTAAATCAAAATTATCTAAATCTATTGTTGTATTCTTAATAAGTACACCTCCTAATTGTCCGTTATTTCCAGTTGCGTTTAATCCATTATCGAAAGTATATACTGTTTTAAACGGAAGCCATATTGTACCATCAAAATACCAAAAGCCGTCTTCATTACCTGTCTGATATACCAACAACCCTTTTGCAGGAGAAGTAATAAGCAAACGCTGTATATAAGTTAAACGCGGAATTAATAATCCCGCATCAGTACTCTCTAAATGAAGTATAGAGCTACTGTCTGGAGTTGTTGTACCAATTCCAACTTGAGCATAAGTAGATATCGAAATAAGGGATAGGAGCAAAAAAGCAAGTATTGTCTTCATAGTTTATTTGTTTAAAGCAAAACTATTAATCATTGATGAGATTCAACCAACTGTTTTAAGGGGTCTATTAAAATAAATTATTATGAATTGCGTATTTAATTAAACCAACTACGTTTTTTGAATTAGTTTTTTGAAGTAGATTTTTCCTGTGTCCTTCAACTGTATATGGAGAAATACTTAAAGAATCAGCAATCTCTGCTGTTGTTTTCTCTTCCAAAATAAGTTTTAAAACATCTAATTCTCTAGCAGTAAACTGGATATCATTAATATTTAAGTCACTTTTTAAAAATGCATTATAAATACTTAGCTCAAAATAAGTTTCATTTGAAAGCACGGCATTTATAGCTTTTAAAAATTCAAATTGAGATGCATTTTTACTAAGAAAACCATCAACACCTAAAGTGTGTGCTTTTTTAAACAAAGACAATTTTGTATAACCCGTTAAAATAATAATTTTTGGAAAATGTTTTAACTCATCTTTGTGCTTATTTAGGATTTTAATAAACTCAATACCATTAGTTTTTGGCATTTCTATATCAGTTATAATTATGTCGAAGGCAACAGATTTTAAAAAACGTATTGCTAAATCTACCTCATTAACACTATCCACATCAAAACGATTACCTTCAAGCATTATTTTTAAGCTGCTAGAAAACATTTGATGATCATCTACTAAGAGTATTTTAACGGACATAAAATTGCTTTGTTAATTATATTATCGCTTTATTTTTTAATTATTTTTATCATTGAATAATTACCTTCACTTTTTATTTGAGCAATATATATTCCTGATGCAAAATTACTCATATCTACTCTAGTATTCCTTGTATTAGGATTAGCTTCGTAAATAGTTTTCCCTGTTAATGTTAATAGTTTTATGGTGCTAATTTTATTCGAATTAACAATATTAACAATTGTGTTAACAGGATTAGGATAAATATTAATATTTGTTTTATCAAATTCACTATTACTTAATGTGTAATTTTCGCAGCTCGAATAATTTACCATTGCGTTAGTTGAGCTTTCGTAGCACAAGGTTGAATAATCACCACTATCTTCTAAAGTTATTTCTGAATTAGAAAAACCTAGAATTGATAAATAATATTTGTAAAGCTCAGAGCGAAGCACCACTTTTTCAGTAAAGGCAGCAGATGAAGTTGTTCTGCACTCTAAACCGCCATTTATAATATTATTAGTATGAGCAAACCCTTTTTTATACATCTTATTTTGACTGTAATCTCCTGGAGTAGTATTCCATAATTCTTGCATAACTTGGTGACAAGAAGGTTTAGGGCATTGTGGCATCATCCAAAACCAAATAGCAGATTGAAAAGCCAATGCGCCATCTTGTTGGATTAAATCTGGATTATTTAAAAGTACACTCATATCATTATACAAAAATTTGCTAAACTGAGCATAGTTATAATTCCAAGACAACTGTATTGGACCACGACCATAATATCCAACAGCAGGATTGCCAGGAAAATTTGGATCTCCGTTATTATATGCACCTGCACCATTAGCGCTAGTGTAACCAACTTCATGAACAAAATACAATCCCCAATTTGCATAATCTCCCGTAGATCCGCCGCCAACTGGTAGTTGCCAACCACCAGTAGTCTCTTTAGAAATATTAGCAAGAAAAGCAGCTAGTTCCCTTTTATCATTATCAGGATTTTTATTTAAAAAATCTTCAAAATCTACATTAATAACAACTTCAGAGATGGGATTGCTATGCCACCAAACATCCACATCGCTATAATTGTAAGATGTGTTCGTCGACTTCTTGGTTATAGTAATTAATTCTCCCCAAACACCAGGTTTTTTTCTTATTTCCACTAAATAATCACTCATCGCATTAACAGCTATTTCTAAATTATTATAAGAGTAAAAATCTGTAATAAAACCTTGTGGATGGGCTGAAATTGTTCCTGCTCTTTTAGGAAACATTGCATTCCATTCTGCTTGACTGACTAAATTATCAATATTACTCTGTGCAGATATAGTATAAGACAATAAGCTAAAAAAAATGGTAAAGATTACTTTGTTGTAATTAGATTTCATAATAAACTGTATATAAGTTGCTTTATAATACAAATATCTATAGTCTAATTAGAAATAACCCAATGGTTTTCAGGGGTGTTTATTTTTAGCTAATTATTATTAAATGGGTAATTTTATTTTAACAGAAAAACCATTCAAATTTATTATTTCTATTTTACCATTCAACTGCTTAACTCTCTTTTTTATATTTTGTAAACCAATTCCGGATTTATTAGATTTCTGTGCACCTATACCATTATCTGAGATTTCAATCAAAAGATGAGAATCTGTTTCTATTATCTCAACTTTAGCATTAGAAGCTTTTGAATGCTTAATAATGTTATTTATAAGTTCTTGCAAAATCCTATATAGATTTAGAAGTATCTTTTCATCTAAGTTATCTATATGTTTACTAATTAAAATTTGTTTATCAATATTAACACCACTACCTTCTTCTGCAATAACACAAATTTTATCTACCAGCTGAGTAAATTGTATTTCTGTAATATTGTCAGGACTTAAATCGTGAGACAAATTACGTACATCGTTGTACAGTTTATCAATTCTATTAATAGTAGAGTCTATTAATTTATTATTACTTTTCTGTTCACTAAAAAGTGATAATTTTAAAGCACTAATCTCATTTGCAATACCATCATGTAATTCTAGAGCCAATCGTTCTCTTTCTTCGGATTTTGCTTTTATTTTTTCTTTTATTATTTCATTTTTTTGAATTCCCAAAGTCTCTTTCAGCTGTGCTTCATGTAATATTTTCTGTATTTTTCGACTCTTCTTTTGGTTTTTTATTTTAATCCAATATATAATAGTTAAAGCAATTAATAATAAGGCTAAAAGCAACAAAGTAAATGCATATAAAGTTTTGATTCTAGTGTCATTATCTATTATTTGTTCTTTATAATCAATTTCTTTTTTACTTTCGTTTAGCTTATAACGCCACTCTAAATTAAGTTTTATTTTAGCTTTTTCAGTGTTAAAAATACTATCGTTCAATTTATTAAACTTATTAAAAAAGGCTTGCTCTTGGCTGAAGTTTTTATATCTAGAATAATAATCTTTAAAAGCAAGATAAACCTCTTTAGTCACAACAAAATCGTTTTTACTATTTAGAAGTGCTTTGTCTAAATATTCTTTTTCTTTTTCAGGTTTTTTATCTTTAGCTAAGTAGCCTAAATACAAATAAGTTTTTGCTGTAAATGTTTTAAAATTATTTTTTTTTTGGTAATGTAAAGACTCGCTTAAGTAATCTTCTGCTTTTTTGTTATAACCTAACATAAAAGAAGTGTAACCTAATTTATTTAAATAGCTTGGATATGTATAAATATTTTTATCATCTATGTAGCTAATTCCTTTTAAGAGAAACTCTTGAGCTACTTGATAATTATTTTGCAATATCGCAACATTACTTTTACGCATATAATAATCTACCGGAACATACTTTCCTTCTATGAGTTTAAAGGACTTATCAAAATAATCACTAGCACTATTTAAATCATTCTCTCTTAATAACACATCTCCCATTAAAAGATACAATAATCCTTTTTCTTGCTTGAACTCTTTATAATTGATAGAGGAAAGTGCTGTTGTTAATTCTTCAATTAATATTTTACTATCTACGTGTTCCATTCCCCAGTTTACAAAGCCTATAACGGAATAATAGTAAGGAAGTTTGTTTGCAAAGTGCTTTTTAGTAAAATTAAGTCGCTTGTTTTGGTAATATCTTGCAGAGTCCACTTTTCCTGTTAAATCATAGATATAACCTAAATATTTATAAGCCGTTTCAATTTCGTCGTTTGTTTTTGCTATTTTTTTTAACAGATAAGCTTCTTTTTTTATTGTCTCTGGAGTTTTAAAAAAGGCTTTAGAAATAGTTTTCTCTAACGTTAAAAAATTTTCACTTTTTTGAGCATAACACGTTAAACTAAAATAACACATTAAGAATAAAAAAATAACCTGTTTCATAAAAATGAACTATTGTTAGATTAGTAATTAGCCCAATATAACAATTTAGAGTCTGTTTCTTAAAAAAGAAAAACTACAAATAGTAAAATTATCATTTTTTAACACAAGTAATTCATAAAACAAGTACAAAGAGTGTTACTAAAAATTTAGTGCTATTGCTTTTTAGAACAATGTTAACAACTTCAATTTTCATTCCTCATAAATAATTGTACTTTTACGTTTACAAAAACTTAAGTTTTAATGGGTAAAATCATTGCAATTGCAAATCAAAAAGGTGGCGTTGGTAAAACAACAACATCAATAAATTTAGCAGCATCTTTAGGTGTTCTAGAACAGAAAGTACTTATAATAGATGCAGATCCTCAAGCCAATGCTACTTCAGGTCTTGGTATAGATGTGGACTCTGTAGAAATTGGAACCTACCAACTATTAGAACATACCAATACTGCTAAAGAAGCTATTGTAAAAACCGAAACGCCTAACTTAGATATTATTCCTGCGCACATAGATTTAGTTGCTATTGAGATTGAATTAATAGACAAAGAGGAACGCGAGTATATGCTAAAAAAAGCATTAATAGAAATAAAGGATGACTACGATTATATTATTATAGATTGTGCACCTTCATTAGGACTACTAACGTTAAATGCGCTTACTGCTGCAGATGCTGTGTTAATTCCAATTCAATGCGAATATTTTGCATTAGAAGGTTTAGGGAAATTATTAAATACTATTAAAAGTGTTCAGAAAATACATAATGCCAATCTTGATTACGAAGGTCTTTTATTAACGATGTATGATTCTCGTTTACGACTATCAAATCAAGTAGTAGAAGAAGTACAAAAACACTTTAGTGATATGGTTTTTAGCACCATAATTCAAAGAAATGTACGTTTAAGTGAAGCACCAAGTTATGGCGAAAGTATTATAAACTACGATGCTAGTAGTAAAGGTGCAGAAAACTACTTAAGTTTAGCTAAAGAAATTATTACAAAAAACGCTTAAAAAATGGCAAAAGCAGTAAAAAAGCAAGCTTTGGGTCGCGGTTTATCGGCACTTTTAAAAGATCCAAGTAACGATATAAAATCGGCACAAGATAAAAACGCAGATAAAGTTATAGGTAATATTGTTGAGCTAGATTTAGATTCAATAGAAATGAATCCTTTTCAACCTAGAACAAGTTTTAATGAAGAGAACTTACGAGAACTAGCTTCTTCCATTAAAGAACTTGGTGTTATTCAACCAATTACCGTTAGAAAATTAGGGATAAACAATTACCAATTAGTTTCTGGAGAAAGACGATATAGAGCAAGTAAATCTATTGGATTAAAAACTATTCCTGCATATATAAGATTAGCAAACGATCAAGAAAGTCTAGAAATGGCTTTAGTTGAAAACATTCAACGTCAAGATTTAGACCCTATAGAAATTGCATTGTCTTACCAACGCTTAATTGACGAAATTCAATTAACGCAAGAGCAAATGAGCGAACGTGTTGGAAAAAAACGTTCTACCATTGCAAATTACCTGCGTTTATTAAGATTAGATCCAATTATCCAAACCGGAATGAGAGATGGATTTATCTCTATGGGACATGGACGCGCTATTATTAATATTGAAAATCAAGCCGATCAATTAGATATTTACGAAAGTATTTTAACTAATAAGTTATCTGTTAGAGATACAGAAACATTAGTTAAAAATTACAACGCAACACAATCGACAGAACTTCCTGTAAAGAAAACCGAAGAAACACCGCATTTTGTAAAAAAAGGAATCAAAGAATTTTCTGATTTTTTTGGACATAAAATTGAAGTAAAAGTTTCAAAAAACGGGAAAGGAAAAATTAGTATTCCTTTTCATTCTGAAGAAGATTTTAATCGTATTAAAAAACTAGTGGAAGGTGAAAAATAAATCACTTTATATCATCTTAATATTTGTTTGCTTCAGCTTAAAAATGACAGCACAAACAGATGAACCTACTTTAATTGATCATGATTTAATTGTGGTTCAAGATTCTACTTCTATAAAAAAAATGGAATTAGATCCATTACGTCCATCTAGAGCTGCTTTTTATTCGGCTATTTTACCTGGATTGGGACAAGCCTACAATAAAAAATATTGGAAAATCCCTGTGGTTTATGCTGCAATTGGAACTGGAGTTTACTTTTATACCACTAATAATCGTGATTATAAAAAAGTTCGAAATGCATATAAGCGCAGATTAGCTGGTTTTCAAGACGATGAATTTCAAGATCGTTTTACAGACGATGGTTTATTGGAAGCGCAAAACACCTTACGTCGAAATAAAGAACTGTCACTTTTAGTTACTATTGGACTTTATGCTTTAAATATTATAGACGCCAATGTAGATGCGCATTTAATGCAATTTAATGTTAACGATGATTTATCATTAAAACCACATTATAAAATTGAAGAATTTGATAATGTTGGTCGCGTAGGTTTAACCTTAAGCCTTAATTTAAATTAACCTGAATAAACTTCAATTTTAAAAATTATGAAGATTGCATTATTAGGTTACGGAAAAATGGGTAAAACCATTGAGAAAATTGCCTTACAACGTGGACATTCTATTGTTATAAAAACCAAATCAAGTTCAGATTATATAATTACTGATGCTGACATTGCCATAGATTTTAGTATTCCTAATGCTGCGGTAAACAACATTTCACATTGTATTAATAATAACATTCCAGTAATATCTGGAACTACTGGTTGGCTAGATAATTATAAAATTATTACAAATTTAGTAAAAGCTAAAAATGGCTCCTTTATTTATGCATCTAACTTTAGTTTAGGTGTAAATATATTTTTCGAGTTAAATAAACAATTAGCAAAGATGATGTCTAATTTATCTAACTATAATGTTAGTTTAGAGGAAATTCATCACACTCAAAAATTAGATGCTCCAAGTGGAACAGCAATTACGCTAGCTGAATCTATTTTAGAAGAACAACCTAAATTAACTGAGTGGATTCTAGACAAAAACGAAACAAATAAATTAACCATAAACGCAAAAAGAACACCTGAGGTTCCGGGAACACATAACGTAAATTACAAGAGTGATATTGATACCATTAGCATAACTCACGAAGCTCATTCTAGAGAAGGTTTTGCTTTAGGCGCTGTAATTGCTGCAGAATGGTTATTGAATAAAAAAGGCGTTTACACAATGAAAGATGTGTTAAATATTAGTTAACCCATAATTTAATTGTAACAAGCATAGAATATTTAAGTCTAAATTATAGGCAACAAAATAATTAATAAAACAATCTAATAGCATTAAATTATAGCTATTAGTAAAATACATTAAAAATGGATTTACAATCTTGGATTATTTTCTTTTTCGCTATTCAATTATTACACGGTTTAGCAACTTTTAAACTTTATATTAAAGCTGGCCGACAAGCTTGGGAAGCTTTTGTACCGGTTTACAATGCGGTAATTTTAATGAAAATTATTAATAGACCTTGGTGGTGGACTATACTCCTATTTTTACCAATTGTAAATCTTATATTGTTTCCTGTAATTTGGGTTGAAATTGCACGCAGTTATGGAAAAAATTCACGATTAGATACCTTATTAGCTATTGTAACTTTAGGCTTTTATAGCTTCTATCTAAGTTTTGGATTAGATTTAGATTATATAAGTGATAGAAGTTTAAAACCAAGATCAGAACTTGGAGATTGGGTAAGCTCTATTTTATTTGCTGTTGTAGCAGCAACTATTGTGCACACTTATTTTATTCAACCTTTTGTAATTCCAACATCATCTTTAGAAAAAACCTTATTGGTTGGCGATTTCTTATTTGTAAGTAAATTTCATTATGGCGCTAGAACACCACAAACTGCTGTTGGATTACCAATGGTACACGATGCCATTCCAACTACTTTAATTCCTTCATATTTAGAAAAACCTCAATTACCAAAATTTAGATTCCCTGGTTTTCAAGACATTAAACGTAACGATATTGTTGTTTTTAACTGGCCTGTAGATACTTTAACCATTATTACAGATCCAAATAGTGAAGTAAAACACAAACCTTTAGATAAAAAATCTAATTATGTAAAGCGTTGTGTTGGTTTGCCTGGCGATTCTTTAGCTGTTAAAAATGGTTATGTTTATATCAACGGAAAAAAGAATGAATTACCAAGTCGTGGAAAACTGCAGTTTTTCTATTCGGTAGTTTTTAAAACAAATCTATCTCAAACATTTATAGAGCAATATAAAATAACAGAATATTCTCGTGTCTTTGAAATGAAGAAATCAACTTTTGAAAACGAAAAACTTCAGACTTATTTCAAAAATCAAAATATCAACTTAAAAGTCGTTAACGATAATGGAGAAACTATTGCTTTTACAGGAAATGTTTCACAAGAGGTTTACGACACTTTAAAACTTGATTTTTCTAACTCTGCTTTAAATGTTAACCTAACAGAAGACTTAGCTGAAACCATTAGAAAAAACCCTAACGTATTATCTGTAACAAAAAACCTATCTACACCAAACGAATTTGAATCAGGTACTTTCCCTTCAAGTCCAGATTATGCATGGAATAAAGACTTCTTTGGACCAATGTATATTCCACAAGCTGGAGCAACAGTAGATTTAAACATAGATGTTTTACCTCTATACAAGCGTATTATTGCAGCTTACGAAGGTAACACACTAAAAGTAAAAGGAAATCAAATACTAATAAATAATAAAGTTGTTACAACTTACACGTTTAAACAAGATTACTATTGGATGATGGGAGATAACAGACACAACTCTCAAGATGCAAGAGCTTGGGGTTTTACACCACAAGATCACGTAGTAGGAAAACCTGTTTTAGTTTGGATGAGTTATGATACGAATGGAAAAGGTTTAAATAAAATCCGTTGGGATAGATTATTTACTACTGTTTCTGGAGAAGGAAAAGCGACCTCTTTCTTAATTCCCGTTCTTGTTTTAATTTTTGGATATATAGGTTTTTCAAGATACAGAAAGAAGAAAAAAGCTAACGCATAAGCAAAATTAATAATGAAAACTCTACTTAGTTACTTGCTGCTAATTACAGTAACCACAACTTGTTTTAGTCAAAACGAAGCCTTTTTTGGAATAAAATCTGGTGCAACTTTATCTAACTTCAGAGGAAATGATGAAGCTGATCAAAATAACCTAGGACTAGATTATCTTTTTGGTGTCTCTGGAGAGTTTCCAATTAGTAAAAAGTTTAGTCTATTATTAAATATTAATTATCATAGAAAAAGTGCTGTGAGAAAATTCAAAAGCTATGAGCTTTCTTACACTAATATTGATCCAACTTTTTCAAATGAAGATATTAGAGTAAAATCTACTATTTTATATTTATCTCTACCGCTTTCTGTAAAATATAAATTTGGAACTGACAAAAGTTACTTTTTAAATGGTGGTGCTTTTATAGATTTTTTAAACAATACAGAAGCTAAAGTTGATGGAGAAAAGATCGAAGATAATAGTCGTCAATTTTTTCAACAAATAGATTTTGGAAGTGTATTAAGTATTGGTAAAAGTTTTAAGTCGCCGAATGGAAACCAATTTACAATAGAACTTAGAAATCAATTAGGGCTTATAAACATATCTAGAATTGAAGATTCTAAAGTCCTAACAAATTCTTGGATATTCTCTTTTGAATACCAATTTAATTTAAAAGCAAAAGAAGTCTCAACAAACTAATGAAAGCTTTAATTACGCCAACACTTTTTTCTAATGTTTCTACGTTTGCAGTTATTGCACAACACAAACACGTAGTTTTAGAAGTTTGTGGTAACTACCAAAAGCAAACCTTTAGAAATAGGGCAAATATTTATGGCGCAAATGGTAGTTTACAATTAAATCTACCTGTAATCTATTCTCAAAAAGAGCGTAAGCTATATAAAGATGTCCCTGTTTTTAATTCTGAAAAATGGCAATTACACATTTGGAAATCTTTAGAATCAGCTTACAAAACATCGCCCTTTTTTGAATACTACGAAGATGAATTAAGAGAAATATTTGAAACCGAATTTGAAACCGTTTTAGATTTCAATTTAAAAAGTTTAGAATTACTCTGTGATTTATTACAAATTGAAACTACATTCTCTAAAACAGAAGCTTTTGAAAAATCTCCAGAAAACATTTTAGATTTTAGACATTTAGCAGAACGTAAATCTGAAGGTTTCAAACTAGAACCTTATACGCAAGTATTTGGCGTAAAACACGGGTTTATTTCTAATTTGAGTATTTTGGACTTATTATTTAACGAAGGAACAAATACTTTAACCTATTTAGAATCTCAATCTTTAATCTAATGCTTAGACCTTTTCTGCATTATGGTGTGCATTTTTTATTTCCCTTAGCTATTGCTATTATATTTTACAAACCAAAATACTTAAAAGTCTATTTAATATTACTTTGTGGGTTTATTATAGACTTAGATCATTTGTTGGCAACGCCAATTTTTCACCCAAACCGTTGTAGTATTAATTTTCACTTCTTACACAGTTATTACGCTATTGCTTGTTATTTGCTATTACTTATTCCAAAGGCAACTCGTCTATTCGGAATTGGCCTAATTTGCCATATTATAGCAGATAGTTTAGATTGTTTTATGATGGGATTTTGAAATTAAGTTTTGTAACTTTTTAAAATCACAATTAATAATTAAGTTGTCAGTCTGAGTTTGTCGAAGACTATTCTTTTTTATTACGAAACTCTTTTGTGAAAAGTGTACTTCGACAAGCTCAGCAAGGTATTGTTTTCCATAATTGTGAGTTGTAGTAATATCCATACTTAAAATTCAGAATTAAAAAAAGACAATTAAAAATTGAAATATCAGTCTGAGATTGTCTAATGACAATTCTCGTTTATCTTTAATTTCATCCATGAAATTTGGACTATAACAAGCTAAAATTGATATTTTTACAACTTATCACTTATCCAAAGAAAACGTTGCCATTACAGGATAATGATCTGAGAGCTGGACATCAAATGTTTTAAACTTATTGACTACTAATTTTTTATCAGCTAACAAGAAATCGATTCTTAACGGAAAGAATTTAAAATTAAAAGTTCTACCAAAACCATTTCCAGATGTTTTAAAAGCATCTATCATATCTCCTTTTATACTTCTATACACGTAAGAAAACGCTGTGTTATTAAAATCGCCGCTTATAATGGTTTTATAAGTACAATCGTTTTTATGTATCAAAAACAATTCTGTTTGAAACTGTTGCATTGTAAATGTTTTTCCAATGCCTAAAAAGACTTTTTCGGATTCAGCTTGCGTTAAATCCTCAACTTTTTTATCAATTTTTAAAGATTGCAAATGAATGTTATATACTCTAATGGTATCTTTATGTGCTACAATATCTGCAAAAATGGCATTATTTGCAGTATTAGGAAACTCTACAGATCCTGAATTTATTATAGGAAACTTAGAAAAAATGGCTTGACCATATTTCAGTTTTACACCTTCAATTTTTTCGTACTTATAAGGATATAAAGATAAATCTATTTTTGTGGTTGGATGATATTCTTGAATACATAATACATCTGGCTGCTCTTTTTTGATAAATGAAGAAAACTCACTTGGCACATTAACATCTGGAATCCAATCGTATAAATTAAACAAACGCACATTGTAATTCATTACCGAAATAGACTTTTTTGAAGGTTCTGTTTCTGAATTAGAGAATTTATATAACGATCCAAATAAGAAGTAACCAAAACCAACTATTAAAAGAGAGAGAATAAACTGACGCTTTACTTTAAGCAACCAATACACAAAAAACAAAACGTTTAATAGCATTAAAAAAGGTAATCCTAAACTTAGAACTGATAACACCGAAAATGTTTTTGGTGACATTAATGGCAAAAAATAGGCTAAAAGCAACACAAATGCTGCCAGCGAATTTGCCAGAAATATTAATTTATCTATAAAGTTTAAATTCTTCAAAAGTGTTGTTACCTATTTTTTATTTATTTTATTAAACATAACTTCTCGATACAAATTCTCCTATTTTCAAATTTACTCGAAGCGACGTTGCTCTTATATACTAATTATTACTAATAACTAAAGACTGAATACTGCCAAATGAGTACTTAAATCTATTTCCCTGCTCTAAACAAAAATTCTTTTTCTTCAGCAGTTAAGCTGTCATATCCGTTTTTTGAAATTTTATCTAAAATAACATCTATTTTCTTCTGTTTAGAGAATTGGTCAAATTCTTCTTTTTTAACACCAGCAACTTTAGACTTTCGCTTTGTTTTATGTACCTTTTTAAATGGTGTTTTTTTAGAAGGTTTAAACCACGAAGCAATTGTATCCATTAGTTTTTCAAAAACTTTACCAATATCATTTCCTTTTACAAGTTGCGTAGCATATGTATAACCTAAAGCGTCTCCACCAAGATGTGCTAAATTTCCTCCAGAATTATCACCAAATAAACCCATAATATCAAAAGCAACTAAAGCAAAACCTATATGTGCCAATTTTAATTTAAAAGAAAATAAAGGCACTTCTTGTTTTGGCATATAAGCACAAAGAAAAATCATTAAAGCTCTTACTGCTCCAGAAGCTCCAACCACATAAGCCGATCCTTTAAAAAATGTTGGAATTAAATTATAACCTAACAGAAATACTAATCCACCGGAAATAGCACCTAAAAAGTAAACATTTAAAGCTGTTTTTGGGTTAAACAGATTCAAAAATGATTTTCCAATAAAATACAACCAAAGCATATTTATAATTATATGTATTGGACTGTAATGTAAAAAGGCATAAGTTAAAATAGTCCAAGGTTGTAAAATGGTGGTATTAAAATCACTCTTTAATTCTAACCAAGATAAAACCGTTCCTAAAAAAGGCTTAAAAATAAGCACTAAAAGAAACAAGCTAACATTAATAACAATTAACTGCTCTAAAACATTTAAGTTTTTATACTTGTATTGTAGGTCTTTTATAAAACTCATTAATTTATTCTAAAACTATTAAAACTATTCTTTTTCCAATACCACATAATTATAAAACCTACTACTGCTCCACCAACGTGAGCTAAATAAGCCGTATTACTTGGACTAAAAAACGACTGACCTGAAAACGCAGATATAACATCTAATAGTATAATTCCTGGTATAAAATATTTTGCTTTTATAGGAATTGGTAAGAAAATCATCATTAATTCTGCATTAGGATTCATTACTCCAAAAGCAGCTAAAATCCCCATTAAACAACCAGATGCTCCAACCATTGAACCATTATATATAGAAAACGCATCTTGTAATCCACTTAATTGTATTGGCGAAACTGAATCCGAAACCTTATTTGTTGTTATCATTTCTATAATACTAGATTTAGAAAATCCGGAAGCAATTAAATCGTTCATTATTCCTGTATAATCAAAATAATTATAACCTACTTGAAAAAGAATAGCTCCTAAACCTGCCGAAAAATAGATGAATAAAAATTTATTTCGTCCTAATTTAGCTTCAACTGTAGAACCAAACATCCATAAGGCAAACATATTAAAACCCAAATGCATTAATCCGCCATGCATAAACATATGCGTTACAATTTGCCAAGGTTTAAATGCATCATTTTCGGGAAAATAAAGTGCAAACAAATCATAAAATAATTCTCCGCGACCAACAAATTGTGCTCCGGCAAAGAAAATAACATTAATAATTAATAAATGTTTTACGGTTTCTGTAATACGCATCATAATTTACACGAATTTTTTATCCAGTTCATCTACACTCATTGTAATAAACGTGGTTTTATTAGTTGGAGATACACCTGGTGCTTTACAAGCAAATAAGCTATTTACCAAGTGTTCTTGTTCTGCTGGGTTTAATTTTTTTCCATTTTTAATGGCTAAACTTTTAGCTAAAGATTTGGCTATTAAATCTGTAACACTAAAGTTAGAATCTGGCACTTCGTTTTCTACATCGCTAATTAGTTGTTCTAATAAAATAGAAACTTCACTTTCTGGAACACTAACTGGAACTCCTGTAATTTCTATAGTTTCCTTTTTTATATCCTGAAAAATAAAACCTGTGTATTCTAAATCTTGCTGCAATTGTTTTATAATTTCTATATCTTGAACTGAAAAATGTAATTCTAATGGGAATAATAATTGCTGACTAACCGCTTCTTTAACCGTAATGTGTTTTAAAAAATCTTCATACAACACACGTTGATGTGCTCTATGCTGATCTATTAATAACATCCCAGATTTTATAGTACTTATTATATATTTATTTTTAAGCTGATATGTTGTGTATTGTCTTTCGTCCTTAACTACATCATTATAAATAGTAGTGGCTTCTGGAGCACTTTCAAATTCCATTTCGTTAAAATCTACAGTATCTTTTGTGCCTTTAGATTCTAAACCAACATATAAACTTTCCCAATTAGCAGTTGGCATTTTGGTATAACCTGAATTTGATGCTTTACTATTTGTATTACTTAGCTTTGTTTTTGGCGAGTCGGATGCAAATGGATTAAAACTTCTATCTACCTCAACTTGTGGCATTTTACCTGTAGTTTTTTGTAAATATGGTGTATCCAAATTAGCATCGCGTTCAAAATCTAAAATTGGCGCAATATTAAATTGTCCTAAACTATGTTTTACTGCAGATCTTAAAATGGCATAAAGCGTTTGCTCATCGTCAAATTTAATTTCGGTTTTTGTGGGATGAATATTAATATCTATACTCTGCGGATTAACTTGTAAATATAAAAAGTATGACGCGTGATGTCCATCTTTTAACAAACCTTGAAATGCAGAAGCAATTGCGTGATTTAAGTAAGCACTTTTAATAAAACGGTCGTTTACAAAAAAGTATTGTTCGCCTCTTGTTTTTTTAGCATATTCTGGTTTTCCAACAAATCCAGAAATAGCAACGACTTCTGTAGTTTCGTCTACAGGAACTAATTTCTCATTAGCTTTAGCTCCTAATAAGTTTACAATACGTTGTCTGTAATTACTTTGTGGTAAATTATATAATTCGCTGCCATTATGAAATAACACAAATCCTAAATTTGGGTGTGCTAAAGCAACTCTATAAAATTCGTCTATAATATGGCGTAATTCTACAGCATTAGATTTTAAAAAATTTCGTCTTGCAGGAATATTAAAAAACAGATTTTTTACTGCAATACTTGTCCCTTTAGGAGTTACTACAACTTCCTGAGATTTAACTTCGCTACCTTCAATAACTATAGTTGTTCCAACTTCTGCAGTTTCTTGTTTGGTCTTTAATTCTACGTGAGCAATTGCTGCAATACTTGCTAAAGCTTCGCCACGAAATCCTTTAGTATTAAGCTGAAATAAATCGTCGGCACTTTTAATTTTAGATGTTGCATGGCGTTCAAAGCTTAAACGCGCATCGGTTTCCGACATACCAAGTCCATTATCTATAACTTGAATAAGCGTTTTTCCTGCTTCTTTAATTATTAATTTAATTTGATCTGCCTTAGCATCGATAGCATTCTCTAAAAGCTCTTTAACTACAGAAGCTGGTCTTTGTACCACTTCTCCAGCTGCTATTTGATTTGCCACATGATCTGGCAATAATTGTATAATATCTGACATAAATTAAGCGCTAAAGAAAATAGAGAAATCGAATTCTATAAAGATTAAAAACAATAAAATAAAAGCTGTTATTATAATTAAAATTCTACGATTAGTGGCTTTATCTGGCGAGTTTCTAAACTCATCAAAAGCATTTGTAAACTTTTGTTTAAAATTAGGATTTTCTCCAATAGTTTTACGGTAATCGTCAAACTTGTGTTTAATTTCATACGGATTTCCCTCACCTTTATAAAAGCGAGGCTCATAACTAAACTTCTTATTTTTCCGTTTTGATAATAATCCCATAATCTACTGCATTAATTCATTTTAGATTCTAAAACATACATTACTATACCAACAACAACTAATAAGCCAAACAAGATAATTAATGAAGAAACTTTAGTGTTATTTTGTTTTGGCACACGTTTAAGATTGGTTCTAAACTCGCTTTTTAAAGCATCGTTTTTCTGTTCTCCTTCTGAAGAAAATTGCGTTTGATATGTAAAACGTTTATTTTTTCTTTGACTAAACATTTTAATGAATTTATTATATCTTCAAAAATACTGAAAATGTTAAGGTTCTTAGGACTTTGAATGCTAAAATTTGTTAACAAAATGGAAGAATTATTCTAGAATCTATTCATAAAAAAAATCCAAACCTAAATAGATTTGGATAATTTATATCTTATAATACTAATTTTATGTATTAAATAACTTATTAAGCTTTACGTCTTAACTCAGCCATTTTAATAGCTGCAACTGCAGCTTCCACACCTTTATTTCCGTATTGTCCACCACTTCTGTCTATAGCTTGTTGCATATTATTATCTGTTAATACACAAAAAATTACTGGTGTGTCATGTAAAACATTCAAGTCCTTAATTCCTTGAGAAACGCCATCACATACAAAATCAAAATGTTTGGTTTCACCTTGAATAACACTTCCAATTGCAATAACAGCATTTACTTGCTGTTGCTGCATTTTCTTTGCACCGTAAATAAGTTCGTAACTTCCAGGAACGTCCCAAACTTTTATACAATCTGGTTTTACACCATTATCTAAAAGCGTTTGTTTTGCACCTTCTAAAAGTCCGTTAGTTATTTTAGAATTCCATTCTGAAACAACAATCCCAAATCGAAAGTCTTTCGCATTTGGGATTGTTGTCTTATCGTATACTGATAAATCTGTTGTTGCCATAAAAGTCTTAGTTAGACATTGCCTGTGCTTTTCCAATAAATACTTCAGAATTTAATGCTTCTGTAGATGTTGGATAATTATCTTTTAATTTCTTAAAGAAATCTAAAGCTTCTTTACCTTTTCCTAAATCTAGAGCTGTGATTCCAGCTTTGTATAAGTATGTTGGTGTAGAAAAAGCGTTAGTTCTTAAATTAGCAGCTTGCTTATAAGCTGCTAAAGCATCTTCTTTTTGCTCTAATTGTGCGTATAAATCTCCTAATGCTCCTTTTACCATTGGAGAAACTATTTCGTCTTCACCATTAAATTTTTGTAAGTAAACTTCAGCATTCTTGTAATCCTTAATGTTTAAGTAAGCTAAACCTGCATAAGCATTTGCTAAGTTTCCTGCTTTAGTTCCACTAAACTGATCTGCAATATCTACAAAACCTTGTTTTCCGTTTCCTCCAGTTAAAGCTAACGTATATAAAGAATCTTTAGCAGTAGTTGCATTTACAGCTTCGTTAAAATACTTTTGAGCTTGGTACATTTCGTTACTTGCCTCTGCTTGAGCTGGCTTAGCAACAAACTGTTGGTATGCTAAATATCCTAAAACTACTGCTGCAACAACACCAATAATAATGAAAATATATTTTTGATTTTTTTCTACAAACTCTTCTGCCTTATTCGCACCTTCATCTAAAGTATTAAAAACTTCAGCTGTAGTAGAATCTCCTACATCTATTGTTTCGTCTTCAGTAGAAATTTCTGCTTCTACTTTCTTTTTTTGTTTGTATCCTCTTTTATTGTAAGTCGCCATATCTATTAATATATTATTGCGAACAAAAATAAAATATTTCCGCAGATAAAAAAGCTTATTTATTTGATATTTTTCAATAATTTGCACTTCTGTATTTTTAGCACCACTTTATCCTAAAATTTAGCTCTATTTTCACCTATGATTTTAAGTACACTTTCAGTATTAAATTATAAGAATTTTGACTCTAAAACATTCAATTTTGATTCCAAAATAAACTGTTTTGTTGGGAATAATGGCGTTGGAAAAACAAATGTTTTAGATGCTATTTATCATTTATCTTTTGGAAAAAGCTACTTCAATCCTATTGCTAGTCAAAACATTAAGCATAATGAAGAGTTCTTTGTAATTAATGGCGATTACCAAAAACAAGATAAAATTGAGAAAGTTGTTGTAAGTCTAAAACGCAATCAGAAAAAAGTAATAAAAAGAAACAACAAACCTTACACTAAATTTAGTGATCATGTTGGTTTTTTACCACTTGTAATTATTTCTCCGGCAGACAGAGATTTAATTACAGAAGGTAGCGAAACACGTCGAAAATTTATTGATTCTGTCATTTCGCAAAGTAATAAAAGCTATTTAGAAGCGCTAATTAGTTATAATAAAGTCTTAATGCAACGAAATGCATTACTGAAATATTTTGCTTTAAATCATACTTTTAATAATGATACGATTCAAGTTTATAACGAACAATTAAATGGTTATGCTAAAATTATTTTCACAGAAAGATCTCAATTTCTAGATGTTTTTACGCCAATTTTCAAAAAGAAATACGAAGCTATTAGTAATAATAACGAATCTATAAATTTAGCTTACAAAAGTGATTTATTTGAAAATGATTTATTAACTATTCTAAACCAGACTATTAATAAAGATAAAGCTATTCAATACACAACAAATGGTATTCATAAAGATGATTTGCTTTTTTCTATAGATAATCACCCAATTAAAAAATTTGGTAGTCAAGGACAGCAAAAATCATTTTTAATTGCATTAAAATTAGCGCAGTTTGACTTTATTAAGCAACAAAGTGGCGAAAATCCTATTTTGCTATTAGATGATATTTTTGATAAATTAGATGAAAATCGTGTTGCTCAAATAATAACTTTAGTTAATCAAGAAAATTTTGGGCAGTTATTTATTAGCGATACACATGCCGAAAGAACTGAAAAAGCAGTAAAACAAGTACACCAAACCTATAAGATATTCAATTTATAATATTTAAATCTATTTTTAAAATGAAGAAAACCTTACTATTAGTAATCTTATTGTTAACTTTATCTTGTTCTGAAAGTAAAGAAGAACAACTAAAACATTTAAATGGCTATTGGGAAATTGAAGAAGTAGTTTCAGAATATCAAACTAAAACCTACACCTTTAGTGAAACAATTGACTATATTGTAATAAACGATAGCCTAAAAGGTTTTAGACAAAAACTTAAGCCACGTTTTGATGGTAAATTTGAAACAAATAACATTAAAGAACACATTCAACTTAAAATAGAGAGCGATAGTTTGAATCTATACTACAGAACTACTTTTTCAGAATTTAAAGAAACTATAGTGAAAGTAACAAAAGAAGTTCTTATAATTAGAAATAATCAAAATACAACGTATAAATACAAAAGATACCAACCTTTTAATATAGATTAATGGCAAAAAGAATAAACGAAACTTTAAATTTTTCTGAAGCTTTAAACGAGTTCATTGGTAGTAATAAATTAGAAAAAGGATTAGATAAAATAAACGTTCAAGATATTTGGGCCGAACAAATGGGATCTGGTGTAAATAATTACACGACTGCACTTGAATTTAAAAATGAAGTATTATATGTACAATTAAGTTCTAGCGTTCTTAGGGAAGAGTTGAGTTATGGTAAAGAAAAAATTATTTTAATGCTAAATGAAGCTTTAGGAAAACCATTAATTAAAAAATTAATATTAAGATAATTAGTCTTTAATTATTAAATAAAAAACAAAAAAAGGTTTTGTTTCATATTAAAACCTATCTTTGCGTCAATTACAAATTAAATATTTATTACAATGGCTCAAGGTACAGTAAAATTTTTCAACGACTCTAAAGGATTTGGTTTCATTACAGAAGATGGATCAGAAAACGATCATTTCGTACACATCTCTGGATTAATCGACGAAGTTCGTGAAGGAGACACAGTAGAATTCGATCTTCAAGAAGGAAGAAAAGGAATGAACGCAGTAAATGTAAAAGTAGTATAATTATATATATTCTTTAAATCATTACAAAAAAAGGCTTTCCAAATGGAAAGCCTTTTTTTATGTGCAACAGTTTTTTTTATTTAATAATCATCAAAAAAGCAGCAATTATAAAATTGCTGCTTTTTTTGTTATACACTATTTTCAAATTTAAATAATAATATTAAAAACTAACTTAGTCTTTTATTAATTTAAAATTAACACTTGTAGTATTTGTATTCACTTTTAAGAAATATAAACCTTGAGATACTTCCCTTAAATCTATTGAAGATTCCAAACTACTATCCAATGTAATCGTTTTCACTAAGCGTCCATTAATATCAAATACTTGTGCATTTTTCAATTGAACTGATTTAGTGTTAGACAATATAAATGTACCATTAGACGGATTTGGATAGACAGATAAATTAGAATTTGCAAAGCTAAAACTATCTACACTTAATGTAGTAGTACAACTATAAACATAAATCTCATCTAAATACCAACCAACAGTTCCATTACAACCATCTGTTCCTACTTCAAACCTAAATTGAATAGTATCATTTTCCTCAAAACCTAAGGTCGCTAAATTAATAACACTCGTTCCCCAACTACCTGTTAAACCACCTTCATCTGTACCTGTAAAACCTCTTTCAGATGCTAATGGGTTATCATTCCCGTCAGCCAAACTCTTAAATGCAGCATTATATGCATTTACTGTAAAAGCACTGCCCGGTAGAAAGGTCCATACTCCTGAATTTAATTTATATTTTATATTTGCTCCATCCCATTCAAACTCTGTTGAAACGTTATGATTAAAAGCCATCTGATAGTCACTTACAACAACCGAAGGGGCAGTAATTACTGGGCTCTCTAACCTTAAAATCCCATTTTGTAAACTAGTTGTACAATTTCCATTAATTGGATCAGCACCAAAAATACCATTACCTACTCTACCTTTTGGTAAATTAGTTTCAAGTACCCAATCTCTATTTTCCCAAGTTCCTGGGTTTGATGGAATATTTGAAATAACCCAACCGTCAGTTCCAGATTCCCAATCTTCCAAAAATAAATCCTGACCATTAGTTGCATTAGAACATAAAGTTGTTGTATCACTTAATAAAGGTGTAAAACCACAAGCACTTGGATCAGTTCTTAATTCAACTGCTAATAAAACTTCGTTTAACTCTAAAATATCAGAAGCAGTAATGCTCAAACCGGATAAACCCGCAGGTGTTGCTGTTGTAATTGATGAAGTAGTAATATCTTCTAAATTAACTCCTAATAAATCATTTGCTGAAGCTTCTAAAGCATCTGCAAACACAGAAAAATCACTAGTTGGAGTTAAATATTGACTTTGAGCTCTCCAAAATATATGAGCAGCTTTTACAAAACCTAAACCAGTTATTGTTTGCCCATTATATGTTCCGCCATCCACTAATAAAGCATAAGCATGATTTGGAACACCAGAGTTTATATGAACTCCACCTGAATCTCCTGTTGTACACCAATAATTTCCATCTGTAACCTTTCCTGGATCACCATCACAAGTTGGAAACCACATATCTCTAATTGCTCCACCAAAAGCAGTTGCATCTTCTCCAACTTGCCATCTTAAAGATGAATTACAAGCTCCATTTGTTCTAACTGCTAAGTTTTCACCTGCATCTTCATAAGCATTTAAAAGATCTATAGTTTCTCCCCAAACATCTGAGAAGGATTCATTTAAAGCTCCTGATTGATAATAATAAATTAATCCACTGGTATACTCCGTATATGCATGACCCCATTCATGACAAATAACATCATCAGTAGCTGTACCATTACAGTAATTTGCGGTAACGCCATTCCAATTAGCATTAGGGCATGATATTCCTGGATCATTATTAATTGTTCGCATTTGAGCATCGGCATTATCATATGAAGTATACCCAAACGTATTATTAAAAAAATGATACGCATGTTCTGACGCAACAACTTCGTTCTGTTGCCAAATAGATAATGATCCAGGAAATGCATCTCCTTCCTCCCAAACAACATTAGCAGTATTATCTTCATAAATAACACGATCTAAAGCATGTGCCATTCCTGTAAATTGCTGCACTAACTTGCCTGTTTGTGCATCAATAAATAAAAACTCCCTAACATCTAAATCATTTCTTATTTCAATTTTATAAACTAGATAATTACCTTCAAATCTATTTTCAATTAATCCTTTTTGAAAAACAAACAATTCATTGCTAATAACTTTTAATGGTTTGTTTGATAAATTAATATTCTGATTTTTAATTATTTCTACAGCTTTCAGTTCAGCTTCATCTGCAAGAATATTTGGTTCTGTTTTTATTTCTGAAACATTAATTAAACTTCCATTTATAGAATTAATATCTAAATTAGAATTAAAATGCATCCTTAATTGACCATCAAAAACTGGAATATTATTTATTTTTTGTTTTAGAACAACATGGTTTAGCCCATAATTATCTGTTCGTATTTCAGAAATAAACAAATCCTCTTTTTTAACTCCTAGAATAGATTCATTAGCTGTTAAAAAGTTTAAAGTTTTTGATTTAACATCATTACCATCTATTTTATATGGTTCTCCCGAAGGAAAAATCATAAATTCTACTGTGTTATTTATAGAATTTGTTTCCACTTTTACATTGGTACTCTTTTTAAAACGATTTAATTTATTTGTATTGATTTGTGAAAAAGAAAGTCCACAAAAAAACAAACTAAAAAAGCTAAATAGTATTTTTTTCATCATAATAATTAATTTAAGGTGTTAAGATAAATAATAATTAACAAAAAAAGTCTGAACTTTCGTTCAGACTTTAATATTTAACATTTTAAAGAAACTTAAAACTGATCTCTACCTGCAAAATGAAATTCACCTTCAATTAAAGCATTCTCATCACTATCACTTCCATGTACTGCATTCTCCCCTATAGATGCCGCATACAATTTACGAATTGTCCCTTCTGCTGCATCAGCAGGATTTGTAGCACCAATTAAAGTTCTAAAATCTGCAACTGCATTCTCTTTTTCTAAGATAGCAGCTACTATAGGTCCACGTGTCATATATTCTACTAACTCTCCAAAAAATGGACGTTCGTTATGTACTGCATAAAATGACTCAGCATCTGCCTTAGTCATTTGAGTTAATTTTAAAGCTACGATTCTAAAACCTGAAGCATTAATTTTTTCTAAAATTGCTCCAATGTGTCCTTTTTCGACTGCATCAGGCTTAAGCATTGTAAATGTTCTATTAGTTGCCATTCTTAATTAATTTAGTATAATTTATTTTTGCAAAAGTAGTTTTTTTAATACGTTTAACCATAAACTTTTACATAAAAAAAGGGTTACTACGAATAGTAACCCTTTTTTATAATTTTGATTTATTTATTTTGCTGATCTTACTATTCTAAAACCAAAGAAATCGTAAACTTGAGTTAATTTTGCTCTAACCTTGTTACCTGGTCTTAAGAAACTAACCTTACTATCCCATGAACCACCTTTAACAACTCTATATTCTCCATCTGTTCCTCCTTTTGGATTATCTGTAGATGTTAATTCTTTTTTCATGTCTTTATAATAAAGTTCATCATAAATATCCCAACACCATTCCCACATGTTTCCATTTAAATCATGTATTCCTAATTCATTAGCATAACGAGTACCAACAGTATGAGGTCTGCCTTCACTGTTTTTTTGATGCCAAGACATTCTGTCTGGACTATTAGAACCTACATATATAAACCCTTTAGATTTATTTCCTCCTCTAGCAGCATATTCCCATTCTGCTTCTGTAGGTAGTCTGTATCCAGTAGCGCTAAAATCACAAAAGTAATAAGCTCCTCTTTTTTTATAAGCTGGAATTAATTTATGTTTTATACTTAGCCAATTACAATAATCAACTGCTTCTAACCAAGTTACTCCAGACATTGGAAAACTATCTTCCCAACCCCATTTTGGTGCCGCAGCTCTTGTTAAACCTTTGTCTTTAAGATAAGCCGTCCATTCTTCAACAGTAACTTCGTATTTAGACATAAAAAAAGAGTCTACCTTTACTGTGTTTTGTGGTTGCTCGTCTTTTTCAGCTTCTCCATCACTGTAAGGAGATCCCATTAAAAACTCTCCACCTTCAACTAATATCATTTCAGATATATTAAAGTCTCCAGATTTTGAGCTTGTTAGTAATAAAGTACTTAAGCCTAGTAAAATTGTGTAAAATTTATTCATTATTTATGTTTTTTTATTTACCAATTGCAAAAGTACTGCCACTAATTATAAATAATATATTGATTGCTGTTTTTTCGATTAACGTCACTATAATTACGACAAAATACCTAGTTTAAAGAAAAAGATATTAATATCTTCGTTAATATGAAAACATCAGAAATCAACTCAATAAAAGAATTACTAAGTAATCCTAATAAAATCGTTATTGTTTCGCACAAAAATCCAGATGGAGATGCTATTGGATCGAGTTTGGCTTTATTTCATTATTTAAAAAAAATAAATCAAGAAACCATAATAATTGTTCCAAACGATTATCCTGAGTTTTTAAAATGGCTACCTAATAATGATTCTATTATTAGATATGAGGATAATAAAACAAAATCTGATGATTTAATTTCTAATGCTGATATTATTTTTGCTCTAGATTTTAATGCATTCCATAGAACTGGAGATATGATGTCGATTCTTAATGATAGTAAATCATTAAAAATTATGATAGACCACCATCAGCAACCAGAAGATTTTGCAACATATACCTATAGTGATACCACAATGAGTTCTACTTGTGAGATGGTTTATCATTTTATAGATAAGATGGATGGGATTAATTTAATTGATAAAGATATAGCTACTTGTATTTATGTAGGTATTATGACAGATACAGGATCTTTTAGATTTAGGTCTACAACAAATATAACTCATGCTATTATCTCTTCATTAATTGAAAAAGGGGCTAATAATACTCAAATACATAATAATGTTTATGATACAAATAGTTTTAATAGACTTCAACTTTTAGGTAAAGCACTTAATAATTTGGTATTTATAAAGGAATACCACACAGCATATATTAGTCTTACACAAAAGGAATTACGAGATTTTAATTATAAAAAAGGAGATACTGAAGGTATAGTTAATTATGCACTTTCTTTAAATGGATGTAAAATGGCAGCCATTTTTATTGAAGATGAAAAACAAGGCATAATAAAAATATCCTTAAGGTCAAAAGGCTCCTTTTCTGTAAATGAAGTTTCTAGGTCTAATTTTGAAGGTGGCGGACATATTAATGCTGCAGGTGGGAAAAGTGATTTAAATTTAAAAGAAACTATTGCTAAATTTATTAGTATATTACCTCACTATAAAAACGCATTACAAAATGAAATTTAACATTTTAATTCTATTAAGTATAATTTGTTTTAGCTGTAAATCTCCAGAAGCCAGAAAGCCCATTTCTGTAAAAACGGGTTCGTTTATTGAAAAATCTGCAGAGCGAAACAAAGAGTTAAATATGAAAGAATATGAACACATCCAAAATGCTATAATAAAAAAATCAAACAAAAAATTTATTGCATCTAACTCTGGTTTTTGGTATACTTATATTATAAAATCAGACTCCTTAACATATACCCCACAATTCGGAGACATAGTAAACTATAATTATAATATTAAAACTTTAGATGGTAATTTGTTGTATTCTAAAGAAGAACTAAAAACACAAAATTATAGTATAGACCAACAAGAACTTTTTATGGGATTAAGAGAAGGCTTAAAGTTGCTGAAATCCGGAGAATCTGCTACTTTTGTATTTCCATCTCAAATAGCCTTTGGTTATTATGGCGACGAAAACAAGATAGGAACTAATATTCCTATTATCTGTGATGTAACAGTAAATAAAATAACTATAAACACAAATAAATAATTATTAAAATGAAAAGAATTAACAACATGTTTTTTAAACTATTATCTATAGTATTATTAACAAGCTTAACTGCAGCTTCTTGTCAAGATAAATATCCAGATTTAGAAGATGGATTGTATGCAGAGTTTGTAACTAGCAAAGGAACAATGCTTGCTAAATTACATTATGACAAAACTCCCGTAACAGTTGCTAATTTTGTAGCTCTAGCTGAAGGAACAAATTCTAAAGTAGATACAACCTATACAGGTAAAAAGTTTTATAATGGTGTAACATTTCATAGAGTTATGAATAAATTTATGATCCAAGGTGGAGATCCAACCGCAACAGGTTCAGGAAATCCAGGATATAGATTTAATGATGAGTTTGTTGCAGATTTAAAACATAATAAACCAGGTATTTTATCTATGGCTAATTCTGGACCAAAAACTAATGGAAGTCAGTTTTTTATAACTGAGATACCTACGCCTAATTTAGATAACAGACATACTGTTTTTGGAGAGTTAGTTAAAGGTTTAGAAATTCAAGACACTATTTCTAACGTTAAAGTTGGAGCAGCAAACAAACCTGTAGAAGATGTTACTATTAATGAATTAAATATTATTAGAAAAGGAGCAGATGCTAAGAAGTTTAATGCAGCTAAAATATTTGATAACTACTTTATTGATTTAGAAAACGCCAAGAAAGAAGAATTAGCTTTATTAGAAAAAGCTAAAGATGCTTTTATTGAAAAAAATAACCAAGCTAATGGGGAAGTTAGAAAATTAGAATCTGGATTAGTAATGGTGTTTACTAAAAAAGGTGACGAAAATAATCTTTTAGGACCACATGACTCTGTATTAATAGATTACGCTGGGTTTTTAGAAGATGGAACTTTATTTGACACAAGTATTGTGGATGTTGCAAAAGCAAATGGTAAATACGATGAAGCTAGAGATAAGAAAGGTGCTTACAAGCCTTTTCCTATGCAGTATAATACAAGTGCTCGTTTAGTTCCTGGATTTAGAGAAGCCATGTTAAATATGAATATTGGAGATGAGGCAAGAATATTTATCCCATCTTTTTTAGGTTACGGAGAAAGAGGCGCTGGTGGTTTAATTCCTCCAAACGCAAACTTAATATTTGATTTAATAATTGTTGATAAGGTCGAGAAATAAACAATATATTTATTCTTAATAAAAAAAGCCACAGAAATTAATTTCTGTGGCTTTTTTTTATTGAATTAGCTTTGTTTTTTTTAGAGTTTATCAAAGCTAACAATTAGCACCATTTTTGATCTAATAATAAACACACAATCAAGAGTGTTTAGAGCATAAATTTAAATCTATTCTTTGTTGTACTCATAACGCTATTTATTCTTAATAAAAACTGCTCTAATTACAATTACTAAAAACTTTGCTAGAAAGAACATAAATGTACAAAAAAAAGCCTCTCATAAATGAGAGGCTTTTGAGCCGATGGAGGGACTCGAACCCACGACCTGCTGATTACAAATCAGCTGCTCTAGCCAGCTGAGCTACATCGGCAAAGCGGTTGCAAATTTAAAATGTTTTTCAATATCTGCAAGCCTTTTATTACTTTTTTTTAAAGCGAATTAATTTTTTCAATTAAAGCAGTTCCTTTAACCTCTAAATCTTTGTTGATTGCTTTAAAATGAGCTTTCTTATTTTCTACATTTTTATCGTTTACTCTTTCAATTAATTCATCAAAAGTTACAATAGCTTCATCTATAACAGCTTCACTTTTAGTAGTGTCTTTGTCAGAATTAGTATATTCCCATACGTAAACAGCTTCAATAATGTCACCTAATACGTAATTAATGTCTTTTTTTAAATCTCTTTTATTTGCCATGATAATTTATTTTGAAATGCAAAAATAGTTTTTTATTCTTTATAAATAATATTTAATGTAAACTATTTAACTAAACATAAACTTCTAATAACTCTGCATTCTTAGCATTTAAACTAAAATTTTCTATTGATGCGGGAATTAAAATTGTTTCTCCTTTTTTAATACTGTAATTAATTTGATTCGTAGAAATTACAACTTCACCAGATACACACATATATATTATGAAAGAATCAAATGTATTCTTCTTCTTTAGTGTTGAATCTATTTTAATATAATTAGTTGTAAAATAATCACATGATTTTATTAAGTTAGATTTATTTTCTTTTTTAGAATAATCTAACTTGTAATCTTTAGCCATTAAAAAATCTATAGCATCTAGTGCTTCGTCTATATGTAATTCTCTTTTGTCTCCTTTAGAATTTTCTCTATCCCAATCAAAAACACGATAGGTTACATCACTTGTTTGCTGTATTTCAGCTAATAAAACTCCTGAACAGATAGCGTGTATTCTACCTACCGCTATAAAATAAGCGTCTTGCTTATTAACTTTCTCAAAGTTTAATATTTTAGTAAGTGTTTTATTTTCTAAATGATTTAAATAATCTTCTTTAGTAATATTATCCTTAAAGTCAACAATCAAATTAGCATCATCATCTGCTTGCATAATATACCACATCTCAGTTTTCCCAAAAGAATTATGCCTTTCTTGTGCTAAGTGATCATTTGGATGAAGTTGAACTGACAAATCATCATCAGCATCAATAAATTTAATTAATAGTGGAAATTTATCTCCAAAGACCTTATAATTTTTATTTCCTACTAATTCTGTTTTATATTCTTTTAAAATATCTGATAATGATTCATTTTTCAGTAATCCATTTGAAACTAAAGACACGTCTCCTTCCACATCACTAATCTCCCAACTTTCTCCAATATTTGGCAAGTCGCTTTTTTTATTTAAAACATGATGTAATTTCTGTCCTCCCCATATTTTTTCTTTTAAAATGGGCTCAAACTTTAATGGATATAATGGAATCATACTAGCCTGAATAGGTTACAAAGTTTCGTGGAGTCTCATATAGAGTTATCTCTAGGTCTAAATTAGCTGCTAATTTAGTTTTTATTTTTCTATGAATGACTACAACAATGTTCTCTGCGGTTGGATTTAAATTTTCAAATTCTGGAACATCAAGGTTTAGATTTTTATGGTCAAAAGCGTCCTCAACTTCTTCCTTTATTATATCCTTCAATATTTTTACATCTAAAACAAATCCTGTTTTTTGATCTATTTCTCCGGTTACACTAGCAATTAACTCATAATTATGTCCGTGGTAATTTGGATTATTACACTTGCCAAATACAGAATTATTTTTCTCCATAGACCAATCTTTTCTGTAAAGTCTATGTGCGGAATTAAAGTGCGCTTTTCTACTTACTGTTACTCTCATTGGTTATGTTTATATAATTGTAAAACTTATCAAATATTATTTTAAACCAAGCTGTATACTCATCTGGATTTGAAATAATATCATTTTTAACATCTTCTGTTAACATCCATTTAAAAGTCTCAACTTCATCTAGATTAATAACTGGATCATTATTATAATGTCCTAAGAGAATATGATCTAGTTCGTGTTCTGTAAGGCCATTTTCAAATGGTGCTTTATATATAAATGATAAGGTTTCTTTAAGTGTAGTAGTAAAACCCATTTCTTCTTGTAAACGTCTAACGCCTGCATTTATATTAGTTTCTCCATCTCTTTGATGACTACAACATGTGTTTGTCCATAATCCAGGTGAATGGTATTTACTTTTAGCACGTTGTTGTAAAAGCATTTCATTTTTATCATTAAAAACAAATACTGAAAAAGCACGATGTAAAACGGCTTTTTCATGCGCTTCCATTTTTGGCATTAAACCAATTTGCTCATCTAATTCGTTTACTAATATAACTTGTTCTTCTTTCATAAATAATCTTAACAAGACAAATTTAAGAAATAGCAAACGGTAAATAATGTTTTTTAGATAATTTTATAATACAAAAGAAATATTAAACCTATATAGTATATTAATTTGCCAGACTCTATTTAACAAAACTACTTTAATCTTTAAAGTATAATGTAGTAGTTTAAAACTGAACTTATATATTTGCATAAAATTCTACTCCATGTCATTTATAAAAGAAATTAATCGCAGACGTACTTTTGGTATTATATCTCATCCAGATGCTGGTAAAACAACCTTAACAGAAAAGTTACTATTATTTGGTGGCGCTATACAAGAAGCTGGTGCTGTAAAAAGCAATAAAATAAAGAAAGGTGCTACTAGTGATTTTATGGAAATAGAACGTCAGCGTGGAATCTCGGTTGCTACATCTGTATTAGCTTTTGAATATGATGGCATTAAAGTAAATATTTTAGATACACCAGGACACAAGGATTTTGCAGAAGATACTTTTAGAACTCTAACCGCTGTAGATAGTGTTATTGTTGTAATTGATGTTGCAAAAGGTGTTGAGGAACAGACCGAAAAATTAGTTGAAGTTTGCCGAATGCGAAACATACCTATGATTGTTTTTATAAATAAAATGGATCGTGAAGGTAAAGATGCTTTTGAACTTTTAGATGAAGTAGAGCAGAAATTAGGGTTAAAAGTTTGCCCACTTAGTTTTCCTATTGGTATGGGTTATGACTTTAAAGGAATTTATAATATTTGGGAAAAAAACATTAATCTTTTTAGTGGAGATAGCAGAAAAGATATAGAAGAAACTATAGAAATAGATGATTTATCTTCTAAAAAATTAGATGAACTAATTGGAGATAAGTCAGCAAAAGAATTAAGAGAAGAGATTGAACTTGTCGAAGGTATTTATCCAAAATTTAGTCAAGAAGATTATTTAAATGGAGAACAGCAACCTGTCTTTTTTGGCTCTGCACTAAACAACTTTGGAGTTAGAGAACTACTTGATTGTTTTGTAGAAATCGCACCAAAACCAAGACCAAAACAAAGTGATGAACGACTTGTGAAACCTGATGAGAAAGCCTTTACTGGATTTGTTTTTAAAATACACGCTAATATGGATCCTAACCATAGAAACCGCTTAGCTTTTGTTAAAATTGTGTCAGGTGAATTTAAACGTAATGCGCCTTATTTACATGTTAGAAATAATAAGAAAGTGAAATTTTCTAGTCCAAATGCCTTTTTTGCTGAGAAAAAAGAAATTGTAGATATTTCTTATCCAGGAGACATTGTTGGTTTACAAGACACTGGTGCCTTTAAGATTGGTGATACATTAACTGAAGGTGAAATTCTTAACTACAAAGGTGTTCCAAGTTTTTCGCCAGAACATTTCAGATATATTAATAATGCAGATCCTTTAAAGTCAAAACAATTATACAAAGGAATAGATCAATTAATGGATGAAGGTGTTGCCCAATTATTCACCTTAGAATTAAATGGTAGAAAAGTAATTGGAACTGTTGGAGCGCTTCAATATGAAGTTATACAATATAGGTTAGAGCACGAATATGGTGCTAAATGTACTTACGAAAATTTAAATGTCTTTAAAGCATGTTGGATTGAAGCTAAAGATAAAAAAAACGCAGAATACAAGGAGTTTTTGCAGGTTAAACAACGTTATTTAGCAAAAGATAAACGAGGACAATTAGTCTTTCTTGCAGATTCATCATTTTCTTTACAAATGACACAACAAAAATATCCAAGTATTATATTTCATTTCGTTTCAGAGTTTAAATAAAAAAATCATTTTAAATAGATTTAATGTGATTTTCTGCACTAAAAACATACTTATTTAAAAATCAAAAAAAAAGCAATTCTAAATGAGTTGCTTTTTTTTTAAAACTATAGGTTATAGTAATTATGCTTGACCAGTTGGCCCAAAATTTAGAGGCATATTAGGTTGTTCAACATCTTTAATTTCACCGTGTTGATTTTCAAAACGAACTACATTTTCATTTAAAGCTTTCAAAAAACGTTTAGCATGTTGTGGAGTTAATATAATTCTTGATTTAACTTTGCTTTTAGGCGTTCCTGGCATAATTTTAACAAAGTCTACTACAAACTCTGAAACAGAATGATTTATAATTGCTAAGTTAGAGTAAACACCTTCTGCTGTTGCTTCGTCTAGCTCAATATTAATCTGTCCTGGCTTTGGCTTCTTATCGTTATTGTTTTCCATTGTGTAAAATTTGTGTTTCCCTAAAGAGAAACCGATTTAATATTAATTCAAAAAAGTCCTGCTTTTACAAACAGGACTTTTATATTTAATTTAAAAACACTCTAAATATAATAAGAATATTTCTAGTTAACTTTAATTCATTTGCTTAAAAGCTTTGAATTAAAAAGTCACTTTAGTTGAAATTAGCTTCTTGTTTTACTTTAAGCATTTCATCAAATTCTTCTTTAGATCCAACTATGATCTTTTCATAAGAGCGCATCCCTGTTCCTGCTGGAATTCTATGACCAACAATAACATTTTCTTTGAGACCTTCTAGAGTATCTATCTTACCAGCAACTGCCGCTTCGTTTAATACTTTAGTTGTCTCTTGGAATGATGCTGCAGATATAAACGATTTAGTCTGTAATGAAGCTCTTGTAATACCTTGTAAGATAGGTGTTGCTGTTGCAGGTTTTGCGTCTCTTGCTACAACTAACTTCTTATCTTCACGTTTAAGTATTGAGTTTTCATCACGTAATTGGAAAGCAGAAATAATTTGCCCTTCTTTTAATGTAGACGAATCTCCTGCATCTTCAACCACTTTCTTTCCAAAAATATCATCATTTTCTTCAATGAAATCTGATTTATGACATAATTGATCTTCTAAGAATATAGTGTCACCAGAGTCAATAACTCTAACTTTACGCATCATCTGTCTAACAACAACTTCAAAATGCTTATCGTTAATTTTCACTCCTTGTAATCTATAAACTTCTTGTACTTCGTTTACTAAATATTGTTGTACAGCTGAAGGTCCTTTAATATTTAAGATATCGTTTGGTGTAATAGAACCATCTGATAAAGGCATACCTGCTTTAATAAAGTCATTTTCTTGCACTAAAATCTGACTAGATAACTTAACTAAGTATTTCTTAATATCTCCTAATTTAGACTCAACAATAATCTCACGATTACCTCTCTTGATTTTTCCAAAAGAAACGACACCATCAACAGCACTAACTACTGCTGGATTAGAAGGATTACGTGCTTCGAACAATTCTGTTACACGCGGTAAACCTCCTGTAATATCACCTGCTTTAGCAGATTTACGAGGAATCTTAACTAAAATCTTACCGATTTCAACTTTGTCTGCATCGTCAATCATTATATGCGCTCCAACTGGTAAGTTGTAAGAACGAATAGCTTCGCCTTTAGCATCTTCAATAATTAATGATGGTATTAATTTCTTATTTCTTGATTCTGAAATTACTTTTTCCTGGAAACCTGTTTGCTCATCAATTTCAACTTGATAAGTAACACCTTGTTCAAGATTTTCATAACGTACTTTACCTGCAAATTCCGAAACAATTACACCATTATATGGATCCCAAGTACAAACTACATCTCCTTTAGTTAACTTATCTCCATTTTTAACCAAGATAGTTGAACCGTAAGGAATATTATTCGTACTTAATGTAATACCTGTTTTCTTATCTGTAAGCTTTAATTCAGATGTTCTTGAAATAACAACATCAATATCATTACCGTCGTTATCCTTAGATTTAACTGTCTTAAGATCTTCAATCTCTGCAACTCCACTAAAACGAACTTCTAATTTATTATCTTCAGAAATGTTACCTGCAATACCACCTACGTGGAATGTACGTAATGTTAACTGAGTTCCTGGTTCACCAATAGATTGAGCAGCAACAACACCAACAGCTTCACCTCTTTGTACCATTTTATTAGTAGCAAGGTTACGACCGTAACATTGAGCACAAATTCCTTTTTTGGCTTCACAAGTTAATGGCGAACGTACTTCTACAGAATCTACAGAGGAATCTTGTATACGTTTAGCTATAACATCATCAATTAACTGACCTTCTTCTGCTAGAATTTCTTCAGAAACAACGTCATAAACATCATTTAAAGAAATACGTCCAACAATACGATCTTGTAATTTTTCAACAATTTCATCATTTTTCTTTAATGCTGAAACTTCTACACCTCTTAAAGTACCACAATCTACACTATTTACAATAACATCTTGTGACACATCTACTAAACGACGTGTTAAGTAACCTGCATCTGCTGTTTTTAATGCTGTATCGGCAAGACCTTTACGTGCACCGTGAGTAGAAATAAAGTATTCTAAAATTGAAAGTCCTTCTTTAAAGTTAGAAAGAATTGGATTTTCAATAATTGAACCTCCACCTGCAGTAGATTTTTTAGGTTTAGCCATTAATCCACGCATACCTGTTAACTGGCGAATCTGTTCTTTAGATCCACGAGCTCCAGAATCAAGCATCATATATACAGAGTTAAATCCTTGTTGATCTTCTCTAATACGTTTCATTGACAACTCTGTCAATTCAGCATTAGTAGAAGTCCAAATATCAATAACTTGATTGTAACGTTCATTATTAGTAATAAGCCCCATATTATAGTTTCCGGTAATTCCATCCACTTTAACATTAGCAGCATCAATCATAGATTGCTTTTCTGGTGGGATAATAATATCTCCTAAACTAAATGATAAACCACCTCTAAAGGCAAAATTATATCCTAAAGTTTTTATACTATCTAAGAAATCAGCCGTTTCTGGAACTGAAGTCGCTTTTAAAATATCACCAATAATATCTCTTAAAGATTTCTTAGTTAATACTTCATTTATATAACCAGCTACTTCAGGTACATTTTCGTTGAAAAGCACACGACCAACTGTTGTTTCAATAATTTGGTAAACTAATTCACCAGCTTCATTAAAGTCTTTTGCTCTAACTTTAATTTGTGCATTTAAGTCTACTTTTTGCTCGTTATAAGCAATGTTTACTTCTTCTGCAGAATAAAAAGTTAAGCCTTGACCTTTAACTGTATAGTTCTCATCACTAACTCTTAACTTAGTCATATAATAAAGACCAAGTACCATATCCTGAGAAGGTACAGTTACTGGAGCACCATTTGCAGGATTTAAGATATTGTGAGACGCTAACATTAACATTTGCGCTTCAAGAATAGCTTCTGGTCCTAATGGTAAGTGAACCGCCATTTGATCTCCATCAAAATCGGCATTAAAGGCAGCACAAGCTAATGGATGAAGTTGAATTGCTTTTCCTTCTATTAACTTAGGTTGGAATGCTTGTATACCTAAACGGTGAAGCGTAGGAGCACGGTTTAAAAGAACTGGATGTCCTTTTAAAACATTTTCTAAAATATCCCAAACTACTGGTTCTTTTTTATCTATAATTTTCTTAGCAGATTTTACCGTTTTAACGATACCTCTTTCTATTAACTTACGAATAACAAAAGGTTTGTATAATTCGGCAGCCATATTTTTAGGCAATCCACATTCAAATAATCTTAATTCTGGTCCTACAACAATTACAGAACGTGCTGAATAATCTACACGCTTACCAAGTAAATTCTGACGGAAACGACCTTGCTTACCTTTTAATGAATCTGATAAAGATTTTAAAGGTCTATTAGAATCTGTTTTTACAGCAGATGATTTACGCGTGTTATCTAATAAAGAATCTACAGATTCTTGTAACATACGTTTTTCATTACGTAAAATAACTTCTGGTGCTTTAATTTCAACTAAACGCTTTAAACGGTTGTTACGAATAATAACACGACGGTATAAATCATTTAAATCTGAAGTTGCAAAACGACCACCATCTAAAGGAACTAAAGGTCTTAATTCTGGTGGAATAATTGGAACAACTTTTAATATCATCCATTCTGGACGATTCTCTCTATGCTCATTAGATTCACGTAAAGCTTGTACAACTTGTAAACGTTTTAAAGCTTCAGTTTTACGTTGCTTAGATGTTTCTGTGTTTGCTTTATGTCTTAATTCATAAGATAACGTATCTAAATCGATACGAGATAATAAATCTATTAAACATTCAGCACCCATTTTAGCGATGAATTTATTTGGATCTTCATCATCTAAGTATTGGTTATCCATACCAATAGCTTCAGCAATATCTAGGTATTCTTCTTCTGTTAAGAAATCCATTTTTTGTAATGGTTCTCCTTCAGCATTTTTAGCCGTACCTGCTTGAATTACTACATAACGTTCGTAGTAAATAATCATATCTAATTTCTTAGATGGTAAGCCTAATAAGTAACCTATTTTGTTTGGTAACGAACGGAAATACCAAATATGCGCTACAGGAACTACTAAATTAATATGTCCTACGCGATCTCTACGTACTTTCTTTTCTGTTACTTCTACACCACAACGGTCACAAACAATACCTTTATAGCGAATTCTTTTATATTTACCACAAGCACATTCGTAGTCTTTTACAGGACCAAAAATACGCTCACAGAATAAACCATCTCTTTCTGGTTTATGGGTACGATAATTAATAGTTTCAGGCTTTAAAACCTCACCTCTAGATTCAGCTAAAATAGATTCTGGTGATGCTAAACCAATAGAAATCTTATTAAATTTCTGTACTGTATTGTTATCTTGTCTTCTTGCCATTTCTTTATAGTTTTCAGTATTCAGTATTCAGTCGCAGTAATTCCTGCTGACTGAATACTGTAAACTATTTTTACTGCTCTAATCTAATATCTAATGCTAAACCTTTTAATTCGTGCATAAGTACGTTAAAAGATTCTGGTAATCCTGGTTCTGGCATTGGTTCACCTTTTACGATAGCTTCGTAAGTTTTAGCTCTACCAACAACATCATCCGATTTTACAGTAAGTATCTCTCTTAGGGTTGCAGATGCTCCATAAGCCTCTAAAGCCCATACTTCCATTTCTCCAAAACGTTGTCCACCAAATTGTGCTTTACCACCAAGAGGTTGTTGTGTAATAAGAGAGTATGGCCCAATAGAACGCGCGTGCATCTTATCGTCTACCATATGTCCAAGTTTCAACATATAAATCACACCAACTGTTGCTGGTTGATCAAAACGTTGTCCTGTACCACCATCGTATAAATACGTATGTCCGTAACGAGGTATACCTGCTTCGTCTGTTAATTCATTAATTTGATCTATAGTAGCACCATCAAAGATTGGCGTAGCAAAAGTACGTCCTAAATCTTGTCCAGCCCATCCTAAAACAGTTTCATAAATCTGACCAATGTTCATACGAGATGGTACACCTAATGGATTTAGAACGATATCAACCGGAGTTCCATCTTCTAAGAAAGGCATATCTTCCTGACGAACGATACGAGCAACAATACCTTTGTTACCGTGACGACCTGCCATTTTATCTCCAACTTTCAATTTACGCTTTTTAGCTACATAAACTTTAGCTAATTTTATAATACCTGCAGGTAATTCATCTCCTACAGAAATTGTAAATTTCTCACGTCTTAAAGATCCTTGTAAATCGTTTTCTTTAATTTTATAATTATGAATTAACTCACCAACTAAACCATTAGTGTGTTCGTCTGTAGTCCAAGTACCACTTGTTAAATGTGTATAATCGTCAACAGCGTTTAACATCTTTAAAGTAAACTTCTTACCTTTTGGTAATACTTCTTCACCTAAATCGTTAAAGATTCCTTGAGATGTTTTTCCATTAACAATAGCGAATAATTTTTCAACTAAACGTTCTTGTAATTCAGAAAACTTAATATGGTAAGAAGATTCTAATTTAGCAATATCTTCTTTGTCCTGAGCCCTCTTTCTCTTGTCTTTTACAGCACGAGAAAATAATTTCTTATTAATAACAACTCCATGTAATGATGGAGAAGCTTTTAAAGATGCGTCTTTAACATCTCCAGCTTTATCACCAAAAATAGCACGTAGTAATTTCTCTTCAGGTGTTGGATCAGATTCCCCTTTTGGAGTAATTTTACCAATTAAAATGTCACCTGGCTTAACTTCTGCACCAATACGAATCATTCCATTTTCATCAAGGTCTTTTGTAGCCTCTTCAGAAACATTTGGAATATCGTTAGTTAACTCTTCGTTACCTAATTTTGTATCTCTTACATCAAGAGAATACTCATCGATATGGATAGATGTAAATATATCTTCACGTACAACTTTTTCTGAGATTACAATTGCATCCTCAAAGTTATAACCTTTCCATGGCATAAAGGCAACCTTCATATTACGACCTAAAGCTAATTCCCCTTTTTGAGTAGCGTAACCTTCAGATAATACTTGTCCTTTTACAACCTTATCACCTTTCTTAACAAGAGGTGTTAAGTTAATAGAAGTTCCTTGATTGGTTTTTCTAAATTTAACTAAAGGGTAAGTTTTAACATCACTTTCAAAACTTACTTTAGCATCATCTTCAGATCTTTCGTATTTGATAACAATTTCGTTAGCATCTACGTATTCTATAATACCATTACCTTCAGCATTAATCAATACACGAGAATCGGAAGCAACTTGCTTTTCAAGACCAGTTCCTACAATTGGAGCTTGAGGTCTTAATAAAGGTACAGCCTGACGCATCATGTTTGATCCCATTAATGCACGGTTGGCATCATCATGTTCTAAGAATGGAATTAAAGATGCAGATATAGACGAAATTTGATTTGGTGCTACATCTGTATAATGTAATTCTGATGGATCAATTACAGGAAAATCACCTTCCATACGAGCAATTACCTTGTCGTGTAAGATTTTTCCATTTTCATCTACTTTAACAGTAGCCTGAGCAATTAATTTATCTTCTTCTTCTTCCGCACTTAAATAGGTAGGTGTATTTTTAATATCAACAACACCATCTGTAACTTTTCTATATGGCGTTTCAATGAATCCCATAGAATTCACTTTAGCATATACAGATAAAGAAGAGATAAGTCCAATATTTGGACCTTCTGGTGTTTCTATAGGGCATAAACGACCGTAATGTGTATAATGAACATCACGAACCTCGAACCCTGCTCTTTCTCTAGATAAACCTCCTGGTCCTAATGCTGAAAGACGACGCTTATGCGTAATCTCTGCAAGAGGATTGGTTTGATCCATAAATTGAGATAATTGATTTGTTCCAAAGAATGAATTAATAACAGACGATAACGTCTTAGCATTAATTAAATCAATAGGTGTAAAGACTTCGTTATCACGAACGTTCATACGTTCACGAATGGTACGAGCCATACGAGCTAAACCAACACCAAACTGAGAAGATAATTGCTCTCCAACTGTACGTACACGACGGTTAGATAAGTGATCAATATCATCAATCTCTGCTTTAGAGTTAATTAACTCAATTAAATATTTTATGATAGTAATAATATCTTCTTTGGTAAGCACTTGCTTATCCATTCCAATATCTAACTGTAATTTCTTATTCATTCTATAACGTCCAACTTCACCTAAAGAGTAACGTTGATCACTAAAGAATAACTTATCTATAATACCACGTGCTGTCTCCTCATCTGGCGGCTCAGCATTACGTAATTGTCTGTAGATATGTTCTACCGCTTCTTTTTCTGAATTGGTAGGATCTTTTTGAAGTGTATTATGAATAATAGCATAATCACCTTGTTGAGCAGCTTCTTTATGAAGTAATACAGTTTTTACACCAACTTCTAAAATCTCCTCAATATTTTCTTTATCTAATTCTGTATCACGATCTAAAACAATTTCGTTACGTTCAATAGACACTACTTCACCAGTATCTTCATCTACGAAATCCTCATGCCATGTATTTAAAACACGAGCAGCTAGTTTACGACCTATATATTTTTTTAAACCTGATTTAGAAACTTTTATTTCTTCAGCAAGATCGAAAATTTCTAAGATATCCTTATCTCTTTCAAATCCAATTGCTCTAAATAAAGTTGTTACAGGAAGCTTTTTCTTTCTGTCGATGTAAGCATACATCACTTGATTGATATCTGTAGCGAATTCAATCCAAGAACCTTTAAAAGGTATAACTCTTGCAGAATATAATTTTGTTCCATTAGCATGGAAAGATTGTCCAAAGAAAACACCTGGCGAACGATGCAATTGAGATACTACAACACGTTCTGCTCCGTTAATACAAAATGTCCCTGAAGGTGTCATATAAGGAATAGTCCCTAAATAAACATCTTGAACAATAGTTTCGAAATCCTCATGTTCCGGATCCGTACAATATAACTTTAATCGTGCTTTAAGAGGAACACTATAAGTTAAACCTCTTTCAATACACTCATTAATATGATATCTTGGTGGATCAACGAAATAATCTAAAAACTCTAATACGAATTGGTTACGTGTATCTGTAATTGGAAAGTTTTCCATGAAGGTATTATAAAGACCTTCATTGCCTCTTTCATCAGATTTTGTTTCTAACTGGAAAAAATCCTGAAAGGATTTTATCTGAATATCCATAAAATCAGGATACTCTGTTCTATTTACAATAGACGAGAAATTTAATCTTTCAGCTTGTGTTACTAACATCAATGGACGAAATTTTGATTAAAAAAAAAGTAATTTATATAGTTTGCGACTATATACGACAAATGGTTTAGGTCTTAGAGACAACTCTCCAGACCTAAACCTTTGTAAAAATTATGTAGTAAGCTTACTTAAGCTCTACCTCTGCACCAGCTTCTTCTAACTGAGCTTTTAAAGCTTCTGCTTCATCTTTAGAAACACCTTCTTTAATATTACTTGGAGTATCATCAACTAATCCCTTAGCTTCTTTTAATCCTAAACCAGTTAATTCCTTAACTAATTTTACAACTGCTAATTTAGATCCACCTGCTGCAGTTAATACTACATCAAATTCAGATTTCTCTTCAGCAGCGTCACCACCACCAGCAGCAGGACCTGCTACTACAGCTGCTGCTGCAGGCTCAATACCGTACTCATCTTTTAATATAGTTGCTAATTCATTAACTTCTTTAACTGATAAGTTAACTAATTGTTCTGCGAAATCTTTTAATTCTGCCATTTTTTCTACCGTTTTAATGTTTAATTTTATTTTAATTGTAAAGTGCGTTAGCGCTAAGTGTTATCTTATTTCTCAGATAACGTTTTAAGTATTCCTGCAAGTTTTCCTCCACTAGATTGTAGTGCTGAAATAACATTTTTAGCAGGAGATTGAAGTAATCCAATAATATCTCCAAGTAATTCCTCACGAGATTTAATGTTTACTAATGCATCTAATTGATCATCTCCAAGATAAACAGCTTCTTCAATAAAAGCACCTTTTAAAAGTGGCTTATCTGCTTTCTTACGAAATTCTTTGATAATCTTAGCTGGAGCATTTCCAGTTTCAGAATACATAATAGATGTATTTCCTTTTAATACAGATGGAAGATCTCCGTAATCTTTATCTGAGGCTTGCATAGCCTTCTCTAAAAGGGTGTTTTTTATTACTGCCAATTTAACGTTAGCTTTAAAACAAGCGCGACGTAAATTAGATGTATTAACTGCGTTTAAACCAGAAATATCTGCTAAATAAAAATTAGCGTTATCTCCTAAATCTACAGTTAAGTCTTTAATTACTTGTGATTTTTCTTCTCTAGTCATAATAAAAGTGTTTTAACTATAAACCTATTTTAACATCAACAGCTATACTAGGACTCATAGTACTAGACATGAAAATACTTTTCACGTAAACACCTTTAGATGCAGTTGGTTTAAGTTTCATTAATGTTGTTAATAATTCGTTTGCATTCTCTTGGATTTTGTCAGCACTAAAAGATACTTTTCCAATTGCAGCATGTACGATTCCAGTTTTATCAACTTTAAAGTCAATTTTACCAGCTTTAACTTCAGTTACTGCTTTAGCAATATCCATAGTTACAGTACCAGTCTTAGGGTTAGGCATTAAACCACGAGGTCCTAATACACGTCCTAAAGGACCTAATTTCCCCATAACACTTGGCATAGTGATAATTACATCAACATCTGTCCAACCACTTTTAATTTTATCTAAATACTCATCTAACCCAACAAAATCTGCACCAGCTTCTTTAGCTTCTGCTTCTTTATCAGGTGTAACTAATGCTAAAACTTTAACATCTTTACCTGTACCATGAGGAAGAGATACAACACCTCTAACCATTTGATTAGCTTTTCTAGGGTCTACTCCTAAACGAATTGCTAAATCTACAGATGCGTCAAATTTTGCATTTGTAATTTCTTTTACTAGAGCTGATGCTTCACTTAAAGAATAAACTTTATCCTTTTCAATTTTAGCAATTGCCTCTTTTTTCTTTTTAGTTAATCTTGCCATCTTTAATTTTTTGTAGATTAATTTGGTCCATTACCAGTTACTGTAATACCCATAGATCTTGCTGTACCAGCAATCATTTTCATCGCAGATTCAATTGTAAATGCATTTAAATCTACCATTTTGTCTTCTGCAATAGTTTTTACCTGATCCCAAGATACTTTAGCTACTTTTTTTCGGTTTGGTTCACCTGATCCACTCTTAATTTTGGCCGCTTCTAATAATTGTACAGCTGCAGGAGGCGTTTTAATAACAAAGTCAAAAGACTTGTCTTTATAAACAGATATTACGACCGGTAAAACTTTACCAGCCTTATCCTGAGTTCTAGCATTAAATTGCTTACAGAACTCCATAATATTAACTCCAGCAGCTCCTAAAGCGGGTCCAACCGGTGGCGACGGATTCGCTGCACCTCCCCTTACTTGTAACTTAACTACTTTACCTAATTCTTTTGCCATTTTAAATAATTTAGTTGATTATAATTAGATTTGGAAGCCTATCTATAATCATTTATATGTAACAATTATTAAATTTTCTCTACTTGCATATAACTTAGCTCTAACGGTGTTTTTCTTCCAAAAATCTTAACCATTACTTCTAACTTACGCTTTTCTTCATTTATATTTTCTACTGTACCATCAAAACCATTAAATGGACCGTCAATCACTTTTACAGTTTCGCCTGCCGTAAATGGTATAGCTACACTTGAATTAGTATCAACTGCCAACTCATCTACTTTACCTAACATTCTATTTACTTCAGATTGCCTTAATGGTAAAGGATCACCTCCTTTTGTGGCCCCAAGGAAGCCAATTACATTGGTAATGCCTTTTATAATGTGAGGTATTTCTCCTGAAAGGTTTGCTTTAACCATGATATACCCGCTAAAATAAACCTTTTCTTTTTGAACCTTCTTACCGTTTCTAATTTGAATAACGTTTTCTGTTGGCACTAAAACTTCCTCAACATAATCCTGCAAACCTAAACGAGCAATCTCGTTTTCGATATAAGTCTTAATTTTATGCTCTTGGCCACTTACAGCTCTTACAACATACCATTTTTTATCAGTAATTTCTGCCATAATACTAACCGTTAATAAGGTTAAAATAAGCACTAATCACTTTTGAAAAAACAGTATCAACACCCCAAATAGCAAGAGAAAACAATATGGTAAAAACAACCACTATAATGGTTAATTTTTGAGCTTCAGGCCAAGGTGTCCAAGACACATTATTCTTTAATTCTCCAAAAGACTCTTTTATATAATTTGCTACGCTTGCCATTGTTTAAAATATTTTTAAATTTTATGATTTAAAAAATGCTACTATAAATCAATTTCACTTTTATTGCACGGGCGGAGAGACTCGAACTCCCGACACCTGGTTTTGGAGACCAGTGCTCTACCAACTGAGCTACGCCCGTAAATATAAGCTAAGGTGTTACGTAAAACGCAACACCTTAAACTTAATTAGTTATAAACTTTTAATTAGTCTAAAATCTCAGTTACCTGACCAGCACCTACAGTTCTACCACCTTCACGTATTGCGAAACGTAAACCGATATTCAATGCAATAGGCTGAATTAACTCAACATGAATAGTTAAGTTATCACCAGGCATAACCATCTCAACTCCTTCAGGTAACGCAATGTTTCCTGTTACATCAGTTGTACGAACGTAAAACTGAGGACGGTAGTTGTTATGGAATGGAGTATGACGTCCACCTTCTTCTTTTTTAAGGATATAAACCTCTGCTTTAAACTTAGCATGAGGAGTTACAGAACCTGGCTTACAGATTACCATACCTCTAGAAATCATTGACTTCTCAATACCTCTTAATAAGATACCTGCATTATCTCCAGCTTCACCTCTATCTAATATCTGACGGAACATTTCAATTCCTGTTACAGTAGATGTCAACTTTTCAGCTCCCATACCAATAATCTCAACAGGATCTCCCGTATTTGCAACACCTGTTTCTATACGACCAGTTGCAACAGTTCCACGACCAGTAATTGAGAATACATCTTCAATTGGCATTAAGAAATCTTTATCAACTTCTCTTAATGGCTCTTCAATCCAAGCATCAACAGCTGTCATTAATTCTAATACTGTATCAACCCACTTTTGCTCACCGTTAAGTGCACCTAAAGCAGAACCAGCAATTACAGGTCCATTATCTCCATCGTACTCGTAGAAAGATAATAAATCTCTAATTTCCATGTCTACTAATTCAAGCAACTCTTCATCATCAACCATATCCACTTTATTCATGAATACAACCATACGAGGAATTCCTACCTGACGACCTAATAAAATATGCTCACGAGTTTGTGGCATTGGACCATCTGTTGCCGCAACAACTAAAATAGCACCATCCATTTGTGCAGCACCAGTAACCATGTTCTTTACGTAATCGGCGTGACCTGGACAGTCAACGTGTGCGTAATGACGATTTGCTGTTGCGTACTCTACGTGAGACGTGTTAATTGTTATACCTCTTTCTTTTTCTTCTGGAGCGTTATCAATTTGATCGAAATCTTTTGCTTCTGAGAAACCTGCATCAGCTAATACTTTAGTAATAGCAGCAGTTAAAGTTGTTTTACCGTGATCTACGTGTCCAATTGTACCAATGTTTAAGTGTGGTTTTGAACGATCGAAAGTTGCCTTTGCCATGTTTTAATAATTTAATCTTAGTTATATAATAATATTAGTGTAATCTTTATTCTATTGAGCCAATGACGAGAATTGAACTCGTGACCTCTTCCTTACCAAGGAAACGCTCTACCCCTGAGCTACACCGGCGTAAAGTTTTTATTCCTTATATATTACACTTTAAAAAAGCCTAATAAAAAGAAGATTTCTGCCTCCGCAGAAATTAATGAGCGAGAGACCAGGTTCGAACTGGCGACATTCAGCTTGGAAGGCTGACGCTCTACCAACTGAGCTACTCTCGCATTTTTACCACAAACAAAGCTTGTGTTTTTTTTTCTTAAAATATAGTGGGGAGAGCAGGATTCGAACCTGCGAAGACGTAGTCAGCAGATTTACAGTCTGCCCTCGTTGGCCGCTTGAGTATCTCCCCTTTTATATTTAATATTTTAATGAACTTAATCTAGATTATGAAAATATTCAAAATCAAGAGCCGATGGAGGGACTCGAACCCACGACCTGCTGATTACAAATCAGCTGCTCTAGCCAGCTGAGCTACATCGGCTTTTGTATAAATTTAGCTAACTAAATTACACACGCTATCTCTAACGGATTGCAAATGTAAATAATAATTTCAATATTAAAAAGATTTTTAGAAAAAAAGATTTATATTATTAAGTATATTTTTTCAAGCATAGATTTTACAGCTTCAAATCTAACCATTAGAACATAACTTTGATATTATTTATTAGTTTGACTTCTTGGATGTGCCTTTTTATAAACCTTAGTTAATTGCTCTATGTTATTATGTGTATAAACTTGAGTTGATGCTAAACTAGAATGACCTAAAAGTTCTTTAACCGCATTTAACTCTGCGCCTTGATTTAATAAATGTGTAGCAAAGGAATGTCTTAACATATGCGGGCTCTTCTTTTTTTTAGTAGAAGCTAATGAAAAATAAGAATTTATCAACCTATACAATAATGTGTCATATAGTTTTTTTCCTTTTTGGGTTAAAAACAAATATTCTTTAGCATCATTAGCAAAATTAATTATTTTCCTGTTTTCAATATATAGATTGATAGTTTCTGTAACCGATGTTATTAATGGAATAATTCGTTCTTTATTCTGTTTACCAATAACTTTAAGTGTTTTGTTCGTTAAATCTAACTGGTTTAATTTAATGTTTATTAACTCTGCGCGACGTATACCTGTAGAATAAAACAATTCAACTATTAGTTTATTTCTTAAAGCTTCAAAGCTAGTTTGTCCATCTATGGTATTAATAACGTTTTCCACTTCTTCAATTGAAAAAGGAACTTGAATTTTCTTTGCTGTTTTTAATGCTTTGTGTTTTGCTAAAGGATTATTAGATATATCTTCAATTTTAATTAAAAACTTAAAGTATGAATTTAGACCAGAAATTTTTCGGTTAACACTTTTAGGACTAATATCGCTTTCTACCATAGAAACAATCCAACTTCGGATTTGTGCATAATTAACTTTAGATAAATCTGAATCAGAATATACTTCTACTAGAAACGATTTAAAAAATTCTAAATCTCTTACATATGCATTTACGGTTAGCTTGGAGTAATTCTTCTCAAGCAACAAGTAATCCGAAAACGATTTAATAGACATGTATATAATTTTAATACAATTTACAAACTAATACCAAATAAAAAAACTGAAACATTTAGTTGTTTTTCTAAATGCTTCAGTTTAATAGTATTCTAATTTTTACTTAATTTTCGTATAATGATGATCTTTGTGTTAAATCTTGAATTAACTGTCCTTCTTCTTCACTTTCCAACAAGACGTTATAATTCTTCCAAAACTCTTTATTATAAGGCTTAATAGCAAAAATATCTGGATCCCAATTTTGACCTAAAATTTCACTTACCACAGCTTTATCTTCTATTATTTCAGTAAACAAAATTTCCTGAACTGTATAATAATATCTATTCTCTTTAGCAATTTGCTCTTGTTCTGCTGTGCGCTTTTTATTATCATCCGAACCAACATTAACAAGTTTAGGTGTTTCGTAATAAACATAATTCAAATACATTCTATCATTATACTCCATATAACTCATAACTAACTTATGATTTGTATAAGTATCAAATAAAGTTTTACTTCTTGATTTTTGAGCAGCAGATGCGGCTATCAATTCATACTCTACTTTCTTTACTGCGAAATTATCCCAATATATATAAATCCATCCTTTAGCATTAAATCCACCATTAAAAATACCTTTAGTTTTTAAGTCGATATATTCCAAACCTTTAGATATTTCAATCTTATACAGCTTACGTCCATTCTCAACTAAAACCGTATCTAAATTAAAATGATGCGTTCTTGTTACTGATTCCTCATCAAACAGAGCACTAAAAGCTTCTGAATTCCTCATTAAATTCAACTTTCCATTAAATAGGCTTTCCATTCCATTTACACGTGTATCATTCCACTTAATAGCTTTTACAAGTTCGCTTGTTTTAATTGTAGATCTATCTAAATCCTTAGCTTTCAAATTTCGACCTCTACCATTATTTTTTAAATAAGACGTATAAGTTAACAAACTATCTACATCTCTTAAATCATAACTCTTACGAACTTCGTCTGCGTGAATTTTCAAAGGACTTCTTCGATCACTTTGAAAACCTTCATCATATAAAGTAATTGCACTTTCAACCAACCATTTAAACTCTCTTTTATTACGTTCCTTATGACGGACAAAACCTTTTTGTAGGTAAGATGAATCTGGTAATGTTTCTGGCAATTCTTTTAAAGCTCTCAAAACAATATCACTTCCCGTTTTTGGTCTATTTTCAGCAATTAATACAATTTCATCCAACTCAGCTACATCTTCTTCTAAGAAAATCTCAGTAGAATTATCGAAGTCTTTTACTGGTGCTTTAAAACTTTTAAACCCTATAGATGAAATAACTAAGGTGTCATTTTCGTGTTTTTGAGGCACTAATAATACAAATTTCCCATCTGAATTACTAATAGATCCAATGGTTGTGTTTTGTACGTAAACACTTGCGTTTTCTATAGGAGCAAATGACATAAAGTCAACTACTTTGTTTTTTAATTCTACCTGCGCGTTTACTTGCTGTGTTAACCCGAAGATTAAAGCAATAGCTGTATACTTTAAAGACTTTAACATAATGTGGTTTTTAGTTCTAAATAGGTTATAGACAATAATCAGACCATAAAAGTAAAACTTTTAAATGGATTACATAGATTAACGCTGTTTTTAGCTATTATATTTTGACTTAAACAAAAAAACCTATTCAATTAAGAACAGGTTTTTCAATATAAATTTATGAAGTAGATTATTTAACCGCTGGCTTATAATCTTTATTATCAACAATCATTTTAGATAAAATCTCTTTAAGGATTTCTGATGTTCCTCCACCAATAGGTCCTAATCTACTATCTCTTAACAAACGTGCTAACGGATATTCTTCAATATAACCATAACCACCTAACATTTGAAGACAACTATAAATAGTTTCGTCTGCTACTTTAGTCGATTTTAATTTAGACATTGTTGCTTCTTTTACTACATATTCGCCTTTATCTAAACGGGCAATTGTTGCATAATTAAACAATTTACAATGCTCTACATCTGTAACGTGTTCTACCATTTTATGACGTAAGGCTTGGAATTTATTAATAGTTCTTCCAAAAGCTTCACGTTCTGACATATAGTTTAAGGTATAATCTATAGCAAATTCTGAACGTGCATGAGCATTAATTCCCATAATTAAACGTTCCAAAGCAAAGTGTTGCATTATGTATGGAAATCCTTTATTCTCTTCACCCATTAAGTTTTCCAGAGGAATCTCAACATTATCAAAAGCAATTTCTGCAGTATCTGAAGCTCTCCAACCTAGTTTATCCAATTTTGTAGCCGAAACACCTTTAGTGTCTCTATCTATTAAAAAGATACTAATTCCTTTATTTCCTAATTCCGGACTTGTTTTAGCAGCAACTACTAAATAATCGCTATAAATTCCATTAGTAATAAATGTTTTAGAACCATTTATAACATATTTATCTCCTTTTTTAACAGCTGTAGTGCGCATTCCTGCAACATCACTACCACCAAAAGGTTCAGTAATACATAAACAACCAATTTTATCTCCTAAAATACTTGGCGCTAAATAGTCTTGTTTAATACGTTCGTCTCCTTCTGCGTTTAAATGCGTCATTGCTAAATAAGCGTGAGCCCACATTGCAGCAGCAAATCCACCAGAATTTATTTTTTGTAATTCTTCAAGAAAAATAACGGTATAAAATAAGTCTAAATTTAATCCACCATAAGCTTCTGGGTAATTAATCCCAAAGAAACCCATATCTCCAAACTTCTTCCATATGAAACGGTCTATAGTTCCTGACTTTTCCCATTTATCAATATGTGGCACTACTTCTTTCTGTAAGAAATCGGCTAAACTTTCTCTAAACAACTGATGTTCTTCAGTAAAATATAATGAATTCATTAAATACGTTTTTTAATGTTTTATGCTTTGATTAGCATATTCTAATTTAGGCGTAAATATAATTTAATTATCTTGATTTTTGAGGCAGGAAAATCATTAATTCGCAATAACTCATCTAAATCTTCAAACTTTTCATGAAGTGTTCTATATTCTAAAATACTAAAAGCGATTTCATAATCTATAAATGGAATTGTTACTAGCTCCTTTCTTGTTGCTGTATTTATAATTAAAGTTGAAATAGCACGAGGATTTCCAATAAAGCAATCGGTTTTTATTTGAGTAATTGTTTCTTCAGATAATCCATAAATAGCATATAATTCGTCTAGCGATGCAAATCCACCTTCAAATTTATTTCTATAAGCAATAATGCGCTTAGAAAACGATTTGCCTATACCATAAATAGCTTGCAACTCTATATCCGATGCCTTATTTATGTCTATATTAAGTTTCTTCTTTTTATAATTATTCAGATACTTTGATTTCGATTTAGGGTTAGTTACCCAATCTGGAAACTTAAAATAAGGCGCTATAACACCTAACAAAGAATCTGAAACGTTTGTTACCTTCTGAAAGTCTTTAGCGGAATTTACCCATTTATTTTGCTTTCTAAAAGCTAACAATCTATCTATTTCTTCTAAAGACATTCCTAATTGATAACCTTTATAATCGGTAATATAGTTAGGGTTAAAAGGATAAATTTGATATTTTTTTTCTTTTGATGCTATTTGCTTTAACGAATCTATACGTTGCAATTGCTCTAGTTGATTTCTAGTTAAAGTAACAGAATCTTCTTCTTGATTGGTTATATAGAAATAAAAACCTTGCAGTATTGCAATAATTAATAACAAAAGAAAAACCCCATATCGTTGTTGTTTTGAAAACACGATATGGGATTTAAATTTATTCATTTAACTTATACTTATTTAAGCATAAGTTACAACATTATTTTGTTTTAGCTATCTCTCCAGATTTCACCTTAGCATAATACTCTTTTAAATCTTTAGCAACGCTACCACTCATAAGATACAATCCTAGAAGGTTAGGTATTGCAAGAGTTAAAAACATATAATCTGCAAAATCAATTACCGCTCCTAAACCAATTGAGGCTCCTAAGATTACAGTAAGTAAAAACACCACTTTAAATATATTAGTTACAATTTTAGTTTCTCCAAATAAACTTTGTGCCGCTTGAACACCATAGTAAGACCAAGTTAAAATAGTAGAAAAAGCAAATAAGAAAATAGCAATGGTTAAGAAAATATTTGCTCCAGGAATAACCTTAGCAAAAGCAACTGCTGTTAATGCAGAACCAGTTTCTTCGTATCCTGTATAAGTTCCTGTAAATATTAATACTAAAGCTGTTAATGTACATACCACAACAGTATCTATAAATGGCTCCAATAAAGCTACAAATCCTTCAGCTACAGGATGCTTAGTTTTTGCTGCAGAATGCGCAATAGATGCAGAACCTAAACCAGCTTCGTTAGAGAATGCTGCTCTTTGGAAACCTAATACCATAACACCTAAAAAACCACCATACATAGCATCTGCTTCAAAAGCACCATTAAAAATTAATGAGAATGCGTTTCCGATTTCAGAAATATTTGCTCCAATAACAATTAAACACATTACAATGTATAAAGCTGCCATAGAAGGCACCACTTTATCTGTTACTTTGGCAATTCCTTTTAAACCTCCAACAATTACAATTCCAACTAAAACAGCAATACCTATTCCAATAAAAGTTTTAGCAATACCGCCAACTCCCATTACACTAGATAATTGAGCTGCTGCTTGATTAGCTTGAAACATTGAACCTGCAGCAAAAGCGGCTAACATAATTACAAATGCATAAACTGCAGATAATACTTTACCTATATTTTTGAAGCCACGTTCTTCAAATCCTTTTTTAAGATATTCCATTGGACCACCAGAAATGGTTCCATCTTCTTCTAAAACTCTATATTTTACTCCTAAAGTACATTCTACGAATTTTGTAGACATACCTAATAAACCAGCTAAAATCAACCAAAATGTTGCACCTGGTCCACCAGTTGCTATTGCTACTGCTACACCTGCAATATTTCCTAATCCTACTGTTCCAGAAACTGCTGTTGCCAAAGCTTGGAAATGTGTTACTTCTCCAATTGCATCTGGGTCATCATACTTACCTCTTATTAAATCTAAAGAATGTTTTATTCCTCTTAAATTGATAAAACCAAATCTGAATGTAAAAAATATAGCTCCTAAAATTAGCCAAATAACCATAAAAGGTAACTTTATAGTTTTCTCTGTTCCATTTGGATTTAATAAGACATCGCCATTATCATCTGTTACACGGTTATCGTATAAACCAATAGCGTGAAACGGGTCAAAAAAGAAATACTTATCCATAAAATTAACTACTGGCGCAAAAGAGGCACTTAGTGTTTCTGGAAATGAGTTTGTAGGTACCTCAAAAGTTATTTCTTTAGTTTTGTTGTTTGCGTCTATTACTTTTACAGAATATTCTTTTCCTTCTGTTGCTTTTACTAAAACATCTGTTTTAGTATCAACACTTTTTTCTGACCAAAAATACTGGTAAGGCGCTTGTCCTCCTGTTGCATTTATTGTTATAATTGCAGTATTAAGTTCGTCTGAATCATCTGAAATATTATGTGTGACATTTAAGTCTTGTGCATTTAAAAATGATAAAGACAAAAAAGACATAAGGATAAAAATACCTTTCTTCATAGTAAAATGTTGGATTAAATTTAAATTGATTTGGTTATTTTTAAGTAATAGGCAGCAAGATGCTAAAAAAAATCCTAATTTTAAAGCTTAAGATGTTAAAACACCTGTATTAATCTAAATTATACATAGAATTTAACTTTTGAATTTGCTCTGGTCTTCCAAGAACAATAATTTTAGAGTTTGGAACTAATTTAACTTCGGCTTCTGGATTTACAATATATTCTCCATCTATTCCTTTAAAACCAATAACGGTACAACCAGATTTATTTCTTAAATCTAAGTCTTTAATGGTCCTAATATCATTAGTGTTATAAAGTTTTTCAACTTCAATTTCTTCAATATTAATATCAGATTTCCCTACTATTGATAAGTTATCTATAAACTCTATTAAATCTGGAACAACTACTAAACTTGCCATATGATCGCCACCAATTCTATCTGGCATAATAACATTATCTGCTCCAGCTAACTTTAATTTCTTATAAGATGTTTCTTGTGAAGCACGACTTACAATATGCAAACCGCTATTTATTTGTCTTGCAGAAAGCACTACAAACAAATTATCAGCATCATCTGGCAAAGCCGTAATTAATGTTTTAGCACGTTCTATTCCTGCTTGCATTAAGACCTCATCTTCGTTGGCATTACCTTCAATAAAACGAATCTCTTCAGTTTGAAACTTATCTATGGTTGATCTGTTTTTCTCAATAATTACAAAAGGCTTGTTATGAGCCAATAATTTAGTAGCAGCTTGTTTTCCGTTTCTACCATAACCACAAATAATAATATGGTTAGAAAATCCATCAATTTGTTTTTGCATTTTCTTTTGTTTTAATTCTTCTAAATTATTTTTACTTAAAATGGTTTCCGTTATAACGGTTAATGCATAACCAACAATTACAACACTTGTTAAAATAAGTATAACAGTAAAGAGCTTAGCTTCATCTGTTAAAGGGGAAACTTCTCCAAATCCTACTGTTGTGATAGTTATTACAGTCATATAAACTGCATCTACAAAAGTATAATCTGCTATAACAATATAACCAACAACACCTAGGCACAACAGAGAAAACAGCAACAGTAATGCTGTATACATTTTTGACCTAAAGATAACTTGAATTGGGTTTTGCATAAATTATAAGTCGAAAACTGAAGTTCTTTTAGTGTACAATAAATCTTTAATTCGCATCCAAAAGGCTAAAAATAAATATAGTGCAAAACCAAAACCTAAAGTTACAAAAGTTAAATACATAAATGATGTTCTTACTACTTTAGCACGTATACCTAACCTATCTGCAATTCGCTGACAAACATCGTAACCGCGTTTTTGGAAATAAAGCAATAATCTATATGCAGGATTCATACCGCAAGATACTTATTTTTGTTGTAATAATGCGTTACCAATTGCACATTGCACACATTTATTTTTATCGCAATAATTTGTTTTAAGCTGCAGTAATCCTTGACTTTGCAAAGCTGTTTTAGATATCTTTTTTATAGTTTGAAATTTAGCTACCAAACTATTAACTTCTAATGGGATTTGCTGAATCACCTCTAACAGCAAATCAGCATTAAACTGACCTTGATATTTGGCATAACTATATTTTAAAGGAATAATAGTATTAATAATTAATAAGTCTTTAAACTTTTTTGATAAGCTTTTCTTTTGAATCTTAGATACTTTTGAAAACGTATAATGTGTCTCCCAAAACTCTGAAACACCAACATCTAAAACCAAATACATTTGTTTTAATGTTTCGGCTTCCATTAATTTTGAAAATAATTGATTTTGTGTTCCGTATAAGTCTGCTAATTGAGATAATCTTATGGTTGGAAAATTAGCAGGTCTTAATCTAAAAAACTGCAACTGACTTTGCATTGGGCTTAAACTAAACTTCTGTTTTAAAAACTGATATTCCTTTTGAAGCGTTTTATAATAAACATGTTCAACCTCATCAACCAATAAATTAGCTTGTCCAAAAAATAACGCTTCTAATTGTGTTGTATTATGCTGATGTTTTCTAACGACTGAAAAATCTATACTTTTTGACAACTCTAAAAAAGCATCTCCATTTACTTTTAAGCCAAAATTCTTAGCTAGCAACTGAAACAAAACTGCTTCCCAATTATTTTTAGATTGCTCTAATAAATCTGAAATTAATTCTCCCTTAAGTTCTAATCTTTCAAAATACAAGCGTTCTATCCAATTATTAAATGTAAAATTAGAAACCTTGGCAAAACTGCTTTCGCAATTAATCCATTGTTGCTTATTAGTATATAAGTTTACATATTGTGCATAAAAATCTTTATTTACAATAGATTTTAATTCTAAGGTTGGAATTTCTGTATTGTCTTTTCTAAAAATTTCTGCATCGTGTTCCCAAACTACGTGAAGTATTACATTATCGTAAGCTTTATCTGTTTCGTGCTTGTGCAAATACCAATCTGATGATTTTACGTGAATCTCTACATTTCCAGCCCAAATCTGATTGTCTATTTTTAATTTTGAATTAAAAAAATCGGGACCAGAATTATGGTTATGTTGCCCAATAGAAGTAATTACAACATCTAAACCGTTAATCGTTTTTAGATTAGTAAACTCAAACTTTTTATACAGCCAAATGTAATGAAGTATGTCTTCTTGCATCTTTTAAAGTTAGGAAACATTCTTGACTTTGTCAAAAGTTTAAGTTAGCTTTGTTTAACTGACGGTATGAAAAATAAAATATTCTATCACTAAAAAGTAAGCTATAAATAAGTATCGACAAATAAAAAACTCAATAAAGAAATGGAACAAAAAAAACTTAAAGACTTAACAAGTGAAGAATTATTAAACGAAGCAAAGAAGTTGAAATCGAATAATATTATAGATGCTACATTGATAGGTATTTTAATTGGAATTTTAATTTATAGTATTACAGCAGGTAACTTTAGCTACTTTTTTGGTTTAATACTTATGTATGCAATTTATAAACTAGCAACAAAAAGCAACTTTAGGAAGGAAGAAATTGAAAACCTTTTAAAAGAACGAAATTTAAAATAGTAAAATACTTTATTATTTTCTTACCAGCAATTAACTAAAAAAGTTTAATTACTGTGAGAAATAGACCAAAAATCGAGAAAAACAGGTGCCAAAATATAACACAACACATACATTAAATAAATTTCATAAACGGACATTAATTAAATTATTAGCAATCTTTCCTACCAAACAAATCCTAATCTACACTTCAAAAAAAATCTAATTAATGTATCTTTGTTACCTTATTAAACAAGGTAGTTATGAAAGACAGCAATGCTCTAAATTATATAAAAGATGTACTAAAAAATATGCCAACAGATTGGTTGAGTATAACAACACATCGGTTAGATATTTATAATGAAAAATTGGCTAAAGTTGAGTTTTTAGATCAGTTTGAAACGTTATTTAATAACAATAATTCTGAAGCTTCAGCTTTAAAAGAATTACCAACTGCTTACGATTATATTAGACTTGGTCATCCATTATCTTGTGTTTTAGAATGGGGAATTGCTCATTTACATTCCATAAAACCAGAAAATGTGATCAGTTTTGGTTCTCAAACAATGCCAATTTTAGCTGTTTTAAGAAAGAATTTATTAGAGAATAAAAACACACAAATCTGTTATTCTGGTAAATTACCTTCGTGTTTTAATCCTGACCTTTTAAAAAACGTTTATTGTTACAAATTCGAATTACAAAACGTTGAAAACGCAGATGCTATTTCTAAATTTAATGGTAGTACCATATATATTTCAGAGCAAAATACAATTGGAGCTGTAAGCTTTAACTCAAACATGGATTTCTTTATCAGTTTACATCAGCATTTAGGAAGTATTTTAGTTATAAATGGTGAACAGAATAACAAATACATTTCAGATATTCAGCACGTAAGACGTAGAGAAACAATTTCTATAACACCAGCAAATGCACTTTCAGCTTTAAAATCTTTAGTAGAGCAAACTTCAATAGAAAAAAATAATTCTACAGAAGCTAATAAAACAGCAGTATTAAATTCAATCAATAAAGTTACAAATACAAACACCAAACCATTAGTGGCTTCTAGCGGATTATCTATTCAGTACGCTATTTTAATGGGATTAATTCACGATGCTGTAGAAAACCATAAAGGGAAAGCGATTAAAATTGTAGTGCCTCCAAATTGTTATGGCGGAACAAACGATCAAGCTAGACGTGTTGCTGCTTGTCTTGATAATGTTGAAGTAATGGATTTACCTGTAGATGGCGACAACGATATGATACAAAGTATTGATAAGGTTTTAGCAGACATTGCCAAACAAGATGCTATTGCATATATAATTGCTGAAATCCCAACAAACCCAAGAGTTGAAGTTCCAGGTCTTTTACAATTAAAAGATGTTTTAAGTCAAGAACGCAAAACGGCAAATGGCGATATTGCCATAGATCCTGTTTTTATATTGGACCAAACGTTTTGTCCTAATGTTCATTTTTTAGGTGAAGACGATATACTTTCAAACGTAAGAACCATTTCGTTTGCAAGTGGTTCTAAATTCCCAAGTGGCGGAAAATGTACTGCTGGATATTGCGTAGGAAATAACAAAACCAAAGCGTTAATAGAAAAGATTGAATTACACCTTACACTTTGCGATAACGAAGCAAAAAGTCTTCAATACAGTGTTTTAGCAACACAATTGCCATCAATGAATCAAAGAATTAGCGATGCTTACAAAAACACACGAGAATTTGTCAATTTTATAAATGACGTTTTACCTGATGCTAAAATTAATTTTGTTTCAGAAGAATTAGCAGCAAAAGGATTTACGCCTTCGGTTTTCTCATTAGATCTCCCAACAAAAGGAAACACAGACGAAGAAAGAGAAACTTACAAAAGAGCCTTGAATTTAAAGTTAATCAACTTAATGATTACAGAAATCCCTAACGAAAGTAAATTCTGTGTTAGCTACGGACAATTAAAAGGTTGCTATTGGACTATTCCTGCAACATCTACACAAGGAACCACAAAAGAAGGCGACAAAGATTATATTGTTCGCGCCTCTTTATCTCCTAATCTAGATCTTGAATTACACAAAAAAGTGTTTTTAGATTTTGTAAAAAACATTTAAATTATAAATTACAGGTTTAACAACTTAAGTGAAAATTATTTTAGTTAGTTTATAAAAAAAACACTTGTTACTTCACTTTTACTACTGATTCTGTGCTTTTCACCTATAGGCGTGAAACATATTATTATATTTTTTCTAATATTTGATTAAATAAAAAAAAAGACCTATTATGAAAAAATTATTTTTAGCCCTAATTGTTTTAACAACTATCATGAGTTGTTCATCAGATGACGATGCAACTATGACAACAGAAAACAACACCATTATTGGTCGTTGGAATATATCTGGTTTCGACAACACAATGTATGTTTTCACAGAAACAGAAACAGAAAAAAAACGCTATACTATTTACTCAACAGATGGCGATTTTGGAGATCTTGATACTGCTATTCCAAATCCAAACGATTGGTATTATGAAAATGAAATACTAGTTATAGACTTAAATTTTGGTAATTTTTCTAGAACAACACCAACTTTTAGATGTAATGGAAATGTTGTCGATTTAATTAATGATGATGGCGAAATAAACACAACATTATCACGCGAAGGATTTGATATTGAAACATGTAACTAAACATAGTAACAATAAACTATATTTAAAACAAGACATAAAAAAGGCGATAAAATTTAAATTTTATCGCCTTTTTTATTTTAATATTACAGACTAAAATTATTCAATATAACCTTGAGCTCTCATCCAATCGTCGTTATACATTTTCCCAACATAACGTGTTCCGTGATCGTGAAAAAGCACGACAACAACATCATCTTTTGTAAAATGATCTTTTAATTGTAAAACACCTTTAATTGCTGCTCCAGCACTATTACCAAGAAACATACCTTCTTCCTTAGACAAGCGTTGTGTATAGACTGCAGCATCTTTATCTGTTACTTTCTCAAAACCATCAATAATAGAAAAATCTACATTTTTAGGTAAAATATCTTCTCCAATTCCTTCGGTTACATAAGGATAGATTTCGTTCTCATCAAAAATACCAGTTTCGTGATATTTTTTAAACACAGAACCATACGTATCTATTCCCCAAATTTTAATATCTGGATTTTGTTCTTTCAAGTATTTTCCAACACCAGAAATAGTTCCTCCAGTTCCAACACCAACTACAAAATGCGTAATCTTACCATCTGTTTGTTTCCAAATTTCTGGACCTGTACTTTGGTAATGTGCTTTTGCGTTACTTGGATTATCGTATTGGTTAACATACCAAGAGTTTGGTGTTTCTTCTGCCAAACGTTTTGAAACGCTATAATAACTTCTTGGATCAGTTGGTTCTACAGATGTTGGACAAATAACAACCTCAGCACCTACTGCACGTAAAATATCAGTTTTTTCTTTACTTTGCTTATCGGCCATTACAAAAATACACTTGTAGCCTTTTATAATTGCTGCTAAAGCTAAACCCATTCCTGTATTACCAGAAGTTCCTTCTATAATAGTTCCTCCAGGTTTTAAGTTTCCGTTAACCTCTGCATCTTCAATCATTTGTAGAGCCATTCTGTCTTTTACAGAATTCCCTGGATTAAAGGTTTCATATTTAGATAAGACTAAGCAAGGCAAGTCTTTTGTTAATACATTAAGTTTTACTAAAGGTGTATTTCCAATAGTTCCAAGTATATTTTCTGCGTATTGCATAGTATAATTTTAAGTATGCAAATTTAGAACAATGCTTCAAACTGACAGCATATTTATACTTTTTTTAATTTAAGATGATTTCCAACAAATATATAGTTCTTTGGATAGCGCTATAAAAAAATTATCTTTATGGGATATCGACTATAAAAGTTACAATATAACACGTTGGCAATAATTTGAGAATGAACAGATTTATAAACAAAATTCCGATTACTTTTTGGACAATTATCTTAATATCAATTGTCGGACTTTTTCTCTATTCGCAAGAATTTAATACTGAAAGCACAAATAAAATATCAATTGCTGCAAACCTAATAACTATTTTGGGAGTTTTATTTGTGGCAATTCAAATCAACAAACAATCTAAAGATTCAATAATATCGACTGAATTTTTAAATCAACCAAATTTTGATTTTAAAGGTGTCTTTGAAGAAACGCTAAAAAATTCTTCACCTGGATATTGTACGGAAAAAGAAGGGATAAATTACAATAAATGTAATGACCTTCATTGGTTTGATTTTATACAAACTGGAAATTTACCAGCAAAGAAAGTTAAAGTCACTCTAATTCACGAAAAAGAAAAAAAAGACATTTTAGATATAAGTAAAAAGAGAACAATGAAATTTGATTTGGTTCATCAAAATGATAGACACCAATTCAAATTAGCACCTCACTCTATTCCTGTGAAATTGTTTGAAATTAAAGAAAATGGAAATTTATATATCCTTTTAGATTATATAAGTGTTTATTCAAAAGTTAGGTACAAAAGAATTTACAAACTGAATTATGCACCAAAAGTAACACCGAATTCGATAGTTTCTGATTGGAAAGATGGAATAAGATATTTCGACCTAGTTTTAGATAATTTTGAAGACAGTCTTTCTATCAGTTGGAAATTGATTTTAAAAAATTTGAGGAATAAATCTATGGTTTCATTGTCCATAAAGAAAGATAAGGATTTAAAAGATTGGCTGATAGACATATAAAAACTATTGCCAACAACGGGATATAACTAATAGAAAAACTTAATAAACTACAACTTAAATTTGTCTAAATTTCTCAGTTAACTCGATTTTTTCTATTCGGCCATTGCTCTAAGCTATGTACTTAAACTTTAAATAAAATACAACAATGATAAAAATTTAAAAACACTTCTAATCAAACTTAATAGCCTTAACTGGAGATATTTTTGATATAATTACAGATGGTATTAAAAGCATAAGTAAACAAACTACAAAGGTTCCAATATTTACTGCTATAATATAACCTAGATTCAAATACACAGGAACAGTTTCTACATAATAACTAGAAGCATCTAACGGAATTAAGTCAAAGTACTTTTGTGACATTAAAAGCGCAACTCCAATAAGGTTTCCCCAAAACAAACCAACTAAAATTAAGTAGGTTGCATTGTAAAGAAATATTTTTCGGATACTAGTATTATTTGCGCCTAAGGCTTTTAAAATTCCAATCATTTGTGTGCGTTCTAAAATTAGAACGAGCAAAGCGGTTATCATATTTATACCAGCAATAATTATCATTATGCCAATAATTCCGTAGGTATTACTATCAAAAATACTAATCCATTCAAATATTTTAGGATTGGCTTGTGTTACACTTGTGGCATTTAATCTAGATGGCGTTTCTGCTCTAATGGCACGCCAAGTATCTTCTAAATCATCGTAATCTTCTATAAAAACTTCAAAACTACCAATTTGGTCTTTTTCCCATTTATTTAAACGTTGTATATGTCTAATATCTCCAATAACATAAAGTTGGTCATATTCTTTAAAACCAGAATCGTAAATCCCTGTTATGTTGTAAGTAATTATACTTGGCGGCTTATTTAAATCTTCTTTTAAAAAATAAGTATTAAACTTATCGCCTACTTTAAAATTTAAACGTTGCGCTAAATAGTTAGAAATTAAAACATCTTCGTTTCGTTTTTTAGAGTAATCTGGCAATTGGCCTTCAATTAAAAAACCTTCGAAATATTTCCAATCGTAATCTGCTCCAACACCTTTTATTACAGTATATTCAAAATCGTTTTCTAATCTAATAATTCCAGATTTTGTTGCAACAGCTTGAATATGCGTTACATTTGGAACTGCTTTAAAATCGGGATAAAAATCTTGTTGACTAGAAATTGGAGATTCGCTATCGTTAGATTGATTGCTGTCGTACTTTTTAATAATAACGTGTCCGTTAAAAGCAACCACTTTATCTCGGATTTTTTGCTGTAAACCAAAACCTGTTGCAATAGCAATTAACATCACAATAATTCCAATAGCAATTGCTGCGATTCCAATTTTTATTATTGGTGCAGAAATACTACTTTTATACGACTTTTTGTCTATAATGCGTTTAGCTATAAAATACTCCAGATTCACTATGATATCACTTAATTCTTTTCCCAAAAATACTCTTTTATTATTGGTTTTGTTTCAATTTTCTTGTGGAAAAACGATTAAAACGGAAGTTCCAACAACTAATAACACCACTAAAACCCAAATAAAGCAAGATACATTACCTAAATCTGTTATTCTTGGTGCACATAGAATTTACGACTACTTGCCTTTACTTAACGAAAAACGTGTAGGAATTGTTGCCAACCAAACTTCAGTTATTTACAAAAAAGATAATTACACACATTTAGTAGATTCTTTAATAAGTCTAAATGTAGATGTAAAAAAAGTTTTTGCTCCAGAACACGGATTTAGAGGAAATGTAGATGCTGGCGAACTCATTAAAAACGGAATAGATACTAAAACGGGTTTACACATTACCTCGCTTTACGGAAAAAACAAAAAACCATCTAATGAGCAACTAAGCGGTTTAGATGTTGTTATTTTTGACATTCAAGATGTTGGCGCACGTTTTTACACCTACATTTCTTCTTTACATTATGTTATGGAAGCTTGCGCAGAAAACAACATTAAAGTAATTGTTTTAGATAGACCAAATCCTAATGGACATATTGTAGATGGACCAACTTTAGAGTTAGAACACCAAAGCTTTATTGGAATGCATCCTATTCCTGTACTTCACGGAATGACTATTGGCGAATACGCAAAAATGATTAATGGCGAAAATTGGTTAACAAATAATGTTAAGTGCGATTTAACGGTGATTAAAATGGCTTATTACAATCGTGATTTACCATATAGCTTACCTATAAAACCATCGCCAAATTTACCAAATGATCAATCTATAAACCTTTATGCCAGTTTATGCTTTTTAGAAGGTACTAATGTAAGTGTTGGAAGAGGAACAGAAATGCAGTTTCAAATTTATGGCGCACCTTTTTTACCTAAAACAGATTTTACTTTTACACCAAATCCAAATGAAGGTTCTAAATATCCAAAACACGAAAACAACGTTTGTTATGGTTATAATTTGAGTGAAGAAAGTCGTTTACAAAACATTAATTTAAGCTATTTACTTAATGCATATAAATTAACAGAAGACAAAAACAACTTCTTTCTAAAGAACGGTTTTTTTACAACACTTGCAGGAACAACACAATTACAGCAACAGATTGAAGCTGGTTTAAACGCTTCTGAAATTAAAGCAACTTGGCAAAGTAGTTTGAATGATTTTAGAGTAATTAGGAGTAAGTATTTGATTTATAAATAGTTTTTATAGTTGAAAATATTTAAGATATAAATTAATTATGACACATTACAAGCAAACACAATTTGGCGTTTTATTAAATGTAATATTAGGTTTAATTTCTATAACAACTATAGGTTTTTTCTTATTTCAAATTGGTAAAAATCCAATTCCATTAATTCCAACTTTAGGTTTAATAAGTCTTTTTTTGCTTATTATTTTAAGCTTCTATAAGCTAACTATTACAATTACCGATGAAAAAATTGAAGCAAAATTTGGAGTAGGTTTTATTAAACGTTCATTATTACTAAGCGAGATAGATTACAGTACTATTGAAAAAATAAAAACACCAGCGCTTTATGGTATTGGAATACGCATTACGCCTAACGGTACTTTATATAATGTAAAAATTGGAAGTGCTATAAAAATCAAATCTCAGAACAAAACTTTTTTTGTTGGAACAGACGAGTTTCATATAATAAAAGACACACTATTAGCTTTACAAGCTAATAAAAAATATTTTATCTTATTTACACAACACTAAAAATAATTACTAAAACTAAGCCAATCGTTTTTTTAGCTCTTCAACAATATTAAAAGCTGCAGGACAAACAGGCATATTTTTTAAAGTAATTTCAGAAATTTGCTGAAACTTCTTTCTATCTGTATGTGGGAATTCGGAACAAGCTTTTGGTCTAACATCGTAAATAGAACAATAATTATCAGCTCCTAAAAACGTACAAGGCACACTTTTTAGAACGTAATCATTTTCTTCGTCTACGCGCAAATACTGATCTACAAATTGCTGTTCTTTCATTCTAAAATGTTTAGAAATTCGCTTTACGTCTTTATCTGTAAATAATGGGCCCGTAGTTTTACAACAATTAGCACAATCTAAACAATCCGTTTTTTTAAACTCATTATCGTGCAATTCCTGCATTAAATAATCTAATTGCTTTGGCGCTTTCTTTTTTAGCTTTTTAAAAAAGATTTTATTTTCGGTATGCTTATCTTTGGCAAGCTTTGGTAAATCGTTTAAAAATTGTTCCATAGTGCTAAAATAATTTATTTTTTATGAAAGACCTTTTCGGAAATGCTTTATTAGACTATTACAACGGAAACTACACCGAAGATTTAAAAACGGCAACGCAAATTTCTGATGAAGATGACTTACCGCTTCCCTACTTATTTAGAACGTACAAAGAAATGCCGCTTCTTGAAAAAAAGGCCCTACAATTAGCTAAAGGAAGCATTTTAGATGTTGGTTGTGGTTCTGGTTCGCATAGTTTGTATTTGCAAGAACAAAACAAAACGGTTAAAGCCATAGATATTTCTAAAGGTGCAATAGAAGTTGCTAAAAAAAGAGGTGTTTTAAATACTGAACAAAAAGCACTTTTAGACGAAACTGAAACATTTGATACCATTTTATTATTAATGAATGGTACGGGAATATTTCAAACCTTAGAGAGTACACCTCAATACTTAACACATTTAAGATCACTTTTAAATAAAAATGGTCAAATTCTTATAGATTCTAGCGACACTAAATATATGTACGAAGATGAAGATGGCGGACTTTGGATAGACACCAATGCTTCTTATTATGGCGAATTAGATTATTTCTTAAGTTATAAAGGCGAAAAAGAAACACCAATGAAATGGCTTTACTTAGATTTTAAAACACTTTTAACCGCTTGTACTTCTGTTGGTTTAAAATGTGAGTTAATACAAGAAGGCGAACATTTTGATTATTTGGCTGTTTTAAGTCTTCAGTAAGCAGTCTTCAGTTTTTAGTAAATAGTCTGTAGTTTCTTTAGTCATATCGACAAAGGAGATATCACACAACAAAATTACAACTTACTCTGATGTGATTTCTCTTAAAATCGAAATGACCAAGTTTACGCTTTATAACTTGGAAAGTTGATAACAGTTTAGTTATAAATAATAATTTGTCATTCTGCTGAATAGCAGAACCTTTTAAATCTCATATACAAATCTCTAAAAACATAAAATTATTATGTTATTCATCTATAAATTATATTGAATTCCTATTCTTAATTCACTTTAGCAAAACCTTTAGCTTCTATATTATCTACCAATTGTAAATATAAATTACCACTCCAATTTTGAGATATGTTTTGCATAGACGTTTTAAAGTCTCTTGGTTTATTACAATTTTGTTACCTGTTTCTGTTTGATAAAACGCTTCAAGTGCTTTACTTTCTTCTGGAGATAATTTTTGCTTAGTAAACATACCTTTTCATAAATCGGTGCTATAAAAAGTATTCATATTCTTTACATCTGCTTCTGTAAATAAAGGCAAGTAAGCAGTTGCTAATAATTCAACTAAATTATCTAACGCTAAAGGCTTAAACGCTTCTAGTTCTTTCCAAACGCTATCTGTTACATTTTGAGCCGTATAGTTTTCTTTCAACAAGTTAAATAATTTATCTAAAACATTGTCATAATAAGCTACTGTTCCATTAGGTTTTAAAACAGTATCGACCTTAGCTATATAAGCTTCTGCTTGTGCTGTTGAGAATAAAGAAAATGTTAATGCAAGACCTAAAATGAGATTTTTCATAATATTATTTTAAAATGTAAAAGTAATTTAATTTCAGTTTTATAGCTAATCTATTTAGCATTACAGGTTATCTATAAACTATGCTATAAAAAAAACCTCAATGTTTGGGATTCATTGAGGTTTTGTATTAACAGATTTATGGCAGAACCTTTTAATACATGTATAAGATACAAAAAAAGATAAAAGGTTGCGTATTAAATCTTTAAAAGTCAAATTTATACGTTGCACCGCCTAAAACCTCTATGCCTTGCACTGGTGTATTCTGCCATTTCTCGTATTGTTGTCCTGTTAAATTCTGAACTTTTAGATATGCAGAAAAACGATCATTAATCTTATAATTAACTCTTACATTAGCATCTAAATACGCTCCTAAAACATAGGTTTGCTCTGGTATTATTGGCGACACATTTTCTTGTTGAAAACGATCTTTACGTTGCCCTACAAAAAACAAACTTGTTCCTGCAGATATTTTTTCTGTGAATTTATAATCCAAAAACAAAGCCGCTTCCATATCTGGTAAATTCCAAGCTTCTGCTTCTGCTTTAGTATCGTAACCATAATAAGTTCCTTTAACTCCAAGTGAGAAATCTTGATTAACATCTACTTGCAATTGTCCATTAATTGCAACAGTTGTCATATTATCGTAAACCACATTAAACGAATTTCCAAATGTATATGGATTATTAACAGCTGTAATATTGTTATTTACAAATAAAGGTTGCGCCTTTGCTGTAGTATAACTTCCGCCAACCTCATAACTCATTGTACTAGATAACTGTCCTCTAAAACCTCCAAACGCTTTAAATTGTCTATCTGTTGGTGCTATAAATAAGTCTGGTGACACAAACGGATTTACCTCAGAAAAATCAAAATAACTGTTCTGGTCTAAATTACCTTGTAATCCTGCAAATGCCGAAACTACTTTATCTACTAATCTGTAAGAAGCTGTTACGTTTGGATAGATATAAAACTTGGTTTTTCCTAACTCTTTATTATTAGCTATTACGGTTTTAAATCCAATATTAACCACTAAATCATCTTGTGTAAACACGTAAGTTGGTGCAATACCAAATTGTGTATTCCCATAATTTATGGCATCGTTTGTATAAAAATTTTGGTTAAATGTTCCTCCTAAATAATCGACAAAAACTTGTGCAGTAATAGAATGTTCTAAAACATCTATATCTGCTTTTACATTAGCTTTAAATCTATTCTCTCCAGAACCATAACTATCTCCAAAACGCCTAAACAAAACATTTGTAGATTTTATAAGACTTTCGTTAAAATCTACATCTCCAAATATGTAAACATTAGAGTAAGATTGACTAACACCTAACGAATCTGCAGTAGTTTGTGTAAACAATTCTGGCTGTAAACCATACCAATTATTGGTTTTATATTGAAATCCTCCATTCAAAATATAACTTAAGTCTTTACCTCTATTTGCATAATTTACATCTACTTTAGAATCCGAATAATTAGTATCTGTAAACACATCGCTTACACCATTTTGAGATGATAAATGAGATAAATGAACGCCTACATTCTGGTCGCGACCTAATTTGTGATTTACGTATAAGTCTACTAAAAGCGACAAGTTAGATCCTAAACCTAAATGTGCGTAATTACTATAAAACGATTCTTTTTTAGCTTTATCTATGGTTGCTGCAGTTCCTTTTGCAGGCGTAAATGTAGATGCTACAGGAAACGAAAATATTTTATAGTCTACCGGTTTCTTCTTTGTGGTCTGATTATCGTCTAAAGCAGGAATTTGTTTTACTTTAAACGCATCAGAAATTGTTGGTGTATATGGCTTAACTACATTTATAACATCTGTAGTTAAAGTGTCTTGTTCGCGTTCTTGAGCAAATGCTATACTTACGGTTACTAATAAAAGTAAGACTATATGTTGTTTTAGTTTTAGCATAATTTTATATAATTTGAAACCTATAATTTCAGTCTTTTTAAATTGAATTGTTTTAGATAACATTGAGCTTAATCTTCTGGAATTACAGATGAATTTGTTTTAGCTTCTTCTTCTTTAATTTCTTTTAAGATGATTTGTGCCTCTTCCACAACTTCTGTAAATGTCGAAAAGTTTTTAATCACACTTTCAAGAATATAGGTTGCCTGAAACGCATCGCCTAAAGCATTAAAATTTTTCGCCATTACGACTAAACCTTTAGCGCCATAAAATTTGTAAGACGAATATTCCGCAGCCAATTTTTGTGTTGCCACATTAGAGGCTTCATAGTTTTTAGCTTTGTTTTTAAAATACGCATCGTAATACAAAGCTTCTGCTGCCGTTTCTCCAACCGCTGTTTTTAAAACTTCGACATAGGCTAATTTCGCCTTTTCTTCGTCTCCGGTTTTTATAGCAGAACGCGCTATAATTATTTTTGCATCATTTTTAATGGTGTCGTCTATAGATGGGTTTTCTAATACTTTGTTAGCATAAACTTCTGTATTTACATAATCTTCCAACTCATAAAAAGCTTTCATACTATTCGATTTAGCAAACAAAATATTTTGAGCAAAGTTAGCTTCAGCTTCTAATCGTTTTAAAACAGGAATAGCTTTTGCCCAATTTTTAGCTTCTAAATTAATTTGAGATAAACGCAATAACGCTTCTTCTGTAAATTCACTTCTAGATGTATTTATTACAGCTTCAAAATGTGGCGCTGCGTTTTCTATTAAATTATCTTTATAATATAATTGTGCGATATAAAAATGAGCTTCTAAATTGTGTAAACCTTTTGGAAACTGATTTAAATACACATTAAATTGCTTAATTGCATCTTTAGGATTATTATCTAAAAATTGTTTTTCGGCAGATTGATATGTGGCGTTATCTATATCTACATCAGTCACTTTTACGTAATTCAACGTTTTAACCCAAGCCGCATATTCGTTAACCTTACCTAAATCTATATAAATTAATCGCGCTGTAGAAACCGCTTGATTAGCTTCGGCTGTATTTGGAAAATCTTTAGCAATCAACTTAAATTTAGTTAATGCAATTTGATTTTCGTTTTTATTATAATAGGTTAACCCTTGACGCAATAATGCTTTAGATACTAACGGACTTTGCTTCTGGCTGTTTACCAAAACATCGTAAGTTTGCATTGCTTTTGGAATGTTGTTTGTGTTTATATAAGCATTTCCTAAAGTGTACAGCGCATCGTCTTGTAAATTAGAGGTTTTATATGTTGAAATGAAAGCTTCTAATTCTGAAATTTTTGTTTTATTTTCTCCTAAATAACCATAAGACATCGCTTTTTGGAAAGCGGCGTAATCTTTTTCTAATGCGCCAACTTTAATCGCATTCTCATATGAAGAAATGGCTTTAGAATATTGACTGGTTACAAAATAACCATCGGCTAAACGCAAATAAGCATCATTTAACCTAGATGAATCTTCTGGTTTAGAATTTACGAATAAACTAAAATGTTCCGCAGATATAGCGTAATTCTTCAACTTAAAATACGTGTAAGCTAAATTGTAATTTAAGTTTGAATACTCTGGTGTTTGATTGGCTTCTTTAAAACCTTCAAATTGTTTGAAACCAATTAATGCCTCATCAAAATTAGTTAAGTTATAATCTGTTTCTGCTATCCAAAATGTAGCTCTAGCCGAATATAAAGCTTCTATATTTTCTTTTAAAGATTTCTGGAATAAGTCTTTTGCTTCTGTATATTTATTCTCATTATACAATTCTAATCCTCTATAAAAAGCGACTTTCTGAAACGCTTTTTTATTCTCAAAACTATTTTTCCCTTTTAAAATTTTTAACGCTTCAGGATAATTTTTAGCAGTGACATAAGAATCGATTAATAAATTCTCTATAGTTTCTTTATGATTTGTTTTTGGGTACGAGTTCAAAAAAGCAGTTAGAACTTGTGGAACGGATTGATATGGATTACCAATCTCGTAACTTAGTTTCGCATAATTTAAAGCCGCATCTTCTTGAATTTTTAAATCGTAATTCATTTCTGAAGCTATTTTAAACGCATTTAAAGCCTCTTGCTTTTTACTAACATTTACATAACTTTCTCCTAAATGATAATAGGCATTTTGTGCCACACTATTATCCGCTGTAATAATTTTATTAAATTCCGAAATGGCATTATCAAACTGCTTCTCTTTGTAATAGGTATATCCTAATTGATAATAATCTGTGTTAGACCATTTTCCGTTTTTTCCTTTATATTGCTTCAAATACGGTAAAGCTTCGTTATATTTTTCTAAATTGAAATAACTTTCGCCAATAATTTTATTTAATTCCGAGACTTCATCGTCGCTACTTTTATCTATTTGCGACTTTGCTAACTCCATCGCTTTCTCAAACTTTCCTAATTTAAAATTTAAATCTGCTTGATAGTAACTCAGCTTTTCTGCGTATTTATCATTATCGCCAACTTGATTAAAATAAGTGTTGGCTTTATCGTAATCATCGCCATCATAAGCCATAAATCCGATATAATATTTTGCCTGACTTCCGTATTCCTGAGAGTTCTCTACTTTGGTTAAATACTTTTGAGCATTCTTATAATCTTTAGTTGTGAAAGATGTATAACCTTTTGCAAAATTAAAAGCATCGCGTTGCTTATTAGTCAAACCACTTTCGTCTACTTTATCGAACCATTTTTTGGCATAAGCATATTTACCATTTTCAAAATAATAGGTCGCTACATTTAAATAAGCTGCATTACGCTTGGTGCTTGTTGGGTAATCATCAACAAAAGCTTCCATTAAGAGATCTGCATTTTGCTGATTTAAACGAACCGCACAATTAGCAATATAAAAAGCACAATCGCTTTCTACAGTGCCATCTTCTGTATTCTCTATAACTTGAGAGAACAAGGTCTGAGCCGACTGAAATTGGTTATCTTTATAGAGTGCTTCTGCTTTTTTAAAGGTCGCAGATTTATGAGTATAAATTTCTATTTGCTGAGCAAAAAGTATTTGACCAGCTATAAAAAGTACTAAAAAAAAGAGCTTATTTTTAAATGGCATAAGATGAGTTGATTTAATAGAATTCAAATATATCTAAATCCTATTTTTTTAACGTTAGAAAAGTGTTATAATTGTTAGTAATAATCGAAATTTAGACCAAAAGCACCATTAATATCTTTAAATTAATTAGATAATGCTAAAAATTATAAATAGACTATCCGAAAAGCAGCTACTTGTCTACTTATTGATTATTGGTTTCATAACACGCTTACTATTTTCTGCAACTTATTTTGGCGTTACAACTGCTGGAGATTCTAAAGATTACATTCGATTAGCAAAAACAATAACAGATTTAGACTTAAGTCAATTTCAAGGACGAAGAACTCCTGGTTATTCCTTTATAATTTCGTTATTACAAAACAACTTAGTTTGTGTGGTTGTTTTACAGCTATTATTAGGCTTATTTAATCTCTATTTATTATATCAGTTTGTAAAACTATTATCAAATAAAATTGTGGCATTTTTAACTACAATATTCTATAACCTATTTACACATATTATTTTTTATGAATTTGCTATTTTAACCGAAAGTATTACAACAACCCTAATAATACTTTCGGTTTGGTTTTTAGTAAAATTCAAACTCTTTGAATCAAAAACATCTTTAAAAAAGCATATTGTTTTTGGTCTTATTCTTAGTTCTCTATACATAGTAAAACCTATGTTTATATATATTACATTTGGTTTTTTCTGCTTTTATATTTTGAAGAATTGGAAGATTAAAAATAAACTTAATTTTATAAAACCATTCTTAACTTTTATTATTTGTTGTTCAATTTATATTGGTTGGAATCAATTTAACAAATCACAAATTGGTTATTTTACAAACACACAATATTTTGGAATAAATTTAGCTCAAACAACTACGCCTTTTTTTGAAAAAGCACCTAATAAAGATGCTACAATAAGAGATTTAATAGTAAAACATAGAGATTCCGTTTTAAAGATTAACCCTAACCTAGATTCTGACGCTATGGTGGTATGGTATGCATACAAGGATTTAAAAAAAGAGACAAAACTTAGTGATGTAGAATTATCTAATAAATTAGGTGTTATTTCTAAAAACTTAATAAAAAACAACCCCATAAAATATTTTAAACAAACTGGGAAATCGTGGCTATTATTTTGGGAGAAGCCACATATATACTTGAACAAAAGTAATTTCACCTATAATGGTTTTAGCCATCTACATATAATTCTTTGGTTTAACTTCCTTAGTTACATTGTAGTAATTTTTAATATTTTATTTTTAGTATTCTTTACAAAAACCCTTTTTTCATTTTTTAAAAACAGAAGTGTTTTATTTAGTTACACCTTTTTTATAAGTTCTATTGTTATAGTTGGTTCTATAGCTCAAGCTTTAGTAGCTTACGGAAATAACTCGCGTTTTTGCGTTCCTTTTTTACCGTTAATTATCTATGTAGTTATCTCAAATATCTTTAAGTTTACAACATCTAAAACTAAAACGTAATTTTTCCATGTCTAATACGATATTAAAACTACAGGAAGCTTCAATTTTCCAAGGCGATAATCTTATTCTTTCTAATGTAAACTTAGAAGTTAATAGAGGTGAATTTGTTTACCTTATTGGAAAAACTGGCTCTGGAAAAAGTAGTTTTATGAAAACACTTTACGCAGATTTACCTTTAAAAAAAGGCAGTGGAGAAATTGTTGATTTTAATTTAGAGACTTTAAAAGAAAAACAAATCCCTTTTTTAAGACGAAAATTAGGCGTTGTTTTTCAAGATTTTAAATTACTATCGGACAGAACAGTACATGCTAATTTAATGTTTGTTCTAAAAGCGACAGGCTGGAAAGACAAAAATAAAATTAACGAACGTATTACTGAGGTTTTAGACAAAGTTGCAATGGCGAGTAAAAGTTTTAAATTTCCTCACGAACTATCTGGTGGAGAGCAACAACGTATTGCTATTGCAAGAGCTTTATTAAATCATCCTGAACTTATTATTGCAGATGAACCTACTGGAAACTTAGATCCACAAACCAGTATTGAGGTTATGGAAGTTTTACAACAACTAAATAAAAATGGAAACACTATTTTAATGGCTACACATGATTATGCTATGCTTTTAAAATATCCAAGTAAGACTTTAAAGTGCGACGATAATAGAATTTTTGAAGTGGTTCAAAAAAAGAATTAATGGTCTTTTTTATAAATATGAGGGTTTTTTCTAATTCCCTTTTTAAAGAACTTCCTAACTAACATTCTTAGTTTAGCATCCAAAGTTAAAACCACATCTTTAACAAGTTCTTCTGGTCTACCTTTATAAGTCGTTACGTGAAAATTATCGTCTTTTAACAATGGTTCTTCACTAAAATAATAATTAGAAATACAACATCTGCTTTTATCTAATAATACAGGACTTACCGAATGCCACGACTTCTTATGTGTTGCCATAACTACTAACCTATTAAATTTGCTTTCTATAACAATAGGTTCTTTTTTTGGTCCGTTTGGCCACAACTCTAAATGTCCACCATTAGCAGTTTTCCAATTTGGTGTTACATAATACAATAAATTTAAAGTACGCCATAAGTTTCTATCAGCATCGTGAGAATTATCCAAATGTGGATTTAAAAATTGATTTTTATCCATTAAAGATAATCCACCAGCATATAAAGAATGATCTGGTTTAAGTGATTTTAATCCACAAATCTCATTTACTGCGTTAACTACTTTTTCATCTTGAAATGCATAAAGTACTGATTCCAAAATTGAATGATGCTGGGCCATTTGAGCAGAAACATACTTATTTTCTCTTATAGATTTCAATAAACGCATTTCCTTTTTATCTGGAAATAGCTCAGCACATTGTAAAGCCAATTTTTCTGGTAGAATGTTATCCAAATAAAAGAAACCAATAGCCATTTTAGAAGCGCTGTACTGTTTAGCCAACGCATCTTTATTTAGCATTAATTGCTGATAAATATGCTCAGAAATTTCTTTTGTGGTCAAGTTTATAAAATTTTAATGCAAGTTAGTAAGATATCTATTAATCTAAACGAATTAGACCTTAGAATATTATAAAAAAATGTATTTTTAAGGTTTTAGTTTAAAAATGATTTCAATTTTAATTCCATCTTATAATTATGATGTTTCTAATTTATTAGATGAATTAAACGTACTATTAGACGAACAAAACAATCTTTATGAAATTATTATTTTAGATGATGCTAGTCCGAAACCTCTTCAAATTGAAAAATTAAAAAACACTACACTTTTAAGAACTGAAACAAATTTAGGAAGATTAAAAGCTAGGCGTTACTTAGCGGAAAAATCAAACTACAAATGGTTACTGTTTTTAGATGCTGATGTTTTACATAAAAACAAGGGTTTTATAAAAACTTACTTTGAAGCTATAAAAACTAATTACGATGCTTTTTTTGGAGGATTTAGCTATTATAACAATTTACCAGAAAAAGAATTTAGATTAAGATATTTTTATGGCAAAGAAAAAGAGCAAGTTGATGCTTCAATAAGAAATTCAAATCCTTATAAAGTTATTATCTCTGCAAACTTCCTGATAAAAAAAGAAGTGTTTCTTTCTTTAAATTTCAACCTTACAAATGGTTATGGATTAGACAACTACTTTGGTGCTTTATTAAAAGAAAACCAGATTAAAGTAAAGCATTTAAACAACGAAGTTTACCATTTAGGTTTAGAAAAAAGCGGTCATTATTTAGAAAAAAAAGAAGCAGCTGCTAAAACCTTATTGGAGTTCTATAAAAATAATCCAAACATAAAACACGACAACGATTTATTGAAATGGTTTAGTAAACTAAATCAATTAAAATTAACTTTTTTAGGATCTCTATTTTATAAACTATTTGGAAATATATTAAAAACTCAACTAACCAGTAACAAGCCATCAGTTTTAATACTACAACTTTACAGACTTAGTTATATGTGTTTTACTTTTAGAAACTAGAGCGCAAAGCTAAATATGCTTTGTAGTCTCTAACGTAATCCGCCTCGTCAAACTCTTCAGAAGCTAAAACTAAACAAACTGCTCCAGAGGTAAAATTTTCTAATTCTCTCCAAATTCCTGGCGCTATCAATAAGCCTTCGTTAGGTTTATTTAAAGTTATTTTTTCTTTAGAATCTCCATCTTTTAAAATCACATCAAAACTACCGCTTAATGGAATTAAATATTCGAAAATTTGCTTATGCGCATGTCCTCCACGATAAGCTCCACTTGGCACATCATATAAATAATAAACACGTTTAATTTTAAAAGGAACAATATCTTTTTCTATTACAGATAAATTACCTCGACCTTCGGGATCTATTATTTTTGGAACATTTATAAGCTTAGCTGCTTTTATGGTATTATTAATCATTGATTTGGGGTTTCAATTTTTTGTAGGCTTTAATTCCTTTAAAACCGTGCTCTAATTTAGGTATAAACTCTGATAATGAAATCTCACCTTTTCTAAAAACTAAATAAATATAATGTGTAATTTTTAAATAACCTATTACTCCGTATTTTTTATAGCAATATGCGCCTCTTGCAAAAATTAATTTATTATTTGCATCATCTTTTCCTGAACTAAAATTAGGATGTTTTAAAATTATTTCTGGCACAAATCTAAGCTCTAGACCTTTCTCTAAAGCTTCATGTAAGTACAAGTTTTCTTCTCCAATTTCAAAATTAGCTCCTAAACCAAAGTTCGTGTCAAAAACTAAAGATTTAATCTTATTCAATTTTACCGATATAACTACAGAGTTTACTTGCCCAATGGTAGACCTATTGTGCAGTGATTCATTTTTATAATCTCTAAAAAAAACACCATCAAAATTGACAAGTTCAAAAGACACTATTGCTGCTTCTTTATAACGCTTATGAGCTTCTAAAATAATATGATTTAAATCTTTTTCGTAAACAACATCATCATCTGCAAAAAGAACCACTTTTCCTTTAGCATGTTTAATCGCTAAATTTCGACTATTAGAAATACCTTTTTCTGAAGAATTAATTACTCTTATATTAGATTGATTTGAGGTTAATTCTTGTAGATTTTGAGTCTGATTTACTACTAAGATAGAAAAGTCTTTAATGTTATTATTCACAAACATTTGACTCAGAAAATCTAACGATGTACGATTCATTGTGGCTATTAAAACCTCGAATTCGATATCTTTTTTGTTATCAAGCGTCATTACATCTATCTTTGAAAACAAATGTACAATTTATAAATGAAGATTTTATTAGTTGGAGAATATAGCCGCTTACACAATTCTCTAAAAGAAGGCTTAATTAAACTTGGTCACAAAGTCACTCTGATAAGTTCTGGAGATGGCATAAAGCAATATCCAAGCGATGTTTTATTGACTTCTATAGTTAAATCTTCATACACTTTAAACAAGTTAAATTCTTATTCTATTCGTTTTTTTAAAACTGACTTTATAAAAAAAGAATATGCTTATCAGTTTAAAAAAATCCTACCAACTTTAAAAAATTTTGATGTAGTTCAATTTATAAATGAAGATGCGCTATCTCTAGAACCAAAAACAAGTATAGTCCTTTTTAAACAATTAATTAAGCAAAATAAAAAGGCCTACTTATTATCTTGTGGAGAAGATTTCAATACGGTTTCTTATTTTTTAAATGCAGAAAATGGCTACTCTGTATTAACACCTTATCTAAACAAAAAAACAACTAAGAAAAGGTCTAGTTTTTCTTTAAAATACATATCACCTTCATACAAATCTTTACACTTATTTTTTAAAGATTATGTCAATGGAATTATTAGCTCGGATATTGATTATCATAGAGCTTATATTAATTCTGAAAAACATCTTGGGCTTATTCCTAATCCTATAAATACAGATTTATTTGAAAATGAAAAACTTCCAACTTTAGATAAAATTTATATTTTTCATGGTATAAATTCATCTTCGCAAATAAAAAAAGGGAATATTTTTTTCTCTGAAGCACTTGCTAAATTAAAGCAAAAACACCAAGACAAAATTGTAATAATTGAAGCCCAAAATTTACCCTACAAAACCTATATAGAAACCTATAACAAAGCGCATATTGTATTAGACCAAACGTATAGTTATGATCAAGGTTACAACGCTTTAGAAGCTATGGCTAAAGGAAAAGTGGTTTTTACTGGAGCAGAAAAAGAATGGCGAGAATTTTATAATTTAGAAGAAAATCAAGTTTGCATTAATGCATTACCTGACACCAATTATTTATTTCAAAAAATAGAAGAGTTAATAATTGATACCGATAAAATTCTCTCAATTTCTAAAGAAGCAAAATCTTTTATAAAAAAAGAACATCACTATCTAAATATTGCGAAAAAATATATTTCTGTTTGGGATACTAATTAACTGTATTAATTATTTTAGCTGGATTTCCTGCAATAATAACATTATCTGGAAAACTTTTAGTAACAACACTATTTGCTCCAACAATAACGTTATTTCCTAAAGTTACACCTTTTAGAACAGAAACATTATTACCAATAAATGTATTGTTTTTTATCAAGACTGCTTTAGGATTTGGATCTGATTGATCTCTTTTATTTGGGTTTAAATCATGGAAATTACTATCTGAAATATTACAATTAAAACCAATAACCACATTATCTTGAATGGTTACACTGTATTCAGATTCAATAGAAAAATCATTACTTATTGAAACATTATTACCAATGGTTACATTAGCTGAAGACAACCTAGATTCTATAAAAGCATAAGAAGATAAAAATCGAGGTGAGTTTACAATACCAAAACTAACTTTATCTCCAAAGCTTATTTTACCTAAACCTCTTAAAACAAGAGGTTGATTAGCTATAAACTTCCCTTTTATCTGTTTACAATTTGATGCAGATTTGAATAACATCTTTTTTAAAGACATTTTAAATAATTGAATGCTTTGTTTTAATCTACTCATAATTTTGTTTTTTACTAAAAAGCGCTTTTCTAAATACCAATAACATAATTATTAAATGAAAAACACTTACATAAAAATAAGCCAACGTTACGCCTTCTATACCGTATACATCTATAAAGTGACAACTCAAAAAATATTGCGACACCATAAAAGATAATTCAATTATTAGATATTTCAATATCATGCGTTTTGCTATTAACTGATAACCAATTACTAAGGAAAACACTTTTATAAAATCGCCTAATAATTGCCATTTAAACAATGCTTCTACTGGAGAAAAATCGTTAACAAATAAGATTTGTATAATAAACGTTTTAAGAAGGTAAATTACAATTAACCCTAAACCAAAAATAGGCATTATGGTTTTATAAAACGAAAACACCTCTTTCCTAAAACCTTCATCAGTATTTATTTCTGCAAATTTAGGAAGCACATATAATGCTAATAAAGAACTTATAAATAATAAATAGTATTTAGATATTCGATTCATAGCTTCCCAATAACCTGCATGCTTTAAATCCAAATTTTCAGTAATATAGTCACGAATCAAAAAAGCAACTAATGGAATTGTAAAGGCTGAAAACAGCGCCATAATAGAATATGAACTTAACTTCTTAGTTAATCTAAAACTAAAGGAATCTATTGTTACTAATGATGTAAAACTTAATCGATTTACTATAGCAATACAGGTTACTAAAAACAATAAGACTTCAATAATAACAACTGCTAATAACGCTCCATACAACTCTGCTTTCCATATTAAAAAAATGGTAGTAGCCGCACTAAAAACGTGACCAATTATCCTAATAACAATAATATGATTAAACTTACTTAATCCATTTAAAACTCCTGTTACAAAAACGTTTAAAACATAAAAGGGCAATACAATTGCTGCTATTTTTATAATACTAGAATAATCTAAGTTTTCTCCAAAGACAGCATTGCTAATTGTAAATGCATTAAAATAAACTGATAAACTAACAATTATAGTAGAAAAAAATCCTAATAAAAATACTGTAGAGACTGTTTTTCCTAATAAGATTTTATTACTCTTAAATTCGGAAACATATTTAACTAAACCGTTATTTAAGCCTAAAGTAGATAAGGCTTGAGTTGAACTTAAAAAATTTCTTAAATTTCCAACTAACGCTAAACCTTCGGCTCCTAAAAAAACAGCAATAACTTTAGAGGTTAAAAAACCTCCACTAACTTTAATAATTATAGCTATAGAGTTTAATGATGCCAACTTAATTAACATATTAGACTTTATATCTTTAAAAAAAGCCTTAAGCATGGTATTTGTTTATAACAGAGACTACAGTACTAACCTCTTTATCTGTCATTACAGGACTTATTGGTAAGCTTACACATTTGTCATGTATGTGTTCTGTAATTGGAAGCTTTAAGTGATTATAGTTTTTTAAAGCAATTTGTTTATGCGGTGGAATTGGATAATGAATTAATGTTTGAATATTATGACGATCCAAATAGTCTACAAAATGATTTCTGTTTTCTACTAAAACAACAAATACATGCCATATATGGCTTTTAATATTACTTTGTAAAACTGGCAATTTTATAGCTTTGTTTTGGATTTCATTTAAATAAGTAGAAGTTATTTCCTGACGTTTTGAGTTATCTTGATCTAATGATTTTAATTTAACTGAAAGAAATGCAGCTTGAATTTCGTCTAAACGATTATTGTAACCCACAATTTCATTTATATATTTAGTTGAAGATCCATAATTTCTTAATTTAGAAATTACATCAAAAAGCGCTTTATTATTAGTTGTAATAGCACCTGCATCTCCAAGTGCACCTAAATTTTTACTAGGATAAAAACTAAATGCTGCTGCATCTGATAAGTTCCCTGCTTTTAAACCCGATTTATTAAGTGCGCCATGCGCTTGTGCAGCATCTTCTACTAGTAACAAATTGTGTTTTTTTGCTACTTCATTTATAGCTTCAGGACACAATTGACCATACAAATGCACCATTAAAATAGCTTTTGTATTTGGTGTAATTGCAGCTTCTATAGTAGAAACTTCTAGATTAAATGTATTTGGGTTAGGCTCAACAAAAACAGGTTTTAATCCTGAATTAATCACCGCTAAAATAGATGCTATATATGTATTTGCAGGAACTATAACTTCATCGCCTATTGATAGCTTATTTAATTCTATAAAACCTTTAAAAATTAACGTTAAAGCATCTAAACCATTGCTAGTTCCAATACAGTAATCTGTACCACAATATTTAGCAAATTCAGATTCAAAATTAGAAACACTTTTACCTAATATATAATGACCAGAATCTAAAAAAGAATTAAGGCTCTTTTGAAATTCGTTTGTAAAACGTGCATTTATTTTATGTAAATCTAAAAATTTTATCATACCATAACTGCATCTAATAATTTATAATTTGATGTTTTAAACTCATAAAACGATTGTGTTATTGTTCTAGCTCCAAAACTTTCTTTAAAATATAATAAACCTTGATTAATATTTTGTCCTTGATTTTCGTTAGAAATACCAAAATCGAAATATTTTTTATCTTTATAAATAGTAGTAATTAACTCATTAACTAAAAAGTCTAAACTTCCTGTTTCTTGCCTAGAATTATTTGCCGAAATATATTGTGTATGTGCAACGTGTTCTGTTTCAAAAATGGTAATTCCAGCAAGAATTTCATCATCTTTATAAACGTTAAACTGTTTGATTTTATTTGGAAACTTACTATGCAATAACACTATTTCAGCTAAAGTATGTGTTGGATTTGTATTAAAACGTTCTTTCAAATTAGGAATTAAAATAGTATTCCAGAACATACTAAAATCAGATTCTTCTTTAATTTCTAACCCTAAAGACTCTGCTTTTTTAATACCTCGTTTTCTTAATTTACTTTGTTTATTATCTTCGGAAATATTTATAATAGATAACGCATCTACTCTATTTAATTTTGCTTTTAAAATGAAAGCTAAATAATGTAATTCATCATTTGGAATAGCACTATAAAACTGAGGTAATTCTTTAACAATAAGCTTCTTAACTTTAATAGAATCTAAATAAATTAAAATAGATTTAAAAACAGAAATAACATCTTCTAGTTTTAGATTAGAACCGTAAACTAATCCTCCATAACTTAAACCTTGATGTGAAAAAACCTGATTACCTGAAATGTTAGCAGGTAAAATAGCAATTAATTTCTCCGAATTAAAAATCAGTAAAGAGTGATCTTCAAATCTGTCAAAATGGTAATCCATAAAATCGCGGCAAAATAAAAACGTTCCATTTTTAGACTGAGAAACTAACGAATCCCATTCTTGCTTATCCTTACCTTGATATTGCTGTATTGTAATAATTGCTTAGTTATTTAAATTATAAAAATCACTCTATTAACTGTAATAATAAATAACGTCTTCAAATTAAGCCGTTTTCTTAATAAACAAGTAGTAAAAATTAATTCCTAAAATAGCCGTATTAGTTATAACTATTGGAATAGATAAATCTAACAGCACGCCATAAATAACAAACAGAAAACAACCTAAAGAATTAATATAGCGTAAGGTCTTAATATCTTTCATTAAAAAAGAAATTAAGACACCTAAAGATGCTGCGTAACCAACCCATTCTGTTACTGAAATACCTAAAAAATCCATATTATATTATTTTAATTCATAAAAAAAGAGAAGCACTAAAATAGTGCTTCTCTTTTAAATATTATATATTTTAATAAATTAAAACTTGTTACGTTTACGATCCGCCTCTTTTAAGTAAACCTTACGAAGTCTTAAATGATTTGGAGTAACCTCAACATATTCATCTTTTTGGATGTATTCTAAAGCTTCTTCTAATGAAAATTTAATTGCTGGTACAATTTTAGCTTTATCATCTGCTCCTGAAGAACGTACATTACTCTGCTTTTTAGCTTTTGTAATATTTACACACATATCGTCTTGACGAGAATTCTCTCCAATAACTTGTCCTTCGTAAATATCTTCTCCTGGCTCAACAAAAAACTTACCTCTATCTTGTAATTTATCAATAGAATAAGGAATTGCATTACCATTTTCCATAGATACTAAAGATCCAGAAATACGTCCAGGAATAGCTCCTTTTATAGGCTGATATTCTTTATAACGGTGAGCCATAATTGCCTCACCAGCAGTAGCTGTTAATAATTGGTTACGTAAACCAATAATACCACGAGAAGGTATCATAAATTCAATAACCATACGGTCACCTTTAGCTTCCATGCTTAACATTTCTCCTTTACGCATAGTAACAAACTCTACAGCTTTACCAGATACGTTTTCAGGAAGGTCAATAGTTAATTCTTCTATTGGCTCACATTTAACACCATCAATTTCCTTGATAATTACTTGTGGTTGACCAATTTGAAGCTCGTAACCTTCACGACGCATAGTTTCTATTAAAACCGATAAGTGTAATACTCCACGACCAAATACCATAAACTTATCTGCACTACCAGTTTCACCTAATTTAAGCGCTAAGTTTTTTTCTAATTCTTTTTCTAAACGATCTTTAATATGTCTAGATGTTACATACTTTCCATCTTTCCCAAAGAAAGGTGAATCGTTAATTGTAAACAACATACTCATAGTCGGTTCATCTATTGCTATAGATTTTAAAGCTTCTGGATTTTCTATATCAGCAATTGTATCTCCAATTTCAAATCCTTCAACACCTACAATAGCACAAATATCTCCTGTTTGAACACTTTGAACTCGTTTTCTTCCTAATCCTTCAAAAACAAAAACTTCTTTCACTTTACTTTTCGTAATAGTTCCATCAGCTTTAACTAAAGATATTGCTTGTCCTTCTACAATGTTTCCTCTTTGTACTCTACCAATCGCAATACGACCTGTAAAAGAAGAAAAATCTAAAGATGTAATTAACATTTGTGTTGTTCCTTCTTTAAAAACAGGTGTTGGAACGTGTTCAACAACCATATCTAATAAAGGCTCTACGTTTTTAGTTTCGTTTCTCCAATCATCACTCATCCAGTTGTTCTTAGCAGAACCGTAAACTGTTGGAAAATCTAACTGCCATTCTTCAGCACCAAGTTCGAACATTAAGTCAAAAACTTTTTCATGAACTTCTTCTGGAGTACAGTTTTCTTTGTCAACTTTATTTACAACCACACAAGGCTTTAAACCTAAATCAATTGCTTTTTGTAATACAAAACGCGTTTGAGGCATTGGACCTTCAAAAGCATCTACTAATAATACAACACCATCTGCCATGTTTAATACACGTTCAACTTCACCTCCAAAATCGGCGTGACCTGGTGTATCAATAATATTTATTTTAGTATCTTTATAAACTACAGATACGTTTTTAGACGTAATAGTAATACCACGTTCACGTTCTAAATCGTTATTATCAAGAATTAAATCACCTGTGTTTTCGTTATCGCGAAATAACTGACAGTGATACATAATTTTATCAACCAAGGTCGTTTTCCCGTGATCAACGTGTGCAATAATTGCGATGTTTATAATCTTATCCATAGTAATGCCTTATTTTAAGGGTGCAAATGTACTCATTTTTATGAACTTATACTAACCTTTTATTTTTTTGAGTATTACCTTTTTACAAAACCTCAAAAAGGTGGCGCTTTACACTCTATCTTTTTAATTATAAAGCACTTAAAAAGCACACTTGTTCTGTGACTAAAACATTAAAAAAGCTTCAAATTATAACTTAAAAATCACAAAAGTAAAACCATAATAGTATCTTTGCACAGCAATTTACACGACAACAACTATGAAACTTCAAGATATACCTAAAATAAAACACACAGACTCTAATAATTTCTTTCTTTTATGTGGTCCTTGCGCTATTGAAGGAGAAGACATGGCGCTTAGAATTGCTGAAAGAGTTTTAAATATTACGGACAAATTAAATATTCCTTATATATTTAAAGGCAGCTTTAAAAAAGCTAACCGCAGTAGAATAGATAGTTTTACAGGTATTGGAAACGAAAAGGCATTAGAGATTCTGGCTAAAGTTTCAGAAACTTTTGATGTTCCTACAGTTACAGATATTCACGAAAGTAGCGATGCTGCTCTTGCTGCACAATATGTAGATGTATTACAAATTCCTGCGTTTTTAGTGAGACAAACAGATTTAGTTGTTGCTGCTGCAAAAACAGGAAAAGTGGTAAATCTTAAAAAAGGACAATTTATGAGTCCTGAAAGTATGAAACATGCTGTGCAAAAAGTAAAAGATGCTGGTAGCAATAAAGCTTGGATTACAGATAGAGGAACTATGTTTGGCTACCAAGACATGATTGTAGATTTTAGAGGAATCCCTACCATGCGTGAATTTGCTCCAACAATTTTAGATGTTACGCATTCTTTACAACAACCAAATCAAACTATTGGTGTTACTGGCGGAAGACCAGATATGATAGAAACCATTGCGCGCGCTGGAATTGTAAACCATGTAGATGGATTATTTATAGAAACTCATTTTGATCCCGCTAATGCAAAAAGTGATGGCGCTAATATGTTACACCTAGATAATCTAGAAGGTTTATTAACTAACCTAACAAAAATTAGAGCTACTATAAATAGTTTATAATTCTAAAAAAACACAAATGAACAATAATATTAAAGGTGGAGATTCTCCTATTAAATGCGAATTAGAAGCCAACAAAAAATACGCTTGGTGTACTTGTGGTCACAGTGAAAATCAACCATTTTGTAATGGTGCACACAGAAAAGCTGAAGCATCGCCATCTTTTGTATTTGAAGTTCCAGAAGCCAAAGAAGCCTTTTTATGTACGTGTAAATTAACCAAAAACCCGCCATATTGCGATGGCTCACATAAATAAAAAACAAATTACAATGCCTGCTTTATTGTTAAAAACCATTTTAATACTATTCATTACATTAAGTGTAACGTCTTCTTTTGGACAAGACTCCTTATATACATCTTCTAAAAAAGGAAAAATAGTTATAAGTTGGGGCGGAAATAGAGAATCTTACTCTAAATCTGATATTCGTTTTCAAGGAAGTAATTACGATTTTACAGTTGAAGATGCCACTGCTTACGACAGACCTAAAGGTTGGCATATAGATTATATTAATCCTGGAAGGATGACTATTCCGCAAACCAATTTTAAATTAGGCTACTTTATTACAGACAAATATGCAGTTTCTATTGGTGTAGACCATATGAAATACGTTATGGACAGAAACCAAACCAGACGTGTTAACGGCTACATAAACCTTCCTATTACAGAACAAGGCGCAGCATTTAACGGTACATATAATGGCTCTGAATATGTAGTCACTGAAGATATGCTAAAATTTGAGCATACAGATGGACTAAACTATGTAAACGCAGAGTTTTCTAGATACGACGATTTATCTCATTTATTTGGGATTAGAAATACAGATAAGTTTCAAATAGATATAAATGAAGGTATTGGATTAGGTTTACTTTACCCTAAAACAAACACCACACTTTTATACAAACAACAACGAGACGATTTTCATATTTCTGGTTTTGGAGCTTCTGTAAGAGTTGGATTAAACTTTACGTTTTTTAAACACTTTTTTATAGCAACAGATTTAAAAGGTGGATTTATTAATATGAATAATATTAGAACCACTAAAAACCCTAACGAAAAAGCATCTCAAAAATTCTTTTTCTTGCAACGTATTATTTCTTTTGGTGGGATATTTAGGTTGTAATAATATTTGATTTTCGCTAACTAGAATATAAAAAAGGCGCTACAATTTACAGTAGCTTAATTTGTATTAGAGATTTTTACAATACAACAGCTCCCAAAGTATTTTATAATCCAAATCCCTTGAAAATATTTATTATAGTTTTAAAAAACTAACTCCTAACAAACCCATTACCATAATAAGCATTTAGCATTTCTAAAACATAAATCAAAACAGCATCATTAACATCTGTTTTAGATTTGTAACGTAAAGAAGCCACTACTTTTCGTTTTTCTTTGACAAAAAATTCGGAATATTGTTCCATTATTTCAGAATGCCAAAAGCAAAAATCCACATAATCTTTAGATTGATTTAAATAACAAATAGGTTTCTTCCCTAACATAAAAAAAGGAATTTTCCATTTGTAATGCAATTCAATTTCTGGAATTACAGCTTCTATAATAGATTTTAAATCTAATAAAATGGACCTAAAAGGTTCGTATTGTTTTAAAATGTAGACTTCGGCTGGATTCAAAACAGCAGGTTTTAAAACAAGCCTAAAATGCCACATACAATTAAAGCAATACCAATTCCTGCTTTAAATGGCATTAATTTATCAGACAACTTATATAACATATCCTGCAAAGCTGGTGCTTTTGAAATAACGTGAGTTAATAATAAGAAACCACCTAAAAGACTTACGGTATTCCAAATAAAACCGCCACCATTAATCATAGAAAAAACAGCTAACCCAACTAAAACAGCTCCAATTATAGTTCGAAAAGGCGCTAATACTTTTGCTATTTGATTAAAGTAATCTTTGTCGCCATCCCATTTATCTAATAAGGCTAAACCTAATAAAAGTCCTCCAGAAATATTCGCAATATTATAAAGTAACCCTAACATAATTTTATTTGTTTTAGACTTCTAAAATACACATTAAAAAAACAGAATGTTAAATTCTTTCAAATTTATTAGATAGTTTGAATAAATTTAATTTACTTTGTAATTCAAAGTACTTTTATTATGAGCAACGAAGATTATTTAAAAGACCTTAGCGAGATTAAAAACATTATGACTAAATCGTCTCGATTTATATCGTTAAGTGGTTTGTCTGGCATATTAGCTGGTATTTATGCTTTAATTGGCGCTGCTGCTGCTTATTATATGGTTACAACATATTCTAGAGGCACTTTAATTTTAGACGGTAAAATCTTTCAAGTCTGTCTTGGTATTTTAATAGCTGTTGCCGCTTTAAGTATTATTACAGGAATTATTTTAACCACAAGAAAAGCTAAAAAAACAGGCGAAAGCATTTGGGACAATTCTTCCCGCAGATTATTATTTAGTTTTTTAGTGCCTTTAATTACTGGTGGTATTTATATTTTAATAATTTTATGGCAAGGTAAATACGGACAAACTGGTGGATTAATGCTTATATTTTACGGGTTAGCATTAATTAGCGCATCTAAACATAGTATTGGAGATATTAAATATTTAGGTTTAATTCAGGTTGCTTTAGGTTTAATTGCAGCCTTATTTCCTGGTTATGGATTTTGGATTTGGGTTATTGGATTTGGAATTATGCATATTATTTACGGAAGTATTATGCATTTTAAATATGATGTTTAATAACTTTAGCTAAAAAAACAAATACTAATTCAACAGTAAAAAAGTGAGCATAATTACCAACATAAATAAAGTTTTTGATCATAGAATCCGTTTAGGAATTATGTCTGTACTTGTGGTAAATGAAAATGCCGATTTTAAAACACTTAAAGAACTTTTAGGTACTACAGATGGTAATTTAGCCAGTCATACAAAAGCGTTAGAAAAGGCGGAATATATTTTAGTTGAGAAACAATTTATTGGAAGAAAACCAAATACCACTTACACTGCAACCAAGTTAGGTACTGCTGCTTTTAAAAAACACATTAAAGCATTAGAACACATTATAAAAAACACATAACACTATTTTTTTAATCATCTACTTTGAATTTCAAAGTACTTTAGACAACTGAGCAATGGAACACCAAAAAGAAAAAACAAAAAGCAACCTATCTAAATGGCTAAACACTTCAATTACCGCAAGATTACTTATGGTTGGATTCTTAACTTTAATACTACTAATTCCTTTATCATACATCAATAGTCTTATCAAAGAAAGAGGTGATAGACAAAAAGATGTCGTTAATGAAATAAACTCAAAATGGGGAAAAGAAGTATTATTATACGGACCAATATTAAAAATACCTTATAAATCTTATAAAGAAACGACTATTTATAATGAAAAATCGAAAAAACACAAAACAGAAATAGAGACAAATATCGAATACGCCTTTATATTTCCCGAACAATTAAACGTAACATCAAATGTTAATTCTAAAAAACTAAAAAGAGGAAATTTTGAATCTGCAGTATATACTTCAGTCATGAAGTTAAAAGGCTTCTTTATAGAACCAAACTTAACTACAAAAAACATTTTAGATAAAGATATATTATGGAATAAAGCCACTTATATTGTTAAAACCAGTAATTTAAAAGGTATTAAAGGCGAAACAAAAATTAATTCAAACGGTAAAGACTATACTTTTGAAACTAATTTTAACGAACAAACTAGAAATACTTTAGATGAATTAGAGTCTAACTATATTAAAGAAAGTGATGTGCCGAAAACAGACGAAGATAAAATGAGCTTTGATTTAAATATAACATTTGATGGAAGCGAACTATTACAAATCATTCCTATTGGAAAAACAACACATTTAAAAATGGCTTCAAATTGGGGAAACCCTAGTTTTATTGGAGAATTCTTACCTATAGATTCTTCAAAAAAAATAACTCAAAATTCGTTTGATGCTGAATGGAAAGTAACGCATCTTAACAGAGCTTTTTCTCAACAGTATTTAAATGCTATTCCAGATTTAAAACGCTATGCTTTTGGTGCTAAATTTTTAATTATGGTAGACGAATTTCAACAAAGTGAAAGATCTGCTAAATATGGTTTTCTTGTAATTGGTCTAACCTTTTTATTATTCTTTTTAATTCAAACCTTAAGCAAAATAAACATACATCCTTTTCAATATTTAATGATTGGTTTAGCTCTTACTATGTTTTATACTTTATTAGTATCTATAAGTGAACACAGCAACTTTTTAAAAGCCTATACTATTGCTGGCTCATCTGTAATTATACTAATAACTCTTTATTCTAAATCTATTTTAAATTATTGGAAATTCCCAATACTCATAAGTTTATCATTAACTGCATTATATATCTTTATATACACTATTATACAATTAGAAAACTATGCACTTTTAGTTGGAAGTATTGGCTTATTTATTATACTAGCCATAGTAATGTATGTTTCTAGAAAAATAGAATGGACTAACTAATATAAATTTAAAAGAAACTTATAGAAATATAGGTCGCTTTATATAATTCCAAATGATTAAATTAAACACAAAATTTGCTGCCTTAACACTACTATTTCTAATTATAGAAATAAGTATTGCCTTTTTTTTTAAAAGATGGATTTATACGTTACACCTTTGGGGATTTTCTAGCAACTATTTTAGTGTATTGTGCCATAAAAAGTATCTTCAACTTAAAACCGAAACACATTGCTTTTGTAACATTAAGTATTGCTTTTACATTAGAACTATTTCAATATGTTAATCTATCAGAAATTCTAAATTTACATCAATACAAACTACTCAGAATAGTAATGGGATCTCATTTTAGTTGGGAAGATATTTTAGCTTACACCTTAGGAACATTATGTGTTTATTTTATAGATTTAAAGACTAAATATTATGACTGAACCTATATCTAATTACAAAGGCATTTCACTAAGTTCTTAAATAAATTCAAACCTCAATTAAAAGTTCAATAATCTATTAAGCTCTGTTCTTTTCTTGAATTTTTCTTACAATATTTGTAGCCGTATTTCTAGAAAGCACTCTTGGTAATAATGCTAAAAACTTATTAAATCCGCCAGGAATAGCATAGGTTTTTCCTTTATGCATAGCTTTATAACCATACAAAGTTACTTTTTTAGGGCAACCCATATTAAAACCAATCTTCCCTTTATTGTCTCCTTCTTGTACGGTTTGCTGAAACAAGGTTTTAGTTGGTCCAGGACAAAAAGCGGTTACTGCAACTCCAGTACCTCTAAGCTCGTTTGCAATAGCTTCCGAAAAAGATAACACATAAGATTTGGTAGCATAATATAATGCCATTAATGGTCCTGGTTGAAATGCTGCTAATGAAGATACATTTAACACTTTTCCGTTACCATTTGCAACCATATCTTTTAACAACAACTTAGTTAAATGTGTAGTTGTAATAACGTGAAGGTTTAGCATTGCTAATTCGCGTTCCCAATTATTTTCGTGAAACATTCCAAACATACCAAAACCGGCATTATTAATTAAAACTTCAATTTTATAATCTTGAATTTTATCAAACAACTGTTGTGCAGATTCTTGCTTGCTTAAATCTTGAGCAATGGTAACGACTTTAATATCATAGTTTTTTTCTAAACTATTTTTTTCTACTTGTAATTTATCTTCATTTAAATCTACCATAATAATGGTGTATTTATCTTTAGCTAATAAATTACAAAACTCTAATCCTAAGCCAGAAGCTGCTCCAGTAACTAAAGCTGTCTTATTCTTTTCCATCTACAAAATCTTGTAGATAGCTATATCTATCTGTTAATTTACCATTTTCTGTCATTTTTGCTCTGGCTAAAACACCATCAACATCATTATTATAGAATGCAGGAATAACGTGTTCTAAAAATGTTTCACCAAAACCTTCGGATGCATCTTTAGGTAATTCGCAAGGCAAATTATCTACAGCCATCATTGTTATACAACCTTTGGCATTAAAAGCAACTTCTTTTTCTGTTTTAGCATCATATCCATAAAAAGGATCTGCAATAGTACTTGGTCTAATTGTACTTGCAACTGGTCCATCTATATCACAAGACACATCTGCCACCAAGTTTATTCTAAAATCTGGATATTTTGCATCTTGACGTGTAAATAAAAATGGAGCGCCATCGCCATAAAAATGTCCAGCAATAAAGAAATCAGTTTCTTTAGCATAAGCCATAAAGTTACTTTGGTAACCAGATGGATCTTTGTAAAACTCGTACTTATCTCCTACTTGTCCATCAATACGTTTATTATACTCCATAACATCTGCCAAACAATATACAGGTTCTGAAAATTCCGATTTTAAATACAAAGTATCGTTAACTTCTTTAATTTTTAAATAGTCTAAAATTTCTTTAGCACCTAACGCTACTTTTCCTGTTCCTGTTAAAACTATTTTAATATTTGGAATAGTAATTTTATCTAACTCTGCTTTTACAGCATCTAAATCTGCTAAAGTTTCTACTTTTGGTAAATTAAATAACCCATCGCGTAACCCTAAAGCTCTAAATCCGTTGTAAGCACCAACCAATCCAGCATAACGTCCAAAACCAATTAGTCTTGAGTTATTTTCTCGCACAATAGTTTCGTGATCATACATTTCTATGTTTTTGTCTAATATAACCTTAAGTAACTCGCGGTTGTATGGTTGCTTTTTTATGGTATGACTAAAAAAGAAATATTTTTTATTAGGAATTAACGCGTCCTTTGGCACTTCTTTTACACCAATCATTACATCTGCATCACTAACATCTTGAGCGACTTCTATACCTAAATCTTGATATTGACTGTCTTTAAAAATACGTATATCTGAAGCTTCTACAACTATTTCTGCTTTTGGGAATTTTAATTTAAATTCCTGTAAAGCTTCTGGAGAAAATACCACACGCCTGTCTGGTGGATTTTTACGTTCTTTAATGATAGCGAATTTCATATTTGTATTTTTTGAGCTAGTATGAATTAAAATGGTGTTCGCTAAATTAATATTAAATTAGTACGCTAGCAAATATTTGTTTTATTTACTCTAAGGCTTTACAAATAAGTTTTAAGCTATAATTGTTATTGATTTGCCAGACTTGAAACGCCTTTTTGTCTTAATCTTTCTATAAAGTTGAAATGGTATAGTGTTTGAACTATAATTTTTGTTAATTTTGCTAATTCGCGTTAAGAATTAAAGCGGCATCCTTTTTTATGTTGAATACATAAAAAAGATAGAACGGAAAGCCTGACGTGTTTTTGCCCTTAAAAGCAAAAATGGGTAACGCCATAATAGTTAAATTTATTATTTCATTAAAATGGGGTCGACTGGTTTTGACAGCGAGATTTATGGATTAGTAAGCACGTCGAGTAATGAAATTATACTCGTAAATACTTATTTCAACTTTTTAATCGGCGAGAATAACTACGCTTTAGCTGCCTAATCCGAATTATAGTAGGATTAAGCCTCGGTACACCAGGTGTACAAGCTTTATGTCTCTGGAAAGCCTTGATTGGCGGCGTTCCATTTTGAGGCATCGAAAATGTCAATATAGATTTAGTGAAGCTTTGGCGCTATTTCGAAATAAAAAAGCTAAGCTAAAAACAGATTGTCTTTAATCAGTTTTTAGTCGAAAACCTAAGAAAAGAATAAACGTGTAGAAAGCTGATTGATGACTTGTTTGGACGAGAGTTCGATTCTCTCCGACTCCACTTTTAAAACCTCGAAAACATTATGTTTACGGGGTTTTTTATTTTAGCGCTAACAATATAAAAAACTTAAAATCTTATGACTTTAGAAGAATTAGTTGGTGTTTACAATATTTCTGGGAAAAACCAAGATGAAGAAAACACTGAATACAAAGGTGTTTTAAAATTGAGTTTAGATAGCAATAATAGAATTGTAGCTAAGTGGACTATTTTTGAAGACCAAACACAATTAGGTAATGGCTTCTTTAAAGATAATATTTTAGTTATTAACTTTAATTACCAGTCAGAAGATTATAAAACGTTCAAAGGTGTTGTGGTTTATAAATGCATGACTAAAGATGTTTTAGATGGTTTTTGGTCTGAAAAACACGGCAACCCTTTATATTTAGGACAAGAAACAGCTTATAGAATTGACAACATTACAAGCCTGAATTAAAAGGCTTCAACCAATTATCTTCCCATTCTATTATTTCTAAACTCTTTCATTTTCTCTAAAACAATATCTTGGTATTCTTGTTTAGTAACTTCTTTTCCTTTGTTTGGAATAATGATCTCTATAGGTTCTTCAGGGTTAATTACAATTTTTGAACACAAAATAGTTGTATTATCTGCACTCACTTCTAAAATTAAACCAGGCAATCCAGAATACTCTAAAGGACCAGTAGCTACTGGTATTTGTAAGGTATACCAAGCTTCTACTTGTGTTAATTCTATTTGATTTCCTGAATCATCTTTCTTTTCGGCTGTTCTTAATTTTCCCCAAGAAAAAGCATACCAATTAAGATCATTTGTTGGAACTAACGCATTAGCCCTAAAGCATGTATAATTTCCTATCTGCTTAGTTTCGCCGCTTAATTGCCAGTCTATTTTAAGTAAACTATCTTTTACCATAAATCGTTTACCGTAAAATTCTTGATTTTGTATTTGGGTTTTATTTTTTAAATTTTTGTATTGCTGTCCAGGTGTAAAATTTTTACCCCAAGAATCTGTTGCTCCAGAAATAGCATCTATTTTTTCTTCTTCATAAAAACTAGATTCTTCTTTATTAAAAGACAATACGTATGTTTTTTGTAATCTATTTTTTAATCTAGATGCTACATCTTTTTTTTGAGCCTCTGTTAATTGATTCCCCCATTTACCTAAGTCCATTTTTTCTTTTGAAAAATAATAAGCTTTAGCCTGAAAACCGTCTAATGAGACATATTCAAGATCACTATTTACACTAGTCGTTAAAACTAATAATAGTGATAAAAGACTTAATTTTAAAAGGTTTTTTTTCATAACAGAATCATTTATTTGTTTATCAAAAATACAAAAATACTAAACATAATAGTTTTTTCTATGAAATATTTAACATTAATATTGATTGAACCATTCAAAATGATCTTTCATTATTTTAGATTTATTAGTATTAATGTGTTCTATAAAAGCTTTTGCCACATAGGACATATTTTTAGAACTTAGCCAAATAAGGTTCCAATTACTAACTATAGGTAGATCTTTAACTGGAATAACTTGTAAATCGCCATTCTGTAATTCGTTTTTAATTCCAATTAAAGGCATAATTGAAAAACCTAAACCAGCCAAAACAGCTTGTTTTATAGCCTCATTAGACGTTAATTCCATTTTTTTATAAGTAGACATTTTATGGGACGCTATAAAACGCTCCATTGCAAACCGTGTAGCAGAACCTTGCTCTCTATATATTAAAGGTAATTGCTCCATATCTTTAAGTGATAAATTCCCTTTTTTTAAGTTGAATTGCTTTCCTCCAACTAGATACAATTTATTTTCCATTAGAGAAATAGTTTCAATTTTGAGATGCTTTGGTAACGTAGAAACCATAGCAAAATCAATATCGTTATTTTCCAACGCTTTTACAACTTCTGCTTTATTGGTTACATCCATAACCAAATCTACACCAGAATTATCTTTTATAAAATCTGTTAAAAAATAGGGCATAGCATACTTTGCTGTGGACACAATAGCTATTTTTAATTTACCTGCTAATTCTCCCTGAAATGATAATGCTTTGTAATTTATTGATTCTACCTGAGATAAAATATACTCAGCTGCAAGTGCTATTTCCTCTCCAAATTCTGTAATATAAATTTTCCTTCCTACAACTTCAAACAAAGGAATCTTAAATTGGTCTTGAAACTTCTTTAATTGAATTGATACTGCTGGCTGAGTTAAAAACAATTCTTCCGAAGCTTTTGTAACACTTTTAAGATCTGCTACTTTTTTAAATATTTCTAATTGATGTAAAGTAAAATTCATAAAATTTAATTATATATAACATAACAAATATAAATAAAAATATATACAAATAAGATTTAATATTTGCACCAAAAAAAAGCGTAAAACTAAAAAACAACAAAATGAAACCCAAAAAAAAAGCAACTGTCAATAAATCACGAATAGTAATACCTAACAAAATAAGTATTATAATATTTTGCTTACTTAGTTTGTTTTTCATATACCTATCACTAACCAATAATAGTTTATTTTTAACCGAATTATTACTAAGTTTTGGTCTTATTGGGTTTGCTGTTTTAAATAACAAAACAGCAAAATAGTATGGACTTCAATCTACTTATAGATAATCTTACCAATCCTGCATTACTTTTTTTCTTTTTAGGCGTTTTAGCTGTTCAATTAAAAAGTGATTTAAGTATTCCTGAGAACTCTTCTAAATTTATTTCATTATATCTTTTATTATGTATAGGTTTTAAAGGCGGACAAGAATTAGCACATAGCACTTTTAATATGGAAATTCTTTGGTCTCTACTTTTTGGAATTCTATTAGCTACTATAGTACCAATTTATACTTATTTCATTTTAAGAAAAAAGTTTAGCATAGAAAATGCTGGAGCAATAGCTGCCGCTTATGGCTCTGTTAGTGCTGTAACATTTGTAACAACCATTGCTTTTTTAGAAATGAAAAACATTCCATTTAGCGGACACATGGTTGCTGTAATGGCATTAATGGAAGCGCCATCTATTATGATTGGTCTTATTTTAATGACCATATCTAAAAAGAGAAAAAAGAATAACGAAGAAAGTATTCCAATGAAGAAAGTCTTACATCATTCTTTAACAAATGGAAGCGTTTTACTAATTATTGGAAGTTTAATTATTGGACTTTTAACAAGCGAAGCACAAGCTGAAGGCATTAAACCTTTTACAACAGACATCTTTAAGGGTTTTCTATCTGTATTTCTTTTAGACATGGGAATTACTAGCGGACGTAAATTATCTGATTTTGTCAAAAAAGGTTGGTTTGCTTTTATATTTGCTATAGTAATACCAGTAATAAACGGCTGCCTTGTTGCAATAGCTTCTGGTTTATTTATGGAAGCTACAGGAAATAGACTTTTAATGGCTATTCTAGCAGCAAGTTCTTCATACATTGCTGTTCCTGCCGCTATGAAATTAGCAGCTCCAAAAGCAAATCCAAGCCTTTATATTCCCATGGCATTAGCAATAACTTTTCCTTTCAACATAACTTTAGGAATGCCACTATACTTATGCGTAATAAACATATCATAATAAAAAGTTATAATATCAATAAAATATATAAATAAAAATATATCAAATATTTAAGTCAAATTTGTAATATAAAATTAAAACTATGGAAACTTTAGAATTATTAAAATCAGATATTAAAAACGCAAAGCAAGATATTAATTTAATTGACGGTTCTTTTTCTTCAAGCGAGGCTTCAGACATAATAAATGCATTGCTAAAAGTAAAAATAAACTTTCATAAACTACATAGACTTTCAATTACCGAGGGAAACAGCAAAGACAAATGCGAGCTTGATAATTCTAGAATTAATGAACTTATTAACGAACAGGAATTCGCAAAAGCTTTTTTTACACAAGCAAGACTTCAAGGTAAGAAATTAAAAATGACAAGCACCATTTGTATAACAGTAGAAGATTAATTTTATTAAGTGTTTAATTAGTTTGAAAAAGAAAGTCCAAAACTTGAGTTTTGGACTTTCTTAATTTTATAAAACTTTAACTATTCAGTTGGTTTCCATTTAGAATATCCACCTTCTAAATCGTAAATTTTAGTAAAACCTAAATCTTGCATTTTTTTTGCACACTTAGCACTTCTTCCTCCTTTTTGACAAAACACAATTACAGGTTTACTTTTATCTAACTCTTTAATTTGAGTATCAAAATCATCAGACAAAAAATCAATATTCTGAGCATTTAATATAGATCCAGCTTTAAATTCGCTAAGAGTTCTAACATCAACTAACTGAACTTGATCTTCTTTTAAAATCAATTCCATTTCTTTTTGTGTAACTATTTGTATGGTTTTATCATCTTTAGTTATACAACCAAAAAATAAAATTATAGCTAAAAAACAAAATACCTTTCTCATATCATTATATCGTTGTTTCACCTTTCCACTCCATAAAACCGCCTAATAAATTATATGCATTCTGGAATCCTAACTGATTCATAATTCCGCAAGCCTGACCACTTCTTCCTCCAGATTTACAATAAACAAAGTATGTTTTAGACTTGTCTAACGCCTCAATATCAGAAATAAACCCTTGACCTTTATGTATATTTATATTAATTGCATTCGGAATATAACCTTCGCTAACTTCGTCTTCAGTTCTAACATCTAAAATAACTGCATTATTAGAATCTTGTAATTGTGCAATCCACTCGTCTTGAGATAAATTCATTGTAATTTCTTTAATTAATTTATAAAGAACAAAAATACATTATTTATACCAAAAGGTTTAAAAACATTTTTTTTTCAAATTTTATGCTTAAAAATTTGAAAACCGAACCAATCGTCAGTATATTTGCATCATAAATTATGAAAAACAATATAAAAAATACTTGGTGGTGGAACTTTCGATACTAAACTCTCGTGAGCAAAACCATTACATCTATAAATTAGACTAAGGCTTATCTTTCACGATAAGCCTTTTTTATTTAAAATTCTGAAATAAAATCAGCATAAATGAAAACATTTCAATTAAAAACACATTTTAAAAAAATACTTGCAGATACTATTACACCAGTAAGTATTTACTTAAAAATACGTGATAAATTCCCAAATAGCATTCTATTAGAAAGTAGCGACTATCATGCTAACGATAATAGTTTCTCCTATATTTGCTTTAATCCAATAGCAACTATTAAAGTTGAAAATGAAGTAGTTACTCAAAAATTCCCTGACAACTCTATAACAATAGATAAAGCAGAAAACGTAACACAACAAATACAGAAATTCACACAACGTTTTAAAGCAGACCAAGATTTAGATTTTAAATTTATAAACAACGGAATATTTGGATATACAGCTTATGATGCCGTAAGATATTTTGAAGATGTTTCAATCTCAAAAAAGCCAGATTCTTTAGAAATACCAGATATTCAATATGCTGTTTATAAAAACATTATTGCCATAAATCACTTTAAAAACGAGGCATACATTTTTGCACATTGTTATGATTCTAAAAATAATGTAGATGAAGTTTTTCAACTTATAAAATCAAAAAATTACGCGACATATAAATTTGATACTAATGCAGAAATAACATCAAACTTATCAGACATTGCCTATAAAGCACAAGTTGAACAAGCTAAAAAGCACTGTGCTCGTGGAGATGTATTTCAATTGGTATTATCAAAAAAATTCAGCCAAGAATTTAAAGGCGATGAATTTAATGTCTACAGAGCTTTAAGAAGCATAAACCCATCGCCATACCTATTTTATTTTGATTATGGTAATTTTAAGATTTTTGGAAGTTCTCCAGAAGCTCAATTAGTCGTAAATAAAGGTATTGCGGAAATTCATCCTATTGCAGGAACTTTTAAGCGTACTGGAAACGACGAGCAAGATGCAGAATTAGCTAAAAAATTAGCAGCAGACAAAAAGGAAAATGCAGAACACGTCATGTTAGTAGATTTAGCCAGAAACGATTTAAGTCGTCATGGAAGTCAGGTTAAGGTAGAAACTTACAGAGAAGCTCAATTTTTCTCTCACGTTATTCATTTAGTCAGTAAAGTTACAGGTAAAGTACATAAAAACACACCAACTATGCAAGTGGTTGCAGATACATTTCCAGCAGGAACATTAAGTGGCGCACCAAAACACAAAGCTATGCAGTTAATAGAACAATACGAAACAACAAACCGAGCTTTTTATGGTGGCGCAATTGGATTTATGGATTTTAAAGGCAATTACAATCATGCTATAATGATTAGAACTTTTTTAAGTAAAGATCATGAATTACATTGGCAAGCTGGCGCAGGAATAGTCTCTAAATCTACTGCAGAAAGTGAATTACAAGAAGTTTATAATAAATTAGGTGCATTAACTAAGGCTATTGAATTAGCAAAAGATATTTAAAATGAAAAAAATATTAGTTATAGATAATTACGACAGCTTTACTTACAATTTAGTTCATTATTTGGAAGACTTAGATTGTGAGGTTATAGTAAAAAGAAACGACAAACTAACGTTAGACGAAGTTGATGTTTTTGATAAAATTCTATTATCACCAGGACCAGGAATTCCAGACGAAGCAGGATTATTAAAAGCCATAATAAAACAATATGCACCAACAAAAAGCATATTAGGGATTTGTTTAGGTCAGCAAGCTATTGGCGAAGTATTTGGAGGAACACTTATAAATTTAGACGAAGTATTTCATGGTGTAGCTACAAACACAGAAGTTATTGTTGATGATGAAATATTATTCAAAAATATGGATAAAACCATAGAAGTTGGCAGATATCATTCTTGGGTTGTAAATCCAAATTTACCAGAAGTATTAGAAGCTACATCTATAGATGCAAACGGACAGATTATGTCTTTACGTCATAAATTTCACGATGTTCGCGGCTTACAATATCATCCAGAAAGCGTATTAACGCCAAATGGCAAACAAATTTTAGAAAATTGGGTTAATAATTAGTCCAAATAGTCTTCTGTTAGCAGTATTCAGTCTTTAGGGTTCTGTAATCAAAATATGTAAATACACAATTTGTCATTCTGCTTAACAACAGAATATATGAACTCAATAAAGCATAAAAGCAAAACGGCTAACAACCAAAAGCTAAACATAAAGAAGCACTAACACAACAGTTCTCTTTCATTTGGAAAGAGTTATAGATAGGAGAAAAATGAAACACATATTAAACAGACTAATAAACCAAGAAAGCATCTCTAAACAAGAAGCTAGAAATGTATTAGTTAACATATCTGAAGGAAAATATAATAAAAGTCAAATTGCATCATTTCTCACTGTTTATATGATGCGAAATATAACATTAGAAGAACTTCAAGGTTTTCGAGATGCGTTATTAGACTTATGTATTCCTGTAGAAATTTCAGATTTTAATGCTATAGATTTATGTGGTACTGGTGGAGATGGAAAAAACACTTTCAATATTTCCACACTTGCATCTTTTATAACTGCTGGCGCAGGCGTAAAAGTTGCTAAACACGGAAATTATGGTGTTTCTTCAGCTTCTGGTTCATCTAACGTAATGGAAACTTTAGGTTTAAAATTCACAAATAATTCAGATGTATTAAAAAACACGCTAGATAAAGCAGGTATATGTGTAATGCATGCACCATTATTTCATCCAGCAATGAAAAACGTAGCACCAATACGTAGAGAATTAGGTGTAAAAACATTTTTTAATATGCTTGGGCCAATGGTAAATCCGGCTTTTCCAAAAAATCAAATGGTTGGTGTTTTTAATTTGGAACTACAACGTTTGTACGGTTATTTATATCAAAATACAGACAAAAACTACAGCATTGTTCACGCTTTAGATGGCTATGATGAAATTTCTTTAACAGGAAAAACAAAAATAATAAGTAACAAATCTGAAGTAATGCTAGAACCTACAGATTTAGGTTTAAAACAAATCAGTCAGTCAGATATTTTTGGAGGAGAAACAGTAGAATCCTCAGCTAAAATATTCAAAAACATTATATCAGGAAAAGGAACAGAAGCTCAAAACAATGTGGTTTGCGCTAATGCAGGTTTAGCAATTGCAACTGTAAATAATATATCGCACAAAGAAGGACTTATTTTAGCAAAAGAAAGTTTAGCTAATGGAAGTGCAAATGCTAGTTTAGAAAAACTAATAGAATTAAGTAAATAACTCCTATTTTAAAATTAAAAAAGACAATAAAATTAAGAGTAATAACACAATAACTCTCTTTCCTTCGGAAAGAGTTAGAGATAGGAAAAAAAATGGATATATTAACTAAAATAGTAAACGATAAACGTATAGAAGTTAATTTGCGCAAGCAGTTAATTCCAATCAAACAATTAGAGCTATCTGTATTATTTGAACGAGAAACATTTTCTTTAGCTAAAAAACTAAAAGAAAGTAGTATAGGAATAATTGCAGAACATAAGCGTAGATCGCCATCAAAACAAGTTATTAATCATAACTTAAACGTATTTGATGTTGCTAAAGGTTATGAAAATGCTGGTGTTTGTGGCATGTCTGTTTTAACCGATGGAAAATATTTTGGTGGAAGTTTAGACGATTTATTAACTGCAAGAGCAAGTTGTAACTTACCTTTGTTACGTAAAGAATTTATAATAGACACGTATCAAATTTTAGAAGCTAAAGCCTATGGAGCAGATGTTATTTTATTAATTGCGGCTATTTTAACAAAAAATGAGATTAAACAATTCTCAGAGTTTGCAAAAAGCTTAAAATTAGATGTGCTTTTAGAGGTTCATAACAAAGAAGAATTATATAAATCTATTATGCCTAGTATAGATATGCTTGGTGTAAATAATAGAAATTTAAAAACGTTTGAAGTTAGCTTAGACATCAGTAAGCAATTAAGTGAGCTTATTCCAAACGATTTTGTAAAAGTATCCGAAAGTGGCATTAGCAGTATTGAAGCTATAAAAACATTACAACCTTATGGGTATAAAGGATTTTTAATAGGCGAAAACTTTATGAAAACGAATAACGCAGGAGAAAGTGCTGAAGCATTCATAAAACAAATCCCATCCTAAATCCTTCCCGAAAGGAAGGACTTTAAAAAGTATGGCTAACCAAATAAATTAAGTATAACAGTTCTCTTTCCATAGGAAAGAGTTAGAGATATAAAAATTATGAAATTAAAAGTATGTGGGATGAAGCAAGAAAACAACATTTTAGATGTTGCAGATCTTGAACCAAATTATATGGGATTTATTTTCTATGAAAAATCTCCAAGAAATTTCAAGGAAATAATTCCAGTATTACCAGAATGCATTGAAAAAGTTGGTGTTTTTGTAGATGCTACAATAGATTTTATAGTTTCTAAAGTAGAAGAACATAAACTTAATGGTGTACAACTTCATGGAAATGAAACTCCAGAATTTTGTGAGCAATTAAAAGAATACGACATTCTAGTTATCAAAGTGTTTTCTATGAAAAACCAATTCGATTTTAAAGTTCTAGAACCTTACCAAGAGGTTTGCGACTATTATTTATTCGATACTAAAGGAAAAGAACCAGGCGGAAATGGCTACACATTTAACTGGAATTTGTTAAAAAAATACACCTATAACAAACCTTATTTTTTAAGTGGAGGCATAGGAATAGAAAATATGGACGCTTTACTATTATTCTTAAAACGACCAGAATCTCGTTTGTGTTGTACCATAGATGTTAATAGCAAATTCGAATCCTCACCTGCCTTTAAAGATATAACTCTATTAAAAGAGTTTAAATATCAATTAGCAAAACACGGATATTAAAAAATAGTACTATGATTTATAATATTGACGATAAAGGTTACTATGGCGATTTTGGTGGCGCATATATCCCTGAAATGCTTTACCCTAATGTTGAAAAATTACGTCAGAATTATTTAAAAATAATGGAAGAAGACTCTTTTAAAGAATCTTTTGACCAATTATTAAAAGATTACGTTGGTCGTCCTTCACCTTTATATTTTGCAAAACGTCTAAGCGAAAAATACAACACAAAAATCTACTTAAAAAGAGAAGATCTAAATCATACTGGCGCACATAAAATAAACAATACCATTGGGCAAATCTTAATGGCACAACGTTTAGGAAAAACACGTGTAATTGCGGAAACTGGCGCAGGCCAACATGGCGTTGCTACCGCTACAGTTTGTGCGCTTATGGGAATGGAATGCATTGTCTATATGGGTGAAATTGACATTGCAAGACAAGCACCAAACGTAGCACGTATGAAAATGCTTGGCGCAACAGTTATTCCTGCAAAATCAGGAAGCAGAACCTTAAAAGATGCCACAAACGAAGCTATTAGAGATTGGATTAATAACCCTATAGACACGCATTATATTATTGGTAGTGTTGTTGGACCGCATCCTTATCCGGATATGGTTGCACGTTTTCAGTCGGTAGTTTCCGAAGAAATCAAATGGCAATTAAAGGAAAAAGAAGGCACAGAAAAACCAGATTACATTATTGCATGTGTTGGTGGCGGATCTAATGCTGCAGGTGCTTTTTACCATTATTTAGAAGATACAGATGTAAAACTTATAGCAGTAGAAGCAGCCGGAAAAGGAGTTCATTCTGGAGAAAGTGCTGCAACTTCTGTTTTAGGCAAAGAAGGCATAATTCATGGTAGTAAAACGCTATTAATGCAAACAACAGACGGACAAATTACCGAGCCTTATTCAATTTCAGCTGGATTAGATTATCCTGGCGTTGGACCAATGCACGCACATTTATATAAAACTGGTCGCGCAGAATTCATTTCTATTACAGATGATGAAGCGATGAAAGCTGGTTTGGAACTCAGCAAATTAGAAGGTATTATTCCAGCTATAGAAACGTCTCACTCTTTAGCCATTTTTAAAGAAAAGCAATTTAAACCTACAGATATAATCATTATTAATTTATCTGGTAGAGGCGATAAAGATTTACAGAATTATATTGATTATTTCAATTTATAAAAGTCATTTTTAATGAATAGAATAAACAAGAAACTACACGAAAACAAAAAATTATTATCTATATATTTTTCCGCAGGATTTCCAAGTTTAAACGATACGGTTTCGATTATACAAAATCTTGAGAAAAACAATGTAGATATGATTGAAATAGGATTACCATTTAGCGATCCTTTAGCAGATGGACCAACAATTCAAGAAAGTTCGACCATAGCTTTAAAAAACGGAATGACCACAGAAACGTTATTCAATCAATTAAAGGATATTAGAAAAACCGTTTCCATTCCTTTAATTATAATGGGTTATTTTAATCCTATGTTACAATATGGCGTAGAAGCATTTTGTAGAAAATGTCAAGAAGTTGGTATAGACGGCTTAATTATTCCTGATTTACCTGTAGATGTTTATAATAAAGAATATAAAACTACTTTTGAAAAATACGGGTTAATAAATGTATTTTTAATTACGCCACAAACAAACGTAGAACGCATTAATTTTATAGATTCTATTTCTAATGGATTTATTTACATGGTAAGTAGCGCAAGTGTAACAGGAAGCAGTTCTGGATTTGGAAAAGAACAAACCGATTACTTTAAGCGCATAGCAGATATGAATCTTAAAAATCCACAAATTATAGGATTTGGAATTTCTGATAATGAAACATTCAAACAAGCTACCACTTATTCTAAAGGAGCAATTATTGGCTCTGCTTTTATTAAATATTTACATAAAAATGGAAATTCTAATATAGATGCATTCACTAAAAACATCTTAAACTAAGATTTACAACTATTTTAGTTTTTAAGCTAAAAACAACCAAAAGCCTAAATTATTAATTAATTTAGGCTTTTATTTATACAACCTATGCCTTTAAATATTGTTTTAATAGAACCCGAAATTCCAAATAACACAGGAAACATTGGTAGACTAGCATTAGCCTCTGGTAGTAACCTACATTTAGTTAAGCCTTTTGGATTTGAACTTAGTGACAAACGTTTAAAACGTTCAGGATTAGACTATTGGCAACACTTAAATGTTATTTATTACGACAATTTAGACGAGTTTTTAAATAAAAACAAAGAAGCTAATATGGTATTCTTATCTAGTCACGGATCAAAAAAACATTGGGATATTAAATTTGAAGATAATTTGTTTTTAGTCTTTGGAAAAGAATCTGTTGGATTACCAAAAGATTTAATTGATAATAAAAAAGACAAATTATTCAAAATCCCTTTATATCATGACAAAATTAGGAGTTTAAACTTAGCTAATGCTGTAGGAATTTGTGTTTATGAAGGATTAAGACAATTAGAATTATAATGAAAACTATAGTCGCTTTTTTTTATAGAAATAACAATTTAAATCTACTTTTAATATGTTCCATACTTTTAGTTTTCTATTATCTATTAGTAAGTCCTTTTGGTTTAGCTATTTCTCCAGACTCTACATCATATCTTCAAGTTTCTAAATCACTTTTAAACGGAGAAGGTTTTTACAGCAAAACTGGAGAGTTTGTAAAACATTGGCCACCAATTTATAGTATTCTTATTGCCACAACAGCAAAACTAACATTTACAAATGTTATAACTGCTGGCTTTATTTTAAATGGCATAACCTTAGTTGTCTCATATATTTATGGATTTAAAATATTAAAACTTCTAAAATTAGATCTAATACTTTGTTACAGCATTCCTTTTTTAATGGTCACATCCAAAGCTTTTGTAATGATTGCTTTTATGCTTTCAGAAAGCTTATTTTTAGCTTTAGAATTAATAACGTTATTCTATTTTATCAAATGGCAAAAAAACTCAAATTTAAAAAGCCTTATTAGCTTTAGCTTACTTTGTAGTCTCTTATTAATTACCCGTTATGCTGCTGCTGGTATAATTGGAGGTTTTTTAATTTTTGAATTATTTTTTGGAAAGAAAAACACATTACAAAATTTAAAAAATTGCTTCATAATAGTTATCATTAGTATTATAGGAATCTCTTCTTGGTTGATTTATGTAAGACTAAAAACTGACGCTACGGAAGTTAGACGAATTGGAATTCACATTTTATCATTTAATAAATTTATTGGTCTTTTTATAAACACAGCCTTAATGTTTATAAAAAAATCGTTTCTAGTTGTTGCTCTCTATCTACTCTTTACTCTTGGAATAATAATAAATCTAAAACAAATTAAAAACTATTCAAAAGAATTAAAAACACATTTTAGCGAACACCAAAAACATCTTATTCTATTTACAACATTAAGTTTTGTTTATCTTATATTTATAATGATAAGTATGTCCTTTTTTGACAAAGCTACGCCTCCCAACAGACGTATTCTTTCTTTAATCTTTCCATTTATTCTTTTTATTATAGCTATTTTATTTCATTTTTTGAAGATTATAAAACTTAATAAATTAGTTTATTTTGGACTAATTACTCTAGGAATTGGCATATTGAGTAATTCAACAACTATATGGAGTAATCAATATAAAAACGGACAACTATATTCAAAGAAAGAGTGGAAAAATTCAGAAATAGCTATTTATTTAAACAAAACCAATTTATTTAACAGCTATAGTAATGCACCAGACTTTTTAAATTTCAAAACTCAAACAATTCATTATTATTTACCTTTTAAAATTACAAGATTAGAAAAAAAGAACACAAACTATAATGCAGAATTAAAAACTTTGAAACAAAATTTAAAAGATTCTACTTATATAGCCATCTATTTTAAGAGTATTAAAAGAACAAGTACAACACCTAAAGCTATTTTAAAAGATGAATTAAAAGAATTCCCTATTACTTATTTTAAAGATGGTTTTATAATTGGACATATTAAACAAGAGTAAAAATAAATCATACTCATTAAACCTTTTTAGAAAGTTGAGGTCTTAATAGTATAACATTTAATTTAACCCCTTAACAAAAACATTATGACATCAAGAATCTTAAAATTAAGCCTATTAACTTTAGCACTTTGTTCTTTTACTTTTGCTAATGCTCAAGACAAAGAAAAAAGAAACCCTGAAAGTATATTCAAAAAACTAGATACAAATGCAGACAGTTTCTTGTCACTAGAAGAGTTTAAAGCTCCAAGAGAAAAAGCAAAAGGTAAAATTGAAGCTAAATTTAAAAAAATAGACACAGACACTAATGGATCTATTTCTTTAAATGAGTTAAAAGCTCTGAAAAGAGAAAAAACTTCTAATCCAGAGCAACAAACTAAGCGTTTTGCCAAAATGGATGCAGATAAAAGCGGTGAACTTTCTATGGAAGAATTCAAAAAAGCTTTAGTTAAAATGAAAAAAAGAAAAGCTAGAAAAGAAACTGTTCAAGACTAATTTTAGTTTAGCCCCAAATTCAAAGCTCTAAGCAATGCTTAGAGTTTTTTTTTATTTCTGTAATTATTATTTCTTGTTTTTTCTCAAAAACTTCAAATAAAAACCTTCAACTCTTGTTCTTGCCCAAGGCGTTCGTCGTAAAAACTTAAGGCTAGATTTTATAGTAGGATTAGATTTAAAACAATTCATTCTTAATTCCTCACCTAAATATTCCCAACCATAGAACTCGTGTAAATCGGTAACAATATCTGCTAATTTTATGCCGTGTAACGGATTATTAATTTGTGTTTCTGCCATTTTATCCTTCTATAAATTCTGCTTCAAAAAGCGTTGTAAAATGTTTTAATATTTTAGATTTTACTTCAGATTCATCTACTTTTTCAACACCTAATTCTACATTTAATGAAGCTACTGCCTTACCTCTAATACCACAAGGAATAATATGATCAAAATAACCCAAGTTAGCATTTACATTTAGTGCAAATCCGTGCATTGTAACCCAACGACTTGCTCTTACGCCTAAAGCACAAATTTTACGAGCAAATGGTGTTCCTACATCTAACCAAACGCCAGTTTCTCCATCGCTTCTTGTAGCTTTAAGACCATATTCTTCTAAAGTTAAAATAATAACTTCTTCTAAAAACCGTAAATATTTATGTATATCAGTAAAAAAATTATCTAAATCTAAAATAGGATAACCCACAATTTGTCCTGGTCCGTGATAGGTAATATCTCCACCACGATTTATTTTATAAAAAGTAGCACCTTTTTCTTTTAACTGGGTTTCATTTAAAAGCAAGTTACTTAAATCGCCACTTTTACCTAACGTATAAACGTGCGGATGTTCTACAAAAAAGAAATAATTTTTGGTTTCTAAACCTGCATCTTCTCTCCTATTCTTAATTTTAGTATCTAAAATAGTCTTAAAAACAGATTCTTGATAATCCCAAGTTTCTTTAAAATCTTTAGTACCTAAGTCTTTTATGTAGACAAGTTTATTCATTACTACAAAGATACAATTTATCTCTTTGGATTATTCAAAATAATTAATGCCGCAATAACACCAGGAATCCAACCTAAACACCATAAAATAAATACTATTAATATAGAACCACAACCTCTATCCAGAACAGCTAAAGGTGGACAAAATATGGATAATATAACACGCCAAAAACTCATAATTCTTCTTTTTATTTATAGGACGTGATTTTATGCTTTTTGTTACAATTCAAATTTGATATTTAATAATAAACACTATTTTAGTGCAATGAGATATTTACATTATTTTGTTATTCTATTTTTAATTTCACTTTCTACAAATGCACAGCATAAGTTTGAAGGTTTTATAGATAATGTGACTTGGCAAAACAATGTTTACCTGTCTATAGTTGATGATTACCGAACCATTAACGGAATAAACAATGAGCAAATCATTTCTAAAACTACAACAGATAGTTTAGGTAGGTTTGAATTTTCGGGAGACTTATTAGAAGAAAAGCATCAACTTTACAAACTCCACGTGGATAACTGTAATAGCAATAAATTAGACGAAAATCATTTTATTGGTCATTGCAAAGACAGTAAAGACATCTTATTTATTGCAAAAAGTACAGATAGTATTAAGTTTCCATTGTCTTTTGATGAACAAATGTTTTGCGATATAACTTCTAATAACTCAAAAAACACAGCTATTATTAAAGTTGATGGTTTAATAGAGGAAATGAAGTTTTCGTATTCAGAATATAATAGTAATGCTAACCGAAAGCTTAACAATAAGAAATGGTTTAAAACACTTCAGGATTTTGGAACAGAATTAGACGAACCTTTAGCTGAACTTTATATTTATTCATTTTTATCGGACAGAACAAAGCCATTTCACGACTACTATCTTGAAGATCTAAAAACGAACTCATATTATACTGAATTACTTAATCGTTTAAAAACATCGTATCCAAATTCTAAATATGCAAATCAGTTTGAGTCAGAATTACAAATGGATCAATTTGGGATAAAAGATTTAGAAAACACAACTAAATTTAATTATGCCTATTTACTTTTTGGACTTTTATTAATTGCCATTGGACTTAATTTTTGGCAGTACTTCAATTCTAAAAAGCAAAAACGTGAGTCTAAAATTCAAACAAAATCACAATTAACCAAACAAGAACAGACTGTTTTAGACTTAATTTTAGAAGATAAATCCAATAAAGAAATTGCAGAAGCACTTTTTGTAAGCTTAAGCACAGTAAAATCTCATATAAACAACATTTACAAAAAAGTAAATGCAAATTCTCGTACTGAGCTAAAAAACCTATTTAACAAGTAGTTATAAAAATCAACCTAGGGTCTAGTCCCTATTTCCAACCCTAAATTTCAAAAAAGACTTTGTTTTTCAAGAAGTTTGTCTGGTATTAATCACATAAACAATTTATTATGAAAAATGTAGTATTAGAAAACAAGAGAACAGTTAAATCTTCAATTTTAAGCCTTATGCTTTTAGTAGCATTAAGTTTTAGCAGTTTTAGTTTTGCTCAAAATCCAGACAACGCAAAAGCACTTGGTATTTTAACGTTTAAAACCAATGTTATTGATTATGGTAATGTAGAAAAAGGCACAGAAAAACTACGTGTTTTTACATTTACCAACACTGGAAAAGCACCTGTATTAATTACAAAAGTAAAAACATCTTGCGGTTGCACAGTGCCTAATTATCCTAAAAAACCAATTTTACCTGGTGAATCGGCTAGTATTGATATTACTTATGACACTAACAGAGTTGGACAGTTTAAAAAAACCATTACAGTAATGTCTAATTCTGAAGAAGCTTTAAAGCAACTTATCATTAAAGGAAATGTTGTAGAAAAGACAACAAAGTAATTTTGTGATTTAAAAGGTTAATAGTAATCACAAATAAAAGTATCCTAATTAGCTTTTTTTTTTATCACCAGATAATGTCAGTTTGAGCATAATAGACAAAGTCTTCATTATGCAAAGTCTAAGTGCTCAACTTGACACTATTAAAATCCTCTACCATTTCTAAATTCTAAGCTCAAAAGGCTAAAAAAACATTCTAAAACTCACCTTTTAAAAAACACATAAAGTAGTTTAATAGTTCTGTTAAAAAACGTAGTTTTGTTTCTTAAAATTATTCTAATGCAATTATCTGAACAAGAATTAGTAAGACGAGAAAAACTGCGTCAACTTAGAGAGTTAGGGATTAATCCTTATCCAGCCGATTTATTTCCTGTAACCAATACATCTAAACGTATTAAAGCAGAATTTAAAGAAGGTAAACAGGTTGTTATTGCTGGTCGATTAATGTCTAGACGTATTCAAGGTAATGCAAGTTTTGCAGAACTTCAAGATAGCGATGGACGCATACAAGTTTATTTTAATAGAGATGAAATCTGTACAGGTGAAGACAAAACACAATATAATACCATTTATAAAAAACTATTAGATATAGGTGATTTTATTGGTATTGAAGGTGAATTATTCACGACTAAAGTCGGAGAAAAAACGGTTTTAGTTAAAGGATTTAAGTTATTAAGTAAAGCGTTAAAACCATTACCATTACCAAAAACTGATGCAGAAGGAAAACAACACGATGCTTTTGTGGATCCAGAAATGCGTTACAGACAACGTTATGCAGATTTAGTCGTAAACCCAAAAGTGAAAGAAGTATTTGTTAAGCGTACAAAGTTATTTAACGCTATGCGTAATTTCTTTAACGATTCTGGATATTTTGAAGTTGAAACACCAATATTACAACCAATTCCTGGTGGCGCAGCTGCAAGACCATTTATGACGCACCACAACAGTTTAGACATTCCATTATATATGAGAATTGCTAACGAGTTGTATTTAAAACGACTAATTGTTGGTGGTTTTGATGGTGTTTATGAGTTTTCTAAAAACTTCCGTAACGAAGGAATGGACAGAACACACAACCCAGAATTTACAGCAATGGAAATTTATGTAGCCTACAAAGACTACAACTGGATGATGGATTTCTGTGAGAAATTATTAGAACATTGTGCTATTGCAGTTAACGGAACAGCAGAAGCTACTTTTGGAGAACACAACGTAAGTTTTAAAGCACCATACAAACGTATTACAATGGCAGATTCTATCAAAGAATTTACCGGATTTGATATTACAGGAAAAACGGAGACTGAACTTTTCGATGCTGCAAAAGGTATGGGGATTGAAGTGGACGCTACAATGGGTAAAGGAAAACTTATTGATGAAATTTTTGGAGAAAAATGTGAAGGTAATTACATACAACCAACCTTTATTACAGATTACCCAAAAGAAATGAGCCCGCTATGTAAAGAACACAGAGACAATCCCGAATTAACGGAACGTTTTGAGCTTATGGTTTGTGGTAAAGAAATAGCAAACGCTTATTCTGAGCTTAACGATCCAATAGACCAACGCGAGCGTTTTGAGCACCAATTAAAACTGGCTCAAAAAGGAGACGACGAAGCTACAGAATTTATAGACGAAGATTTTTTACGTGCTTTAGAATACGGAATGCCTCCAACATCTGGAATGGGAATTGGAATGGACCGTTTAATTATGTTCTTAACCAACAACCAATCTATACAAGAGGTATTGTTCTTCCCACAAATGAAACCAGAAAAGAAAGCCTTAGCTATTTCGGACGATGCTAAAGACGTTTTAGAACTTTTAACCAAAGTAACTAAAACAGAATTGGACACTTTAAAAGCACAAGCAGGATTAAGTAATAAAAAATGGGATAAAGCCATTAAAGAATTAACTAAAAACACATTAGCTAAAGTTGAAAAAACTGACGATGGTCTATTTGTTGAAGTAGTTTAGCAAATTCCTGCCTTTCGACTTTACTCAAGATAAACTCTGGCAGAAATCTTATAACAATGAAAAGGAATCACTAATTGTGGTTCCTTTTTGGTTTAATTGAAATTAATTTTATAGCTTAACTAACCTTATATTTGGTAAAGGCGAACCAATTACCTGTTCAATTTCTGACTCAGTAATTCTAACAAATTCAAAACGTTGAGTTACACCTGAAACTGTATAAGAAAACACGTACAAGCTACTTGTAATTGTTTCTTCTTTGGTAGCAACACCTGCAGCAACACCTGGAGCTAACCCTGCTTTAACGCAATTTAAAGATATATTCCCAGCAAATACACATATATCATCATTAGTAAATCTGTAATCATTTGTAGTTAAATATGGATCTTCCGTAATAACTTGTCCCCAATCACCGTGTATCCAACTAGGCGGATTTATTAGGTTAGATGAACTCATTAGACTATCTGAATTATCAGAGCTACAAGAACTAATAACAATTATTAAACTTAAAAACAGTATTTTTTTCATAAGGTTATATTTAAAATTTAAAGCAATTAAAGCAATTAAAGCAAACTATTAATAAGATAATTCAATTTTGAAGTAATCCGTAATGAAGTAAAAAAATTAGCACTTCCAAAACAAAACATAGTATCTTTACTCCTATGAAAACAGATTACATTATAGTAGGTTGCGGTTTAGCTGGCATAGCATTTTGTGAAGAATTAAAAGCTAATAATAAAGCGTTCTTTGTTTTTGATAACGAGTCTCAAAAATCGTCTTTAGTTGCTGGCGGTTTATACAATCCTGTTATTCTTAATAGATTTACTAAGGTTTGGCGTAGTCGGGAACAATTAGATTTGGCTTTACCAAAATATAAATTATTAGAAAAAAAACTTAATAACAGATTAGATTACAAAACAACTATTCATCGTTTATTTCATTACGAGAAAGAACAAAAAACGTGGCTTAAAGCATTAAAAAAAACAGAATTAACTGAGTTTATGTCGGTAGATTTTAAACCCAACACAAACCAACTTATAAATGCACCTTTAGGTTTTGGCGAAGTTTTACACACAGGTAGAATTGACACTAAACTATTAGTCTCAAATTATAGAGCACAACTTAAAAAAGAAGGCTTATTTTCTACAGAGTCATTTGTATATAATGAACTTAAACACCACGAAAATTCGGTAACTTATAAAGATATTGAAGCTAAACACATTGTATTCGCTGAAGGTTATGGCTTAACAGAAAATCCATTTTTCAAGCATTTACCGCTTTCTGGCCTTAAAGGCGAATACATAACCATTAAAGCTCCAGATTTAAAACTGAAAGAAATTATAAAATCTTCGGTATTTATAATTCCTTTAGGTAACCACTTATATCGCATTGGTGCTACTTTTGAAAAAATAGAAAAAACAAACACAATTACTGAATCCAGAAAAATAGAACTTCTAGAAAAGCTTGCTAAATTTATTACTGTAGATTTTGAAGTGATTAATCATACAGCAGGTATAAGACCAACCGTAATAGACCATAAACCTTTAGTTGGACAACACGAAACCCATAAAAATTATTATGTCTTAAATGGTTTAGGAGCTCGTGGTGTTATGATTGCGCCTTACGCTTCTAAAGCACTTTTTAATGCCATAGAAAACAACATTGCATTGGATTCAGAAATTGATATTAGCCGATTTAACAATTAAGCAAAATCGACTAACACCAATTTTATTACTATAAAATTATTTCAGAACTTTATTTTGAAGAAGTCTCTTCCCATTTTTCATTATGCATATCTTCAAAATGTTCTGGAAACCAAGATGGAACCTCAAGTTTATTATTAAAGATAAATAACGCCATTTCTCTAGTTTCAGATTTAGACAAACCTGTTTTTGGCATTATACCAAACCGTTTAATTGGTCCTTTCATTAAAGCATTCTCCTCTGTTGGATTAAAAATATAATCAGACATTTGAGCCACAAATAATTCTTTTGTTGGATATGTCTTTAAATATTTGTTTTTTATCCCTGCTAATGGTGGCGCAAGCATATTGTCATGCGAGTTAGATTTTGGATTATGACACGCATAACAAGTGTTTGTTAATATTAAATCTCCTTCAGGTTTTGATAAGACTTTGATGTCTTTTAAACTACTTTTTTCAAGATCTGAAAGCACACGATCAACATTTTTAGGACTATTATTACAAGAGAATAATAATGCAACAAAACTAGTTAGAATTAAGATTTTTTTCATTTTTAAATATGGTTTTTAAATTTATAAAATAAGCAAGACAACACACACTAATTTTGCGTTAGTGGTAGAAGTGGCATCCTTTTTTGCTTTAGCAAATGGCAAAAAAAGATATAACGGATAACGCGACCTTTAGGTAACGCTATAAAAAATATGATTCATACTAAAAAAGAGAATTTTTATAGATCAAATAAAAATTCAATATAGAAACCAGAAACTAATCCAACTTCTTATCGTAACTCATAAAAAGATTAATCCAAATATTACGAGACATTCTAATAATTATAGGGTAAAAAACAAACATAGCTGCAACAATTGCAATAAATGCGACATTTAAACTACTTCCAAGGAACAGATAACTTATAACAAAAGCGGCAACTGCAAACGCAATTCCAACACCATAACTTACATACATTGAACCGTAAAAAAATGAAGGCTCCATTTTATATTTTGTGTTACAATGACTACAATTTTCGTGCATTTCGAAAAGTTCCGTTACTGCATAAGGATTTGGATTTGTGTACATACTTTCGTTATGACATTTAGGACAAACACCTTTTAAAATTCCGTATAACTTAGACCCTTTTTTAAACATATAAATTGTGTACTTTTGCAATCTTAAAAACTAAGACCTTTAACAATACAAAGTTACAAAATACAAGATTAGTATAATGTAACAAAAGTCACATAACTATGCTTAATATTCATAATTTATCTATTTCTTTTCAAGGCGAATACTTATTTGAAGACATTACATTTAAACTTGTTCCTGGAGATAGAGTTGGGTTAATTGGTAAAAATGGTGCTGGAAAATCTACAATGCTTAAAATTTTATCTAAGGAATTAGAACCAGATACTGGGCAAATTGCGGCAGATAAAGACTTGAAAATTGGATTTCTAAAACAAGACATTGACTTTGTTTTAGGTAGAACTGTCCTAGAAGAATCTTACCAAGCTTTTGTAGAAATTAAAATTCTTGAAGCTAAATTAGAGCAAATTAATTTTGAATTAGCAGACAGAACAGATTACGAATCTGAAAGTTATAATCAGTTAATGATTGACTTAAATGACTTTCAACATCAATATGAAATTATTGGTGGTTATAATTATCAAGGTGAAACTGAAAAAATATTACAAGGTTTAGGTTTTAAACGTGAAGATTTTAACAAACTTACAGATACCTTTTCTGGAGGTTGGCGTATGCGTATCGAACTCGCAAAGCTCCTTCTTCAGAATAATGACCTTTTATTACTCGATGAACCTACGAACCACTTAGATATTGAATCTATTATTTGGTTAGAAGGATTCTTAAAAAATTATTCTGGAGCTGTAGCTATTGTATCTCACGATAAAATGTTTTTAGATAATGTAACCAACAGAACTATTGAAATTTCTCTTGGAAGAATTTACGATTACGCTAAGCCTTACACACAGTATTTAGTATTACGTAAAGAATTGCGCGAACAACAATTAGCATCGCAAAAAAATCAACAAAAAAAGATTGAACAAACCGAGAAATTAATCGAGAAGTTTAGAGCCAAAGCTAGTAAAGCAACTATGGCACAATCTTTAATTAAGAAGTTAGATAAGGTTGATAGAATTGAAGTTGATGAAGATGATAATAGCGTAATGACTTTAAACTTTCCAGTTTCTATAACGCCTGGAAAAATTGTTATTGAAGCAGAAAATGTATCTAAGAATTACGGTAAGAAAACGGTTTTATCTTCTGTAGACCTTATTATTGAACGTAATATTAAAACGGCTTTTGTTGGACAAAACGGGCAAGGAAAATCTACTTTAGCTAAAATATTAGTTGGAGATTTAGAATACGATGGCGATTTAAAACTAGGTCACAATGTACAAATAGGCTATTTTGCTCAAAATCAAGCAGAATATTTAGATGGTTCTAAAACTGTTTTAGATACAATGATTGATGCTGCTAACGAAACCAACAGAAGTAAAGTTAGAGACATCTTAGGTTCATTCTTATTTAGAGGCGAGGAAGCCGAAAAATATGTTCGTGTACTTTCTGGAGGCGAACGTAACCGTTTAGCTTTAGCAAAATTAATGTTACAACCTTTTAATGTTTTGGTAATGGATGAACCTACCAATCACTTAGACATTAAATCTAAAAACGTATTAAAAGATGCTTTAAAACGTTTTGAAGGAACACTACTATTAGTTTCTCACGATAGAGATTTCTTACAAGGCTTAACAGAAACGGTTTACGAGTTTAAAGACAATAATATTAAACAGTATTTAGGTGATATAGATTATTACTTAGAGCAACGTAATGTTGAAAATTTACGTGAAGTTGAAAAACGTACCGTTATAAAAGTTACACCTAAAGAAAAAAACAAGCAATCTTACGAAGATCAAAAGAAATTAAAATCTTTAAACAATAAGCTAAGTAATACCGAATCTAAAATTAATACACTTGAAAAAGAAATTAAAGAGATAGATGTTGAATTGGCTGTAAATTATGACGAAGTGGTTTCTAAGCCAGATTTCTTTGACAAGTATCAAGCTAAAAAAAACAAATTAGTTAAACTTACAGAAGCTTGGGAAGAAATTACAATGGAACTTTTAGAGTTAGAAGACTAAATATTAAGTTTTTTTTAACGTTAAGCCAAAAGCTTAAAGGTAGTTTTGCATCTAAAAGTAAAACACATCTTTTAGTATGCGCAAAATAATTTTATCTTTAATTGGAATAGCACTAATTATAGCCTCTGTATTTATAGCAAAATCTTTAATAGCTAATAAGCAAAAACCAAAATCTGTTGTTCAAAAAGTAATTAAAACTGTTTTTATAGATACGGTTAAAAATAAAACTATTAACATTTCAATTCCTGCAAATGGACGGTTAGTTGCAAAAAATCGTATTGAATTATATTCTGAAGTTCAAGGTGTTTTTAATGGTAGCAGCAACTTATTTAAGCCAGGACAGATATTTACAAAAGGTCAGGCATTAATTAGAATTAATGCTAGCGAATATTATGCAAGTGTACAATCTGCAAAAAGCAACCTATATAATGAGATTGCCGCTATTATGCCAGATTTAAGGTTAGACTTCCCTGAAGTTTTCCCAAAATGGCAAACCTATTTAGCTAATTTTGACTTAAAAAAGACAACTCCAGAGTTACCAAAAACAACTACAGATAAAGAAAACTATTTTATTACCGGTCGTGGTATTGTAACCACTTACTTTAATGTAAAGAATTTAGAACAACGCTTAGCTAAATATAGTATATATGCACCTTTTAGTGGTATTGTTACAGAAGCTCTTGTAACCAAAGGAACTTTAGTTAGAAACGGACAAAAATTAGGCGAATTTATTGATCCATCTGTTTACGAAATGGAAGTTGCAATTAGTAAAAGTTTTGCTAACCTTTTAAAGGTTGGAGAAACTGTAACCTTAAGTAATCTTGAAAAAACAGAAACATATACAGGAAAAGTCTCACGTGTAAATGGTAGTATAGATGCTACAACACAAACCATTACAGCTTTTATAGAAGTTAAAAATAAAGTCTTAAAAGAAGGACAATATTTAGAGGCCATTTTAGAGGCTAAAAACGAAGAAAATGCTATAGAAATTGATAGAAACTTACTTTTAGATAACAATCAAATTTATGTTTTAAAAGATAGCTTATTAGATGTAATAGATGTAAAACCAGTTCATTTTACAGAAACTAAAATGGTTATAAAAAACATTCCAAATCAAACTATTATTTTAAAAAGACCAGTTCCTGGCGCTTATGCTGGTATGTTAGTTAAAGCCTACAAAGAGAATAATACTAAAGACGCTAAGAACTAATGAGAAAACTTATAACCTATTTTATAAAATATCACGTTGCTGTAAATGTCTTCATTTTGGCATTTTTTGTCTTTGGAGTTATTGGAATGTTTTCTTTAAAATCTTCTTTTTTCCCTTTAGTAGATGCCAAAATAATAAACATCTCTGTAACTTATCCTGGAGCTTCACCTCAAGAAATCGAAGAAGGTATTGTACTTCAAATTGAAGATAATTTAAAAGGCTTACAAGGTATTGATCGTGTAACTTCTGTCTCAAGAGAAAATAGTGGAACAATAACTGTAGAAATAAAAAAAGGAGAGAATATAGATTTTATGCTCCTTGAAGTTAAAAATGCGGTAGATAGAGTTCCAAGTTTTCCTACAGGAATGGAACCTTTAATAGTTTCAAAAAATGAAGAAGTTAGACAAACCATATCTTTTGCTTTAAGTGGAAAAGATATTTCTTTGAAAACATTAAAACAACTAGGTAGAGATGTTGAAAATGATTTACGTGCTATAGATGGAATTTCTCAAATTCAAATCTCTGGTTATCCTGCTGAAGAAATTGAAATAGCTGTAAATGAAACCGATTTATTGGCCTTTAATATTTCTTTTACAGATGTAGCACAAGCTGTAAGTTCTGCTAACATCTTAGTAACAGGAGGAACTATTAAAACAGATGCTGAAGAATTTCTAATTCGTGCCAATAACAAATCCTATTACGGAAACGAACTTTCTAATATTATAATAAAAGCAACTCCAGAAGGAAAAGTAGTCCGTTTAAAAGATGTTGCTATTATTAGAGATCGTTTTTCCGAAACACCAAACGCTACCTATTTTAATCAAGACTTAGCTGTAGACATTACTGTTACAAGCACCAATACGGAAGATTTAATGTCTTCTGCAGAAAAAGTTAGAAACTATATTGAAGTTTATAACCAAAAATATAATAATGTTCAGTTAAATATTGTTAGAGATTTATCTATAACCTTAAATCAGCGTACGGCACTTTTAGCAGAAAATGCTATAGTAGGAATGCTTTTAGTTTTAGTATTCTTATCGCTTTTCTTAAACACAAGATTAGCCTTTTGGGTTGCTTTTGGTTTGCCTATTTCGTTTTTAGGAATGTTTATTTTTGCGGGTCAGTTTGATGTAACCATAAATGTATTATCTCTTTTTGGGATGATTATTGTTATTGGAATTTTGGTAGATGATGGTATTGTAATCGCAGAAAACATTTATCAACACTACGAAAAAGGAAAAACACCAATACAAGCTGCTATAGATGGCACAATGGAAGTTATTCCGCCAGTAGTTTCGGCCATAATAACAACACTTCTTGCTTTCTCACTTTTCCTATTCTTGGATAGTAGAATTGGTGAATTTTTTAGTGAGGTATCCGTAATTGTTATTTTAACACTAGTTGTTTCTTTAGTTGAAGCTTTAATTATTTTACCAGCGCATTTAGCACATTCTAAAGCACTAAGACCACAAGTTGAAGAAGAAAACCCTTCAAAATTGAAACTTTTTTTCGGAAAAATGCGTGTTATAAATCAGTTTGGAGATAAAATAATGAGCTACTTGAGAGATCGTATTTATGCGCCAGCTTTACAATTTGTTTTAGAATTTAAGTTTTTAGCTTTAGGGATTTTTATAGGATTATTAGTATTAACATTTGGTTCTATTGGTGGCGGAATTATTGGTGTTACGTTATTTCCAAGTATTGCTAGTGATAGAGTTACAATAGAATTAGAAATGCCAAATGGTACTAACCAAAAAGTGACGGATTCTATAATTTCTATGATTGAAGAAAAATCGTTTATAGTAAATAAAGAATTAACAAATCAATATTTAGGAGGCACAAATAAGCAGTTGTTTGAAAATACTATTTTAACTTTAAGTAGCAGTTCAAGCGCCAGACTACAAATAAACATGTTACCTGGAGAAGAAAGACCAGATGTTATAAAATCTTCTTTAGTTGCCAATAGACTTAGAGAATTGGTAGGTCCGGTTATTGGAACAGAACGTTTAAGTTTTGGCTCTGGAGGAAATTTTGGAGGTAGTCCTGTTTCTGTATCTTTATTAAGTAATAATATAGATGAATTAAAAGCTGCTAAAAAAGAGCTTAAAAGTGTTTTAGAAAAAAACCCTTTACTTAAAGATATTTCTGATAATGATCCTGCAGGAATTAAAGAAATAAGGTTACAACTTAAAGAAAGTGCTTATTTATTAGGCTTAGATTTACGCACTATTATGAGTCAAGTTCGTGCTGGTTTTTTTGGTACGCAAGCACAACGTTTTCAACGTGGACAAGACGAAATTAGAGTTTGGGTAAGATACGACAGAGAAAACAGATCTTCTATAAACGATTTAGATGATATGCGTATAATAATACCAACTGGAGAACGCGTTAACCTAAAAGATATTGCTAGCTATACTATAGTTCGTGGAGATGTAGCCATAAATCATCTAGAAGGACAAAGAGAAATTCAAGTTTCGGCAGATTTAAAAGATCCAAGTCAAAGTGCTACAGATATTTTAGATGACATAAAAGAAAACACAATAAAAGAAATTCAATCAAAGTACCCAACTATTACTGCTTCATTCGAAGGACAAAATCGAGAAGCTAGTAAATTGGCTAGCTCACTAAAAAAAGCAGGAATACCAATTTTAATTTTAATTTATATCACCATTGCGTTTACATTTAGAAGCTATAGTCAGCCTATTTTATTATTACTTTTAATTCCGTTTAGTTTAACTGCAGTTGCTTGGGGACATTGGCTTTTAGGGTTCTCTGTAAATATCTTATCTCTTTTAGGAATTATAGCACTTATTGGAATTATGGTTAATGACGGCTTGGTCTTAATAGGCAGGTTTAATAGCAATCTTAAAGAAGGATTAAAGTTTGACCAGGCGTTATTAGAAGCTGGAAAATCTCGTTTTAGAGCTATATTCCTTACTTCTTTAACAACTGTTGCCGGTTTAGCACCTCTTCTTTTAGAAAAAAGCAGACAGGCACAGTTTTTAAAACCTATGGCTATTTCTATCTCTTTTGGAATTGCTTATGCAACAATACTTACATTATTGGTGTTACCTCTTTTCTTAGCTTTTAGTAACAATATTAAGAAAAATGGAAAATGGCTAATTACAGGAAATGAAGTCACAAAAGAAGAAGTTGAACGCGCTATTAAAGAACAAAAAGATGAAAATGAACATTAAAATAGTTTTAATAATTGCCATTACTCTCAGCTTTCAGAATATAATAGCTCAAGAATTAATTTCACCTAAAAAAGCAGTAGAATTAGCTTTAGAGCATAATTATGGAATTAAAATATCTAATCAAGCAGTAGAAATTGCTAAAAACAATTCAGCTTTATTAAATTCAGGCTACTTACCTACTTTAACTGGAAATGCTGGAGCGACTTATAATTTAGATGATACAGTTGCAGAATTTGCTGATGGTAGAGTTACTACATTAAATGGCGCAGAAAGTTCAAGATACAATGCATCTTTAAACTTAAACTATACGCTTTTTGATGGATTAGGAAGGCACTACAACTATAAGCAATTAAAAGAACAATATAATTTATCTGAGCTTGAAGCAAGAGCAACCATAGAAAATACAGTAATTCAGTTATTTACAACCTATTATAATGTCGCACAATTATCTGAAAATCTTAACGCTTTACAAGAAACAATAACTATATCTAAAAACCGACTAACTCGTTCTGAATACCAGTTTGAATATGGTCAAAACTCAAAAATTGTAGTTTTAAATGCTGAAGTAGATATCAATAACGACAGTATAAATATTGTTAACACAAGACAGCTATTAAATAATGCCAAACGAGACTTGAATTTTATTTTAGGAAACAAAGTTGATTCTAATTTTAATGTTGAAACGGATTTAGATATTAAAATTATTAAAAACAAAGCATTGTTATTAGAAAGTTCTAAAGTTAGAAATATTGCTTTATTACAAACTGACAAGTCCATTTTAATAAACCAACTAAGCCTAAAATCTAATAAATCAGGATTATTACCAATTATAGGATTAACTGGAACTTACGGATGGAATAAAAACAATAATAACGCAGCATCTTTTATAGACAACTCCCGAAATAATGGCTTATCTGGTGGTGTAAATTTAAGTTGGAATTTATTTGATGGAGGCACCACAATAACCAACATAAAAAATGCTAAACTAAATATTGAAACTCAAAAAATTGAAAAAGAGCGAGTTTTGATAGATATTGAACGTAATTTTAATAATACTTGGGACGATTATTCTAACAAACTACTAATTTATGAAATTCAAGAAGAGAATATTAAAACAGCTCAAAATAACTTTGAGAGGACTCTAGAAAAATTTAAAATAGGACAAGTTAACTCTATTGAATTTAGACAAGCGCAATTAAATTTATTGAATACTGAACTAAGTAAAACACAAGCAAAATTTAATGCTAAACTTTCAGAATTATTAGTATTACAATTATCTGGTGAATTATTAAATACTGAATTTTAAAATAATGTTTGAACATTTTTTTCAATGTCCTTATTGTTGGGAAGATATTTCTATGCTTTTAGATAGTAGTATTAGAAAACAAACCTATGTAGAAGATTGCGAAGTTTGTTGTAATCCTATAGAAATAACACCAAAATTTGATAAAAACGAGCTAATTAGCTTTCAAGTAGAAAATATTGAACAATAATTTTTAAAATATACTTGTTTAATTCAAAAACCATTGTATATTTGCAGTCCGAAACACAAAGGTCAGTATTATGAGCTGAAAGTTAAAAGCTAAGTAAAGTGTTTCAGATTATATATCGCGGGATAGAGCAGTAGGTAGCTCGTCGGGCTCATAACCCGAAGGTCACTGGTTCGAGTCCAGTTCCCGCTACTAAGCAAGACGCATCACTAGAAATAGTTGGTGCGTTTTTTTGTTTCAAAGAACTTCTAAATCAAACTCAAAAAAAGCAACTAAAACCGACAAAACACATAAATTAAAATATCATTTCAGTATCTTTGGTTTGAAACATATTAACTGCAACTATCTACAAACCAATACCATGAAACAAAACTCCTTATTCCTGCTTGTTTTTACATTATTATTCAACACAATAATTCATTCACAAAACACTAGAAAACCTTTACAAATTGCAGATGAGCTTAATTTAAAATTAACCTCAACAAAATCATACTTCCATAACTCTAAGAAAGGAATTATTTATACTAAAACCTTCACAAACAAAAACTCCGCATACATAAAACTTCACATTAACTCATTTGATTTAAGTCCTGGAGATTATGTAAAAGTTTTTTCAAAAGATGGAGAAGAATATATCTATTCTGAAAAAGGAAAAATTGTTGGAGAAAACAAAGAAATGATTAGTGAATTTTGGACAGGAACAATTTGGAGTGATAAAATTACTATAGAATTATATTCAAACGGAAATAATAAAAATCATTTCGGATTTAATATTGACAGAGTTGCTTATGGTCATTCTGCAGATAGAATAAATAGAGCTGTTGAATCTTTAGATACACCATTTATACCGGAATCAATTTGCTCTGCTGACGATAAAGAAGCTATAGTATGCTACGATGGAACAGAAATGGGCCGTAAAGCAGAAGCCGTTTGTAGATTACTTATTGGCGGTGGCGGATTATGTACAGGTTGGTTATTAGGTTGTGATGGTAACGTTATGACAAATAATCACTGTATAGGAAGCGCTACAGATGCAAATAATACTGATTTTTTATTTAACTATCAGTATGATAACTGTGCTGGAACAGTAAATGCAACATCAGACTTACAAGCAACTTCTGCAACATTCATTCAAACAAGTGGAACTTTAGATTTCACTTTAGTAAAACTACCCGTTAATCCAACACCAACATATGGGTATTTAAGTTTATCATCAAATATCGCAGCCGTTGGAGAAAGAATTTATATCCCTCAACATCCAGGAGGAAGACGTAAAGAAATAGCCGTTAATACAGATGTTGGTGGAGACTCAAATGGATTTGCTATGATAACTAATATTGGAGGTGGCGGAAACCGAGTAACTTACCAATGTGATACGGAAGGTGGAAGTTCTGGATCTCCAGTTATTCGTTTTGATGATAATTTAGTCGTAGCCATTCATAATACTGGTGGTTGTCCAAATGGAGCATCAGGAAGAAGCGACGAAATTATTGCTGCAATTGCGGCCAATATGCCACCATGTGGTGTAGATGATAATAACCCTAGCGCACCTTTTGTTTCTGCATACTCTAATACACTTCAGCCTGTAAACGAAGCCACAGATTGTTCTTTTCAAGATATAGATTTAACTGTGCGTATTGCTACTGTTGCTACTCAAAATGCAGACATTACACTTACTGCTACTGGTGGTACTGCCACAAATATGAATGATTATGAATTGATCACTTCGAATATAACATTTTTAGCTGGAGACGACACAAATAAAACCGCTACTTTAAGAATTTATAACGATGCTTTTGTTGAAGGTGATGAAAATATAATTATCTCTCTATCGCTAAATGCTAATGGTGGTAATGCGCAACTAGGAACAGTTACCGAATTTAACGTTACTATTTTAGACAATGATTATAACCCAAATATTGGAGGAACAACTACCTTTTTCTCAAACGATTTTGAAAGTGATTTATCTGATTTTACTATTACAGGTGGACCAGACACTAATTTTGCTATTGGAAATGCTGCAGCATCAACATCTACCTATTTAGATACAACTGCCAACACAACAAATTTTATTTTTGCAAATGATGATGCTTGTAATTGTGATATGAATGAAGAACGAATAACTATTGCAAATGCTTTTGATTTCTCTACAGTAAATGAAGTCTCTTTAAATTTTGATTATGTTTATGGAGATGAAAATGGATCTATATATGACAACAACGCTTTTGTACAAGTTTCTACTGATAATGGGACAACTTGGATTAATATAGGCAATGAGTTACCAATAGCAACTTGGGAAAACAAAACTGTAGATTTATCTACTTACGCAGGACAATCCAATATAAAAATAGCATTTTTATACAGCGATTTAACAAACTTTGCTTATGGCTTAGCTTTAGATAATATAACAGTAACCGGATTAGGTAATGCAGATATTCAATCTACAGTAAATACAGGTTCTGCAACCTTACTACCTCTTAGCAATTTAGGAATAATAAATGCTTACGACACTTCAAGTGGAAACATTATGGCAACTATTACAAATACAGATAATTCAGACTTTAGCTGTACTTCTATTGAGGTATCAAGAGCCGGAAATACTGCACAATCTTATAACGGAAGCGTTGCTCCAGCACTAGTTGCAGAAAAAACCTTTACAATTACACCAACTAATACAAACCCAAGCTCCAATAATACTATAGCATTTTATTTTACTGAAACAGAATTAAGTGGTTGGGAAACAGCAACATCAGATTCAAGAGCTAATCTTAGAGCTTTAAAAGATAATGGCTCGACATCAGAAGATGTTGCAACAACAATAACATCATTTGGTGTTAATTCTATTGTAACAGCCACATTTACCTCAGGCATTAATGGAACATACTACTTTGGAAATCTTGCGTTTTTAAGTACCAATAACTTCAACTTTAACAACAGTTTTAGCATATACCCTAATCCTGTAACAAATGAATTAAATATAAAAGCTGGAAAAAACAACTTACCAACTAGCATTTCTATTCATAATATACTAGGTCAAGTAATGTTTAAAAAGGCTATTAACACTGAAAACGATTTAAAAATTAATACTTCAAGTTTATCTAACGGAATGTATTTTTTAACTATAGGAACAGATGTAGCTAATCAAACTATTAAATTCTTAAAAAAATAAGGACTCTTTATAAACAAAAAAGGCTAAACTATATATAGTTTAGCCTTTTTTTATGCCCGTAATTATTGCTTAATAAAAATTCCAAAAAACTCATTATTTTCTCTTGGAAGAATTGAATTGTAACATTTCTCTAATAATTTCACTTTAAAATTAGGTTCAAAATAAGACAAATATAGTTTTTTATCTCCTCCAAAAGGACGTTTCTCTAAATCACCAGTTAACGGAATATCAAACCATAAACCAACTAATTTACCCTTAAGTCTCAATAATTTGTGCATTTGATTTACATAAGCTAGACGTGTTTCTTTTAACGGTGGAAACGAGCAAAAAAATGTTTGTTCTATTATTAAGTCATATTGACCTTTGTGAGAAAAAAAATCTTGATGTAATAATTGATTATCAGGAAAACTTGGAGTTTTAAGTTTGAATTGATTTAAAGGTATGTCAGAAATATCCATAACATAAACATTAATAAACCCTATTTTAAATAAATACTCAGCTTCATAGGCATTTCCAGCACCAGGTATTAAAATAGATATGGTTTTATCTTCTAATTGATCAAAATACATTTTTAAAGGTGTGGACACAAAACCAATATCCCAACCTATTTTATCTTCTTTATATCGATTTGTCCAATAATTCTTGGTTTCATGATCGTTAATATTCATAGTAAAGCTTTTGTCAAAGTAATAGATAATTCATCTAAAAAAATAATATTTTAGAAACCTTGTGCTTATTTTCGTAGATTGGTATAGCAAAAATTAGTTTTAAGTACAATGAATAAAAAACACCATAAATACATTATAATTGGAGCTGGTATTTCTGGTTTAACTTCTGCGTATCAATTAATACAAAAAGGAAAAACTGAGTTTATTATTTTAGAAGGTAGAAACAGAATTGGCGGTCGTGTTCTAACTAAAGGCTTAGTAGATTTTGGTCCTGCTTGGTTTCAAGATAATCACGAAAACTTAAAACAATTATTACAAAATTTAGGCTTACGAAAATTTAATCAATACACTAAAGGCAAAAGCATTTTTGTTAAGAATACAATATCTCCTGCGCACTATTTTGAAAGTGATCAAACACAATCTTCTGCCCATAGAATATCTGGTGGAACGGAAGAACTAATTAGTGCTTTAAGCGAAAATTTTTTAGATAAAATAAAATTAAATACTATAGTTACAGAGCTAATAGATATAGATAATATTTTAAATATTTTTACTAACAACGAAACTTATTCTGCTGAAAAAGTAATTATAACCTTACCTCCAAAATTAGCTAATCAGTTAAATTTCAAGCCAGAACTACCAGAACAACTTAACAATGCAATGGTAAATACGCATACTTGGATGAGTAATGCTATAAAAGTGGGATTAACCTTTAAAACCCCTTTTTGGAGAACCAAAGGATTATCCGGTACTGTAATTGGGCAAAATGGACCTGTAACAGAATTGTATGATCATTGTAATTCTAACAATACAGCATTTAGTTTAATGGGATTTGTAAATGAAAACTTACGAGACATTTCTGCTGAAAACAGAAAAGAACTGATTTTAAATTATTTAGAGAATTATTTAGGAAAAGAAATCAAAAATTTTATTAGCTATCTTGAAAAAGATTGGTATTTAGATCAATTTACAACTAGTAATAACTTAAAAGAATTTTACGGGTCGCCAAACTATGGAAACCCTATATTTAGACAGCTATATATGTCTAGTAAACTTATTTTTTCTGGTACAGAAACATCACCCTATTTTGGTGGTTACTTAGAAGGAGCCGTAATTAGTGGTGTTTTATCTGCAGAAAAACTATTAAACACTGACATCTAAAACTATTATTCTCATAATTTTAACTCAAAAAAATGTCTTGGAAATATATAACAGTTATCTCTTAAATAGTAATAATTTATTATTTTTGACAAATGATAGATAATTTCGAAAACGAATATTTTGGTATTGGAATACAGAATGGGAAAACACCAGAAAACCTAGGTGTCTTATGGCGTACGGCTCAGAATTTAGGAGCAAGTTATATTTTTACTATTGGAAACAGGTATGCAAAACAAGCTTGCGACACGCATAATGCCGTAAAATCTATACCCTATTTTCATTACGATAATTTTCAAGATTTCTACAATAACATTCCTAAAGGCGCTAGATTAGTTGGTGTAGAATTAGACAATTCTGCTTTAGAATTAGAGACATTTCATCATCCAAGACGTTGCGTTTATTTGCTAGGCGCAGAAGATCATGGTTTATCTAAAGAAGCCATAGAAAAATCGCATTTTTTAATTAAATTTAAATCACAATTAAGTCTAAATGTCGCAGTTGCAGGAAGTATTGTGATGTATGATAGAGGAATAAACAAACCAAGGTCGTAACTTTGTGGCCTATTAAATGAATAATATATGAGTCATAAAGCAGGTTTTGTAAATATAATTGGTAATCCTAATGTGGGGAAATCTACGTTAATGAATGCATTTGTAGGCGAAAAACTATCTATTATAACTAGCAAAGCTCAAACTACAAGACACCGAATTTTAGGTATTGTAAATGGTGAAGATTTTCAGGTGATATTAAGTGATACGCCAGGAATTATAAAACCAGCTTACCAGTTACAAGCTTCTATGATGGATTTTGTAAAGTCGGCTTTTGATGATGCTGATTTACTAATATATATGGTAGAAATTGGTGAGAAAGAGCTAAAAGACGAAGCTTTTTTTAATAGAATTACAAATTCTAAAATACCCGTATTATTACTTTTAAATAAAATTGATAAGTCTAACCAAGACGAATTAGTAGAGCAAGTACAGATTTGGGGAGAAAAAGTTCCAAATGCCTTAATCTATCCAATATCTGCTTTAGAAGGATTTAATGTAAAAGAAGTGTTTGATAAAATTATTGAACTTTTACCAGAATCTCCTGCCTTCTACCCTAAAGATCAACTAACCGATAAGCCTGAACGTTTTTTTGTAAACGAAAAAATTCGTGAGAAAATTTTAATGCATTACAAAAAAGAAATCCCCTATGCTGTTGAAGTAGATTGCGAAGAGTTTTTTGAAGAAGAAACCATTATACGTATGCGAGCTGTAATTATGGTAGAGCGCGAAACGCAAAAAGGAATTATTATTGGCCATAAAGGCGAAGCAATAAAACGTGTTGGTGTAGAAGCTAGAAAGGATTTAGAAAAATTCTTTGGAAAGCAAATTTACTTAGAACTTTATGCTAAAGTAAATAAGAATTGGAGAAGTAATGACAGACAATTAAAACGTTTTGGTTATAACAACTAAAACTAAATATAAACAATATGCAAAAGCTCTAATTAATTTTAGAGCTTTTATTATTTAATATACCTTCCATAAATTTATGTAGTTTTTGCATCTCTACTTTTCCAGCAGTTTTACCCATTCGTCCAGCAACATATAAAACAACCCAAAAGAGAACCATAAATACCGTAGCAGTTCCTTGTATAAAAAAGTCTTTGTCTAATTTATAATTAGTATAACCCCAAATGGAAAAACCAATAAACAAAACAGCTATTATAAAATGAAAGAACATAAACATTGTCCAAACAGTAGGATTTGGCCCAAATAAACCAGATAATGCAGCTTTTTCTTTATCAAAAGACATAATCTCTAAATGTAACTGTGGCGACCAAAAGTGCTGTTCCTTTTTTGGAATTCTAATAAAAACGTGATTATCTACACGAGATACCACTAAATTCTCTGGATTATTTGCTGTAGCTTCAAAGCGAGATAATATAGCTTCATTATGCTCATTTAAATCTAATTTAAAACGTGGTCTTAAAACAATTTCTTCTCCTAAAGTCATGATATAAAATATAATAGCGTGAATTTAGTGATTTTTTTCTATTAACAAACACTACCTTTGCAATCGCTTACAGGATATGTAATGCATAAAAAATAAAATTATGGGTAGTATAGTAGCAATTGTAGGAAGACCTAATGTAGGTAAATCGACTTTTTTTAACCGTTTAATTCAACGTCGCGAAGCCATTGTAGACGCAGTAAGTGGAGTAACTAGAGATAGACATTACGGTAAAAGTGATTGGAACGGAAAAGAATTCTCTTTAATTGATACTGGTGGATATGTAAAAGGATCTGACGATATTTTTGAAGCTGAAATAGACAAACAAGTAGAACTTGCAATAGACGAAGCTGATGCCATTATCTTTATGGTAGATGTAGAAAGTGGAGTTACAGGAATGGACGAAGATGTTGCTAAACTTCTTCGCAAAGTATCAAAACCGGTATTTTTAGTTGTAAACAAAGTTGATAACGGTAAACGTGCTGAAGATGCTGTAGAATTTTACAGTTTAGGCTTAGGTGAATATTATAATGTTGCAAGTATTAATGGAAGTGGTACTGGAGATTTATTAGATGATTTAGTAAAAGCATTACCTGAAATTGAAGATATACAAGAAGAAGAAAATCCATTACCGCGTTTTGCTGTAGTAGGAAGACCAAATGCAGGAAAATCTTCTTTTATAAACGCTTTAATTGGAGAAGAAAGATATATTGTTACTGACATTGCAGGAACAACCCGCGATTCTATGGATACCAAATACAATCGTTTTGGTTTTGATTTCAACTTAGTAGATACTGCAGGAATTAGAAGAAAAAAGAAAGTAAGAGAAGATTTAGAATTCTATTCTGTAATGCGAAGCGTTAGAGCTATAGAACATTCTGATGTGTGTTTATTAGTTGTAGATGCTACGCGAAGTTTTGACGGACAAGTTCAAAACATATTTTGGCTAGCACAACGCAACCGTAAAGGAATTGTTGTTTTAGTTAACAAATGGGACTTAGTAGAAAAAGATCATAAAACAACTACTGAATATGAAAAACACATACGTAAACAACTAGAACCGTTTACAGATGTACCAATTATATTTATGTCAACTCTTACAAAGCAACGTATTTACAAAGCTATTGAAACTGCTGTTGAGGTTTATAATAACCGTTCTAAAAAAATTAAAACTAGTGAGCTTAACGACACATTACTTCCTATAATAGAGAATCGTCCGCCACCAGCATTAAAAGGTAAGTTTGTTAAGATTAAATATATTATGCAATTGCCAACACCACAACCGCAATTTGCTTTTTTCTGTAACTTACCACAATATGTAGCAGAATCTTATAAAAGGTTTTTAGAAAACAAATTAAGAGAAATTTACGATTTTAAAGGTGTACCAATTAGCATCTATATGCGTAAAAAATAAAACTACAATACATTAAACAAATAGGGCTAAATTTAGATAAATTCAGCCCTATTTGGCTTTAATCAACTATTTATAATGCAAAAAAATAGCAAAACTTTACCTTTTGTTTAACAGACTATGTAAGAAAGTCTAGATAATTTCGTTCTCTAGTTAATCAATTAAATTAACCCCACTTTTAATTGATCTTAACTTACAAACCAATAACATTATGAAAAACTTTTTTTACTTACTTATGCTTTGTTGCGTAAGTATTTCTTTTGGTCAAAGTAACGACTTTAAGATTTTTGGATCGCTGCAATCAAGCGACGAAAACCTACCACTTGATGCCGCTACAGTACATGTAGAAAAACAAAAAGATAGTAGTTTAGTTGCTTATACAATTTCAGAATCTGACGGAAGTTTTATTATAGAAGACGAAACTGCTGAAAGTAAACTAAACCTATTTGTGTCTTATGTTGGTTATCAAACTTTAAAAAAAGAAATCTTACTTAATAAAAAAGAAATTAATGTTGGTAAACTAACACTTGAATTAAGTAATTCTTTAGATGAAGTTGTAATTAAAACGGCTGCACCTGTAACTATCAAAAAAGATACTTTAGAATTTAATGTAAAATCTTTTAAAACAAAGAAAGATGCTACAGTTGAAGATTTATTAAAAAAATTACCTGGCGTAGAAATTGATGCTGAAGGAAAGATTAAAATAAATGGAAAAGAAGTTAATAAAATACTGGTTAACGGTAAGCCCTTTTTTGGAGATGACCCAACTATTACAACAAAAAACTTAACTAAAGATATTATTGAAAAAATACAAGTTGTAGATACCAAAACAAAATCCGAAGCTTATTCTGGAGAAGATGGAGATACAGAAAACAAAACCATAAATTTAACCATAAAGGAAGAAAATAATAAAGGGGTTTTTGGTCGAGTAGCAGCAGGAGCAGGAACTTATGAACGCTGGGAATTTGCAGGTATGTTTAACCGTTTTGATAACGATCAGCGCATAAGTATTCTTGCTGGAGGAAATAACATAAATTCCCCTGGATTTAGTTTTGGCGAAATTTCTAAAATGTTTGGAAGAAGTAATAGTTCTAGTTGGAACAGCAATGGTTCTTTTAGTATTGGCGGACGTTCTTTTGGTGGCGGACAAGGTATAACAACATCAAAAAACGCAGGTTTAAATTATGCAGATAAAATTGGTGAAAAAAGTGATATTTCTGCAGACTACTTCTACTCTACTAGTAATTCGGATAACGAAAGTGCATCGCAAAGAGAAACGTTCTTAAATGATTCTCGTTTCTTTTCTGATTCTAAATCTTCATCTATTTCAGACACAGATAGTCATACTACAAACTTAGATTATGAAGTAAAAATAGACACAACACTTTTCTTAAATATAAAACCATCATTTAGCTATTCTAATTCGACAACAACTTATAATAGCCAAGACAATTCTTTTAATGAAGATAGAGATTTAACTAACTCTTCTACTTTAAATTCATTTGTAGAAAACACCTCTTCCAGATTTGGAAACGATTTAGAAATAACCAAAAAAATTGGCGCTAAAGGTGCATATATTAAGGTTGGTTTCGAAAATGAATTTTCAAAATTAGAAGGCGACGATTTTATAAATTCTAACACTCAATTTTTTGGTACTACTACTGATATTACTAGAGATCAATTTACAGATCAAGAGAATAAAACCACAAACTTTGGTAGCGATATAACAGTAAGTATTCCTTTGGAAAAAGATAAATGGTTTTTAAATGCTACTTATTCTTTTAATAGAGATAAAAACGAAAATAGACAAAGCACTTTTAATAAAAATATTACAACAAATGAGTACGACCAATTCGATACGGATTTAAGTACCGATTTTAACTACATAGATTCTCAAAGTCGTCCTGGTTTACGCTTACGTTATAAAGGAGAAAAATTATCTGGTAGACTTGGAGCAACTTATGTGTTTAGAACTTTAGAAAATCAAGATGAACTAAGACCCGAATTTAATGTAGAACGCGATTTTAATGCACTTGAAGTTAACTCTTATCTAAATTATAGATTTAGTAAAAAATCATCGGTTTATGTTAATTATCGTTTAAATAATAATCCACCAGCATTATCTCAATTACAAGCTTTTGATAATGTTTCAAATCCATTAAACACCATTACTGGAAACCCTAATTTAGAACCATCTAATAATCATAACATCTATTTTGGATTTAATTCTTACGATTGGGCAAAAAAATCTGGCTTTTATAGCTATGCAGGTATAACTGCAATAGAAAACAATGTGGTTTCAAAAACAATTGTAGATCCAACTACGTTAAAAAGAACAACAACTTATGAGAATGTTGATGGTAATAACAATGGTTATTTAGGTGCTAGTTATAGTAAAAATTTTAAACTAGATTCTTTAAAATCTATTAGGGTTAGAGTTGGCGGAAATAGTAATTTCTCTAAAAATATAAACTTTAATAACGAAGTAAAATATGCTAGTAGGACATTATCTTATGAGCCAAGTATTGGATTAGAATTTATGTGGTCTAAACTATTTGAATTTAAACCTAGATACAGTATAAGCTTTAATAACACTAGTTTTGATATTGATAATTTTGAAAATCAAAAATTTACAAGACATAATTTAGGAATAGAAACAGCTACTTTTTTACCTAAAAAGTTTGAATGGCGAAACGATATTAATTACAACTACAATACTAATATTGCAGATGGTTTTCAAAAAAGTGCTTGGTTTTGGAATTCATCACTTTCTTATGCCATACTAAAAGATAAAGGTCTAGTAACTTTAAAAGTTTACGATTTATTAAATCAAAATACAAATGCCACAAGAGTTGCCTCTCAAGATTATATTGAAGACAGACAGAGTACTGTTTTAACTCAATATTTTATGCTAAACTTTAGTTGGAAATTTAATAGTCTTGGTGCTAAAGCAAACGAAGGTGGAGGAAGACATTATTATGGTGGCTAAAAAATCAAATAAGACTACTAATTAAAATAATAAAACTTTCTAAAAAACAGCCCGTATTTATGAGCTGTTTTTTTTTACAAAATTTTCCGAAAATAATTTTTGCTACTCAAAAAAACCAAGTTAATATTCATATCTATATTATCTAATCTGCAAAAAAAACATAGACTAATTACATATTAAATAATTTATAGTATATTTATCTGTTGAATTAATTTAAAATAAATGAAATCATTATTAAAAACTTTACTTACATTAATCTTTTTCACTAGTAGTATTGGTTACTCACAGAATTTTAAAGCTATAAATTTCTCTCAATTAGATACCAAAGATGCTAAAACAGATTTAGTTATTCAGAATAAAAGTCCGCTTTCGTCAATTGGTATAAAACAAACTAGTTATGACGCATATTCATTTTTACAACACTATAAAGAATTTAGTTATAGTGATCAATTAAATCGTTTTAATCAGTTAGACTATTTAAAACGCTTGGTACAACCTGTTAGTTATGCAAATACGGTTAAAATTGGTATTATGCAATTAGATTTTGAAGAACTAAAACCTAATAGTCTAAAAGACGGTTTAGTTAAAATTGAAACTAATTATATTAGAAGAATTTCTCAAGAACCAATTTTAGATGTAAAAGAAGCTACAATTATAGCACCTTTAGCAACCCATAAAAGAGGATTAACAACTAGTTTTTTAATTGATGGTTCTCTTTTAATTAACAATACTAAAAATACAATTGATAAAATTGAAATAGATTTTAACGATAATGAAGGTTTTAGAGTTGTTAATATAAATGATTATGTAAATGTTTATTACTTAGAAACTGGCGACAAAAAAATTCAATTTAAATTAACCCTATCTAACGGAACTGTTATTAACAGAACTTCGCCATTAAAAGTAACCAAATCTCGTAACGATATAGCTAACCAAAGACTTTTAGCTCCAACAGAAGTTAATTCTAGTATTATAGCAGATTTATCTGGTTATAGCGGTGCAACAAACCATGCTGGTTTAGCAGAATATGAAGTGTTTTTAGGTGCAGATAATGAACTAGATAAGCCAATTATTATTGTGGATGGTTTTGACCCAAGCGATACAAGAACTATAGATGGTATTTATTCGTTACTAAATTTTGAAAGTAATGGTGTTACAGAAAACTTGGCAGATAAAGTTAGAGCAGATGAAGATCATGATGTTGTTTTAATTAATTTCCCTAGTTATTTTGTACTTCAAAACGGAAATTTACAATCGTTTGCTCAGTCAACAGATATTAATAACGATGCTGTAATTGATGCCTTAGATTACCCAGGAAGTACTGTTGTGGATGGTGGAGCAGATTTTATTGAACGTAACGCTTTTTCTGTTGTAGATATTATAACACTAATTAACAGTCAAAAAATTGGCTTAGAAGAAAATGTAATTATTGGTCCAAGTATGGGCGGATTAATTACACGTTATGCTTTAAATTATATGGAACAAGATCCTGGAAGTGTTGGATTTGATCACGAAACAAGATTATGGATGTCTTTTGACTCTCCACACCTTGGAGCAAATGTTCCAATTGGTTTCCAGAACTTATTTAATTACTTGGCATACGGCTTAGACACTTGGGTTGGAGATTTTAGTTTAGACTCTTTACGTCCAATAGTAGATGGTATGTTAAAATCACCTGCTGCAAGACAGATGTTAACAGATCATTTTGAACCACATTTAGCGAATGGAGAAATTGCAGAATTCAACCCTAACTTAACTTTACCTATAAAACATCCATACAGCAATACTTTTTTTAACGGTATAAATGGATTAACAACTTCTGGTTTTCCAGAAACGACAAGAAATGTATCTTTAATTAATGGTAGCGGAATAGGCAATCCTTATCAACATAAAAATGGAGATAATGTTGAACCCGGAGACCGAGTTTTAGATGCCTTTATTCCTGGTGTAGCCACATTAACAGATGCACACTTTGATGTATGGTATACTGCAAATGCAGGGCAAACAATAAAAATAGCAGATATTTGGATAGATGCACCTTGGATTTGTTTTTGTGATATTAACGCTGAAACAGATTCTGAATCGGAATCTTTTTCTAATGGAATTGATGCAGCGCCTGGTGGTCTTTTTGATTTAGGTGCTCTAGCTGCAAGTTTTGGTACTGCAGATGCTACAATTAATGCATTTTTCAGCTCTTTAACTACAGATTATTTTAATTTTATTCCATCTGTAAGTGCAATGGCATTAAATACAAATGCGAATATTGATTGGAATGAAAATATAACTTTAGGTGCTGGAGATATTCCTTGGGATGATACTGTAACAACAAATCCACAAACACCTTTTGTAAACTGGTACATGCCAGATAATAATGAAGCACACGTAACACTTACAGAGAACAATGTTGAATTTGCATTAGATGAAATTTTGAAAAAAGCGGACATCTCTATAAAAATGATTCTACAAGGTGCAGCTACAAATCCTGTTACAGGAGAAGAAGACTTAATGAGAGATGATTTAAGGAGCTTAAATTTAATACCTATGCAAAGTCCTTATAGCGACACTATTAGCACAGAAACAAGTGTTTTAAGTACTACTGGAGCAAATGCAATAGTTGATTGGGTTTGGATTGAGTTAAGAGATGCGACAGATAATACGTCAATAATAACCTCAAGATCTGCTTTATTACAAAGAGATGGAGATGTTGTTGATATAGATGGTGTAAGTAGTCTTGGTTTTGAAATTCCTGGAAAAGCATATTATACCGTTGTAAAACACCGAAATCATTTAGCAGTTATGTCAAACACTACTATTGCCTTATCGAGAAAAACAACTAGTTTAGACTTAACAACAACTAGTACATTAAACTTTGGAACTGATGCACAAAAAGAATTAGAAAATGGTAGTTTAGCGTTATGGTCAGGTGATTCTAACGGAGATGGACAAATAAATTACTTAGGAGCTCTTTCAGACATACCAGCAATTAGTTCTTATGTATTTAACGATCCTCTTAATACTTTCTTTGGCGGACCACCAGTTGGTACTTATAGTTCTTTAGGTTATAGTAATACAGATGTTAATATGGATGGGATTACTAGGTTTTTAGGAGCATCAAATGATGTGTCAATTATAAGTGATAACATTTTTAATAATCCGAGTAATACGTTTTTTGGCGGACCACCAACAGGAACATATATATTTACTCAACAATTACCAGAAGGTAGTAATTAAGACTAAACAACAATAGCTACTCATAAAAAAGCCTAGACAAAGATGTTTAGGTTTTTTTTATATTTATAATTTACAATCAATTGAATTGGGTTATAAATTAATTCAAAACACATACTATTGTCTTAAAATTTTTAATATTTAGCTTGAAGACTAATCTATAGTCAATTTATTGTTTTATATAAAAAAACTCCTCTATCAAATCATTACAAACTCGATTAAGCGTAAACACAACAATTAATTAGATAATATAATAACTGTATTTATTTAAAATGTAGACTAACTAACATAAAATATGTAAAATACAGATAGTCATATAAAACAAAAAACTGTATTTGTGATTACTTATTATAACAACTTGGATTCTCTCATACAAGAGGAAAACATATAATATAGAATTCGATTATCCATTATAAGAAATAGAATAAAATAGAGCTTGTCTATTAATAGTAAAGAATAAAAAAAGGGATCACATTTCTGTGAACCCTTTTTTTTTATAGTTAAGCAATAATTAAAATTGCCACATATCTAATTCGAAGTTTCTAATCTTCTCTTTTATGCGTTCTGATTCTAATAATTGCATTAAAGAATTTTCTGGGATATACTCATTAATAGATCTATCTCCATAAACATTTTCTTCTTTGTAAGCTATACCATTAAAACGTCTAGAATTTAAGACATGATCAAAAGAAAAAGGCATTGCACTATTTTTAGTGTTATACGTTTTAGCTTCATGTAAAATATCTCTAACATCTGGATAGAATACCCAAAACAAAGGAATTGGATTTTTGTTTTCTTGATCTTCAGAGTTAATAAAGTTAACATCAGCAGCTGCTGGAGCCAAAGCAATTAATCTATACTTTAATTCACCTTGACGCTTGTCAAAATACCAAGTTCCCTTCATATGATATGCAGTAACATTAGCAGATTGAATTTCTGTCTTAGTAATATACTCTGGATCAATATATCCATCTTGATTTAATTGATCGTAACCAACATCTAAAGTATCTATATCAACCATTTGCTGACCTAAATCTTTCATACTCTTCTTTCCTGTAAAGTAAGAATCAGTATAAATATTTTCGATTGTTCCGTTGGTAACATTTTTCATAAGAACATCAAACAAACTACGTCTATCACTACCAATATTATTAGTGTCTATAGGATAATATAGAGGAAAGTTTACACGTTCATCCAAAACTACCTTTTCCCAAACCATTCTTGAAAAAAGTATATCTCTATCCCCAACATAACCATACTCTAAAGGATGATCGTTGTCTAATGCTTTTTGCTCTTCAGTTTTTACACCAATTTGATCTGGATTAGTCGCATTCAATAAGTTTGATTGCGCAATTCCAAAAGATGAAACTGAAACTAAAGCAGTTAATAATAATGATTTTAAATTCATCTGTTTTGATTTTTTATAAATTAATAAGAATCAGATGGTTGATTTTTATTAGTTAGTCAATTCTATAATTACTGGAGAAACACCTTTTAATTTAATGCTATTTCCTTTAATCTTAGCTTTAATATCAAAGAATTGTACCGTTGATCCTCTTTTTGCTTTTCTTAAAGCAGCTTTAGCAGTACCACTTAAACGTGTACCATTACAATTAATAGTAGCTTGTCCTGGCACTTTAAATTTAAAGCTAGTTACTTGTAAGTCCAAATCGAAAACAAAGTCAGGTAATAAAGCTCCTACTCTACCAATTTCAACATTACTTCTTGGTAATTTAGCAGTATCCATTTGACCGTTAAAAGTTCCTGTAGGCTTAGGTATATCCTTAATACGGAATACTTGACTATCAGAAGCTTTAGAACCATCGTCTAAAGTAGCAGAAACATTAATTTTAAGTTCTCTACCAGATCCTGGTGTTACTACATACTTTCCTTGACCTGTTGTTTTCTTTAATCCTGAACCTGAAGCAGATACTTTATTGTCTGGAACACCAGCAAAAGAAATAGTCATTGGGTTTTGTAAACCTCTATAAACAACATTCATTTTATCAGCAGAAATTGTAGCAGAATTTGGTCTTGGTACAACAACATAGTTTCCAACAATTTTAATTGGTAATGGCTTACCATCTTCTAAGAAAGTAAATTCACCATCAATTTTTTGTTCTCCTACGTTACCAACATTAAAGTCTAAACGAGCAGCTCCTGTAGAATCAATAGCTTTAGATAAATCAATTTCTTGACCATTAACCATTAATTTAGTTGGAGTAACATCTGCATATTTACCTAAAACAACTTTACCTTGAAATTTTTCACCTGCAAAAAATGCAGACTTATCAGCTAAAACAATAGCTTGATAGTTTTTTAAAGATACTGCTGAATCTAAAGTGTTTCCTAAAAACAAATTAAACATATTAGCTTCAGTTGTTTTAACATCATTCTGCATTGCAGTTAATTTTGTTATAGATGCAATAGCTGGAAAACCTTTAAAATGATAGTCTAACCATAATTTGTTAGCACCATCTTTTGCTTTAATACTTTCGGTATTAAATTTTTTATCAAAATTTTCTAAAGCAATAGTATACTTAACATCATTACCTACTACAGATTTAATGTCAGCTTTATACTTATTGATAGTTTCCATTACAGCTTGACCTTTTTTACTTAGCTTATCACCAGTAAACCATAGTTCATCGATAAAATCACCTTTATCCATAGTATCAAAAGGAAGTTTCCCTGTATCTGGATCAATTTCAAATTCTCCACCTTTTAAAATCTCAGCTTTAACACTAGCGATATAAGTATCAAATTTTTTAGAAATCGTTGTAATTTGTTTTGCTTTATCAGCAGCTAAAGCAAATTCTTTTGGCTTCTCTTCTCCTTTAGACACTAACGAAGCTAAGGTCTTAGAATTATTATCTGATATTAAAGCATTTGCATTTTCGAACTTTTCGTCCATTAATCCAAAAGCAGAAAGAACTTCTTTAGACATATTTAATGCTAACATTGCTATTAGAACTAAATACATTAAGCTTATCATTTTCTGTCTTGGGGTTTCTTTAGCACCTCCCATAAAAATTAGTTTTTTTTAGTTAATAAATATTAAATTAGTAAACTAATTATTTTTTGTTCATTGCTGTTAACATTCCACCATATACTCCATTTAAAGAAGATAAGTTAGATGCTAATGATTGCATTTGTTCTTTTAATTTACCTGCGTTCTCAACAGTTTCAGCATTAATAGAAGCTTGCTTAGATGCAGATTCCATTTGTACTTTATATAAAGAATTTAAAGACTCCATTTGTGCAGCTGCAATAGACATTTCTTCACCATATTTTTTAGTTGCCGCCATAGAATCTACCGTTGGAGAGATTCCTTTAGCTGCTCCTTCAAAGTTTTTAATGCTATTACCTAAACTAGCCATTAACTCACCATCTATTTTAGCATCTTTTAATAAGTTGTCTAATTTTTTAGATAATAAACCTTCAGCATCTTTTGGCTCTTCTTTTCCTTTTTTACCTAGCGTTTGTCCTCCTGCTAATTCTGGATATACTAGAGACCAATCTAATTCTCCTTCTTGTTTTTCGAATGCAGATGCGAAGAAAATTAATGCTTCAGCTCCTAAACCTACAATTAACATAAAAGATGCTCCTGGCCAGTGCATTAATTTAAATAATGCTCCTAATATTACTACTGATGCTCCAATACCATAAAGGTAACCCATTGCTTTTTTGTACGTACTTACTTGTGCCATAATTTTTAAATTTTTAGTTGTTAAGTTAATTAATAGTTATTGTTTTAAATAGGTCTTTAATCTATTTATTATTTATTTGAAGTTATGTCTGTCCCCATATAATCTTGAACTGTTCTAAAACCAATAAAACTTCTTGCAGAATCTGCATACTCATAATCTCTAGAACTTACCTGTAAGAAATAAGCAACATCTTTCCAAGAACCACCACGAACTACTTTACGTTGGTTACTTGCATCATTAACATTTGGATTAATAGTAGATGCAAAATCGTAAGATGCAGGATCGTAAGATGAATTTACCCATTCAGAAACATTCCCAGCCATATTATATAAATTAAAATCATTAGGTTCAAACGCATCTGCTTCTACAGTATATAAAAAACCATCCGCAGCATAATCTCCTCTTAAAGGCTTAAAGTTAGCCATAAAACAACCTCTATCGTTTTTAGCATAAGGTCCACCCCAAGGATACGTTGCAGCCTGAAGACCACCACGGGCAGCATATTCCCATTCTGCTTCATTAGGTAAACGGTAACGACCTACAGCGTGTATTTTTTTTGTTTTTCTATAATCATTATGATATTTTGTTCTCCATTGGCAAAAAGCTTTTGCCTGAGTCCAAGAAATACCAACTACTGGATAATCTCCATAAGCGGCGTGCCAGAAATAATCATTATGCATTGGCTCATTATAAGAATATGCAAAATCACGAATCCAAGCTGTAGTATCAGGATAAATCTGTACCTCTTCTCTAATCATAACATCTGATCGAGATAATTTCTTATCACGGGCTGCCTTCTCAATATCCATATAAGAATATTCAAAAACGAACTTTTTAACATCCCAAGTACGTTGTCCGTTATAAGACTCCTCTAAAGGAATATACATTCCGTCCATAACCTCTGCATATAAAACATCTGGATACTCTGAAGTTTCAAAAATTAAATCTACATCGTAGTTTAACATTTTTTGATCGTTCCCATAGTTATCACGCATGTATTCTTGGTATGGTGTTAACTCTTCAGATTCATCTGAACCCTTATAAGCAAACTCACCAATATCGTCAGAACCTGGAGTTTTACCTTCCACATCAGCCATCTCAGCTAACTCAGTTCTAATGACAGAATCTCTAACATTTTCAATGAACTGGCTATACTCACTATTAGTGATTTCAGTTTCATCCATATAAAAAGCTCTAACAGTTACTGTTTTAGCTGGAGCATCTTGCACACCTGCTAAATCATCATCTGCTTTACCCATTATAAAAGAACCTCCTGGAACTAAAGTCATTCCGTAAGGCTTTTCTGGATGCCATTTTTTTCCTTTTACACCAACAAGTTGTCCTTTATCTCCTGAACTACAACTTACTAAAAATGCAAAAACTGCTGTTATTAATACAAACTTCTTCATAATTATATAAAAACTCTGAGGTTAAATTATATGCTTCTCAAAAATTAAGAGCGTAAACATATTTAATTATTTATTTAAAAGCAACTTTTTATTAATATATTCTTCATTTAATCGATAAAATTAAACATCATACCGAAAGATAACGTTTCTGTTAAAGAATTCTTAATTTAAATGCTGTTTTTTTGAAATGCTTTATACCATCGCTCTGGAATAATGTTATTACAAGCGTCTTTATAATCTTGTAATGTACAAGGTAATAACGTGTGTTTTTTTAACTTATTGTTAACAGTTGATAAAAAAGGGATTTCTACCCACCAACGGTTTGTAATTAAACTCTTATAAAAAATAAGCTCTTGATCTTCTACTAAAGTTATAAATTTTTGAAAATTTTGATCTTTTGAAAAATCATCATCCTTAACCCTTCCATTCAAGCCTTCTATAAAATACCACAACATTTGAGCTAATAACATAGATGTAGCAGAATCGTTAATTGACACTTTATAATTATAAATACCAAAAGAAGACAACTTATTACTTATACCTGCATAACGTGCTATTGCACAAATTTCTTTCCCATCAAACCCATTAGGGGAAACTTGTTGAGACACACTAACTTCTGATGCTTTTACAGCGTTTAAATCCACTGTTACTAAATTAGCATCTCGCATTACAGGTTCAACCAACCTTATATTATTAGAAACATCTCCTAATCTATAAGCTTCAAAATACAACTTTTTAATAAGATCTATTTCTTCTTGAGAATTAAAGTAGGTTTGGTAACCTATAGCTGCATAATTAAATAAGTTATAAGGTTCTTCTAATATTATTTTCCCAACAAAACTTCTATCTGATATAGGCTTTGAGGCATCTCCAAGATCAAAATTAGAATCTACATTTACCACATTTACCATTGGCATCAAAGCATCATAAGCTCTATAATTAGCGTAAGTTAAATCTTGACTTCCACCTAAAATAATAGGAATAATTTTTTTACCAATCAAAACACTTAAAGTCTCTTTTAAAGCAAAATAAGTATCTTCTACGGTTTCCCCAGGTTTTAAATCACCCAAGTCTGCTATGGTTGTATTCCAGCTTCCAGGAAATAAATTATAAAAAGATTTTCTAACGTTCTCAAAATGTAAATCTGCATCTGGAATAGAACTATTTCGCTGCTCTAAAACACCAATTATAGCCACAGAAACACCATCTAAATTTGGCAAACCTGCTTTTTCCGAATGAATTCTAACCTTTGAACCAATAGCGTGCACAGACAAATCTTGAATAATCTCAAGAACTGCATTGGATATTGGTGATAAAAAACTAAAATTCATAAATTTAATTACTGCATTACATTAGCAAAATATATAAAAAAATCTTAATTATTTCTTTTTAGCTACTGTTTTTTCTTTGCTGCGGGCTTCTTAGCTACAGCTTTCTTTTTAGCGGCAGGCTTCTTTTTTGTTGCTGCTTTCTTTTTAGGTGCATTTTTTTCGATAATACCTTGAACCTCTTCAAGTGTTAAGGCAGCTGCATCAACAGTTTTTGGTAGTTCAATTTTGGTTTTACCTTTTAGTATGTTGTGCCTTCCCCAACGTGCTTTTTCTACACGAATACCTTCTTCTTCCCAGTTATGAACAACTTTATCTATTTCTTTTTGAATTTTAGCATCTACTAATTCTTCAATATCTGAGTTAGACAATGTATCCCAATCGTATTTTTTATTCACATTTATAAACAAATCATTCCATTTAATGAATGGTCCAAAACGTCCTTTTCCTTTGGTTACTCCATGACCTTTATAGTCGTAAATTGGCGCATCTGCTATTTCTTTTTCTTTTATCAATTCTATAGCATCATCCATTTCAAGATCTAATGGCTCTTGTCCTGGCGCTAAAGAGATAAACTTTTTGCCGTATTTAACATAAGGTCCAAATCGACCATTATTTACCTCAATAATTTCACCTCTATATTCTCCTAAAGTTTTTGGCAACTGAAATAAATCCATTGCTTCTTCAAAAGTTATCGTTGTTAATTGTTGATCTTTTCCTAAGCTGGCAAAAGTTGGTTTCTCCTCATCATCTACAGTTCCTTTTTGAACCATTGGTCCAAACTTCCCTAAACGCACACTAACTTGCTTTCCTGTTTTTGGATCTTCTCCTAAAATACGTTCTCCTGATTCACGATCTGCATTTTCACGAACATCTTCAACTACTGGATGAAACTTGTCGTAAAAAGATTTCATCATCTTTTTCCAATCTTGTTTTCCTTCAGCAATATCGTCAAACTGATCTTCAACTTTAGCCGTAAAATTATAATCTAATACGCTTTCAAAATGATTAACTAAAAAGTCTGTTACAATCATTCCAATATCTGTTGGCACTAATTTACCTTTATCAGAACCTACTTTTTCAGACAACAAATTATCTTTAACAGAACCTTCATCTAAAACTAATTGAGTATACTCGCGCTCTACTCCATCTATAGTTCCTTTTTCGACATAATTCCTATTCTGGATTGTGGAAATTGTTGGTGCATATGTAGATGGTCTACCTATACCTAATTCTTCTAATTTCTTAACTAAAGATGCTTCAGTATATCTATATGGCGCTCTAGAAAAACGCTCTGTTGCTGTAATATATTTATTCTGAAGTGCTTCTCCAACTTTCATTGCTGGCAACATACCTTCTTGCTCTACATCTTCATCGTCTGTACCTTCAAGATATACTTTTAAGAATCCTTCAAATTTAATAACCTCTCCATTAGCTGTAAAGGTTTCATTATGTGAATTTGCTTCAATTTTAACATTAGTACGTTCTAACTTAGCATCGCTCATTTGAGATGCAATAGCACGTTTCCAAATTAAATCGTACAATCTAGCTTGATCACGATCTATATCTACTGAATGTGTTTTAAAATCTGTTGGTCTAATAGCTTCGTGAGCTTCTTGTGCGCCTTTAGATTTTCCTTTATAATTACGCTCTTGCGCGAACTCATTTCCGTAAGCAGAAATAATTTCTTTTTCAGCTCCTTTTCTTGCTTCATCGGATAAATTAACACTATCCGTTCTCATATATGTAATTAAACCGGCTTCGTACAAACGCTGAGCCATTGTCATGGTTTTACTTACCGAAAAATATAATTTTCTTGATGCTTCTTGTTGTAATGTTGATGTTGTAAATGGTGCTGCTGGCGATTTTTTTGCAGGCTTCTGCGTTAAATCTCCAATATTAAATTTTGCATCTACATTTTTATTTAAAAAAGTTAACGCTTCTTTTTTACTTTTAAATGCTTTTGGCAATCTTGCTTTAAAGCTATAGTTGTCATTTGTAGTAAATTCTGCATCGACTTTATATGATGCTTCAGGATTAAATCCAATAATTTCACGCTCACGTTCTACTATTAAACGGACAGAAACAGACTGAACTCTTCCTGCAGACAAGCCACCTTTCACCTTTCTCCATAAAACCGGAGAAAGCTCGTAACCTACAATTCTATCTAAAACACGTCTTGCTTGCTGTGCATCAACTAAATCGTAATCTATATCTCTTGGGTTTTCTACTGCTTTTTGAATTGCTGATTTTGTAATTTCGTGAAAAACAATACGCTTTGTCTTTTCTTTATCTAACTCTAAAGATTCCGATAAGTGCCATGCAATAGCTTCTCCTTCTCGATCCTCATCACTTGCTAACCAAACCATATCAGCTTTTTTAGCTAAAGCCTTTAGTTTTTTAACCAATGCTTTTTTATCGGCAGAAACTTCATACGTTGGATCAAATGTATCCTCTACGTCTACACCTAAAACCTTTGATGGTAAATCTGCAATATGTCCAAAACTTGATTCGACTTTAAAGTCTTTACCAAGGAATTTTTCAATTGTTTTTGCTTTTGCAGGTGACTCAACTATTACTAAATTCTTCGCCATTTTTCACTTTTTATGAGTGCAAAGGTATATGAAAAAAAATATATCAACCTAATTTTAATTCCTATACCTTACATATAGTGTATAAAAAAAGCCTTGAATTTCAAGGCTTTTTAATATTATTAAATTATTCTTTTCCAATTCCATCGAGTGGTTCATTCTCTTTAAAACCAATAACTTCTTTGTAAACAAAATAAATTGGGTGATAAGCAAATTGAGCCGTTACTAAGATTCCAATACCACACATTAAAAAACCTACAAAAGATGATAATATTGATGCTACGATAACTAATCCAAACGTAATTAACCATTTTTTAGTTCCAATACTAAAACTCAATTTCACAATCTCGCTTACAGACAACTCAGGATTAAAAGCAAAAAACAGTGTAAAAAATGACATTGGCACCACAGCATAATAAAGAGGTAACACGCAAAGTAATAACGCTATAATACTAATTACTAATGAAGCCAACATTATAGATATAATATGTCCTAAATATTGCCCTTTTAGAAAGTAAAACAAATCTGCTGTTTTTACAGATTCATTATGATCCAAACGTTTTAGAACTCTAAAAAACCCAGCTTGAAGTGCTTGCGCTATAACACTAATAACTAAAATACCAACAAAAAACAAAAGAAAAGAAACTACAGTAAAACCTGCAAACATTCCATTCATGACTTCTGGATCTAACTGTCCATTTTCAGACTCTATAACAGCCATTATTATTGGCACATACATGATAATAATAATTGGCAACACTATTACCATTGAAATTAGCTGAAGGATCAAACCATGTGTCCAACTTTTCTTAAACAACTCTATAGATTTACTAAAAATATCTCCAAAATCTAAAGTTGGATTCAAATTAATTTTTTCTTGTAACTTATTAAACAACATCATATTTATATTAATTAAGGTTAGTTACACAAATGTAACTTATTTTTAAAAACTTTTAAGACTGCCACTTTGTCATAATAAACAAATAAATACTATCTTTGCATACTTCTTGAAATCAAGTTGAGCAGTTACAACTTATATGGAAAAGACAATAGACGAAAGCAAACAAGGCGATGCTTTAATTTTAGAGACTAAAAAAGAAAACACAAAAAAACTTTTTATAGAAAGTTATGGTTGTGCTATGAATTTTAGTGATAGTGAAATTGTGGCTTCTATTTTAGATAATGAAGGCTACAACACTACAGACAATCTTGAAGAAGCCGATTTAGTGTTAGTAAATACGTGTTCTATTAGAGATAAAGCAGAACAAACTGTTAGAAAACGTTTACAAAAATATAATGCAGTAAAACGAATTAACCCAAAAATGAAAGTTGGGGTTTTAGGCTGTATGGCGGAACGTTTAAAAGAAAAATTTCTTGACGAAGAAAAAATAGTTGATTTAGTAGTTGGCCCAGATGCTTATAAAGATTTACCAAATCTTTTAGCAGAAGTTAACGAAGGAAGAGACGCTATAAATGTAATTTTATCTAAAGATGAAACTTATGGAGATATTTCTCCAGTACGTTTACAAAGTAATGGAGTATCTGCTTTGGTAAGCATTACACGTGGTTGTGATAATATGTGTACTTTTTGCGTAGTACCTTTTACACGAGGAAGAGAACGTAGTAGAGGTCCACAAAGTATTATTGAAGAAATTAACGATTTAGCATCAAAAGGTTATAAAGAAATTACACTTTTAGGGCAAAATGTAGACAGTTTTCTTTGGTATGGTGGCGGACTTAAAAAAGATTTTGATAAAGCAAGCGACATACAAAAAGCCACTGCAACAGATTTCTCTAAACTTTTAAGTTTATGTGCAGAAGCATTTCCAAAAATGCGTATTCGTTTTTCGACATCTAATCCGCAGGATATGCATTTAGAGGTCATTAACACAATGGCTAAATACGATAATATATGCAACCATATCCACTTACCGGTTCAAAGTGGAAGTAATCGTATTTTAAAAGCAATGAATCGTTTACATACAAGAGAAGAATATTTTACTTTAATAGATAACATAAAAAACATCATTCCAGATTGTGTAATTAGTCAAGATATGATTGCTGGTTTCCCAACCGAAACCGAAGAAGATCATCAAGATACTTTAAGCCTAATGGAATACGTAAAATATAACTTTGGTTATATGTATTCTTATTCTGAAAGACCTGGAACTTTAGCAGAACGTAAGTTTGAAGATGATGTTCCTGAAACTATAAAAAGCAGAAGATTAAGTGAAATAATTGCCTTACAATTAGAACATAGCGAATTCCGCACCAAACAATATGTAGGGAAAACCATTGAAGTTTTGGTAGAAAGAGAATCTAAAAAATCTAACAACCACTGGTCTGGAAGAAGCCAATATAATGTTGTAGCCGTTTTTCCAAAAGAAAATTATAACGTAGGCGATTTTGTAAACGTAAAAATAACAGATTGCACAAAAGCAACCTTAATTGGTGAAGCTGTTGGCTTTTCTAAAAACAATTAATAACAATGGAATCTATTCAAGCTACTAAACAACGTTTTGGAATAATTGGAAATAGTCTAGGCTTAAATCGCGCATTAGAAAAAGCGATGCAGGTTGCTCCAACAGATATTTCTGTATTAGTTACAGGAGAAAGTGGTGTTGGAAAAGAAAGTATTCCTAAAATAATCCATTCTTTATCACATAGAAAACACGGTAAATACATTGCTGTAAACTGTGGTGCAATTCCAGAAGGAACTATAGATAGTGAACTGTTTGGTCACGAAAAAGGTGCTTTTACAGGCGCAACAAATACTAGAGAAGGTTATTTTGAAGTTGCCGATGGTGGAACTATTTTTTTAGATGAAGTTGGCGAATTACCACTTACAACTCAAGTCCGCTTATTACGTGTTTTAGAAAATGGAGAATTTATTAAAGTTGGTTCTTCTAAGGTGCAAAAAACAGACGTTCGTATTGTTGCAGCTACAAATGTTAATATGTTTGAAGCTATAAAAAAAGAACGCTTTAGAGAAGATTTATACTACAGATTAAGTACTATAGAAATTAATTTGCCACCACTTAGAGAACGCAAAGAAGACATTCATATCTTATTTAGAAAATTTGCGAGCGATTTTGCACTTAAATACAAAATGCCAACCGTTAAGTTAAATGAAGATGCAGTTAGTATGCTTCAAAATTATAGGTTTAATGGAAATATTCGACAATTAAGAAATGTTGCCGAGCAGGTTTCTGTTCTAGAAAAAGAACGTAACGTTTCTGCTTTAACACTTAAAGAATATTTACCTACAGGTAGTTCTAACTTACCTGCAGTTATTAATAAAACCAAATCTGAAAGCGATTTTAGTAGCGAACGAGAAATACTTTACAAGGTCTTATTTGATATGAAAGCCGATTTGAACGATTTAAAAAAGCTAACTATGGAACTAATGAAAAATGGTAGTTCCAAAGACATTCAAAAAGATAATGAAGGTTTAATCGAAAAAATTTACGGATCAGAAGATGAAGCAGACGAATTAGATTTTGAAGAACAAAAAGCAAACAAACTAGAAGTATTATCTATTACAGAAAATACGTCAACAGAAATAGTTAGTCAGGATAAATACCATTTTGCTGAAGAAATTGAGGAAGAGGAAACCCTATCTTTACACGATAAAGAATTAGAATTAATCAAAAAATCTTTAGAACGCCAAAGCGGAAAGCGTAAATTGGCTGCTGAAGAATTAGGAATTAGCGAACGTACTTTATATCGTAAAATAAAGCAGTTCGATTTATAGTTTCGTTAAAATTTAAAAAAACAGAACAAAGAAATCGTAATTTAGCATCAACAATATAAGTTAGTTTTAAAACAAATGAAAAAACTCACATACCTTTTACTAATAGTAATTAGCACAACATTTACAAGTTGTGGCATTTACTCTTTTACAGGAATAGATGTTGGAGATGCAGAATCTTTTCAAGTTAATTATTTTCAAAATAACGCCTTACTTATAGAGCCAGGTCTAGACAGAGATTTTACTCTTGCCTTACAAGATAGATTAGTTAATCAAACCAACTTAAACTTAGTTAATTCTAATGCAGATTTAATTTATGAAGGTGAAATTACAGAGTATCGCATCTCACCTACTACCGCAACAGCAAATAGTACTGCAGCACAAAACAGGTTAACTATTAGCGTTAAAGTTAGTTTTTATAATAAAAAGAAAGAAGAAAACGATTTTGAACAAAAATTCACCTTTTTCTACGATTATGCAGGAGCAGAACAATTAATTGGTAGTCAAAAAGACATTGCTTTCGAAGAAATTTTTGAACGCTTAACACAAGATATTATTAACGCATCTATTGCAAATTGGTAAGATGACAAATTCAGAATTTTCTCAACTATTAGAGCAACCAAAATATATTCTGGAATCTACAACTGTAGAACTAAAAGCAATAATTGATGAATTTCCATACTTTCAATCAGCAAGAGCTTTATACTTAAAAGGCTTGAAAGAACAGGATAGTTTTAAATACAACAACACTTTAAAAACTACAGCTACTTATACATCAGATAGAAGTGTTTTATTTGATTTTATTACAACACAAGAATTTAATCAAAACAGTATTTCAGATTTCATAAAACATAACTCGGAACAATTATATCATATTGATGTTGATTTTGAAGACATTTCAGAAAAAACACAAAACGAAAAAGAGCAGTTCCAAGAACAATTAAACGCTTCTAAAGCAACACTTAATCCTAATTTGTTTGAAGAAAAAACGACAACTATAACTGATACGGTAGAAACCAAAATAATAGCAGAAGAAAAATCACCCGAAGACAAACTTCAAATTGGAAAACCATTAGATTTTAAGACCTCAGAAACTCATTCTTTTAGCGAATGGTTAAGTCTTTCGCAATTAAAACCTATAGAAAGAACAACTAAAATAGAGAGTTCTAACACAGAAACAGAACACGTTTCTAAAAAAACTACAAATCCAATAATAGCAAAAAAGAATCAATTAATTGAATCTTTTATTTCTAAAAACCCAAAATTAAAACCTAAAAAAAATTTAGAGCCAAATATCAATTTAGCTAAAGCACAAATGCTTCATCCAGAGGAGTTAATGACTGAAACTTTAGCACGAATTTATCTAGAGCAAAAAAACTTTAAAAAAGCAATTCAATCTTATAAAATTTTAAGTTTGAAATATCCAGAAAAAAGTGGTTTCTTTGCTGACCAAATTAAAGCAGTAAAACAAATACAAAATAACACAATATAATATGTTTGCAATATTTTTAGTCTTAATAGTAGTAGTAGCCTTTTTATTAACAGTAGTTATAATGGTACAAAACCCTAAAGGTGGTGGATTATCTTCGTCTTTTGGCGGTGGAGGAACACAACAATTAGGTGGTGTTAAAAAAACAACAGACTTTTTAGATAAAAGTACCTGGACTTTAGCAACAGTATTATTAGCATTAATCTTATTTTCTAACGTTGCAATTAACAAAGGAACAACGGTAACAGAATCTAAAGCATTAACAGAAGATGCAATTAATAATTTACCAACTACACCAGCCGCAGATACAGCAACTCCAATTGCAACTCCTGCTAAAGACACAGAAGTTACTGAATAAAACTTTATTCATAATAAATTACAAAATGCCAACTTTTAAAGTTGGCATTTTTTGTATCCATTAATCATAATAAAACTATTATGATGACACAAAATGAAAGTTTGTCAGTCTTAGTGTCGTGGCACATTTTTAGCTTCATCTTATAACAGATAATTAACCTATTTGTATAACCGCAAATTAAAACATAACACAATGAGTAAAGTAAACATTACACCTCTTGCAGACAGAGTTTTAGTAGACCCATTACCAGCTGAAACAAAAACAGCTTCAGGATTATTTATTCCAGATAGCGCTCAAGAAAAACAACTAAAAGGAACTGTAGTTGCAGCAGGAAAAGGTAAAAAAGACGAACCATTAACTGTAAAGGTTGGAGATACTGTTTTATACGGGCAATATGCAGGTTCTGAATTAAAATTAGACGGAAATAAATATTTAATGATGCGTGAAGACGACATTATGGCGATTCTTTAAGAATAGCATTTAGTAGCTATTAGCACTTAATATAATTAAATATCACAATTTTCGCTCAAGCGAAAATATTAACAACTCATTTTTAGTCAAAAGCTAACCGCTAAAGACTAAAAGCAAAACAAACAAAATGGCAAAAGACATAAAATTTGATATTGAAGCTCGTGACGGATTAAAACGTGGCGTAGATGCATTAGCAAATGCAGTAAAAGTAACTTTAGGACCTAAAGGTCGTAATGTAATTATTAGTAAAAGTTTTGGTGCACCACACGTAACTAAAGATGGTGTTACTGTGGCTAAAGAAATTGAATTATCGGATCCATTAGAAAATATGGGTGCGCAAATGGTTAAAGAAGTTGCTTCTAAAACTAACGATTTAGCTGGAGACGGAACAACAACCGCTACTGTTTTAGCACAATCTATCGTAAAAGAAGGTTTACGTAACGTTGCTGCTGGAGCAAATCCTATGGATTTAAAACGTGGTATTGATAAAGCTGTTACTGCAATTGTAGCTGATTTAGCAAAACAAACACAAGAAGTTGGAAGCTCTTCAGAAAAAATTAAGCAAGTAGCCTCTATTTCTGCTAATAACGATGAAGTTATTGGAGACTTAATTGCTAATGCTTTTGGAAAAGTTGGAAAAGAAGGTGTTATAACTGTTGAAGAAGCAAAAGGAACAGACACATATGTAGATGTTGTAGAAGGTATGCAGTTTGACAGAGGTTATTTATCGCCTTACTTTGTAACTGATAGTGAAAAAATGGTGACTGAATTAGAGAATCCATACATCTTATTATACGATAAAAAAGTATCTACAATGAAGGATTTACTTCCAGTTCTAGAGCCAGTTGCTCAAACAGGTAAGCCTTTATTAATTATTGCAGAAGATGTTGATGGTGAAGCATTAGCAACTTTAGTAGTAAATAAATTACGTGGTTCTTTAAAAATTGCAGCCGTTAAAGCTCCTGGTTTTGGAGACAGACGTAAAGCAATGCTAGAAGATATTGCTATATTAACTGGTGGAACTGTAATTTCTGAAGAAAGAGGATTTACTTTAGAAAATGCAACTATTGAAATGTTAGGTACTGCAGAACGAGTTTCTATAGACAAAGACAACACAACACTAGTAAATGGTGCTGGAGATGCTGATTTAATTAAAAACAGAGTCAACCAAATTAAGTCTCAAATTGAAACAACTACAAGCGATTACGATAAAGAAAAACTTCAAGAACGTTTAGCTAAATTAGCTGGTGGAGTTGCTGTTCTTTATGTTGGTGCTGCTTCTGAAGTTGAAATGAAAGAGAAAAAAGATCGTGTAGACGATGCTTTACACGCAACTCGTGCAGCTGTAGAAGAAGGTATTGTTGCTGGTGGAGGCGTTGCTTTAGTTCGTGCTAAAAAAGTATTAGAAAAATTAGCTACAGAAAATTTAGACGAAACTACAGGTGTGCAAATTATTGCTCGTGCTATTGAGTCGCCTCTAAGAACTATTGTTGAAAATGCTGGTGGAGAAGGTAGCGTTGTAGTAAACAAAGTAATGGAAGGTAAAAAAGACTTTGGTTACGATGCTAAAACTGAACAATATGTAGATATGCTTAAAGCTGGAATTATAGACCCTAAAAAAGTAACTAGAATTGCATTAGAAAATGCTGCTTCTGTTGCTGGAATGATCTTAACTACAGAATGTGCATTAGTAGATATTAAAGAAGAATCTGCTGGAGCAGGAATGCCACCTATGGGCGGAGGAATGCCAGGTATGATGTAATCCTAAATTCATAATAATTAAAAACCGCCAAACTAAATATAGTTTGGCGGTTTTTTTGCTAATAATGTTATATTATAAAATATTTAGAGTTTTCCAAAACAATTCGATCATCTCTTTTCCTCCATCATCAAACTCATCAACAGTAATCATTGTAGCAATCAAAATACCTTCGTCTTTCTTAGAAGAAGTAGAAACCTCATAATATTCATATTCTCCTTTATATTCCAAAACAGCTCTTAAGACATTTACTTCTTGACCTGAATCTAATTTCCTCTTGTAATCTTCTCGAACTAATTTGTAACCATAATTAACACTTTCTTTAGTTAACTCAGATAGCATCATCTCTTTCATCATAGAAGGATCAAAATTATCATATTTTTGAAGTATAACACCAGTTCCTCCAGCAGTCATCATGATGTATTGATTAATATCTTCATCAAGTTTCGTTTCAGCAATTGGATTCTTACTTGAATGTTTAAAAGAAAGAAAGCCTTTTTTAAAAACTATCGTATCTTTTATTGCTACTTTAATTTTAACGTTTTGTCCATTAACTACAAAACTCTACTCCTCATTAATAGAAAAATCATAAGTTTTGCCATCTATTGAGATAGTATAATCATTTTGAGAAATAGATATATTTACAAAAAGAAATAAAAAAAAGAATAATAATCGCATATATTTTTATTTTAAAGTTAAAAAACAAACATACAAATTATTTATGCTCATCAATGATTTCTTCATCTCTGTATTTACAACATGGATGAACTTTTGAGTAAGCTTCGTCTGTTGCTTTTAGTTCTTTAGTATCGTGTCCAGCTGCAGTAATATTTTTAACTATTGCTTTTACCGTGGTTTTTTCTTCATTAAAAATTAAACTTAGCTTGTGTGTTTCAACACTCCAAAGTGCACTTTTTACGCCTTTGGTTTTAATAGCTGCTTTTTCTATACGTGCTTTACACATTCCACAAACACCATCAACTTCTAAAGTTGTTTTCGCATTTTTATTTTGAGCAAATGCTACTGTCGCCATTAATAAGAGTGCAAATGTTAATATTTTTTTCATAATTTTAGTTTTAATTTTAGTTATTTTGATATGGTTTCAATATTTAATAAGCTTGACTACTCAAACTTGATTTCTATTATAAAGCAGTTCTCTACTGCATCAAAACAGACAAACTTCTTTTTACTTTATTTTATATCTTAAGCCTGCATAATAGTTACTTCCAAAAACTGGACCGTACACAAAATTAGAATCAAAATTTGAGCCAAAAGGGTTTTCTGCATCTAATATAGGATTATTTTGTCTAACGTTTGTTATATTTTCTCCTCCAACATAAACCTCAAAAGCGCTTGTAAACACCTTAGTGACTTGTATATTTAATGTAGAAACTGTTGGTGAATATTCTGGTAATTGATATGCTAAAGGATTTGTTTTAGTTGAATAAAAGCGTTGTTCTCCTAACCAATTAAATGTAGCATCAAACTTCCATTGTTTTGCGCCACCTTCTTCTTTATGTGTTTCATAAGAAGTATTAGCAAAAAAACGATGTTTTGGTGTTAAGGCTTTCTCTAACTGACCCGATTTGTAATCGGTTTGAACATCATAATTTTTATAAGCAAACTTTAAATTAAAACGAGCAAATGGACTATAGCTGGTTTCAAGTTGAAAACTTTTAGCAAAACTTTTTCCGTCTAAATTGTAGAAACTAACTTGCTGTGGATTTTCGTAATCTACAACCACTTGATTTTTAAAATTAGTGATGTAATAATCTAAAGTCACATCTCCTTTTCTTCCAAATAAATTAAAGCCTTGCAAATAAGACACACCATAATTCCAAGCAATCTCTGGATCTAATCCATAAACAGGTCCATTAGAATTCGTAATAGAAATAGCTCTTGAGCTTGAAAACATATTTTGATTTTCGGCAAAAACATTAGCACTTCGTTTTCCTCTACCAACACTTAATCTTAAAGCTGATTTTTCCCAAGGCGAATATTTAGCGTGTAATCTTGGTGTTATAAATGTCCCTAATAAATTATTGTAATCTATTCTAATTCCTGCGGTAATATTAAGCTTATCTAAATTATTAAAAGCATATTCAAAGAAACCTCCAAAATCATACTCATTTCTTGAATAAAAATCAGTTGAAACTGTTTCCTTATAAGTATCTAACGTGTAACTTAATCCTGTTTTAATTTTATGTCTAGAATCGCTTATTATAGAATTATAAATCAAATTAGAATAGACACTTTTCTGTTCAATATTATATATATTCAAACCAAAGTAAGACTCTTGTTTATGATAACTATAAGCGGTTTGAAATCCAACACTTCGCCAAGGTAATTCTGGATTCACATAACCTAATTTGGTCGCTACACTAAATCTATCTGTATCAATTTCGCTTCCCCAAAATTCTGTTCCACCTTTATGAACATCTGGATCAAAATTAACCTGTCCCGATTGTTTTTCGTCTTTTAAAAAATTCACATTAATAAAACTAACCCAACCTTTTTCTGGATTAACATATTGCCAACGGTTCATTATATTAAATTGATTGTAAAACGGCATATCTAAAAAACCATCGTCGTTTACATCGTGTTTTTTTTGATGTGTATTACCGTGTAAATACAGTCCGGTACTCCACTTCTCTGAAACCTTAGTGTTAAAGTGTGTATTTAACTCTATACGTTCGCTTGCTGCAGCAAACAAATTAACGAAGAATGCATTATCTGTTGTAGGTTTTACTAATTCAGCATTAATTTGCCCCGCAATACTTTCGTAACCATTTACTACACTTCCAGCACCTTTTGTAATCTGGATACTTTCTACCCAAGTTCCAGGTATAAAACTCATTCCGTAAGCTTGAGATGCACCACGAACTGTTGGAATATTTTCTGTTGCTATTAAAATATATGGACTAGTTAAGCCTAGCATTTTAATTTGTTTGGTTCCAGAAACTGCATCAGCGAAATTGACATCTATAGAAGGATTAGTTTCAAAACTTTCGGAAAGGTTACAACAAGCTGCTTTTAGCAATTCTTCGCTAGATACAAATAATGTATTTTCTGCTGTTACATAAGAAACTGAAGCCGTTTTGTTTCTAGCACTTATAACAACTTCCTCTAATCCACTTGTTGAACTTAAGCTATGTTTTATAAACTTATTAGAAGAAACACTTAATGTATCTGTTTTAAAACCAACGTAACTTATTACTAATTTCTTATATTCTGATTTATATTCAAGACTAAAGTTTCCATCAAAATCGGTTACGGTTCCAACTTCAGTACCTAACCAATACACATTTGCTGATGCCAATGGTTGGTTATTTGTATTAGCTTCTAAAATTTGGCCAGACAACTTGTTTTGCGCTAATATTACACTTGGTAACATTAGCAGTATTAATAATAGCTTTTTCATATTAATTATAGATTTTAACTAACATAAAAATCGCCATAATTAGCATTATAGAATTTTCTATAAAGGTCGCTTTAGTCATTGGTAATTTTAAAGCCGTACCTAAACAAGCACATTGAATTTTGCTTTTATTTAGTAAAGAATTAGTTACACCAACGGTTGTTATTCCTAAAACTATTAGTGTTATAATTAAAGCCAAAGTGATTTCTATTCGTGTTAAAAACAAGATTCCTAAAGCTGCTTCAATAAATGGATAAATCCAAGCGTAGAATGGTATTTTTTTCGCTAAAGGATCGTACATTTTAAAGCTTTTTGGAAATCCTTGATAATCTAAAAATTTAAAAAAGCTAAAAACGATATAAAACAATCCCATAAAATCGAACATAAATGCATCAATCTTAAAGGTGTTAAGATTTAAAAATAATGCTGCTACGGTGATGTATAAGAATATTAGAAAAAGAGGAAAAAGCTGTTTTAAGTCTGATTTCTCTTCTGCTTCAATTTTGAAAACTGGTGATTTTGTTATTGTGAATTTTTCTAGTAACGCTTTTTGCAATTCTTCAACAGATAGTTCTCTTGAAGCATTTATGCTTACAGAATTTAATTCTAAATCTACAAGTGCAGATTCAATTTGACTTAAAGCATTCAACTGTTTTTCAACAGATGCTTTACAGCCACCACAGGTCATACCTGATATGTTATATGTAAATGTCATAATATGTGTTTTAATTAAATTTAATTATTTGAAGTTTTTCAACTAAAAACAACAAATCAAATTAAAAACACTTGATCTATAACTTGAATATCAATTACCAAATCTGGTGTATTATAATACAGATTAGGAATTGTTATTTTTGGAAGACTTTTATATAAATTAGAATATGTTACTAAAAAAGCTGCAACAAATTGCTTGTTAAAAGCACTTATATCTAGAGGTGATTTAATATCTAATTGATTTTGACCAGAAAAAACTTGAAATTCGTCTTTACAGCAAGATTTCTTTGTTAGTTCCGATTTATTAGATGAAGATTTTTCAATATAATCTCCACATTTTTTTACAGAAGTAAAAACAGCAACATCTACTAGATTAGATCCACAAAAATGCTTTTCAACCGTTAAAGAAAAGGTTGAAAACAACACCAAAAATGCTAGTAGAGATGTAAATGCTTTATGTAAAACTAGTTTTAACATAATACAAAAGTAAACAATTTTAAGTTTTTAATAGGTTAATTAATACTTAATTAACGCTTACCTCTGCAATCTGTTATAATAGAATGCTGGCAATAATAATAACAAAATTAGTGGTTGTATTAAAAATCGTCTCACGTTAAAAAACAAATAATAGTCTTCCTGATTTGGATTTAACACAAAATACAAAAATAACATCATAAAAACGAGATAGCCAGATATATAGATGTAACTAGAAAATTTAACAATAGTCTTATCTTTAAAGAATTGATACAAAACAGCTATAGATATTAAAGAGTTTAAAACATAACGTAACGTTGTAGATAAGACCAGTTTAGCTACTTCACGTCTTGGAGAATCTAAGGTCAAGTAATCATTTTTAAAAAACAACAAATAAGGATCGTAAAATAATTCATCTTCAAAAAAACGAATTAATATTAGCAAAAAAAACAACACCGAAATACAAATATACTTTCTATATTTATACATCTATTCTGTTTTTATTAAATCTTCTTACCCAAAACATCCAAAGAATAAAAACCATACTATAAATTAAGCCTGGAAAAATTACACCATGAAGCATTTCTTGATGTGATGGATATTTATATATAGCTATTGCAATAATTACTATCCTAATTAAGTTTACAACATAAATTAAAACACTACCTACTAAAATATACAAAAAAGTAGTTTTAAATTTATCTGCAAACGCAACTATAAAAGATATAAATAGAATTATTATAGAAACACCATTACAACCTTCTGCTATAAAGGCTATGTTTTCACCTTGTAAACTTAAATTCAATATAGGATTAAGTCCATCAGGTAATATTGCTGCAGTATAACCAATAGAGTTAAGTAAGCTAACTGTTTGCCTACCTACTAAATTTGAAAAATAATCAGGAAAAAAATGTGAACCATCTGAAAAATCTAAATAAAACTTATAACTTAATGTCAATACAAAATAAACCCCTAAAAACGTGGCAATAAATTGTAATACAGGTTTATATGTTTTTAAAAGTGAGTCCAATATTTTATTATTTTACGCATCTAAATTACAGCTTTTTTGAATAGTTTTGTAAAAAAAAGAAAGATGACTTTAGAAAACTTAAAACCTCAAGTTGAAACTATTATAAATCAGCCTTCTACAAGAGATGAGAAATTAAAATCCATTTGCAAATTATTAAAATCTAATATAGATTATTACAATTGGGTTGGCTTTTATTTTAAAAACGGAAATAAAAACGAACTTAAACTGGGACCTTATGTTGGTGAACCAACAGATCATATAATTATTCCTTTTGGAAAAGGTATTTGTGGACAAGTAGCAGAAAGCAATGCTAATTTTGTAGTTCCAGATGTTAAGGCACAAGACAATTATATTGCTTGTAGTATAACAGTGAAAGCCGAAATAGTAATTCCGATATTTGTTAATGGAGAAAACTTAGGTCAAATAGATATAGATTCTAACACAGTAGATCCATTTACAAAAGCTGACGAAGATTTTTTAGAGTTTGTATGTGCTAAAGTTGCTACACTATTATAAATCAAGATTAAAATAAAACAGAAAACCCAGCATATTATTTAGCTGGATTTTCTGTTTTAATACGTTATCAAAAAACAACAACTTTAAATGAATAAAAAAAGTTATTTAATTGTAACTAATTACAATTAGAATACATAAATTTACACGCTTATTAATATATCGATAATGAGCAATCCAAAACAAATTAAATCTGCATTAATATCTGTTTTTTCTAAAGACGGATTAGAGCCAATAGTAAGAGAATTAGATGCGCAAGGCGTAATAATTTATTCAACTGGAGGAACCGAAAAATTCATTAACGATTTAGGTATCAAAGTAGTTCCAGTAGAAGATGTAACATCTTATCCTTCTATTTTAGGTGGTCGTGTAAAAACGCTTCACCCAAAAGTATTTGGCGGGATTTTAAACAGACAAAACCACGACGGAGATATTAAGGAAATGAAAGACTTTGATATCCCACAAATAGATGTGGTTATTGTAGATCTTTATCCTTTTGAAAAAACAGTTGCTTCTGGCGCTTCACATCAAGATATTATCGAGAAAATTGATATTGGAGGCATTTCATTAATACGTGCTGCCGCTAAGAATTTTGCAGATGTATTATGTGTCTCTTCCGTAGAAGATTATAAATTATTTTTAGATTTAATTACGGACAAAAAAGGCTTATTAACAGAAGATGATCGTAAGTTATTTGCAGGTAAAGCATTTAACACATCTTCACATTACGATACAGCAATATTTAATTTTTTTAATTCCAATCACGAAACTTCTGCTTTAAAAATAAGCGAGAATAATGGTAAATCTTTACGTTATGGAGAAAATCCTCATCAAAAAGGATCGTTTTATGGCGATTTTAATGCTGTGTTTACAAAGTTACACGGTAAAGAATTAAGTTATAACAATTTATTAGATGTAGATGCTGCTGTAAACTTAATTAACGAATTTAAAGGCGACGCACCAACATTTGCGATTCTAAAACATAATAACGCTTGTGGTTTAGCACAAAGGGAAACCATTAAACAAGCTTATACAGATGCATTAGCTGCAGATCCAGTTTCTGCTTTTGGCGGCGTATTAATTTCTAATACAGAAATAGACTTAGCAACTGCAGAAGACATTCATACTTTATTTTGTGAAGTTGTGATTGCTCCTTCTTTTTCTAAAGAAGCTCAAACCTTATTGCAAGGAAAGAAAAATAGAATTCTTTTAATTTTAAATGATGTAGAATTTGCTAAAACATCGGTTAGAACATGTCTAAACGGTTTCTTAGTTCAAGATAAAGATTTTATAACAGATGCTAAGTCTGATCTAACAACTGCTACAACAACAATACCAACAGCTGTACAGGTAGACGATTTATTATTTGCTTCCAAACTAAGTAAACATACTAAGTCCAACACTATAATTTTAGCTAAAAATAAACAACTATTAGCTTCTGGAACAGGACAAACAAGTCGTGTAGATGCTCTAAATCAAGCCATTCATAAGGCACATACTTTTAAATTTGATTTAAATGGTGCTGCAATGGCAAGTGATGCTTTTTTCCCTTTTCCAGACTGTGTAGAGATTGCTAAAAATGCAGGAATAAGCTCTGTTATTCAACCTGGAGGATCTATAAAAGATCAATTAAGTATTGATTATTGTAATGAAAACAATGTTGCAATGGTAATGACTGGTACACGTCATTTTAAACATTAAAATTTTATTTATTATAATATTAAAAAAGCATCAACACAACAGTTGATGCTTTTTTTTGATTTTTAAATACTAAAAATCACTTTAATAACATATTCTAGTTTTTTTTTCTGTTTCAACATCAATATAATGAGAAATTTAGCTTAAATTTTCATACTTTTACAGGACTTTTTTATTAACACCAATAATTATTCAATATAAATGGGATTTTTTGACTTCTTAACCGAGGAAATCGCAATAGATTTAGGAACGGCTAACACACTAATAATTCATAATGGTAAAGTCGTAGTCGACGCGCCATCTATAGTAGCACGTGATCGAATATCGGGAAAAATTATTGCAGTTGGTCGAGAAGCAAATATGATGCAAGGTAAAACGCATGAAAACATTAAAACAATTAGACCTTTAAAAGATGGAGTAATCGCCGATTTTGATGCGTCTGAACAAATGATTAGTCGTTTTATAAAAAACATCCCTGCTCTAAAAAAGAAATTATTTACACCAACATTACGTATGGTAGTTTGTATTCCTTCTGGAATTACAGAGGTTGAAATGCGAGCAGTAAAAGAATCTTGTGAACGTGTTAACGGAAAAGAAGTATATTTAATTCATGAACCTATGGCTGCAGCAATAGGTATTGGTGTAGATATTATGCAGCCAAAAGGAAATATGATTGTAGACATAGGTGGAGGAACAACAGAAATTGCTGTTATTGCTCTTGGTGGAATTGTATGCGACAAGTCTGTTAAAGTTGCAGGAGATGTTTTTACCAATGACATTATTTACTATATGCGTACACAGCATAATCTTTATGTTGGAGAAAGTACTGCTGAAAAAATTAAAATTCAAATTGGAGCTGCTACAGAAGACTTAGATTTACCTCCAGAAGATATGAATGTTCAAGGTAGAGACTTACTAACAGGAAAACCTAAACAAGTACAGATATCTTACAGAGAAGTTGCCAAAGCTTTAGATAAATCAATTTTAAGAATTGAAGATTCTGTAATGGAAACATTATCTCAAACACCTCCAGAATTAGCGGCAGATATATATAATACAGGAATTTACCTTGCTGGTGGAGGGTCTATGTTACGTGGCTTAGACAAACGATTATCTCAAAAAACAGATTTACCTGTTTATATTGCTGAAGATCCTTTAAGAGCTGTTGTTAGAGGAACTGGAATTACTTTAAAAGATTTAGCTAAATATAAAAGCGTACTGATTAAATAAGCGCAATAAGCAATGCAACAAATTTTAAATTTCTTTCTAAGAAACAAAGCGACACTATTGTTTTTGTTACTCTTTGGCTTGTCTTTAACTTTTACTATTCAATCACATTCATTTCATAAAAGTCAATTTATTCACTCTGCTAATTTCTTATCGGGCGGTGTTTATAATACCACAAATAATATTAGTAAATATTTTGATTTAATTGAAGAAAACAACAAATTACAAGAAGAAAACTCAAACTTAAGAGCATTAGTTTTTAATTCATCTACTTTAACTAACAAATCCTATATTGATTCTACTTCACTCAACAACAAATACAGAGTTACACCTGCAGTTCTAATAAACAATAGTTACACTAAGGCAAACAACATACTTCTTATAAACAAAGGAACAAAAGATAGTTTAGAATCCGATTTAGGTGTTATATCTTCTAAAGGTATTGTTGGTATTACGCGAAATTTAAATTCTAAATTCACAACTGTAATTTCTATTTTAAACACAACTATTTCAATAAGCGCAAAATTAAAACAATCTAATCATTATGGATCTATTAAATGGGACACAAAAAACCCTAGATTTGTTCAGCTTACAGAAATGCCAAAAAATGCACAACTAAAAAAAGGAGATACAATTTTAACTTCTGGAAATTCTTCTATTTTTCCTAAAAACATTCCCGTAGGAACCATTTCAGGTTTCAAACTAGATGCCGCAGAAAACTTTTACATTATTAACGTTGAGTTATTTAACGACATGACAAGTCTAGATCATGTCTATGTTATTAAAAATCAAGATAAAAAATTAATTAACCAATTAATAAACCTTAAGGATGAATAAGGTTATTAGTCAAAATATTATACGTTTTATAGTGCTTGTTTTGATACAGATTAGTATTCTTAACCATATTAATTTTTTGGGTGACATTAATCCCTATTTATATGTTTTATTCATCATTTTATTTCCACTTAGAAATAACCGCCTAGTTTTTTTGATAATTGCTTTTTTCCTAGGTCTATGTATAGATATGTTTTCAGATACAGGTGGAATTCACGCTGGAGCATCAGTTTTCTTAGCTTATATTAGACCTTTAATTACAAAATTTAGTTTTGGAACATTAAACGAGTTTTATAATGTAAAATTTAATAACATCGATTTTATAAAACGATTAACTTATATCATCATTATTATTTTTATTCATCATTTTATGTTGTTTAGCTTAGAATATTGCAGTTTTACACATATAATAACGATATTAAAACATACACTATTATCTGGTTTGTTTACCACCATTTTAATTCTTTTAACCACTACAATTTTTAGTAATAATTCTAAATGAGAAAATTACTTCTTGCACTTTGTATTGTTCTAGTTGGATTTGTTTTTATTGGCCGCTTGTTTTACCTTCAAGTCTATTCAAAAAATTCAAATTCAATTCTAAACGATAATGCCATTCGAAAAGTTTACGAATACCCAAAACGTGGCTTTGTTTACGATAGAAATGGTCAATTATTAGTTGCCAACCAACCATCTTATGATGTTATGGTAATTCCAAGAGAGGTCAAAGCTTTAGATACGTTAGAGTTTTGTAGCTTATTAAAAATCTCAAAGAAAGACTTTATAAAAAAATATAAAAAAGCGAGAAACTATTCTCCAAGATTACCTTCTGTTTTTGTAGCACAATTAGACAAAGAAGATTACGCATACTTACAGGAAAAACTACATAAATACAAAGGCTTTCACATTCAGATTAGAGCTTTAAGACAATACGAAACAGCTATAGGGGCAAATGTTTTAGGAGACATTGGTGAAGTAAGTCAAAGAGATATAAAAAAAGACGCATACTATAAATTAGGTGATTTAATTGGCAAGCAAGGTATTGAAGTATCTTATGAAAATATTTTACGCGGAAGAAAAGGCGTAAAATATATTCAAAAAGATCGATTTAACAGAAATATTGGAAGTTTCAAAAAAGGAATATATGATACACTTCCAATTCCAGGAAAAGATGTAAACGTAACCATAGATGCTAAGCTCCAAGAGTATGGAGAAATATTAATGAAGAATAAGCGTGGTGGAATAATTGCCATAGAACCAAGCACAGGTGAAATTTTAGCAATGATTGCCGCACCAAGTTATAATCCAAATGACTTGGTGGGAAGAAAACGCTCTAAGAACTTCACAAAACTTTATAATGATAGTATAGCAAAACCACTTTTCAATAGAAGTCTGCAAGGTGTTTACGAACCCGGATCTCCTTTTAAATTAATGAATGCTCTTGTTGGTCTGCAAGAAGGCGTAATTAATTTAAACGAAAAAATAACCTGTAGAAATGGGTACAAATATGGTGGTAGTTTTATGAAATGTCATTGTGGTTTTGGTGTAAGAAACAATGTAACAGATGCTATTGTAAGATCTTGTAATGCTTTTTTTGCTACAACTTACAGACGTATTTTGGACAATGAAGATAACGCCTCTTTAGGAATTAACGTTTGGAGTAAACACGTAAAAAGTTTTGGCTTAGGTAATTTTTTAAATAATGATTTATCTGTTGGACAAAAAGGACTAATCCCAGATAGAACCTATTACAAAAATGCCTACCCAAAAGAATTCTATTCATCGTATACCATTTCAAATGCTATTGGGCAAGGAGAAGTTCAAACTACACCAATTCAACTAGCAAATATGGTTGCAACTATAGCAAATCGCGGATTTTATTATACGCCACACATTGTAAAGACAATTAAAGGTGAATCTTTAGACAAAAACTATACAACACGTAAATACACCACTATAGATAAAGAGCATTTCGAACCTGTAATAGAAGGAATGCACCAGGTATATACAAGCCCTAAAGGAACTGCTTATTCTCTTCGTGTAAAAGATATTGAAATTTGTGGTAAAACAGGAACTGTTCAAAATTACGCTATAATAGATAGTATAAAAACAGACTTAACAGACCATTCTATTTTTGTTGCCTTTGCTCCAAAAGAAAATCCAAAAATAGCCATAGCTGTTTTTGTAGAAAATGGTTATTTTGGAAGTCGTTTTGCAGGAAGAATTACTAGCTTAATGATTGAGCAATACTTAACAGGAACTATTACCAAACAAGATTTTGAAGATTGGATTTTAACACATAGTTTAGAAAACGAATATGCTAAGCCCTATTCTGGAAAACCTTTTAAAATTAATAGAGAAACACAGTACCAAATTATAGAAAAAAACCCCAAAGATATTAATCGAATTAAAGCATTAAGGAATGATTAGAGAAACGGACAGACATTTTAAGTTCGATTGGATTTCTATTCTATTATTTTTTAGTTTGGTTTTTTTTGGTTGGATAAATATTATTTCAGCATCGCAAAGTGGAGAAGTAATTGATTTATTAGATTTTTCTAAATCTTACGGAAAACAGCTTCTTTTTATTGGTCTATCTTTCTTTTTAATTGTTCTATTACTTTCTGTAGACAGTAAGTTTTACGAACGATTTTCAAGTGTGATTTATGTTATATCAATGCTTTCTTTAGCTGGATTATTTATATTTGGGAAAAATGTAAATGGCGCCACTTCATGGTATGGTATTGGTGGAATAACCATTCAACCTAGTGAATTTGCTAAAATAGCGACATCTCTTGCTATAGCTAAATACTTAAGCGATTTAAATATTAACATTAAGCAGCTAAAACACCAGATTAATATTGTTTTAATTCTATTAATTCCCGCAGTACTTATATTATTACAAAAAGATGCAGGAAGTACACTTGTTTATGGTGCATTCTTTTTTGTGCTATACCGCGAAGGTTTGCCTAAGATTTATTTACAAATTGCAGCTTTAACTATCTTTTCTGCCATTTTAAGCTTGAAATTTGGTGTTGTTATTACCTCAATATTTATAACAATAGTAGTAGCACTGAAATTATTCTTTTTTTCGACTAAAAAAATCAGGAGACGTATTCCAAAACTAATTGCCATTTCTACTTTGTATATTGGCTTTGCATTTACTGTTGGTTATGTATTCACTAATTTATTACCACCACATCAAAAAGATAGAATTACCATTTGGTTAAGTTTAGAAAAAGATCCAGTTAAACTTGAACGCATGAAAAAACTTGAAGCCTATAACTTAAATGAATCTGAAAAAGCTATTAGTAGTGGTGGCTTTTATGGGAAAGGTTTTTTAGATGGTACAAGAACCACTGGTAAATTTGTACCAGAACAACATACAGATTATATTTTTAGTACTGTCGGAGAAGAATGGGGATTTTTAGGAAGTGCAGCAGTAGTAATTGTATTTGTATTACTAATGCTACGTGTATTATTTTTAGCAGAAAGACAGAAAACAACCTTTAGTCGAGTCTATGGCTATAGTGTTGCTGCCATACTATTTTTTCACTTTCTAATAAATATAGGAATGGTTATGGGATTAATACCAACCATTGGAATTCCGCTACCATTATTTAGTTATGGCGGTTCTGGACTTTGGGGTTTTACTATATTATTATTCATTTTTATTAAGCTAGATTCTAATAGAATTAACGAGTGGTAGGTTATGGAATTAGGCAACAAACAATTCTTATTTACCAAGCATAAAAAACACTCTAATAATATTACTATATTAAGTGAAGAAATAGCTGACTACATTTTATATTATCATAAAAATCTACATTTTAATAAAGCTGAAACAAAAGATAAATCCATTTATCTTTTAGGTGATTTATTTGATTACGAAGTTAATTCTGCTTCAAACAAAACACTTTTAAATCAATTAGCTGAAACAGTAAGTTTAAAAACGTTTTTTGAAAGATTAGATCAATTTTATGGCGAATATATTATTATCTACAAAACTAAAAATCACCTTATAATTTTAAACGATTGTTGTGCACAACACGAAGTGTATTATAATTCTGATTACACAGAATTTGGAAGTCAGATTTGTTTGTTTGAAGATTTAATAGCTCATAAAAATCACTCATATTACGATTCTAAGCTTTTTCAACAAAAGAAATTATATATTGGAAATACCACACCATATTCTAATATAAATCATTTAATAGCGAATCATTATTTAGATGTTTTAAACTTTAAAACAATCAGATTTTATCCCAATAAAACTTTAGAAGCTTTAGATTTAGAAATGGTTGCTAAAAAAGCATCACAACAATTAAAAGGTTATGTTACGGCTATTTCTAAACAATATAAAATAGTACTACCTGTAACTGGTGGATTTGATAGCAGATTATTATTCTTAGCAAGTTTAGATTTGGATTGCGAATATTTTGTTTCTAAACACGCTAATATGGATAATAATCATTACGATATTACAATAGCACAGCAGTTATGCGATTTATACGGAAAGACACTTCATATTATTGAAGATACTTCAGAAAACAATATTGCTTTAGAATCTAATAACACATTAGACTTTCCACGAAATGGTTCGTTTCCAAAAAAAACTAAAAACAAGGCAGTTGTAAATGGAAATATTAGTGAAATAGCAAGAAACTACTTTAATTACCACAAAAAATTAACTGGAGAAAAACTAAGTCTTCTAAATGGGTTTTCTCAAAATGATTTTGCGATTAATCAGTATCAAAATTGGTTAGATACAAATCAGCCAATACTAAAAGCTTTCAATTTTAATACTTTAGATCTTTTTTATTGGGAGGAAAAAATGAGTAACTGGACAGCAAAAGCCAAGACTGAAGCTAATACAATAAATGTAAGTTTATTTTCACCTTTTAATTCTCGTAGTCTATTAGAGCTGCTTTTAAGTACAAACAAAAAACATAGAGATAAGTTTACAAGTAAGCTCTACAAAGCCATTATTTGTAACCTAACAGATAAATACGAAGTTGTAAACAACATTCCAACAAATCCAAATTTAGAAAGAAAAAGAGCCTTAATTTTAAAAAAACTAAGACTCTTTAAATGTTTTGATGCCGCAAGATTACAATTAAGAATTTGGAAACGATTATTCAGTTAGCAGTATTCAGTAAAAAAACAAAGCTTTGCGGCTTAGCGAGAGAGAAGAAAATCATTTAGTCCTCAGTACTCGTTATTTTTGTTTTAAAAAGGAGCACAATTATCAGCAAATTTCTAAACTAAAATCAACACTTCAACAAAAATAAATTATACTTAAAAATTATTTCTTCAACTCTAATTTCTCCGCAAAATAGTCGCAAAAATCTTTCATTGTAGCGCTCATTTTTTCATCTTGAGTTGCACGTTGAAAAGTATCGCTCATAGCAACTAATGTCTGATGAAAAAAAACTTTCATTTCATCTACAGGCATATCTTTAGTCCATAAATCTATACGCAAAGATTCCTGTTGCTTACTATCCCAAACAGAAAGCATCATAGCTTTAGCTTCTGCATTTGTAATTCCGCCATCATGTGCCGTCCAATGTAATTTTTCTGGAACTTTATTTTCATCTAACCCAACGGTTAGGGTAATTTCAGATGTTAATTTACTCATTTGGTTCTGGTTTATATTTTGATAAATTAAAAATGGTTTCTGCATCGGTTTTTAACATATCCTCAAAAGAAACATCATTATTTTTTAAATAAGATTTTACAATTTTCCAGCCTAAAAAACGACCAATTCTACCTGGAGAATCAGAATCAATTTCTGCTAAATAAAATTTACTAAAAGGTGCTGGATTAATAAACTGACTTGCTAATTTATTATCTGTACTAAATAATAATTCTCGCTCAATAAAATAACGCCAAATATTTTCTTCGTTTACTTTTGCCCAATCATATTGCGCCTTAGAATAGCCTATTTTTTCAGCATCAGATTTAAAAGGTATTACGCGATCTTTATAGGTTAATAATTTTCCGTAATAAACCATTTCGTCTAAAAGTGTTTTTCTTTTAGGCTGAAAAACAGTCATTTCGGCATATTTATCTGCAATATCTACCACCATTTGTTCTGACTTCATATTAGCTTTTAAATACTCTTGCAAGCCGTCGTAAAAGAAATGCTTATCACCTAAATAAGTGTCTAAAGAAATTAAAACAATGGTATCTGTAACAATAACTTTGTTTCTATAATCTACAGAAGATGTTGCTGTAACAACTCTTGGTGTCTTAAAGTACGAATTGTAATATTTTAAATGTTTAAATAATTTAGTGATTTCTACTTTTTCTTTAGATAGATTAGAAAACACATTAGCAGTTTCTTTATGTAACTCTTGCTGTAAACTATCTTGCATTTGTGCTAACCAAAATCCATCTTCAAAACGATTTGAAAACAGAAATGGAAAAGCCGCTTTTAATTTTGGTAAATCTTGTGGATTAGCTTCACCAAAAGCTATATCAAAACGTTCTATATCGAAATCAACTTCAATATCGGATACATCAATTTTGGATATAGAATCGTCTACACAAGACACTAAAACTATAAAAACCAGGACTAAAACTAATAATTTCTTCATCTAACTAAGCATTAATTTTTAATACTAACGCAATTACTTTATTTTTGTTGGACAAAGGTACTACTCTTTAATTAAATTTCCTTTTAATATGCAAACAGAAAAAGTAATAGATCATATTGTAAACTGGTTAAAAGACTATGCCGAAAACGCACGTGTTAAAGGTTTTGTAATAGGTATTTCTGGAGGAATAGATTCTGCTGTAACCTCAACACTTTGTGCTAAAACAGGTTTAGACGTTTTATGTATAGAAATGCCTATTCATCAAGCTGAAAGTCACGTTTCTAGAGGACAAGAACATATTAAACAATTAAAGAAACGTTTTCCTAACGTACAAGACACAAAAACAGATTTAACACCTGTTTTTGATGAATTTACAACTGAAGTTTCTCTTGAAGGAAAAGAAGACATAGTAAATATGGCTTTAGCAAATACTAGAGCTAGATTACGAATGACAACCTTATACTATCACGCAGGACTTTACGGTTTATTAGTTGCTGGAACAGGAAATAAAGTTGAAGATTTTGGCGTAGGTTTTTACACGAAATATGGCGATGGCGGCGTAGATTTAAGTCCAATAGCCGATTTACTTAAAAGTGAAGTTTATGCTATTGCTAAAGTATTAAACGTTCCTAATTCTATAATTGAAGCTGCACCTAGCGATGGTTTATTTGGCGATGCGAGAAGTGATGAAGACCAAATTGGCGCAAGTTATCCTGAACTGGAATGGGCTATGAAAATGAAAGATGAAGGCAAGTTAGAACGTGATTTTACAGGACGAGAAAAAAAAGTATTCAAAATATTTATGCGTTACAATCGTAACAACCAACATAAAATGATTGCAATTCCGATTTGTGAGATTCCAACAGAATTGAAATAAAAAAATATAGGAATCTAATGAAATTATGAGCCTTTTAAAGCTCCTTATCAAACTAAATAGGTCTATTCAACTTTCTAGACAACAACATTTTTAAACCCGAATAATCCTTAACTTCTTCTAAAATCTCTCGATTCACTTCGCCAGGATTTTGAAGTGTTTTTTCTTTGATTTCGGTAACTTGTTTGTCTATTAAAAAGCAACGTAAGGTTAAAATAGTTTCGCTTACTAATTGCGCAACGCCTTCATCTTTAGTTTTTGGAATTATCTCTTTCCTTACCCAATCGGATAAACTATAACGCTCATCTTCCATAAGAATACTGGACATTTCCATAGCTAATTCTGGCGGAACTGCATTTATAAGTTGTTCTAATTTAAAATCTGGATTCTGATTTAAAGCTTCAATTATAGCGTAATACAAGTCTTTAAAAATATTGTTGGTAAACGCCATTTCGTCTTCTTGTAAATCTAAAAATATTTTTTCAAAGACTTTAGCTTGTTGGACTACAGGTTCTAATTCTAAATTCCCAGTTTCTTCATCTTCCTTTAAAATTAAATCTTCAAAATCTTGGGTCTGATTTCCGTAAAGTAACAGCAAACTAATTATTTTTTGCTCTAAAACATATTGCACATCTACCTTACGCGGTACTGGTTTATTTTTAACCACTTCAAAAGGTTGATTTTGTGGTGCATTAGATTTTTTATTGACTTCTTTTTGGTCTTCGTTAGTTATTTGCGCTAAAGTTGAAAACAAAACGCCTTCACTTACATCCATAATACGAGCACATTCCTTAACGTAGATTTCTTTTTTAATCTGATCTGGAATTTTTGCAATACTATTTACAATATCTCTAATGGTTTCAGCTTTCTTAATTGGGTCGTTTTTAGAATCCTCGAATAAAATAGACGCTTTAAACTGAATAAAATCTTGAGAAGAATCTTCTAAATACTTGCGTAATTCCGCTTCTGTGTTAGCTTTTGCAAAACTATCTGGATCTTCGCCTTCAGGAAACGTACAAATCTTAACGTTCATACCTTGCTCCAAAATCAAATCGATTCCTCTTAAAGAAGCTCTTAGCCCTGCAGCATCACCATCAAAAAGAACGGTAATATTTTTTGTTAATCGGCTTATTAACCTAATCTGATCGCTGGTTAAAGCAGTTCCAGAACTAGAAACCGTATTGGTAATTCCGGTTTGATGAAATTGAATAACATCTGTATAACCTTCAACTATATAACAATTATCTTCTTTTGCTATAGCTTGTTTGGCGTGATAAATCCCATAAAGCACTTTACTTTTATAATAAATATCGCTTTCTGGTGAATTTAAGTATTTAGCTGCTTTTTTATCGTTAGTAAGAATTCGTCCTCCAAATCCTAAAACACGACCACTCATACTTTGTATTGGAAACATAACACGACCTTTAAAACGGTCGAACTGTTTTTCTCCTTTTACAATAGTTAATCCTGTACCTTCTAAAAACTCTAGTTTGTAGCCTTTTTTTAATGCAGTATCTGTAAAAGCACTCCAATCATCTAAACAATAGCCTAAATCGAATTTTTTAATAGTTTCTGGGGTAAAACCTCTTTCTTTAAAATAACTTAAAGCTATGGCTTTCCCTGGATTTGTGTTATGCATTACTTCCTGGAAATACTTACTGGCATATTCACTAACCAAATACAAGCTTTCTTTTAAACTCTGCGCTTCTTTTTGCTCGTTAGACTGTTCGGTTTCCTCAACTTCAATATTATACTTATTAGCTAAGTATTTTATAGCTTCTGGATACGTAAAATGTTCGTGTTCCATTAAAAAAGCCACAACATTCCCTCCTTTTCCTGTACTAAAATCTTTCCAAATTTGTTTTACTGGCGACACCATAAAACTCGGGGAACGTTCGTCTGAAAAAGGACTTAAACCTTTAAAACTACTACCCGATTTTTTTAATTGCACAAAATCGCCAATAACTTCTTCTAAACGAACCGTATCGTAAACTTGGTCTATGGTGGATTTTGAAATCAATTTCTTTAAGTTTTTAGAATTGTAAAAGTACTATAAAACTGACTAATAAATCTGTAGATTATTAATAATCTAACTTATTAAAGTTCTCAATTATAAATTTTAACTTTTTATAAAAGAAATTGTTTTTTACCTTTACTAACTCACTATGAAAAAAGCACTTACACTTCTTTTAACTCTTATTTTATTAACCTGTTCTAAAGAAGATACTACCGAGCAAACTCAAAATACAACTTTAGAAGGTGGAATAATTTACACAGCACAAATTATTGAAGTTAATGTAGATTCTGCAACTCTAGAAACCTACCAAGGTACTTTAGGTGATACTCCTGTAGAATTAAGAAAAACTACAGAAAATTCATTAGTGTTTTTTGTTGAACCAGATTTTGAAATTGGAGAAAAAACATTAACTATTGAAGGATTTAATAACTTTAAAGTTAATTATAATGTCCAAAAAACGGTATTAACTCAAACTGTAGCAGAAACGATTCAGCCTTATTTTGATCAAATAGCGGCAGAGAAACTTGCTTTAACACCAGAAGATAATGGTGATAAAGCTATACAACTTATTGATGGTTTCAATAGCTTATATGCTTCAATAACCGACCAACAAAAAGAAGACATTTCTATATTCTACAAAGCAAACAAAAACTTAATAGATGCTACAATAACTGGAGATGTTAATAAATTCAACTCAAACGTAGTCACTCAGTTTTCACGTTGTAAAGCTTCAATATATTTAACTGGTATTTTAGGTGTATTCACAACAATCTCTACAACTTTACCTTTTACGCAAATTGCAACACCAATATTAGCGGTTAGTACGGGTATTTTACTAGCAAAAACTTACGAACACTGCAGCTCTCTTGCCACAGAAACTATTAAAAATGTATTTGTCCAAGCTGATGATCAAATTTTTAATTCTAAAATGAGTAATGCTTCAGGAATTAATTTAAGTTCTGATGTAGTTAGCAATGTTCCTTTTCAATTGCAAAATAGAACGATGCTACCAAGTGATAATGGAGATGATAACACTATAATAAATACTTATTTTTCCGCAACCTCAAGTTTCAATGAACTGGTTGTTCAAAAAATGAATTCTGCAATTAATTATTTAAACACAGAATGGTCTTTATTCTTTAACATTACACCTTATAATGAAGTATTAGTAAACGAAACTGCCACAACAGATACAAATAACTTGACCCAAGAAGATTTCGATAATTTCTCGTTTAGTGTATCTGGACTTAATATAAATTTAGAAAGTTTAACTTTTGCAAATGGAGGTTTAAATTTAAATGTAAAAATCATTGATGAAAGCATAGTAACTAATGGAATAGAAACAGGAACTTTAAATTTCACCTACCAAGATGATTTTAATAGTTTTTCTGGCAGTTTTGATATTAATGTTTATACAGATAGTATAGTAGGAACTTGGTATATAAACTACCCGGATTGTATGCCTATTGGAGATTGTGGCACTGATATACCTATTACATTTAACTCTAATGGGACAATATCAAGTGCTTTAACAAGTTCTAGTGACATAACAGTTAACACAAACAATTATAGTTATTCAAATGATACCATCACTATTAATTTACAATATGATGAAGAAATTAATAGTGACTGCAATGGAGAATCTTACACTGCTAACACAAGCGTTACTAATACTTTAACGTTTAACAGATTATCCGTTAATGAATTTGAAGGAAATGATAATTATTCTTCTACTGGATGGACATATACAAACTCTAGCGGAGACGACTGTGATACGTTAGCATACTCATTTTCGGAAAATGTAACATTATCTAAGTAAATATTTAAAAAAAGCCTCAAAAAATATTTTTTGAAGCTTTTTTTTTAATCAACTAATCAAATTTTTAATCTATATCAAAACGCAAACCTAAAGATATGTTGTTTTGGTCTATTGCTTGGTTTTTAAATAAAGGGTTAACATTATATTTAGCATAAAGTGCTATATCTCCAACACCTACATAAGCACCAACACCATAAACAAAAGGACTTGTATTATAGCTTCTACGTGTTTTTTCTTTTACGTTGTCGCCATTTTCTTTATACTTTAATTTTTGTTGCGTTTGCAAACGCACTCCACCAAAACCTCCAATTCCAAATTTAAACTTATTCCAAACCTGATACCTAACAGTTCTCTTTTTTTCAATTTTGTTAGACGGTCCAAATTCAAAATACACTGGAAACACTAAATCTGTGGTTCTAAATTCAGATTTTTTTAATTCTACTGGAAATTGCTCTATAGTTGTAATATTTCCATTTTGAACAAAAGCCTGATTTTCTTTTAAATTTAATTTATTCCATTGAAAAGAAAAACCATATTTAATTCGTGCAAAATTAGAATTTTTAGCTAATCGTGTTTGCCAATTCCAACCTAACTCTACAAAACCAGATCCTAAGTTTTCGTATGGTGTGCTGCTAAAAGATTGGCCTTCTATAATTGCGTTATTAAAACCTACAGCTATTAATAATTGATTACCAGTTCTAATATCATATTTAGGTGGCGTTCTTTTTCCTTTTATACCAAGTAATTCTTTTTCTCCACCACCAATTGTAATAGCTATTCTGTTTTCAGAAATGGTGTTTTCTTCCCAATTATCGTCGCGTTCAATAATGGCCATTTGGTTATCAATTATGGCAACCTTATTTTTAATATTTAATGCACGTTTTTCTGCAGCTTCTTGTTTTAACTTATCAGCTTCTTCTTTAGTAATTACGGCAGAATCTAATTGATCGTTTATGCCTTCTACTTCAATTTTTAAAGCTTCTTTTTCGCTCTGTTCCACTTGCTTTTTGTAAGATTCAAAACGCGCTAATTCCGCTTGTTTACCAGTTGTTTTTAAGCTATCTTGAGCATTGACTTGATTTACAATTAAGCATAGCAAAACTGCAACGATGTAATTCGTTAATTTAATCATAATAGGGGTTTTTAGTTTGTGTTATTTATTTCTATCTACAATTACAGTAGTTAATGTGGATACATTTTCTTTAATCTTAGCAAACATTTTAGTTCTAAAACTTTGCTCTACTTCTACCTCAACATCATACAACAAAGATGCTGCATCTATGGTTTCTGTTTCTTTTGTATTAACTACTAACAAAGCTTCGGCTAATAATTTATCGGCTTCATTTATTAGTTCATTATCTTCAGTTTTGTTTTCTAATATTACGCTCGCCAAAGTGGTTTTAGCACTTGTATTATAACTATTTTTTAAAGATGACTTGCTTTCAATTACATCAAGTTTTTTATTTTCTGCAACAGTATTTTTAATATATTTCTTATTTCTTTTAGTTGCAATTACATTTGAAAATTTAGATAATTCTTCGGCTTTAGAATTACTTGCTCGATTCTCTAATTCTGTACTTACTACTAATTCAGTCGTCTTATTTTCTTTATTTATCAAAACATCATTATTAATACCTTCCGTTTTTTCAAACTTTATAGTCTCTATATCAACAATTGTTGGCTGTGTTTTATTTGAATTAGATAAATTAATCATAAACAAAACACCAATTATACTTGCTGCTAAACCAGACAACCAAAACCATTTTTTGTTATTTGGTTTTTCATCTTGATCTAAACGATCATTTAATTTAGACCAAGCAGATTCCGAAGGTTGCATTTCGCGACTTTCTAAAAGTGATTTTATATGATTATCGAATTTATTTGGTTCCATTTTGATGTGTGTTTAGTGTATTAATTTTTTCTTGAAGCATTTTCTTAGCCTTAAACAATTGAGATTTACTTGTGCCTTCTTTTATATTTAGCAATTCAGCAATTTCGCTATGCTTATAACCTTCTATAGCATACATATTAAAAACAATTCTATAACCTTCTGGTAATGCATCTATACAAGTTTGAATTTGTGCCACTTCTATGCTCGAATCAATGTCGTTATTAAATTCAGCTTCATAAAACTCAACTTCGTCAGCAAATTTAATCTGCTTTTTTTGTCTATAAAACGAGATAGATTCTCTAACCATTATACGTCTTATCCAGCCTTCAAAACTACCTTCGTTTTTGTAATCTTTTAAATATTTAAAGACTTTAAAAAAGCCATTCAGCATCACTTCTTCTGCGTGATGAATATCTGACACATAATAACGACAAACGCTAAGCATTTTAGGTGCGTACAACTCGTAAAGCAAATGTTGTGCTTTTCTATCGCTTTTAACAGCTTTTTTAATTAGAGCCGATTCGTTTTTATGTAGTTGGATTATTTTCACTTAAAAGTTTAATTATATACTTCAATTGGTGCTTCTGTTTATAAAGACGAAAAAGGTTTTAAAATGGTTGCCTTGAGTTTAAAAAAAAATATTAAAACAAAAATAATATTTCAGAGTACTTATAATGTAGGAAGAAAACTACTTTTTACGCTCAATAACGTAATTTACCATAAGCTCTAGGCTGGCTTTGTATTCCGATTCTGGATATGTAGATAAGATCCCTAAAGCTTCTTCCTGAAAAGCTTTCATTTTATGAACTGCGTAATCTAACCCGCCATTATCTTTTACAAAAGTAATAACTTGATTAACGCGTTTTCTGTCTTTATTATGGTTTTTAATAGAATTAATTAACCATCTTTTGTCCTTTTTAGACGCGTTATTAAGAACGTAAATTAAGGGCAATGTCATTTTTTGCTCTTTAATATCTATTCCTGTAGGTTTACCAATGCTTTGTGTTCCGTAATCAAACAAATCATCTTTAATCTGAAAAGCCATCCCAATAAGCTCTCCAAACTTACGCATAGTTTCTACTTCAGTAGATTCTGGCTTTACAGATGCTGCGCCTAAACTGCAACAAGCCGCAATTAAAGTAGCTGTTTTTTGACGGATAATTTCGTAATAGATGTCTTCTGTAATATCGAGTATTCTGGCTTTTTCAATTTGAAGTAATTCGCCTTCACTCATTTCTCTTACTGCGACAGAGATTATTTTTAATAAATCGAAATCATTATTATCTATAGACAATAACAAGCCTTTAGATAAAAGAAAATCGCCAATAAGAACTGCAATTTTATTTTTCCAAAGTGCGTTTATAGAGAAAAACCCACGACGCATATTACTATCGTCAACCACATCATCATGGACTAATGTTGCAGTATGTATTAACTCTATAACCGATGCACCGCGATAGGTGCGTTCGTTTAACTCGCCATTATTAACCATTTTTGCGACTAAAAACACGAACATTGGTCGCATTTGCTTTCCTTTTCGGTTTACGATATAATGAGTTATGCGATTTAGTAACGCTACCTTAGAAGACATTGCTAAACGAAACTTTTTCTCGAAAAGTTCCATCTCGTAAACAATAGGTTGTTTTATTTGTTCGGTTATTTTCACTTATAACAAAGATAGTATTCTACTATAATATTAATTGATTGTTACTCTAAAAGATTTTAAGCTTCTTTATTAGCTAATTGCCCACAAGCAGCATCAATATCTTTTCCTCGGCTTCGTCTAATAGTAACAGTAATATTGTTAGCTTCTAAAACATCCCTATACATATCTATAGCATCAGAATGTGCTTGTTGAAACATTCCATCGTCTATTGGGTTATACTCAATAATATTAACTTTACTTGGCGCAAACTTACAGAATTGCACTAAGGCATCTACATCTTTACGCTTGTCGTTAATGCCTTCCCAAACAACGTATTCGTATGTAATTCTGTTTTTTGTTTTTTCGTACCAGTACACTAAAGCTTCACGCAAATCTTTTAACGGAAAGGTTTTATTAAATGGCATAATGGTATCTCTAATCTCATCTATTGCAGAATGCAAAGACACAGCAAGCTTAAATTTAACATCATCATCCGCCATTTTTTTAATCATTTTTGGCACACCAGAAGTTGATACAACAATTCGTCTTGGCGACATACCTAATCCTTCTGGACTTGTAATTTTTTCTATAGCCTTAAGAACGTTATTATAATTCATTAGTGGTTCTCCCATTCCCATAAATACAATATTACTTAAAGGTCTGCTATGGTATAATCTACTTTCGTTGTCAATAACGACAACTTGATCATAAATTTCATCTGGATTAAGGTTACGCATTCGCTTTAAACGCGATGTTGCGCAAAACTTACAATCCAAACTACAACCAACCTGACTTGAAACACAAGCTGTAGTTCTTGTTGCGGTTGGTATTAAAACCGATTCTACAATTAAGTTATCATGAAGTTTTATGGCATTTTTTATAGTTCCATCGCTACTACGCTGCATTTGGTCCACTTTTATGTGATTTATCACAAAGTGAGCTTCCATCATTTGGCGTGTTTCTTTGGAAATATTTGTCATATCTTCAAAAGAATGTGCACCTCTTTGCCATAACCATTCGTAAACTTGATTACCACGAAAGGCTTTATCTCCGTTTTTTACAAAGAAGTCACGAATTTGATCTTTGGTTAATGCACGTATGTCTTTTTTTGTATCTGCCATAGAATTGCAAAAATAGGGAAAGGATTTTTGAATTACGATTTATGGTTTACGATTTTTTAAATTAGAACATAAGACTTTATACTCTTGTTTTGAAATAGCATAATAAAAACCCATAAACAGAACTACATTAAAGAAAAAAAGAACCGAACTAAACATGCATTAGTGGTTGAAGCTTTGTTGGAGCTCTTTATTTTTTTTTGATTTATGAAAAAATAAAAGCGACTGCGGAAAACGCGACCCGAAACTTAGTGTAGGGAAATGCCAAAAACATAAAAAGCCTCAACTTTCGTTAAGGCTCTTTTAATATAAATTGATACTAAAATAATTCTGTTATACTTATATAATTAACATAGCATCTCCGTAGCTATAGAACTTATAACCTTCTTTGATAGCTTCTTTGTAGGCTTCAAAAATAAAATCGTGGCCTGCAAAAGCAGCTGCCATCATTAATAATGTAGATTTTGGTGTATGAAAATTAGTAATCATACAGTTTGCAATACTAAATTCATGTGGAGGAAAAATAAATTTATTTGTCCAACCATCTATTTCGTTTAGATCTAAACTTGTAGATACTGCACTTTCTACCGCGCGCATAGCTGTTGTTCCAACTGCACAAATACGACGTTTCTTTTTTAAGGCATTGTTAATTTGTTCCACTGTTTTTGGTCCAATCTTAACTTCTTCGCTATCCATTTTATGTTTAGAAAGATCTTCTACCTCAACACTATTAAAAGTTCCTAATCCTACGTGTAAAGTTACTTCTGCAAAGTCAATACCTTTAATCTCTAAACGTTTTAATAAATGCTTAGAAAAATGCATTCCTGCTGTTGGAGCTGCTACTGCACCTTCGTTTTTAGCAAAAATAGTTTGGTAACGTTCTTCGTCTGACGCTTCGACTTCTCTCTTAATATATTTTGGCAAAGGTGTTTCTCCTAATTCTGTTAATTTTTTACGGAAAGCCTCGTAAGAACCATCATATAAGAAACGTAATGTTCTACCTCTTGATGTGGTATTATCTATAACTTCTGCAACCAACGTTTCGTCGTCTCCAAAGTATAATTTATTTCCAATACGAATTTTACGTGCTGGATCTACTAAAACATCCCATAAACGTTGTTCTTCGTTTAATTCTCTTAATAAAAACACTTCTATACGAGCTCCCGTTTTCTCTTTATTACCAAATAAACGTGCTGGAAACACTTTTGTGTTGTTAAGAATCATCACATCATTCTCATCAAAATACTCGATAATATCTTTAAATTGTCTGTGTTCAATTTTCCCAGTATCTCTGTGAAGCACCATTAAACGTGACTCATCTCTGTGTTCCGCAGGATATTCAGCTAATAATTCTTCTGGTAATTCAAAATCAAATTGCGATAATTTCATATAGTTTCTATTGTATTAGAGTTGCAAATATACAATCTCGAGATAGGCGTTGTCAAGTGTTTTGCTATTTATTATTGTTTTCCATTAAAAAACCTATGCTTTTTAAATCTTCCCAAAAGGTTGGAAACGATTTTGACACCACTTCCGCATCGTTAACTACAAGTACTTTTTTTAATGCTAAAGGTGCAAATGCCATAGCCATTCTATGATCATGATACGTATCTATAGCTACATCTTGCTTTATATTTTTTGAAGCTGCTAAATGCAATGTTTTATCTGTAATTATTACGGTTGCACCTAATTTTTCTAGTTCAGTTTTTAGAGCTACTAATCTATCGGTTTCTTTAATTTTTAAGGTATGTAATCCCGTTAAATAACATTCTAAACCTAATCCAAATGCGGTTACTGCAATAGTCTGTGCAATGTCTGGCGATTTTATTAAATCGAATTCTAATTTGATTGAATTAACTTCTTCTATTTTTTTAAGCTGAATTGCATTGGTTTTAAAAGTAGTTTCTAAACCAAATGATCTATAGATTTCCGCCAACACAGAATCGCCTTGAAGACTATCTTTTTTATAGGATGCTAATTCTATTTCTGTTCCAACTTTAGATAAAGCTATAGCACTGTAAAAATAAGAAGCCGATGACCAATCTGATTCCACAACTAATTGCTGTTTTTTAACGTCTAAATTTGGCTTAACTGTTATAATTTGACCTTTAAAAGTAGTTTCTAAGCCAATTTCGTTTAGTAAAGCTAAAGTCATATTTATATAAGGAATGGATGTGATTTCGCCATCTAAAGTTAACTCTAAACCGTTTTCTAATTTTGAAGCTATAAGTAATAATGCCGAAATAAACTGACTACTTACATTAGCTTTTAAAGTGACTTTAACTTTTAAGATTTGTTTCCCTTTTATTTTTAAAGGCGGAAAACCTGGACTTTCTAAATAGGTAATATCTGCTCCAAGTTGCTTTAAAGCTTCTACTAAAATAGAAATTGGTCGTTCTTTCATTCTTTTAGAACCGGTTAACACAATTTCTCTATTGGTTTGCATTGCAAAATATGCGGTTAAGAATCGCATTGCAGTTCCTGCGTGATGAATATCTATAACCGCTTCTTTAGACGCTAATGCCTTTTGCATTAAAATAGAATCGTCTGAATTAGACACATTATCTATTTCTAACTCTGGATGTAAAGCTTGCAATAATAATAACCGATTAGATTCGCTTTTAGAACCTGTAATTGTTATTTTAGATAGGCTTTTTAATTCCGATTTAATAAGTTTAATATCCATATTGAGCAACAAATTTATTTGTCATTCTCTGCAATAAAGCAGGATCTATTTTAATTTTTCGTTATTGTGATGTCTCTCGTGATCGCGCTTCGTTTTTAAATCTAATTTTTTATCGAAAGCATCCTGTAAATCAATTCCTGTTTGATTGGCTAAACACAAAACTACAAACATAACATCTGCTAACTCTTCGCCTAAGTCTTTATTTTTGTCGCTTTCTTTTTCGCTTTGTTCTCCGTAACGTCTGGCTATAATTCTAGCGACCTCACCAACTTCTTCTGTAAGTTGAGCCATATTAGTAAGCTCGTTAAAATAACGAACGCCGTGATTTTTTATCCAATTATCTACGTCTTGTTGTGATTGTTTTATGCTCATAATTTAACGTCTTTATTTATTACTAAACTATTTTTTTAGCCTTGATTGAGGCATTGTTGGAGCTCTTTATTTTTTTTCGATTTATGAAAAAATAAAAGCGACTGCCGAAAGCGAGAATAGCTCCTAATAATTATAATTCTACTCTTTATTCTTACTATCCATAACAATAGTTACGGGTCCATTATTTATTAATTCTATTTGCATATCTGCTCCAAATTCTCCTGTTTGAATAGCTTTTTTAGTTTCTAATTCTAATTGTTTTACAAAATTCTCGTATAAAGGAATTGCGACATCTGGTTTTGCAGCTTTTATATAACTTGGTCTATTGCCTTTTTTAGTGGAAGCTTGCAATGTAAACTGACTTACCACAATAATATCTCCATTTATATCTTGAACCGACTGATTCATTAAACCGTCATGATCTGAAAAAATTCTAAGGTTTGCTATTTTTTTAGATAACCAATTTATATCGTCTTGTGTATCTTCGTTAACAACACCAACCAAAACCAATAATCCTGTTTGAATGGTAGCTACTTTTTTTTGATTGATTGTTACACTTGCTTGATTGACTCTTTGAATAACCACTTTCATTTTGAAGAAAACGTTTTAAATTGAACTACGTCTTTATTGTTCTTTATCCCAATAATCTGTTCTGTAATGCTCCTCGTCTCCTTCTATAATTTGTACATAACTACGGTAACGTGAAGCTGCAATTTCGTTTTTATCTAATGCTTCTTTTACGGCACATTTTGGCTCTTCAATATGTAAGCAATTATTAAATTTACAATCTTGTTTTAAGGCGAAGAATTCTGGAAAATAATCACTTATTTCTTCTTTTTCCATATCTACAATACCAAAACCTTTAATTCCTGGCGTGTCTATAATTTTAGCATCAAAACTTAAATCGAACATTTCTGCAAATGTTGTGGTGTGCTGACCTTGCATATGTTGCGTAGAAATAGCTTTAGTTTTTAAGTCTAAACTTGGCTCTATGGCATTTACTAAAGTAGATTTTCCAACGCCTGAATGTCCAGTAAACATACTTACTTTTCCAAGCATTAAGTCTTTAACTTGATCTAAGTTTTTTCCTGTATGCGCAGAAATACCAATACATTCGTAACCAATATTTCTATATACGTGTGCTAAATACTTTACCTCATCTAAAGTATCGTCTGCATAGGTTTCTATTTTATTAAATAGTAATACAGCTCTAATTCCATAAGCTTCCGCAGAAGCTAAAAAACGATCAATAAAACTAGTAAATGTTGGTGGGTTATCTATAGTGATTAGTAAAAAAACCAAATCTATATTAGACGCAATAATATGTGTTTGCTTAGATAAATTAACCGATTTACGAACAATGTAATTAGTTCTATCGTGAATATGTTTAATTACCCCAGTTTCCTGGTCGCTATTGGTATCTAAATCAAAATCCACAAAATCGCCTACCGCAATAGGATTGGTACTTTTTATACCTTGAAGTCTAAATTTACCTTTTATTCTACATTGGTATTCCTTACCTAATTTGGTTTTTACAGTATACCAACTTCCTGTAGATTTATAAACGCGTCCTGTCATATATTACAAAGATGTAAATTATTAGTTTGTTACACAACAAAAAAAGACTGCTTTAAAAGCAGTCTTTTTTTGTTACAAGGAAGCTATTAAATTAATATTTATAAACCACTCCTTTTTTTATAGCCTGAGACCCACCTAAAGCATTTGAATTAGCTCCTACAGTAGTTCTATCTGATGTCATTAATATAAACGGGCAACCAAGTTTTACTGCTTCCATTTTTAGTTTTTTTTCAGCTTTTTTATCTCCTGTATTACCTGTTTGAAAATTAATCATCCCTGTTTTACCTCTAACATTCCCAACTTTGTTTAAACCAGCAACAAAACTTTTATCTTCCAAAATAACAACTTTCTCCCAATCTTTTTTTGGATCAACAACAACTATTTTATCAGAAATATGCTCTTCTCTTCCGCTAGCATGAACAATTTTCTCAACTGCATATCTACCTATTGTATACTCAGCTGCTTCACCATCATAAACAAAAACAATTGTAAATTCTTCTACTTTTTTTATACTGGCATTTACAACGTCTCCGTTATGTTTGAAAATTTTTGAAACTTGTGCTGACGAAATCCCAACAAATAAAGCCATAGCAATAAATAATAATTTTTTCATTTTTTTCGTATTTTATTTAATGTGAAATATATAAATAATTTATTTGATAAAAAATTATTTAGCAATATTTTTCTGATGCTGAATTGACTCTTGATGAATAGCCTTAAAAACTTTTAAAACAAATTCTTCACTTAAGTTTTTTTCTTCGCCTTGAAGAATCATTTTACCAAGAATTTCGTTCCAACGTTTTGCTTGTAAAATAGCTACGTTATTCTCTTTTTTAAGCATTCCAATTTGGTCTGCTATTACCATTCGCTTTCCTATTTGATCTATTAGCTGATGATCTACAACATCTATTTTAGTTCGTAAAGTATTCAATTTATTATTAAACTCGCTTTCGTTGCTTGAGACTTTTCTTATTCTTAAGTCTTTAGTCATTTGATCTAAAGCTGCAGGCGTAATTTGCTGTGCAGCATCACTCCAAGCATTATCTGGATCAAAATGTGTTTCCACCATTAATCCGTCGTAATTTAAGTCTAAAGCGGTTTGACACAAGTCAAATATAATATCTCGTTTTCCTGCAATATGAGATGGATCTAAAATTAGTGGTAAATCAGGAAATTTATTTTGTAAGTCTACTGCAATTTGCCATTCTGGATTATTTCTATAACGCGTTTTTTCATATGTAGAAAAACCACGATGTATTACGCCTAAATTTTTAACATCTTGTGTATAAAAACGTTCTACAGCACCAAGCCACAAAGCTAAATCTGGATTTACGGGATTCTTTATTAAAACTGTTTTATCTGTTCCTTTTAAAGCATCTGCTATATCTTGAATAATAAATGGACTAACCGTTGTTCTAGCTCCAATCCATAAAATATCTATATCATGTTTTAAAGCTAATTCTACGTGATTTGCATTAGCTACTTCTGTAGTCGTTAATAAACCCGTTTCTTCTTTTGCTTTTTGCAACCATTTTAAACCTAAAGCGCCAACACCTTCAAAATTTCCAGGTCGTGTTCTTGGTTTCCAAATTCCAGCTCTTAAAACTGTAGTATCTGTATCTTTTAATTGATGTGCAATTTTTAAAACTTGCGCTTCTGTTTCTGCACTACAAGGTCCGGCAATAACTAACGGATGATCTAATCCGAATTTATTTAACCAAGTTCCTAATTCTTTCTTGTTTTCCATAGTAATTATAATGTTGCAAAAATAATCATTGAATTCTCATTCGGTTTATGTTTTTGCTTTAATTTTTAGTTAATTAATCCCTTTTTAGGACTTCTTTTATATAATTTGTGTCTTTCATTGCTTTAAATACGGCTTCAAAATTATCTTCTTCTAAATTTGTTTTAAAATCTTGAAGATTAGTAATGAATTCTGAAAGTGATTCTAAGACATTTTCTTTATTCTGTTCAAAAATTGGCGTCCACATTTTAGGCGAACTTTTTGCTAAACGAACTGTTGATGCAAAACCACTACCTGCCATATCAAAAATATCGCGTTCGTTTTTTTCTTTTTCTAAAACTGTTTTCCCTAACATAAAACTACTAATGTGAGATAAATGCGATACATAAGCAATATGTTTATCGTGCGCCTCAGGATTCATATAGCTTAATTTCATTCCAATAGCTTCAAAAATTGTGGTGGCTAATTTCTGAAGTTGTGGTGCTGTTTTTTCTACATCGCAAATAATATTCGTTTTGCCTTTATACAAACCTAAAATAGCTGCGTTTGGACCAGAAAATTCTGTTCCAGCTATTGGATGCGTTGCTAAAAACTGTCTGCGATTTCTATGTTTTTCTACCGATTTACAAATAGGACCTTTTGTAGAACCAACATCAAAAACTAAAGCTGTTTCGTTAACGATATCTAACACGTTTGGCAAAACCGATGTGGCGTGGTTTACAGGTATTGAAATAATAACCACATCCATTTTATCCAAATCAGTAAAAAGAATAGCTTGTTCTATAAAACCAATTTCTAAGGCTTTACTTTGATGTGATTTATCTTGATCTAATCCAAAAATTTCTGACGTTGGAAATGCCTTTTTTATATCTAAAGCCAAACTTCCGCCAATTAATCCTAAACCTATTATGGCTACTTTCATTTACAATCTGTTTAGAGTTTCTTTTAAATCAGTTTGATTAACACATAATGAAAACCTAATATAGCCTTCTCCATTTGTTCCAAAAACAGTTCCTGGCGTAACAAATAAATCATTTTCATAAAGTAGATTCTCTGTAAAAGCCTCGCTGGTTTTACCTTCTGGTAATTTTGCCCAAACAAATAAACCTGCGCTATTTTTTTGGTATGTACAATTTAATTTGTCGGCTATTTGCCAAACCAAATCACGACGTTTTTTATAAATTTCATTTAATACATCTAACCAATCTGTTGGTGCACTTAATGCAGCTATGGCGCCTTTCTGAATACTATAAAACATTCCAGAATCCATATTAGATTTCACTTTTAAAACTGCTTTTATAAATTGTTCGTTTCCTAAAACAAATCCAACACGCCAACCAGACAAATTGAAGGTTTTACTTAAAGAATTCAATTCTAAACAACATTTGTCAGCATTTTTAATATTTAACAAACTCAATTTGTTATCGTTTAAAATAAAACTATATGGATTATCGTTCACCAGTAAAATATCGTGTTTTAAAGCAAAAGCAACTAATTGCTCCAATTGCGATTTAGTAGCTTGCGCACCAGTTGGCATATTTGGATAATTTAACCACATTAGCTTCACTTTAGATAAATCCTGTTGCTCTAATGCTTCAAGATTTGGAAACCAATTATTAGTTTCGGTTAAATTATAGGTTACCGCTTTAGCTTCTACTAATTTAGTTACCGCTTCGTAAGTGGGATAACCTGGATTTGGAATTAAAACTTCATCACCTTTATTTAAAAAAGCCAAAGAAATATGCATAACGCCTTCTTTACTTCCCATTAACGGAAGAATTTCGGTTTCAGGATTTACTTCAACTTTAAAATGCTTGTTATAAAACTGAGATATGGCTAATCGTAATTTTGGTAAGCCAACATAACTTTGGTATTGATGCGCATTATCATCGTTTAAACTATGAACTAACGCCTCTATTACCAATACGTTTGGTAGTAAATCTGGACTACCAATTCCTAAATTAATTATCGGTTTCCCGCTAGCTTTTAATTGTGCGACTTCTTTAAGTTTTTTAGAGAAGTAGTATTCTTCAACACTTTTTAATCGGTTTGCTACTTCTATCATAATACTGCTTTATTGTAAATTCCTAATACTTTGTAATGTGTTGCCATAAGTTGAATTAACTTTTCGGCTTTTAAAAAATCTTCTAATTCTGAAAACGTTACATCTACAAAAAATGAATAACTCCAAGGTTCTTCTATTTTTGGTAACGACTGGATTTTTGTTAAATTCAATCTACAATCGCTCATAACATTTAATAGAGCTGCTAAACTGCCACGTTTATGATCTAATTCGAATTTAATTGAGGCTTTGTTACACTTAGAAACGTCTGGATTTGTGTTGTTACTTAGTATTACAAAACGCGTTTGATTGTGTTTTATGGTTTGGATACTTTCTTCTAAAACATCTAATTTATAGGTTTCGGCTGCTAATTTTCCTGCTATTGCAGCAATACCTTTTAAGTTTTTTTCTCTAATTCTCTGAGCTACAACTGCAGTATCTTCTGCTTCTACCAATTTAATATGCGGATATTGTCTTAAAAATGCTTTACATTGTAATAATGCCATTGGATGAGAACGTACTTCTGTAATTTCCTCTATAGTCTGACCAGGTAATACCATAAATTGATGCTGAATATCCAAATAATGTTCGCCAACTATATTAAAAGCATTGGCATCGATTATGGCATAATTAGGAATTATAGAACCTGCTATAGAATTCTCTAATGCCATAACAGCACAATCGCTTTCTTTGTTTGCTAAACTATCTGCCAAAGCATCGAAGCTTAAACACTGATTTATATTTGTGTTTTTTCCGAAATACGCATTGCTTACCATATGATGATAAGAACACACTACACCTTGAATTGCTATACTTTTTTCCATAAAAAAAGCCTCGTAATATACGAGGCTTGACTATTTAATTTATATTTAAATTACATATACAGAACCTCGCTTCTTTTGCTAAAGAAGAAATACCAGCTTGAATATGAATTTGTATTTATTGTCATAATTATGAAGCTAAAGTAGAAAAAAAATTAGAACTGAAATCATTTATTTTATTTTTTTTCGTTTCTATACTATAGAAAAAGGTCTATTTTTGATAAAAACCCAGTTTATGTCTATTGTTGTAGAAAATATCACAAAAATTTACGGCTCACAAAAAGCGTTGAATAACATTTCTTTTGAAGTTAAAAAGCCCGAAATAGTAGGTTTTTTAGGTCCAAATGGCGCAGGAAAATCTACGATGATGAAGATTTTAACCACTTATATTCCTGCAACTTCTGGAAATGCTTCTGTGAATAATTTTGATGTTACTACACAAGAAAAACAGGTACAAACTAGTATTGGTTACTTACCAGAACATAATCCATTACATTTAGAATTGTATGTTAAAGAATATTTAGCTTACAATGCGTCTATTTATAATGTTGATAAAAATAGAATTAACGAAGTAATTGAACTTACTGGTTTAACGCCAGAAAGTCATAAAAAAATAGGGCAATTATCTAAAGGTTACAGGCAACGTGTTGGTTTAGCAAATGCGCTATTACATAATCCTGATGTTTTAATTTTAGATGAACCAACTACAGGTTTAGATCCAAACCAATTAATAGATATTAGAGAACTTATTAAATCCATTGGAAAAGAGAAAACGGTTTTTTTAAGTACACATATTATGCAAGAAGTTGAAGCTATGTGCGATCGTGTTATTATTATTAATAAAGGAGAAATTGTAGCCAACAAAAGTTTAGATGCATTACGCCAAGGACAAGATCAAGTGGTTATTGTAGAATTTGATTACCGCGTTGAAGATGCTTTTTTATTAAAACTACCAAACGCAACTAAAGTAAAAAATACGCATGATTTTATTTACGAAATTACTTTTAACACGCAAAACGATATGCGTAGTTACGTGTTTGATTTTGCGCACGATAATGAGTTGAAAATTCTTCAACTAAATCAAAAGAATGCAAGTTTAGAGAGTATGTTTAGAGAGTTGACGAGTTAAATTCCTTTTTCCGTTTCCCCCATTAAAACAAAACAGAAGAAATAGACCAAAAGCAAGAAGATAGCGAAATACAAAGTATAATCAAGAACTTTGTTGTTTTTCTTTTTTTCTCTACACTTAAAAACAAATTTAATATCGCTTCAAAAAAATCTGTCATTATAAAAATTATTTTACTTTTTACCAAGAGATTCCTGCCTGCTTAGGAATTCATTATCACTCAAAAATTACGCGACCAATATATTGCTCCTGAATATCTAAATCTGCTGGTGTATTTACAGAAATCACATTTCCTGTACTTATTAGGTTTGCAGACAATTTAACTTGTGGATTTACCGTAATATCGTTTGTTCCTCTATGGAATATATTTACTTCTTGCGCTATTAAATATCGACCTTCAAATCTTGAATCTCCAGATGCATAAAAAAGAGTTAGCTTATATGTTGTACCAGAAATGGTTGGTGTAGATAGCGCATTTACAGTAACCGATACATTTTGGTTAGCCACTCCTATTTCAAAATTTCCAGACCTTGTAAAATCGCCAGAATCGTCTTCCGATAATAATTTTAAGCTTGGATATGTAAGTACACCATTACTCCTAATAGTTAATCCTGTACTACTTCTAATTTCGTCTACATTTGGTGCTTCAACATAAATCTTAGTAATACCATAATCTCTAGTTAGGTTACAGCCATTATTATCGTATAATTTTAAACGATCGCCTTCAACTTTAACTTCAATATCGCTCATTAAAAATTCTCCTGTTGCAACGGTAACCTTATAATCTGGTGCTTCAGAAATTATCATCTCTACGTTTTCAAAAACGGTTATTTTTGTAAATGGCGTTACAGCAAACTCTTGAGTTATGATATCTCCCGAATTCTGAAAGCAATCTGGTGCATTTTCAGAATTACAAGACGCTAATAAAATTATGACAAATATGTATAGTAGTTTTTTCATTTTAAATAAATTATAATCTAACACCAATTCCAAATTCAACAGCTTCAGCTTTTGCACCGTGAGATTTTAAAGTTGCTGCTGCAAAAATCTTCTTCCCAAAATAACGTTTCAATCCTACTCTGTTATAAACCTGACCTTCAAAATCGAATGGATAATATACATAATAACCTAGTTGAGCTATAATAGACATTTTATTAATAAATAATTCGTGACCAACAAAAACACCTACACGTTTATAATCTTCGTCTCCAGAAACGTCTTCGTTTGGAAATGCTATAGATGTATATTTAATATGTTCTTCTAAAAACTTAGAAAAGAAAACATCTGTTCCAAATTGAATGGCAGATTTTCGGTTTAAGCGTTTATCTGCATATGCCGAAAGAATATAAAAAGGAAATTGTCCTGTTCCAACAACATCGCTTTCGTTAATTCCTGTTCTAAATGCAACATTAAATTTTATAGGTTCTTTAAATTTCTTCTCTTCGGTTGAGGCTTGATATTTTGGAATATCTTTATAATCCAAATTGTACGTTGCGCCTACATTAAAAGCAAAGGTATTTGTAGATGTGTTTGGCGCTTTTACATTAGCATTAGAATAATGTATTAGAGAAATTCCTGCTTTTACACCAAAGCCTTTATACAAGTTTGACTTATTATAATTAAGCATTAAATAGGTAGAGCTTAACAATTTTGTTCCAAATGCATTGTTTCTATAGTTGGTTACTTTATCGTATGGATTTGTTGTTAATGCAATTCCTTGACCAATTCTAAATTGTAAATTACGATTTAAAAAGTAAAAATTATAATGTCCATAAACACTGTAATTATCTCCTAAATTTTCATTTTTTAAATCCTGATAAATAAAAGAAAAACCATAATCTGGATAATTAAAACGACTTTCCCAAGCGTTAAATCCATACGTTTTTTTATTATATGCTGCTATAAAACCAGTTGGATGACCTGTAATTAAATGTGAAATATCTGGATTATGTAACAAAATACTTCCGTAGAAATAATTGATTTCTAATTCTGTAGTATGTGTTCTAGCAGAAGTATCTTCAGTTTCTTGAGCAAAAACGCAGAAACTAGATAAAAATAGTAAACAATAAAAAAGCGACTTCATAAACAAATTTTGAAGTCGCTAAAATACTTATTTTAAATGAGTTCTGCTTCGAATAAAACCGAAGATAAAACTTAACATCAAACTAGTTAAGATTCTGGTGCTAATGTAATTTCTAAATGATGTAATTTTTCTGTAATTGGAACCTGACAACTTAAACGACTATTCGCTTTGACATTGAAAGCTTCTGAAAGCATTGCTTCTTCATCGTCTTCCATAGGCTTCAGTTCAATATCATTCTCTACATAACATTGGCAAGAAGCACACATTGCCATTCCGCCACAAATACCAATAGTTCCTTCTGGAGCAAGTTCGTAAGAACGAACAACTTCCATTAAATTCATAGCCATATCGGTTGGTGCCTGAACCTCGTGTTTCACGCCATCGCGATCTGTAATAAAAACAGTAACATCTTCCATAATTATAATAAACTGGTTAACATATCTAAGTGTCAATAGTTATACCACTAAAAACATTAATTACTACAAAAATAATTTATTATTCTTTAGAAACCTTATGTATTAAAATACTTTTTCGGCAATTGCTTTTATATTATCACTTTTTCCCATTGAGTAATAATGCAATACAGGAACACCTGCATTTAATAATTCTTGACTTTGATTAATTGTCCATTCTACTCCAACCTGTCTTACTTCTTTATTTGTTTTACAAGCATCAATAGCGCTAATTAAATCTTCTGGTAAATCTATTTTAAAAACTTGCGGTAACAATTGTAAATGCCGTTTAATTGCTATTGGTTTTATTCCTGGAATAATCGGTATCGTAATTCCTTCATTCCTAGCTGCTTTAACAAAATCAAAATATTTTTTATTATCAAAAAACATTTGAGTAACTACATAATCTGCACCAGCAGAGACCTTTTCTTTAAGGCGACGTAAATCTGTTTTCAAACTTGGTGATTCTAAATGTTTTTCTGGATAACCAGCCACACCAATACAAAAATTAGATTTTTCTGAAGCCTCAATTACTTCATGTAAGTACTTTCCTTTATTCATTTGATTGATTTGCTCTACCAAACCCATTGCAAATTGATGTCCGCCATTACTTGATTCAAAATATTTTTGATGACTCATTGCATCGCCACGTAAAGCCATTAGATTATCAATTCCTAAATAATGACAATCCACTAACAAATACTCAGTTTCTTCTTTTGTAAATCCACCACATAGAACATGTGGAACCGTATCTACATCATATTTGTGCTTTATTGCTGCACAAATCCCAACACTTCCTGGTCGCATTCTTGTTATTTTACGTTCTAACAATCCATTTGACTTATCTATATAAATATATTCTTCTCGAGATGTTGTGACATCTATAAATGGTGGTTTAAATTCCATTAATGGATCTATATTTTTATACAACTCCTGAATATTATTACCCTTTTTGGGGGGAATAATTTCGAAAGAAAATAAGGTTTTTCCATTAGCTTTTTTAATATGCTCTGTTACTTTCATTACTATAAATCTTGTGTGTGAATTTTGATTGCTATCTGAAAACAAATGCTACTACTTCGCTAAATTTGGACCCAACCATTTTTCAGCTTCGTCGTTAGAGATACCTCTACGTTTAGCGTAATCTTTTAATTGATCTTGTGTTATTTTACCTAAACCGAAGTATTTAGCTTGTTGATTTGCAAAATAATAACCACTTACACTAGCTGCTGGCCACATAGCTAAACTTTCTGTCAATTCTACTCCGATAGTTTCTTTGACTCTTAATAACCTCCAAATAGTTTTCTTTTCTAAATGATCTGGACAAGCTGGATATCCTGGTGCTGGACGAATTCCTTTGTATTGTTCTTTTATTAATTCTTCATTAGTTAATGTTTCAACACTATCATAACCCCAATAATTTGTCCTAACTTCTTTATGTAAATATTCCGCAAAAGCTTCAGCTAATCTATCAGCTAATGCTTTTATCATAATACTATTATAATCGTCTAAATTAGCTTCAAATTCTTCCGCTAATTCTTTTGTTCCAAATCCAGTTGTAACGCAAAATGTTCCAAAATAATCTTGTATTCCAGAATCTTTTGGTGCAATAAAATCGGATAAAGCAAAACTTGGTTTTCCTTCGCGTTTCTTTAATTGTTGACGTAGTGTTAAGAAATTGAATATCTCTTCTTTAGATAATGAATCAAGTTCTGTATTGCAATCTTTAATTGTCACCTCAATATCATCATCATTTATTGTATTCGCTGGGAAAACCCCAAAAACAGCTTTTGCTTTTAGTAATTTTTCGTCTAATACTTTTTGTAATAATTCTTTAGCGTCTTTAAATAATTCTGTGGCTTGTTCTCCTACAACCCCATCGGTTAAAATATCTGGATATTTACCGTGTAAATCCCAACTTCTAAAAAATGGAATCCAATCAATAAAATCGACTAATTTATTTAAATCCATAGATTCTACAACTTGTTTTCCTAATTTTTTTGGTGGTGTTATGGTTGTAGTTTTCCAATCTATTTGAAACTTATTCTTTCGAGCATCTTCAATAGATATGTAATCTTTTTTCTTTGTTCTGCTTAAAAATTGATCTCTGAATTTATCGTAATCTTCTCTAATTTTAAGTTTAAAAATAACGTTATCCTTCTTTAATAAATCGCCAACAACAGTTACAGCTCTTGATGCATCGTTAACGTGAATAACCGTGTTTTTATAATTCGGCGCAATTTTAACTGCAGAATGCGCTCTTGATGTTGTTGCGCCACCAACCATTAATGGAAGCATTAAACCTTGGCGTTCCATTTCTTTCGAGATGTAAACCATTTCGTCTAAAGATGGCGTAATTAAACCACTCAAACCAATAATATCTACTTGATGCTTTATAGCTTCCTGAATAATTTTTTCTGGCGGCACCATAACACCTAAATCAACTATTTCGTAGTTATTACATGCTAAAACAACACCTACAATATTTTTACCAATATCGTGAACATCGCCTTTTACGGTTGCCATTAAAATCTTACCAGCAAATTCTTGTTTACCGTCTTTTTCAGCTTCAATAAATGGTTGTAAATAAGCGACTGCTTTTTTCATTACACGAGCAGATTTAACGACTTGAGGTAAAAACATTTTTCCACTTCCAAATAAATCACCAACCACATTCATACCAACCATTAATGGTCCTTCAATAACATCTAAAGGTCTATTAAAAGTAGTGCGTGCTTCTTCTATATCTTCAACTATAAAGGCATCTAATCCTTTTACTAAAGCGTGAGAAACACGTTCTTGTAATGGTTTTTCTCGCCATTCTAAAACGGTAGCTTCTGTTTCTTTCTTAGTTCCTTTAAGTGTTTCTGCAATATCTAATAAACGCTCTGTTGCGTCATCGCTTCTATCAAATAAAACATCTTCAACACATTTTAAAAGGTCTTTTGGAATTTCGTCATAAATCTCTAACATTGTAGGATTTACAATTCCTATGTTCATTCCATTTTTAATGGCGTGATATAAAAAAGCAGAGTTAATAGCTTCTCTAACTATATTATTTCCTCTAAATGAAAACGATACATTACTTACGCCTCCAGAAACATTGGCATAAAGTAAATTTTCTCTAATCCATTTTGTTGCATCAAAGAAATCGACTGCATTTTTTCTATGCTCGTCCATTCCTGTTGCTACAGGAAATATATTAGGATCAAAAATGATATCTTGAGGTGCAAAGTTGACTTCGTTAACCAAGATATCGTAAGATCGCTTACAAATGTCGATTCTACGCTGATATGTATCTGCTTGTCCAACCTCATCAAAAGCCATAACAACAACTGCGGCTCCATAACGTTTAATTAGTTTTGCACGTTGCTTAAATTCGGTTTCGCCTTCTTTTAAACTTATTGAGTTAACCACACATTTACCTTGTGCGACTTTTAAACCAGCTTCTATTATTTCCCATTTCGAGCTATCAATCATAATAGGTACACGAGAAATGTCTGGCTCCGATGCTATTAAATTTAAAAAGGTTGTCATAGCATAAACGCCATCTAACATACCTTCGTCCATATTAACATCTATAATTTGTGCGCCGCCATCTACTTGATCTCTGGCAACACTTAAAGCTTCTTCGTATTTTTCTTCCTTAATTAAACGAAGAAATTTACGAGAACCTGTAACGTTAGTTCTTTCACCAACATTTATAAAATTAGATTCAGGTGTTACAACTAAAGGCTCAAGACCTGATAATGTTAAATATTTATTTGCCATTATGCTAAAACTTCTATTTGACGCGGTTTATACTTTTCTGAAATTTCTGCAATAGCTGTAATATGCGCAGGACTTGTCCCACAACAACCACCAATAATATTTATTAAATTATTTTTTAAATAAGCTTCAATAAAATCTTGCATTTCTTTTGGAGTCTCGTCGTACTCTCCAAAAGCATTTGGCAATCCTGCATTTGGATGTGCCGATGTATGAAGTTCTGTTAACTGAGATAATCGCTGTAAATAAGGTTGTAATTGTTCTGCTCCTAAAGCACAATTAAATCCAACACTTAATAATGGGATATGAGATATTGAAGCTAAAAAGGCTTCAACAGTTTGACCAGACAATGTTCTACCTGAAGCATCTGTTATTGTCCCAGAAACCATAATTGGAATATCTATAACACGTTCTTCTTTTACTTCTTCTATTGCAAATAATGCGGCTTTAGCATTAAGTGTATCAAAAATAGTTTCTACTAATAGTAAATCTACGCCACCATCAATTAGAGCTTCGGTTTGTTGCTTATATGCTATTCTTAATTCATCGAAAGTAATAGCTCTATATTCTGGTCGATTTACATCTGGACTTAAACTTGCTGTTCGGTTTGTTGGCCCAATACTACCAGCTACAAAACGCGGTTTATGAGGTTCTTTTGCCGTAAATTCTACTGCTACTTGTTTTGCTATTTTAGCTGACTCGAAATTTAATTCGTAAACCAAATCTTCCATTTGGTAATCTGCCATAGCTATTATAGTTCCAGAAAACGTGTTGGTTTCTACAATATCTGCACCTGCCTCAAAATACTTGGCGTGAATATCCGCAATTGCTTTTGGTTGGGTTAAAGACAATAAATCGTTATTTCCTTTTAATGAACTTGGATAATCTTTAAAGCGTTCGCCACGAAAATCTTCTTCCGAAAAATTGTATTCCTGAAGCATTGTTCCCATTGCGCCATCTAATACTAAAATTCGTTTTTTAAGTTCTTCTTTTATATTACTCATTTTTAATTCTTAGTTTAAAATTGTTAGCCATTAGTTTTTTTTGCTTTTGACTGCGTTCAAACGAACAATCATTTTATTTATTTAGTAATCTATAACATTGGATTCTGCGTCGGAGCTCAGAATGACAACGTTTGGTAATTTTCAAATTAATTCAACGCATTATCTAAATCTTTTATAATATCATCTGAATGCTCTAAACCAACAGAAATTCGTACTAAAGCATCTGTAATTCCAACTTCTAATAGATCTTCTAAAGCCAACTTACTATGTGTTGTACTTGCTGGATGTGTAGCAATAGTTCTAGTGTCTCCTAAATTAGCAGACAGTGATATTATTTTAAGTTTATTCAAAAAATTTCGACCAGCTTCTAAACCGCCTTTTATTTGAAACGCCACAATATTCCCACCTAATTTCATTTGCTTTTTAGCAATTTCATATTGTGGATGAGATTTTAAAAATGGATATTTCACGCTTTCTACAGCTAAGTGATTTTCTAAAAACTCAGCTATTTTTAAAGCATTTTCGCAATGTCTGTCTACACGAACGTGAAGTGTTTCTAAGCTTTTTGATAAAACCCAAGCATTAAATGGAGATAAAGCTGGACCTGTATTCCTTGAAAATAAATAAATCTTTCTTATTAAATCTGTTCTACCAACTGTTACGCCTCCTAAAACACGTCCTTGCCCGTCTATTAATTTAGTAGCAGAATGAATGACTAAATCTACACCAAACTTGATTGGATTTTGCAAGTATGGTGTTGCAAAGCAATTATCTATAATTAATAATAAATTATGCTTTTTTGCTATTTGACCCAACAACTCTAAATCAATAATATCTACCGCAGGATTTGTTGGACTTTCTGCATATAAAATTTTTGTGTTTGGTTGGATTAAGCCTTCTGTTTTTTCGACTTGATCAACATTAAAATAACTTGTTTCTATATTCCATTTTGGAAAATATTTGGTAAACAAGGTATGTGTAGAACCAAAAACTGAACGTGCAGACACAATGTGGTCTCCAGCATTTAACAATGCACCAAATGTTGAAAACACTGCTGCCATACCTGTAGCAAATGCAAAACCACTTTCTGCACCTTCTAGCTTGCACATTTTACTAATAAATTCTGATGTATTCGGGTTAGAAAATCGACTGTATAAATTCGTCTCTTTTTCTTCTGCAAAAGACGCGCGCATATCTTCAGCATCATCAAACACAAAACTTGAGGTTAAGTATAATGGTGTAGAATGTTCTTGAAATTGAGAACGCTCTGTTTGTGTTCTAATAGCATTAGTTTCAAAGTTATTGAAAGTCATTTTTTTGTTTTTTATTACTTAAGTTTTAAGTATTTCGAATAGATTTTGCTTCGGAGCAGAAAAAAAATTGATAACTTATTTTTTGATTAATTAGTCTTATCTATTATTCTTAAAACATCTCCAAAAACGCCTCTTGCGGTTACCGCTGCGCCAGAACCTGCGCCTTGAACAGTTATAGGTTGATCTCCGTAAGATTCTGTATAAATTTCAAAAATTGAATCGGCTCCTTTTAGCGCACCTAATGCCGATGTTTTTGGCACTGAGATAAGTTTGACTTCTAATTTCGCCCCTTTTTCTTGTGATAAATCACCAAATAAATCTCCCGCATATCTTAATACGTGATCTTCTTCTAGCATTTCTTTTACTGTTTGATATTTGGCATCTAAATCTGTAACTGACTTTAAGAATTCTGATGTTTCAATCTCTCTTAATGGTTCTGGTATTAAATTATCTACAACAACATCACTTAATTCATTCTGTAAATCTAATTCTCTAGCTAAGATTAATAATTTTCGTGCTACGTCTGTTCCGCTTAAATCTTCACGCGGATTTGGCTCTGTAAACCCCAGATCTAATGCTTCTTGTAATACTTGTGAAAATGGCACATCTTTATCCGAAAACGTATTAAATATATAACTTAACGATCCTGAGAATACACCACGAATTCTAACAATATTTTCACCCGAATGATGTAATAACTTAATCGTATCAATTAAAGGTAAACCTGCACCAACGTTTGTTTCGTATAAATAATTTTTCTGATTTTTAACTAAAGCTTCACGTAACTCATTATAAAATTCTTGCTTTATAGTATTGGCTATTTTATTAGATGATACTAAATCGAATCCGTGTTCTACCAAATTAATATAATTAGATACAAATGGTAAACTTGACGTGTTATCTATAGCGATTAAATTCTCTAAATGATGCTTTTCAGCGTAAGCGTAAATATCTTTTAATTGATATGCGTTCCCTTCTTTATCTAAATTGGTTTTCCAATTAGATTGAATACCGTTTTTACTTAAAAGAATCTTATTAGAATTGGCAATCGCAAAAATATTAAGCTTAATACCTTTTCGTTTTTCAATCTTTTTAGCTGACGCAACAATTTGATCTATTAATGTTCCTCCAACTGTTCCGTGACCAAAAATAGCCAAATTCACTTTTTTAGAAATCCCGAAGATCTCACCGTGAATTACATTTAAAGCTTTATGTAGTTGTGCTTTTTTAATTACCAAACTTACGTTTTCACCTGTAATGGTATTATTAAATAATAAAGGTTCTATCTGGTTTTTTATTAAAGCATTGAATGGCTTATGAAACGATTTTAAACTTTGCCCAACAATAGAAATTACAGAGACATCATCAATAACGCTAATAGCGTTAACATCTTGCGAATAAAAATCGTTTTCAAATTCTTTTTCTAAAGCTAAAACAGCTTTTGTAGCATCTTCTTTGTCTATAATTAAACCAATTCCACGTTCCGAAGAACCTTGAGAAACAATACTAACACTAATATTATGTAAACTTAAAGCGGTAAAAATTCTTGCATCAACACCAACTTTCCCCAATAATCCACGACCTTCAATATTTACTAATGCTGTGTTTTCAAAAACCGATAATGATTTTATACCTTTGCTACTTGATTTTTCAGTAATTAAAGTTCCTGAATCTTCCGGATTAAAAGTGTTTAAAATACGAAGTGGAATATTCTTCTCTAATAATGGAATAATTGTTTTTGCGTGTAAAATGGTAGTTCCAAAATTAGCCAACTCGTTTGCTTCAGTAAAAGACAACTCGTCTATTTTTTTTGCATCTGGTACTAAATCTGGATTAGCTGTATAAATTCCATTAACGTGTGTATAATTTTGAAGCTCTTTAGCATTTAAAAAATTAGCAATTAAAGATGCTGTATAATTACTTCCATTTCGTCCTAAAGTAGTCGTTGTGTTTTTTGTATTTGAAGCTATAAAACCTGTAATTATATTAACCGTATCGATGCTTTGTTTTTTAAAATAATTAACAACGTTAGCTTGAGAGGTTTTTATATTAGGTTTTGCATTTCCAAAAACATCATCTGTTTTAATTAAGAATCTAGCATCTACAGCATTTACTTTTATCCCTTTTTCTAGTAAAATAGCTGCTATTAATTTAACGGAAAGCAATTCGCCTTGCGCTAAAATTTCATCCTTAATTTTTGTACTATAATCTCCTAATAATTTTACGCCTTCAAATATTTTTAAAAGCGTTTCGAATTCTGGCTTAAAATCTACTGAAGCATTTGGAGCTTCTTGATAATTTTTAAACGCTTCGAAATGAGAAATGTAAGATTCTCTTTTTAAAGCTTTTTCTAACATTACGTCTAACTCATTTGTTGTGTCTCCTCTTGCAGATAATACAACAGCTATGTTTTCTTTTGCTTTAATTTTATTTTCAATAATTGAAATAACTCGTTCCAAACCTTCGCCATTCGCTAAAGATTTTCCTCCAAATTTTAAAATGGTAATATTTGATTTTTCCATATTGTATAATTTGAACCTAATTAAAAATAGGTTGTAAAATTGTTGTTAACTGATTGTATTCTATTAAAAAAGCATCGTGTCCGTGGATTGATTTTATCTCGTGATAACTTACTTTTTTATTTAATTTTTGAAGTGTTAAATAGCTCTCTTTAATATCTTTTGCTGTAAAAAACAGATCTGTATCTACAGCAACCAAAGTAACTTCTGCTTCTATTGTTGTTAAATCTGTAACAGAAATTGTACGTAATAACTGATTCATGACTTTATAAGCTGAAAGCTGAAAACGTTCTTGTAACTTTTTTCCGTGTTGTAGCAACCAACTTTCTATATTAAAGATGTTTAACTCTTTATTTATACTTCGATTAAAACGATCTTTAAACGATTCTGGCGTTCTATAGCACAACATTGCGTGCAAACGTGCATTATGAATTGGTTTAGATGAATTTAATAACAATTGCTCCTGAATTAAACAATTAGCAATAATCCAATCTGAAGACATATTATGTGTTGCTACAGGAATTAAATGCTTTGCTATTTTTGGGCGAAGTGTTGCCATTTGCCAAGCAATCCCGCCACCAAGAGAACCGCCAATTAAAGCAAATAACTGTTCAATTCTTAAGGCTTTTAATCCTAGTAAAAATAACTCCGCTATGTATTTTACATCTAAAGCTTTATAGTCTTCTATTAAATCGTTTCCAAAACCATTTCCTGGTATATTAAAAGCAAGAATTGTATATTTACTTGAGTCTATAGCTTTGTTTTCGCCTATTAAATCTTTCCACCAACCATTTTCTCCGCATACTGTAGAATTACCCGTTAATGCGTGATTTACCAAAACAATTGGTGCTGTAAATAACACCTTACCATAGAGATTATAAGACAAAGCATAGACCTTATCTTGATGTTTTATTTTAACATACTTAAGACATGATTTCATTTTTTACGATGATTTGAGAATAAACTTTAGTTTTTTTTTAGGCATAACATTAAACCCTACAATGTTTAAAACCTTGTAGGGCAATTAACTATGACTAAGATAAAACTGGTGTTTTAATCAATTTAAACACTTCTCTTAAATCAGCTTTTAAGTCTTCTATATTCTCTATTCCAACAGACAAACGGATCAAATCTTTTGAAACTCCAGCACGTTCTTGATCTTCATCGCTTAATTGTTGATGTGTAGTACTTGCTGGATGAATAATTAGAGATTTAGTGTCTCCAATATTAGCTAACAAAGAGAACAACTGTGTTTTATCAGCAATAGTTTTAGCCGCATCGTAGCCGCCATCAACACCAAAAGTTACCACACCACTTTGACCTTTAGGTAAATATTTTTTAGCTAACACCTTATATGGGCTTGTTTCTAGACCTGGATAATTTACCCAATTAACCTCTGGTTGTTCTTGCAACCATTTAGCTAACCCTAAAGCATTCTCGCTATGTTTTTTTATACGTAATTCTAAGGTTTCTAAACCTTGAATAATTTGAAATGAGTTAAATGGACTAATTGCTGCGCCGTAATCGCGTAAGCCTTCAATTCTAATTTTAGCAATAAAAGCAGCTTCTTTTAAAACTTCGCTGTAAACTAATCCGTGATATCCTGCAGATGGTTCAGTAAACTCGGGAAATTTTCCATTTGTCCAATCAAAAGTTCCTGCATCAACAACAATACCACCTAAAGCCGTACCGTTTCCGTTTATGTATTTAGTTAACGAGTGAATTATAATATTTGCTCCGTATTTAATAGGGTTTAATAAATATGGCGTTGCAACTGTATTATCAACTATTAATGGCACTTTAACTTCTTTAGCGCCTTTAGAAATTGCTTCAATATCTAAAACGTCTAATTTTGGATTTCCCAAAGACTCTAAAAAGAATACACATGTATTCTGTTGCGCTGCTTCTTTAAAATTTTCGGGATTAGATGCATCTACAAATGTTGTTGTAATTCCGTGTCTTGGCAACGTTACATTAAGTAAATTAAATGTGCCTCCATACAAACTACTTGATGCTACAATATGATCTCCTGCTTTTAATAACGTTAATAGTGTTGTAGCAATTGCCGATGTTCCAGAAGCTGTTGCAACCGCAGCAATTCCTCCTTCTAAAGCGGCTACTCTTTTCTCTAAAACATCTGTTGTTGGATTATTTAACCTTGTGTAGATATAACCAGGTTCTGTAAGATTAAAACGACCTGCTGCATTGTCTGAATCATCAAACACATAAGCTGTGGATTGATAAATTGGAACAGCTCTTGTTCCACCATTTAATACTACATCGTGTCCTGTGTGCAGCGCTTTTGTTGCGAAATTTTGTGTACTCATTTTTCTTGTTTTTTGAATTAATAAATTAAAACAAAAGCCAAATAAACCTCAACATTATGCTGAAGTGTACTTCTAGAAAGAAATTATAAGAATCGTTATTGTAGATGAACAATTACGTAAGGTTATCTATCCAAACTTTAATTAATGAATTAAAGTTTAAGTAGAAGTTAGCACCTACTTTACTAAGTGTAAAGGGTTGCTAAGGCTTCATTGGGTCTAATCCCTCAGCCTTTCTTGATAACATTTCAGTAAGTTTTTGAACTTTGTGAATGCAAATATTGCAATATAAAAAACTATATTCCTAATTGTTTTAGATTTATTTTCTTAAATATTTCAAAAATAACAATAATTAAGATTTTTTTGTCTAAAAACATCATTTATTAAGATTTTAATTCTATATGAAATCTAGTTTATCCTTAAAAATTCATAATAACCCAAATTAGACGTTAATAAATTCTTTTAACAGACATTTTAACATTCTAATTTTTTAATTCTTAGAATAGTATGTACATTTGCAGTCTATTAAAGAGTAATGATTTGTCTGATTGCAGCCTCTATAAAAAATTGCTAAAGCAGTAAAACACTCTACTCCTTTTTAGCAATTGCAATCTTAAAATTTATTAATATAAAATTTAAGTTTACAATTATGTCTTATTTATTTACATCCGAAAGTGTTTCTGAAGGTCATCCAGATAAAATAGCTGACCAAATTAGTGACGCATTAATCGATAATTTTTTAGCATTCGATAAACAATCTAAAGTGGCTTGTGAAACTTTAGTAACCACTGGCCAAGTAATTTTGGCAGGAGAAGTAAAGTCTGATACGTATTTAGATGTTCAGCAAATTGCACGAGATGTCATCAATAAAATTGGTTACACAAAAAGTGAATATATGTTTGACGGAAGTTCTTGCGGTGTTTTATCTGCCATACATGAACAATCTCCAGACATAAACCAAGGTGTTGACAAAACAAATCCAGAAGATCAAGGTGCAGGAGATCAAGGAATGATGTTTGGTTATGCAACAGACGAAACTGAGAACTATATGCCTTTAGCCTTAGAGTTATCTCATAGACTTTTAAAGGAGTTAGCAGAATTACGTCGCGAAAACAAGGACATTACGTATTTAAGACCAGATGCAAAATCTCAGGTTACTATTGAGTATTCAGACGATAATGTCCCACAACGTATTGATGCCATTGTTTTATCTACACAACATGATGATTTTGATGCAAATGATGATGTTATGCTTACCAAAATTAAAGCTGACATTGTAAATATTTTAATTCCTAGAGTTGTAGCTAAATTACCAGCACATATTCAGAACTTATTCACAGATAAAATCACCTACCATATTAACCCAACTGGCGTATTTGTAATTGGTGGACCTCACGGAGATACAGGATTAACAGGACGTAAAATTATTGTTGACACTTATGGTGGAAAAGGTGCGCATGGTGGTGGTGCTTTTTCTGGAAAAGACCCAAGTAAAGTAGATAGATCTGGAGCCTATGCAACTAGACATATTGCTAAAAACTTAGTTGCTGCAGGTTTATGTAAAGAAGTATTAGTACAAGTTAGTTATGCTATTGGTGTAGCAAAACCAACAAGTATTAATGTTGAAACTTATGGAACTGCAACTATTAATAAAACCGATGGAGAAATTAGTAAAATAGTAGAATCTATTTTTGATATGCGTCCTTATTTTATAGAGCAACGTTTAAAATTAAGATCGCCTATTTATTCTGAAACTGCTGCCTACGGACATATGGGAAGAACTCCAGAAATAAAAATAGTAACCTTTAAGAATCCAATGGGCGAAGAAGTTACAGAAAAAATCGAAACATTTACTTGGGAAAAATTAGACTTTGTAGATACTGTAAAAGAAGCCTTTAAACTGTAACATCAAAGCTTTATTAAATATTTTAAAGGACTTCTAATAATTTAGAAGTCCTTTTTGTTTTAGGCACTATTCCTTGACTTTCTCATATTTTTGATTAACTTCGTTCTGTTACTTATGCATTCTAATTAAGTAACAGATTAAACTATAATTTAAATTCAAAAAACAACTGTTATGGGAAAAGGTCAAGACGCAAAGAAGAGCGTGAAAAAGGAAGCAACTAAAACGCCTAAAGAGAAAAAAGAAGAAAAGAGGTTAAAGAAAGCAGCTAAGAAATAATTAGCTTCTTAAAAATAACACTTTATACATTTAAAAAGGACTTCTAAAATAATTTAGAAGTCCTTTTGTATTTGATACAATTAATTGAATTTCTCATTTATTTCATATAACTTCGTGATAAACGATTTATTTAAAAGCCAAGCACCTTTATCGCTTAATAATAGCAAATACAGACCTTTATAAATGAAAGCTATCAAATCAACTTTAATACTTTTTCTTTTTACGTTTATTACATCATCTAGCTATGGGCAAGAAAGGAAACATTCTTTACAAGATTTTTATAATTATAATCCAACCATAGAACATCAAGTTGATGAGATTTTCAATACGTTAAATGACACCACTCGTGTAGCACAAATGATTGTAACTTCGGCTGGAGAATTAGGTAAACCGGAAAATGTTGTTTTAAAATTAGCAAAAGAGAATAAAATTGGTGGTGTAGTATTTCTTAAAGGCACCAAAGAAAATCATAAAAAAATGATTACTAGTTTGAATACCATTAGTGATTCTCTAAATCAAATCCCATTAGTGTTTTCTATAGATGCAGAACCTTCTCTTTTTAACGGAAGACTTCAAGGCTCCAAACCAATTATGAACACCATAGACATTAAAACTGTTAAGCAATCGGATTCTATTGCTAGACTAATTAACAAGGATTTATTAGATATTGGATTTCATCAAAACTTCGCACCAGTTTGCGATGTTAGTAAAGGAAATGAAGCTATTAAAAACAGAAGTTTTGGTCGCAATAAAAAAAATGTAATTAAGCTAAGTAATCAATTTATTCAAACCACTCAAGAACAAGGTATTATTGCTACAGCAAAACATTTTCCTGGTCACGGATTAGTAAAAGGAGATACACACAAAAAATCTGTTTATATTGATGGTAAACTAAAAGAATTAGAAGTATATCCGCCACTTATAAATAGCGGTGTATTATCTATAATGATGGCTCATATCACCATAAAAAACAATCCAAAATATAATACAAATGGTCTACCTGCAAGTTGCTCTAGAGCTATAGTTACCGATTTATTAAAAAAAGAATTAGGGTTTAAAGGTCTTGTAATTACAGATGCATTAAACATTATGAAAGCCGTTACAATAATTGAAGATGCGCCATTATTAGCGTCTAAAGCAGGAAACGATATGCTATTAATGCCAATTGATGAGTTAGAAACTATTAATTCTATTTTAAACGAAATGGAAAAAGACTCTGAATACAAAGCACAAGTATACCAATCTGTAAAAAAAATAATCCGCTTAAAGTTATTTTTAGATTTAGTTAAATAAGCTATTTAGAAGACTACAAACAACCTAATATTACAATAACTTATAATTAATTTAGCTACTTAAAAGGTGGAAAACGAAAAACAAAATTGGAGAATTTGTCAAGAATGCAAGGGTCGAGGCAAAAAGAATATGAAAGTCCACAAAAGAGTTCGTCTAACTTATCTAACTGCATTAGAGGAATTTAAAAAAACGGACCAAACAGGAATTACTCCAATTAAGCCAATTGGTCATCTTTACGATTGTTTAGAATGTTCTGGCTCTGGATTAATTAGCACGGATAAACCCACAGAAATTGATAACAACTATCCGCACATTGCTATTATTGGTGGCGGAATTGGAGGTATTGCATTAGCTGTAGCTTGTTTACATAGAGCTATTCCATTTACCCTTTTTGAGCGCGATAGTAGTTTTGATTCTAGATCTCAAGGTTACGGACTAACATTACAACAAGCCAGTAAAGCCATTAAAGGTTTAGGTCTTTTTTCTTTAAAAGAAGGCGTATTTTCAACAAGACATTTAGTACATACCACAGATGGCGAAGTAATTGGTGAATGGGGTTTTAGAAAATGGCGAAATCCAAACGCACAAGATTCTACAAAAAATACAAACATCCATATAGCACGACAATCCTTACGATTAAACTTTTTAAATCAATTAAATACTGATAACGCCATACAATGGAATCATCAATTAGTAGATTTTAAGGAAGATGAAAACAATGGTGTTAATCTTAGTTTTCTAGTTAACGGAAAAACCAAAAACACCAAAGCAGATTTAGTGGTTGGCGCAGATGGAATTAGGAGCACTTTAAGAAAATTAGTAATTGGCGAAGACATTACTCCTTTGCGCTACTTAGGTTGTATTGTCATTTTAGGGATTTGCCCTTTAAAAGATATTAAAGGCATTTCCGAATGTGATTTATTAGATTCATCAACCGTTTTTCAAACTGCAAATGGAAAAGAACGCATCTATATGATGCCTTATTCTAAAGATACTGTAATGTGGCAATTGAGTTTTTTAATACCAGAAGAAGACGCTAAAACATTGAGCGAAAAAGGATCGAAAGCACTAAAAGAAGAAGCTTGTAAAAGAACACAATGGCACGATCCAGTTCCGCAAATATTAACAGCAACTTTAGAATCTCACGTTTCTGGTTACCCGGTTTACGATAGGGAAACGCTTAAACCAGAACAGTTAGAACAAAGTACAAAAACCACGTTAATTGGAGACGCAGCACATCCCATGAGTCCTTTTAAAGGTCAAGGTGCAAATCAAGCTATATTAGATGCTTTAGCATTAGCAAGAGAAATACATAATGGTTGCAGACCACAATCTAACTGGAGAGAAAAAGGCATTCAAAAAAGTGTTTTAAACAAGTTTGAAACCGAAATGCTAATACGAAGCGCTTCTAAAGTAAAAGGTTCTGCCGAAACTGTAGCGCTTTTACATTCTGAACAAATTCTGCAAAAAAGAGACGGACCAAGAGGTTCTTCTAGTCAGAGATAAAGATACAATGGCTTAAAAACAAAAATTGACTTTGTCATTTTTTTCAACTAACTTCGTTTAACTGCTAATATAAAATATTATAACGATTTCATATCATCTTAACATTAAACGAACCTCCAAAAAACAACTATTTCACTTTATACTTCATAGGTAAATGCACTACTTTTTTAGTTTCAAAAAAGTCTTCATCGTAGAATTTAGTAATATCGTAAATGGTTGTGGTTTGGTAATCTTTAAGTTCTTCAGATAAATCGCCACCTTTTAAGTAAAGTATTCCGTTACGTAAATCGTGCTTATTATCTTTTGTTATTTTGCCTTTTACCCAATGTACAAATGTTGGCATTGCTGCAACTGCACGGCTCAAAATAAAATCGTAATGATCCTTAATATCTTCAACTCTAGTGTGCGTTACTTTTACGTTTTGCAAATCGCAGCCAGCAACAACTTCTCTAACTACATTTAGCTTTTTATTAATACTATCTACCAAATGAAACTTACATTCGGGAAACAGAATAGCTAAAGGAACTCCAGGAAATCCACCACCAGTACCAACGTCCATTAGATTAGAGCCATCTTTAAACTGTATTACTTTTGCAATAGCCAAAGAATGTAACACATGACGCAAGTACAATTCATCAATATCTTTTCTAGAAACCACATTAATTTTTAAGTTCCAATCTTTATATAAAGCTTCCAATTTTGAGAACTTCTCAATTTGGTCATCGGTTAAATTTGGGAAATATTTTAAAATTAGTTCCATAGCAGATATTATGTTAATTTCAGCAAAAATATCATTTAAACATCAAATATTACTTTAAAACGGACGTTTATTAATTATCTTTGTATTGTAACAAATGAATTGCAATCATTTATTTATTTAATTATGACAAAACAAACACTTACTTTTTCTAGAACAGACTCGGCCAAGTTCTTTAAAACACTTAATAGTAGAGTAAATTCATACTTTAAAGAAAATAATATAAAACGAACAGGAGATTGGCGTATTTGGCTAAAAACCATAGTTATGTTTACCGTTTTTGTAGCACCTTATATTTTAATATTAACTTTAGATATTCCAGTTTGGGCACATTTACTTTTAACGTTGCTTATGGGAATTGCTATGGCAGGAATTGGAATGAATGTCATGCACGATGGAAATCATGGTGCATTTTCTAATAAACCTTGGGTTAATCGCTTAATGGGAAGTAGCATTTATATTTTGGCTGGTAATGTTTACAATTGGCAAGTACAACATAACGTATTACACCATACTTACACTAATATACATGGACATGACGAAGATTTAGAAGCTGGACGAATCTTGCGTTTCTCTAAACATTCTGAATGGCAAAAACACCATAAGTTCCAACATTATTATTCTGTTTTACTATATGGTTTATTAACTATAAACTGGGCAATTACTACAGATTTCCAACAGATGAGTCGTTATATGAAACGAAAATTATCTTACGGAAAATTCCCTAATCCAGTAGTTAATTGGAGTAAGTTAGTTATTTCTAAAATATTATATGTTGCTATTTGGATTGTAATTCCTATTGCTTTTACAAGCTTATCTTGGTGGGCTGTTTTACTAGGTTTCTTTATTATGCATTATGTGGCTGGACTTATTTTGAGTGTTGTTTTTCAATTAGCACATGTTATGGAAGAAGCAGAAATGCCTTTACCTGAAGAAGATGGTAAAATGAAAAACACATGGGCAATTCATCAATTAAAAACTACAGTTAATTTTGGAGCAAAAAGTAGAATCATAAACTGGTATACCGGTGGATTAAATCATCAAGTAGAACATCATATTTTTCCAAATATTAGCCATGTACATTACAATAAAATTGGTGAAATTGTAAAAAGAACTGCACAAGAATTCAACTTACCATACAACGAATATAAAACCACACGTAAAGCTATTATTGCTCATTTTAACCATTTAAGGCAAATGGGAATAAACCCTGCTTTACAACAAGCTTAATTTACACTTATGAATTCGAATCCGTTATCTGAACGTATTTTAAATATGGCAACTTCTGCCACATTAGCTATGGCTGCAAAAGCTAGAGAACTAAGAGAAGAAGGCAAAGATATTATTGGTTTGAGTCTTGGAGAACCAGATTTTAATACACCAGATTTTATTAAAGAAGCTGCAATTAATGCTATTAACGAAAACTACAACGGATACACTCCTGTAGATGGTTATGTGGATTTAAAAAAAGCTGTAATTACTAAGTTTAAACGCGATAATAATTTAGAATACACCTTACCTCAAATTGTAGTTTCTACAGGTGCTAAACAATCTTTAGCAAATGTAGCTCTAGTACTTTTAAATGATGGCGATGAAGTTATTCTTCCTTGTCCTTATTGGGTTAGTTATTCTGATATTGTAAAGTTAGCAGAAGGAATTCCAGTAGAAGTAAAAACCTCTATAGATACTGATTTTAAAATGACTCCTGTACAATTAGAAGCTGCAATTACACCAAAAACTAAAATGGTTTGGTTTAGTTCGCCTTGTAATCCAAGTGGATCTTCTTATACTAAAGAAGAATTAGAAGCTTTGGCTGTAGTTCTAAGAAGGCACCCAAATATCTATGTGGTTTCAGACGAAATTTACGAACACATTAATTATACTGGTGTTGCACACGCAAGTATGGCAGGAATAGATGGTATGTTCAATAATACTATTACCGTAAATGGTGTTTCTAAAGCATTTGCTATGACTGGTTGGCGAGTTGGTTACATTGGTGCTCCAGACTGGATTTCGCGTGCTTGTAACAAAATGCAAGGACAAATTACAAGTGGAACAAACTGTATTGCACAACGTGCTGTTATAACCGCTTTAAATGCTTCGCCAAGTAAGGTGAAGTATATGATAGATGAATTTAAAATCCGTAGAGATTTAATTTTAAGTCTTCTAAATGAGATTGAAGGATTTAAAACCAATACACCACAAGGTGCATTTTACGTTTTTCCAGATGTATCGGCTTTCTTTGGAAAAACCTTTAAAGGAACAACAATAAGTAACGCTACAGATTTTTCTATGTTTTTATTAGAAGAAGCTTTAGTTGCAACAGTATCTGGTGATGCATTTGGTAATCCAGATTGTTTACGAATCTCATACGCTGCTAGTCAAGAGCAAATTACTGAAGCTATTAAAAGAATTAAAACGGCTTTAAGTTAGTTTTAAGGACACAACTAATTTTATAAAACGAGTATACTTATTTAAGTTTTACTCGTTTTTTTTTTATAAAATATATAGTTACAGAAATTAATACCGCCATAATTATAGTAACTAAAACAATCTGTTTTACACATCTTTGAATATGCTCTTTCTGAAGCTTATATCGAAGTTTTTCTATATCGTTTTTGTTGCCTTAGGAAAATTATAGTCCGTTTTTTGACCGCTTGGATTATGAGCTAATCCAACAAACCCACGTTTCTTTTTACTTAATTGACTTCTGTTTGCTTTTAACGATTGGTTTGCAGCCATCATAGATCCTTCTCCTCCCATAATTATAGTGTTTGATTATATAATTATAAGTAGTGAGTTTTATAAAAATGTTACAGGTTTAGAATGAAGATATTTTTAGTTGACAAAAAAAGAAAGTAATTACAATAAGCGTTTACACTTACCAATGCTTAAGGCATTACAAAAAAAGAGTATTAAAAACAGTACTTTCAAAATAGATTCTGCGTCGATTCGCAGAATGACAAAAATTGATAATACGATTTTAAAGGATTTGTTTATCTATTTCTCCAGAAAAAAGGTGTCATAATTACTAAAACAGTAAACAATTCTAAACGACCAATAAACATTAAGAATGCAGACCACCATTTTCCTATTGGTGGTAATGCTGCGTAGTTATTTACCGGGCTAAAATCGCCTAATGCAGGACCAACATTTCCTAGACTTGAAGCAGCAATTCCAATAGCAGATTCAAAATCTAATTGCATCATAGAAAAACCTAAAGCACCAATAATAAAAGAGATAAAATACAAAACAAAAAAACCAAGTATATTAAAAACAATATCTCCAGAAACCGAGCGCTTATTATAACGCACCGGTAAAATAGCATTTGGATGTAAGGCTCGTTTAAACTCTAAAAAACCATTTTTTATGGTAATTAAATGTCTTACCACTTTAATTCCTCCAGAGGTACTACCTGCAGAACCACCAAGAAACATTAACCCAAAAAAGAAAACAACCAAAAAAGGAGTCCACATTGTAAAATCTGCCGTTACAAAACCTGTGGTTGTTATAACTGAAATAACCTGAAATAAAGCATGTCTAAAAGCACTTTCAGCTTCACCTAAAACCATTGGATGGTTTATAGAAGATAACGACACATCTGCCCTAAAATAAATTAAAACTGCTGCAATTAATGTAAACAATACTGTGAATTTAGTGTACAACTTAAATTCATCGTCTTTTATAATCTTAGAGAATTTCCCTTTAAACATATAATAACTTAATACAAAGTTAGTACCTGCCAAAAACATAAAAAAGATAATAATATATTGTATTAACGGATTATCATTCCAGAACGCAACACTTGCATTTTTAGTAGAAAATCCACCAGTAGACAACGTACACATAGCGTGGTTAATAGCGTCAAAAAAGCTCATTCCAGCCAACTTTAACAATAACGTTTCTGCTGCTGTATATCCAAAATAAATTAACCATAAACGTTTAGCTGTATCCGTAATTCTTGGATGTAATTTATCGGCACTTGGACCTGGCGCCTCTGCCGCAAATAACTGCATTCCTCCAATTCCTAATAATGGCAAAATAGCTACAGCTAGAACTATAATTCCCATTCCACCAATCCAATGTGTTAAGCTTCTCCAAAACAAAACACCATATGGAACCACTTCAATATCATCTAAAATAGATGCTCCAGTTGTAGTATAACCAGACATTGTTTCGAAAAATGCGTTTGTAAAACTTGGAATACTTTCTGTTAACAAATAAGGTAATGTTCCAGAAAGTGTCATTGCAATCCATCCAAAGGTTACAACAATATATCCTTCACGTTTATTTAAAACTTTTTGATGATTTCTAGTTAAAAACATCGCAATTCCTCCAATGGCAATTGAAATTAGTCCAGCTGAACATAATTGCAACGTAACGCCATCAGAATAAATAAAACTTACCAATGCTGACAACAACATAAAACCACCATTAAAAAGGAGTAATAATCCTAAAAAATGAAATATAATTTTATAATTAAGTTTTATAGATTTTGGCATAAATTACAGGAATAATTTTTCAACAGATTTAATAGCTTTTGGTAAACAACAGACCACCATAAAATCGCCTTCTTGTATTTTAAAATCGCCTAAAGCAATATATCCTTTTCCGTTTCTAATAACACCACCAATAATTGCTGAACGAGGAAAATCGACATCTTTAATTAGTTTATTACAAACCTTAGATCTTGACTGCACTTTAAACTCTAAAAGCTCTGCATTCATATTATTCAGCTTAGTCATTGCTACAACTTCACCTTTTCTAATATATCTAAAAATATTATTTGCTGCTAAAAGCTTTTTATTGATTAAAGTGTCAATTCCTATAGATTGAGACAACTCAAAATAATCCATATTTTCTACTAAAGCAATCGTCTTTTTAACACCTTTAGATTTTGCAACTAAGCAAGACATTATATTAGTTTCAGAATTACCAGTAACGGCAATAAACGCATCCATATCGCTTACGTTTTCTTCTTCTAGAAGTTCAACATTTCGTCCGTCTCCATTAATAACTAAAACTTTATCAAGCTGATCTGCCAAATCGAAAGCCACTTCTTTACTTTTTTCAATAAGTTTCACATTAAAGTTATGATTACTTAAATCTCTAGAAGTTTTATATCCAATTTTACTTCCGCCAAGAATCATTACATCTTTAACTGCCTCATTGGTTTTTCCTGTCATTTTACACAGTTCTTCTCCGCCACCTTCACAAGTTATAAAAACAACATTGTCGCCATCTCTAAATTCGGTATCGCCACGAGGAATTATAGTGTATTGTGTTCCAAAACGCTGAATTGCAATAGGAACAAAATGAAATTCTGAAAATTGTTGTGCTGCGTCTTTAACTGTTTTTCCGACAAAAGAAGCGGTTCTTGACAAACTTAAACTTACCATAGTAAGTGCGCCATCTTCAAACTCGTAACTATCTTTAAAAGCAGATTGATTTAATAGCAACTCAATTTCTGAAGCGGCTAAACTTTCAGGAGAAATTAATTCGTCTATCCCAAAACGGGTAAAACCAACTTCGTCTTTATGTGTAATAAATTCTGTATTTGTAATACGCGCAATCGTTCGTTTAGCACCTAATTGCTTAGCTATAGCACAAACCGTAATATTAGTCGTTTCTGATGCTGTAACACCAATAACTAAATCACAATTTTCTACACGTGCATCTTTTAAAATAGCAATAGATGTTGCATCGCCTTTCAAAACTTTAATATCTAAATGATTGTCTGCATAAGACAAACTTTCTCTATCCGTATCTATTAAGGTAATTTCTTGAGATTCGTAAGATAATAATTTTGCTAAATGAAAACCTACTTCACCAGCACCTGCAATTATTATTTTCATAGTATATATAACTAAAAGTAAGAGCGCAAAGATACGACTTTTTTTATGCTTTAATAGCTCTAAAAAACCATTTAAAGAGAATTACGTATCTTATAATAATCCATAAATGAGACCACTAATTATTAAAAAACCATTAATTTTGCAAAAAAAAGTTTTGACAAAAGTTACTCCTTACAAAGACAGCAATTCTAGCAAAAAAGAACAGGTTACTAAAATGTTTGACACCATTTCTGGTGAATATGATAATTTAAATCGTGTAATTTCTTTTGGAATTGATATTAAATGGCGAAACAGAGTTGTTGCTATTGTTAAGGCTAGCAATCCAAAAAACATATTAGATATTGCTACCGGAACCGGAGATTTAGCTATTAGTTTAGCTGAAACTAATGCTGAAAAAATAATAGGATTAGATATTAGTCCTGGAATGCTAGACGTTGGTAAGAAAAAAATTAGTGCAAAAAAATTAGACACCAAAATTGATATGATTATTGGTGACTCTGAAAACTTACCTTTTGACGATAATACTTTTGATGCAATAACTGTAGCCTTTGGTGTTAGAAATTTTGAAACTTTAGAAAAAGGATTAGCTGATATTTTACGCGTTTTAAAACCAAATGGAACGTTTGTTATTTTAGAAACCTCTGTACCAACAAAATTCCCTTTTAAGCAAGGTTATGCTTTTCACTCCAAAGTCATACTTCCAACAATTGGAAAACTTTTTTCAAAAGACAAAACAGCTTATACTTATTTAAGCGATTCTGCTAATGTTTTTCCTTACGGCGAAGCTTTAAACAATATTTTGCGACAAGTTGGGTTTATAAATGTAACAGATATACCTCAAACTTTTGGAGTTGCTACAATTTACAAAGCATCAAAGTAATTTTATGAAAAAAATTATCATCATATTAAGTCTCTTTATAGTTTGCCAAACGGCAAGTGCTCAAATGTTTTCACAAGAGAAAATCCAGCATAAAGTTAATGTTGATAAAAAATTATTAAGTTGGGGTTATTACCTAGGTTACAATAGTTTAGATTTTAAATTCGACTATACAACTCTTGCTAAAGATATTACAACTGTAAAATCTGGAGGATTTAATGTTGGCTTATTGGGTAATTTAAGACTAACAGAACATATAGATTTACGTACAGAACCAGGTTTGGTAATTACTAACAGAACCTTATTATTTGATGAAAGTTATTTTTCGAGCGTTCCTGTAGACGACAGAAAACCATCTGATTTAGATAGAGAGCTTAAGGCTACCTATGTTTATTTACCTTTAAGTCTTAAGTTTTCAACCACAAGAGTTAATAATCTAAGACCTTTTGTGCAAGTTGGTATTGCTACAGCTATAAACTTATCTAGCAACGAAAAAAACCCAGATGATAATACGACTGGTACTTTTAGAACTATAACGAATATGTCTTTTTACGAATTAGGACTTGGTGTTGATTTCTATTTTCAATGGTTTAAATTCTCCCCAACAATAAAAGGTGTTTTTGCTTTAAATGATGAAGTTGTTAGAGATAAAGATGTAAATAGTCCTTGGACAGGAAACATAGAACGTATGCAAACTCGTGGTATATTTTTAAACTTTGTAATTCAATAATCTTAAACGCTACGCTTAAATTCACTTAACAAAATAGCAGTTGCTGTAGCCACATTTAAGCTTTCGGTTTCTTGTAAATTACCAAACCTTGGTATAGCTAATCGTTTAGAAACTAAAGCTTCAATATTAGATGAAATTCCATTAGCCTCATTGCCCATTACTAAAATACCGCTTTGAGGCAATTTACTAGTTTTATAGACATTTTCGCCATCCATAAACGTGCCATAAATTGGCAATTTCGCAGCACCTAAATAGTATTCTAAATCAGTATAAACAATCTCAATACGTGCTAAAGATCCCATTGTAGATTGCACCACTTTTGGATTATAACAATCCACTGTATCTTTACTACAAACTAATTTAGACACTCCAAACCAATCGCATAATCTTATTATTGTTCCTAAATTTCCAGGATCGTTTACCGCATCTAAAGCAACGATTAATCCAGAATCTCCTCTATCCGAAATAGTTTCTGGTAACTTAAAAAGAGCTAAAGCTGTGTTTGGGTTTGTAAAAAAACTAATTTTCTTTAAATCTGTTTCAGAAATTATAGTTTCTAAATCTGTTAACAAATTAAATGTCTCTGTAGTATATATTTGATGTAACTCAAAAGCCGATCCTAAAAACTCTTTTATAGTTTTAACACCTTCAACAACAAACAAACCCTCTTGGATACGATACTTTTTTTGTTTTAGGCGCGTTATTAACTTGATGTCGTTTTTGGTTAGCATTTGTCTATTTTTTTGTTAAAGAAAAGAAAAATCTTTAGTTAAATAAAAGCTTCTTATTTAAAAAAAGTGTCAGGCAAAATAATTAATGTATTTTTGATTCTATTTCATATTCAAAATTAAATATTTTGGCGTTAAAACCTTCATTTTATATATTAATCTGTACTGTTTTTTTACTGAGTTCTTGTAACACACTTAAACGTGTTGGAAAGAGTGAACATTTATTGACAAAAAACAACATTTTAGTTAATGACACTTTAGCTAAAAGTGAGATTTTAACAAATTTAATCTATCAAAAGCCTAACAAAAAGCTTTTAACGACACCTTTAAGACTTCACATCTACAACTTAGCAAGACCAAATATTGATTCTTTAATTGACTCAAAGATATATGGAAATCCTAAAAAATTAGAACGTAAAACGAAATTTCTATCTAGAAAGCAAGTCGATAAATTAGCGGAATCTAAACGTGGTTTTAATGCTTGGTTAAAAAAAACAGGAGAAGCACCTGTTATTGTAAACGACTCTTTATCTAAAAAATCCTTAAAACGCTTAGAAAGTTTTTACTGGAACAATGGTTGGTTTAATGTTGAATTAGATTATGAAACAAAAAAAGATAGTAGTCAACGTGCAACAACAACTTATAAAGTTACTACAGGAAAACCTTTTACAATAGATTCATTAAACGCTGATATTAAAACACCTATTGTTGATTCTATTTATCAGTTACATAAATCTAAATCTTTTTTAAAAAAAGGACAACAATACAGAACAGCTAACATTTTAGACGAGAAAAAACGCATTACAGATTTAATGAGAAATAATGGCGTATTTCATTTCTCGCAAGATTATTTTCTTTTTGAAATGGATACTATTGGCATAAACAGTCATATTAATATAGATATGAAAATTGCCAATCGCTCTAAAAGAAATGGCGATTCTACCATTACAGAACCTTTTAAGGTTTATAAAATTAAAGACGTTAATATTTATACAAATAGTTCTTTTGAATCTAGAAACCAATCTTATACAGACACAACTCATTTTAATGGATATAACATATATAGCCAAGGAAAGTTAAAATATAAACCCAAAGCGCTTACTAATGCTGTTTTTATTACTCCAAATACTATTTTTAAAGACAAAAACAGACCTTTAACCTCAAGAAAAATTAGTGATCTAAAAACTTTTAAATATCCTAGAATAGAATATATAGAAAATATAGACACCACATTAACTACAAACCTTTACTTAAATCCATATAAAAAATGGAGTCTTGGTTTTAGTACAGAAGTAACCCAAAGCAATATCCAAACCATTGGATTCTCACTAATACCAAGCTTAAAAGTAAGAAATCTTTTTAGAGGCGCAGAAACATTAGAACTTTCTGGATTCACCTCAATTGGAGCCTCAAAAGACGCGGCTAATGGAAAAGATAATTTTTTTGACATTAACGAATTAGGAATTAATTTAAACTTAAATATTCCACGTTTTCTATTTCCATTTAATACCGAGAAAATTATACCCAAGAGTATGTTTCCTGCTACAAAAATATCAATTGCAACAACAAGTCAAACTAACGTTGGATTAGACAAACAAACTTTTAGTGGTGTTTTTAATTACACATGGTATCCTAATAGAAGAGTCACAAATAGGTTAGATGTTTTTAATATTCAATATGTAAAAAACTTAAACACTTCTAATTATTTTAATGTATACCAAAACTCATTCGATACGCTTAATGACTTGGCACAAAACAATGGATACATTCCTAATGGAACTAATTTAGGAATACCAAATCAAGCTAATCAGTTTTTAACAGATGTAGCTTCAAACAGCTTTACAGTTAACACTGATGATTTCTTAACCATAAATAGCATAGATGAAAGAAAGGAACGTTTAACAGAAGACAATTTAATTATTGCGTCTAACTTTAATTATGTTAAAGACAAAAGAGAATCCATTTCCGATAATGAGTTTTCAATCTTTAGATTTAAGATTGAAACCGCTGGTAACTTGGCCTCATTATTAGCGAAACCTCTAAACCTTAAAAGAAATGAAAATAACAATTACGAATTATTTAAGGTAGGATTTTCACAATACGTAAAAACAGAAGTAGATTTCATAAGGTACTGGAGTTTTGGAAACAAAAACACTCTTGCCGTTAGAAGCTTTTTTGGAATAGCCATACCTTTTGGAAACGCTTCTAGTATACCATTTTCTAAAAGTTTCTTTGCAGGTGGAGCAAATGACAATAGAGCTTGGACTGCTTACAACCTAGGTCCAGGAAGTCTAAATTCAAATGACGAATTTAACGAAGCCAATTTAAAACTAACACTAAGTGCAGAACAGCGATTCAATATTTTTGGCGCTTTAAATGGTGCCTTATTTGTTGATGTAGGAAATATATGGAATGTATTAGATGATGTTGATCAAGAAGAAGCTACTTTCAACAGCTTTAATTCTTTAAAAGATATTGCTGTAGGATCTGGATTTGGTTTTCGTTACGATTTTGATTTCTTCATATTAAGACTAGATATAGGTTTTAAAACATATGATCCATCTTATCAAAATGAAAACAGATGGCTTAACGATTATAATTTCTCAAAAGCTGTTTATAACATTGGAATAAACTATCCATTTTAAAAAAAAATGCCAAAAATATGTATCAAAAAATCACTACATTTGGCACTTAAAATTAGAATCCAGTTAAACTAAACTTAAAATGTCACACAACATAAAACCAGGAGTTGCTACAGGTAAAGAAGTTCAAGCTATTTTTAAATTAGCTAAAGAAAAAGGCTTTGCATTGCCAGCTGTAAACGTTACAGGATCTAGCTCTATAAATGGTGTTTTAGAAACCGCTGCAAAATTAAACGCTCCAGTTATTATTCAATTCTCTAATGGTGGAGGACTTTTTAATGCAGGAAAAGGTTTAAGTAATGAAAACCAAAAAGCAGCTATAGCAGGTTGTGTTGCAGGTGCAAAACACATCCATATTATGGCAGAACTTTATGGTGTGCCAGTAATTTTACATACAGATCACGCGGCAAAAAAACTATTACCTTGGATAGATGGTTTATTAGATGCTAGTGAGCAGTTTTATAAAGAAACAGGGAAATCACTTTATAGCTCTCATATGATTGATTTAAGTGAAGAACCTCTTGAAGAAAATATTGCAATTTGTAAATCCTATTTAGAACGTATGTCTAAAATAGGTATGACTTTAGAAATTGAATTAGGCATTACTGGTGGAGAAGAAGATGGCGTAGATAATAGCGATGTTGACGAATCTAAGCTATACACACAACCAGAAGAAGTAGCATATGCTTATGAAGAATTAAGTAAAGTTAGCGACCAATTTACTATTGCTGCGGCTTTTGGAAATGTTCATGGCGTTTACAAACCGGGAAATGTTAAGTTAACACCAAAAATATTAAAGAACTCTCAAGAGTTTATTTCAAAAAAATATAATGTACCACATAATCATATTGATTTTGTATTCCATGGTGGATCTGGTTCTACTGTAGAAGAAATTAGAGAAGCTATTGGTTATGGTGTTATTAAAATGAATATTGATACAGATATGCAGTTTGCATTCACTAAAGGAGTAAGAGATTATTTTACAGAGAAAGCAGATTATGTAAAAACACAAATTGGTAACCCAGAAGGACCAGAAGTTCCTAACAAAAAACATTATGATCCTCGCGTATGGTTACGTAAAGGTGAACAAACTTTTGTTACGCGTTTGGAAAAAGCTTTCGAAGACCTAAACAACGTAAACACACTATAAAAACGTATTTTAGTAATAAATACTATAATAAAAGCGTTAACAATAAAATGTAAAATGGAAACTATGGCTTGGTTTAAAAGAAAAGACAAAGGAATTCAAACATCAACAGAACAAAAAAAAGATACACCAAAAGGGCTTTGGTACAAATCTCCTACAGGTAAAATTGTAGATACAAAAGAGCTTGCAAAAAACTTTTATGTAAGTCCAGAAGACGGCTATCATGTTAGAATTGGAAGTAAAGAATACTTTGAAATCTTATTTGACAATAATGAATTTAAAGAATTAGACACAAACTTAACCTCTAAAGATCCATTAAAGTTCGAAGACACTAAAAAATACCCAGATCGTTTAAAAGCAGCTCAAGAAAAAACCAAACTAAAAGATGCGGTTAGAACAGCTATTGGTAAATCTAAAGGTAAAGAGTTAGTTGTTGCAGCAATGGATTTTACGTTTATTGGAGGATCTATGGGTTCTGTAGTTGGGGAAAAAATTGCTAGAGCTGCAAATTATTCTTTAGAAAACAATATTCCTTTTATGATTATTTCAAAATCTGGAGGAGCAAGAATGATGGAAGCTGCAATATCTTTGATGCAATTAGCAAAAACATCTGCTAAATTAGCACAGTTAGCAGATGCACAAATTCCTTACATCTCTTTATGTACAGATCCAACAACAGGAGGAACTACAGCGTCTTTTGCAATGTTAGGAGATATTAATATTGCAGAACCAGGAGCATTAATTGGATTTGCTGGACCTAGAGTTGTAAGAGATACTACGGGTCAAGAATTACCAGAAGGCTTTCAAACTTCCGAGTTTTTATTAGAACACGGTTTTTTAGATTTTATAATGGTTCGTCAAGAATTAAAAAATAAAGTAAATCAATATATAGATTTAATAAGTAATTCGCCTATTAGAGCATAAGTAATCCATTTAGCTTTACTTTTAAAACCTCATTCAAATTTAGTTTTGAATGAGGTTTTATTTATATTTACTAAAGGGTAATTAAATATAAAATCTTATATTTGCAACTTGAAAGAAAAACTTTCAATTACATAACAACTATTTACAATAATATTAGAATGTATTTAACAAAAACAGAAAAAGCTGAACTTTTCGCTAAACACGGAAAATCTGCAACAGACACAGGTTCTACAGAAGGACAAATTGCAATTTTTACGCAAAGAATTGAGCACTTAACAAAGCACTTAAAGAAAAACCATAAAGACTATAACACAGAGCGTTCTTTAGTAATGTTAGTTGGTAAGCGTAGAAGTTTACTTGACTACTTAACTAAGAAAGATGTCTTAAGATATCGTGCAATTGTTAAAGAATTAGGTTTAAGAAAATAATCTTACCAAAAAAACCACGCTTCTTAGCGTGGTTTTTTTATATGCTACCATTGCGTTAGGGATTAAAGCGACATTCTTTTTTCCGTCTGTTCGAATAAAATTGCTTTTTCGGCAATTTTGTATCGAGAACAAGTAAAAAAGATATAGCGGAAAGCCCGACCTTTTAGGTAACGCCAAAATAAAATAACTCAATCGGAAGAGTCTAAAAATCGTAAAAAAAGAAGCTATATTATAGTTTTTCATTGGTCATCGTCTCTAACTAAGACATACAACAACTACAAAACAACAACACAACGACCATTGTTTAATTAAAATTAAAAACACTTTTATGATTCCAAAAGTATTTAAAGAGGTTATAGACCTTGGAGATGGAAGAGAAATCTCTATCGAGACTGGAAAGTTAGCAAAACAGGCACATGGTTCTGTTGTTGTAACTTCTGGTAAATGTATGATGCTATGTACAGTAGTATCTAATTACAAGCAAAGTGATGTTGATTTTTTACCTTTAACGGTAGATTATCGCGAAAAATTTGCTGCAGCTGGACGTTATCCAGGTGGTTTCTTTAAAAGAGAAGCTAGACCAAGTGATGGCGAAGTTTTAACTATGCGTTTAGTGGACAGAGTTTTACGTCCATTATTCCCAAAAGATTATCACGCAGAAACGCAAGTAATGGTTCAGTTAATGTCTCATGACGAAAACGTTATGCCAGATGCTATGGCTGGATTAGCTGCTTCTGCTGCTATACAATTATCTGATTTCCCTTTTGAATGTGCTATCTCTGAAGCAAGAGTTGGTCGTATAAACGGTGAATTTATAATTAACCCAACTAGAGCGCAATTAGCAGAATCTGACATCGATATGATGATTGGAGCAAGTGCTGATTCTGTAATGATGGTTGAAGGTGAGATGGATGAAATTTCTGAAGAAGAAATGGCTGATGCAATTAAATTTGCTCATGAAGCTATTAAAGTACAATGTGCTGCTCAAGTAAAATTAGCAGAAGCTTTTGGTAAAAAAGCAACACGTGAGTACGCTGCAGAACGTGAAGACGCAGATTTAGAAAAAGTGGTTTACAATTTAGCTTACGATAAAGTTTATGCTATTGCTAAAAACGGATCTTCTAAACAAGAACGTACGTCTGCATTTGCTGAAATTAAAGATTCTATTAAAGCTGGTTATTCTGAAGAAGAATTAGCTGATTTTGGAGATTTAGTATCTAAATATTATAACAAAGCTGAAAAATCGGCAATTAGAAACTTAACATTAAACGAAGGTTTACGTTTAGATGGACGTAAGACTGACGAGATTAGACCAATTTGGTGTGAAGTTGACTATTTACCATCTACACACGGTTCTGCTGTATTTACACGTGGGGAAACTCAAGCATTAGCTACAGTAACTTTAGGAACGTCTAGAGATGCAATGAAAATAGATATGCCATCTCACGAAGGTGAAGAGAATTTCTATTTACATTATAACTTTCCACCATTCTGTACAGGTGAAGCTAGACCATTAAGAGGAACTTCTCGTAGAGAAGTTGGTCATGGTAACTTAGCGCAACGTGGTTTAAAAGGAATGATTCCTGCAGATTGCCCTTACACAGTACGTGTAGTATCTGAAGTTTTAGAATCTAACGGTTCTTCTTCTATGGCAACAGTTTGTGCTGGAACGATGGCTTTAATGGATGCTGGTGTTAAATTAACAAGACCTGTATCTGGAATTGCAATGGGATTAATTTCTGATGCAGATTCTGGTAACTTTGCTGTTTTATCTGATATTTTAGGCGATGAAGATCACTTGGGAGATATGGACTTTAAAGTAACGGGGACTTCTAAAGGTATTACGGCTTGTCAAATGGACATTAAAGTAAAAGGTTTAGGTTACGATGTATTAGAATCGGCATTAGCACAAGCTCGTGATGGTCGTATACATATCTTAGGTAAATTAACAGACACTATTGATACACCTGCTGAAAGCGTTAAAGATCACGCACCAACAATGGTTACACGTAGAGTACCAAATGAATTTATTGGTGCACTAATTGGACCTGGAGGAAAAGTGATCCAAGAAATGCAAAAAGAAACAGAAACAACTATCGTTATTAACGAAGATCCTGTTACTGAAGAAGGTATTGTTGAGATTTTAGGTGTTGGTAACGAAGGTATTGCGAAAGTAATGGCTAAGATTGATGCTATATTATTCAAACCTGAAAAAGGATCTGTTTACGAAGTAAAAGTAATCAAAATGTTAGATTTTGGAGCTGTTGTAGAATATATGGATGCGCCAGGAAACGAAGTTTTATTACACGTAAGCGAATTAGCTTGGGAACGTACTGAAACAGTTACTGATGTGGTTAATATGGGTGATATTTTTGATGTGAAGTACTTTGGTTTAGACCCAAGAACTCGTAAAGAAAAAGTATCTAGAAAAGCACTTTTACCTAAGCCTGAAGGTTTTGTTGAAAGACCACCAAGAGACGACAAACGTTCTTCTGGAAGTAGAGATAATCGTGGACGCGACAACCGTAGAGACGATAGAAAACCAAGAGAAACTAAAAAAGAGGATTAATTCTTTTTGAATTTTACAAGTTTAAAAGCCTGATTGTTTATACAATCAGGCTTTTTTTTGATATTATTACGTTTTAAAACTGCTTATGGATAAGTTTTAGTCTAACCATTAAAGAATTGAATAGAACCATGGCATTACATCAAAAACTCAATAGATTTATCTACCACAAATTGTAATTGTTCTGGTACCCCATTTTTATTCCAAGGATGAGATGCATTAAAAACGTGATTAGAATTTTCAATTGCTAACAAGCTGCTTTTCGGATTCCATTTATGAAGATCTAAGGCTTCAATAAATTTAACAGATGGATCTTCCGTTGCGTGAACAATTAGATGTGGAATTTGTAATTTCTCTACTGCTAACTTTATATTTAAACGTTCTTGATTAGCTATAAAGTCTTCATAAAATTGATAATTATGAGGCATTTGTTGTTTTGTTCTTCCGTTTAAAACATACTTTACACCATCTTTTTTCCATTTTTCTAACTCACCAATAGTAGCTGTTCTTTTTCCAAAATCGCAAATACTTGCCCAGGTAATTAGTTTTGTTACTCTATTATCTTCAGACGCTAAAATGGAAACGATTCCGCCACCACGAGAATGTCCAATTAGGGTTATATTTTGTATGTCAATTTCATTTGAATACGAATTATTTTCATCTAACATAAAATCAATCATATTTTTTAAATCAGATAATTCTTTGGTGTAATTATTTTCGGCGAATGCCTCTAAATCAGGAAAATCAATTGGATTATCTAATGTTCCGCCGTTATGAGAAAAATTAAATTTTACAAAAAAACAATCGACTTTCATAAATTCTTCAGCAACCAAATTCCAACAACCCCAATCTTTAAAACCTTTATAACCGTGACAAAAAACAACTAAAGGTTTCTTTTTACTGGATTGATTATAATACAAATCGTAAACAATAGATTTATTGTTTTCTCTAGTTAAAATTTGGTTTTTGTGTATCATTTTATAAAAATAAAAGAATAAGCTTAAAAACGTTAAATAAACATCATCAATTCTTTTAAGAATTAATTAATTCTTACATTTTAAATCCATATTTTTTTTGCAACTTTGTTTCTCTAAAATTTACAGAAATGCCAAAAATATCTAATAAAGGACTTGCAATGCCACAATCGCCAATTCGTAAATTGGTGCCATTTGCAGAAAAAGCTTACGCAGCAGGAAAAAAGGTTTATCATTTAAATATTGGTCAGCCAGATATTAAGACGCCTCAAGTAGCTTTAGATGCTGTAAAAAACAATTCTTTAGAAATTTTAGCATACACGCGTTCAGAAGGTTCTGACACTTATAGACAGAAAATTGCGGACTATTACAAGCGTAACGACATTTTTGTAAACAAAGAAGATATTATTGTAACTACTGGCGGAAGCGAAGCTTTATTGTTTGCTTTTGGTAGTATTATGGATGTAGATGACGAAGTTATTATTCCTGAGCCATTTTACGCTAATTACAACGGATTCTCTACAGCATCTGGCGTAAAAGTTGTTCCTGTAATTTCTAAAATTGAAGATAATTTTGCATTGCCTCCAATAGAAGAATTCGAAAAATTAATTACACCTAAAACAAAGGCTATTTTAATTTGTAACCCAGGAAATCCTACTGGTTATTTGTATTCTAAAGACGAGATTAAGAAATTAGCAGCTATAGTTAAAAAACACGATTTATTTTTAATTGCTGACGAAGTTTACCGTGAGTTTGCTTACGATGGCGAAGTCCACTACTCTATTTTACAAGAAGAAGGATTAGATGAACACGCTATAATTATTGATTCTGTCTCTAAACGTTACAGCATGTGTGGTGCACGAATTGGTTGTTTAGTAAGTAAAAGTAAATCTGTAATTGCTACAGCTTTAAAATTTGCACAAGCACGATTAAGTCCGCCAACATTAGCACAAATTGCTAGTGAAGCTGCTTTAGAAACACCACAAAGTTATTTTGATGATGTTATTGAAGAATACGTAGAAAGACGAAACACATTAATTAATGGCTTAAAAGAAATAGAAGGCGTAAAAGTTGCTAACCCAAAAGGCGCTTTTTATTGCGTGGTAGAATTACCTGTAAAAAATAGTGATGCTTTTGCACAATGGTTATTAGAAGAATTTGACGTGGATAACGAAACTATTATGGTTGCTCCTGCTGGTGGATTTTATAGTACACCAGGCGTAGGTTTAAACCAAATTAGAATTGCTTATGTATTGAACCAAGAAAGCCTTTTAAAATCAGTAAATATTTTAAAACAAGCTTTAAAAGTTTATAAAGACTAAGTGACTATACAGCACAACATATCTCTAAAACCATACAATACTTTTGGTATAGATGTACAAGCAAAGCAATTTGTAAGTATTTCTAGTACAAACGAATTAATTGCCATTTTAAAGGCAAATCCAAACACCGAAAAACTACTTTTAGGTGGCGGAAGTAATATGTTGTTAACTCAAGATGTTGAGAAACTTGTTATTCATTTAAATTTAAAAGGAAAAACAGAAATTTCTAAAACAGAACATCACGTTCTAATTGAAGCTAATGCTGGCGAAAATTGGCACGAATTTGTGCTTTGGTCTATAAATCAAGGTTTTGGTGGTTTAGAAAACATGTCGCTTATACCCGGAAATGTAGGAACTAGTCCAATACAGAATATTGGTGCTTATGGCGTAGAATTAAAAGATACGTTTGTAAGCTGTAAAGCTTTAAATATTGAAACTTTAGAGGTTGAAGAATTCACGAACGAAGAATGTAAATTTGGTTACAGAAATTCTATTTTCAAAAACGAATCTAAAGGCAAATACATAATTCTAAGTGTTATTTTTAAGCTAACTCATAGTTCGCATCATCTTAAAGTAGATTATGGTGCTATTAAAGATGAATTATCTCAGAAAAACATTAGTAATCCTACTATAAAAAATGTGTCTGATGCTGTAATTGCCATTAGACAATCTAAATTACCAGACCCCAAAGAAATTGGAAATAGCGGTAGCTTTTTTAAGAATCCTGTTATTCTAAAAGAAGATTTTAATAAGCTATTAAAAAACTTTCCAAAAGCACCAAGTTACAAGGTTTCTGAAACCGAAGTTAAAGTTCCTGCAGGTTGGCTTATAGAAACTACTGGGTTTAAGGGCAAAACCTTTGGCAATTATGGCGTACATAAAAAACAAGCTTTAGTCTTAGTTAATTATGGTGGAGCAACTGGAACAGAGATCTTAAATCTGTCTAAATTAATTCAAGAAACTGTAAAGCGTATTTTTGAGATTGAAATTGAAGCTGAAGTGAATGTTTTATAGTTTTATAATCAAGTCTGATTTTTAAATTACACTAAAGCCAATTAAATACCATAATGTCAGTCTGAGCTTGTCGAAGTATAGACTTTTGTTTTTAATTAATATGCTGTATAAAAAATCTATACTTCGACAAGCTCAGTAAGACACACCTTTTCATAATCATAGAAGAGAAAATAAGTTTATTTCTTATTACTAAAACAAGTATTATTTCTTAAATCAGATCTAAAAAACCTCGTAAAGTGTAGTTTCAATTACACCTTTATTATCTTTTAAAGGAATAGACAACAGCAGCTTTTCTGCTTTTACTTTAAAGTTAAATGGTGAGGCTAATACATCTACGCCACTTTTCTTTTTTAGCCTTATGCCTTGACCAGAAATAATATCTTTATTGGGTTCAAAATTACCGCTAGGCAAGTGCTCGGTTAGAATAACATATTTAAATCGACTTAATTTATTGATTACATTTTTAACCTCAGCATTAGATAAATGTTGTAAAACCTGTCTAATTAAAACGCAATCTCCAGCAGGTAAGTTATCTACTGCAATATCTAAACATTGGAATTCTAAGTTGTCGGCTTTAAATGTTTCTTTATTATGCTCAATAAGACCTGAAACTATATCTACTGCAACATAAGACTTGGTGTATTTTACTAATTGCTTACCAATGTTAAAATCGCCACAACCTAAATCGCACACCACAAGCGAATTATTAAAAGACTTAAAAAAAGACGTTACAATTTCTATGTACGGATTTACAATTTCAGGATTATGAGAGCCATCACCAGAATAAAACGCAGCATTAGTGTTTCCCCAAAGATTAAGATTATAAACCTGTTCCATAACCGCTTTTGTTGGCCAAGGTTGTTTTATATTTCCTGCTTTCTTTATCATAATTATCTCAAAAACGCACTATTAAACAAAGCTACAACTAAATTTCATTTTTTTATCTTAACTTATAATCTTAGCTTAGTAGATATATTAGAAATAAACATAATGATGTGTTCATTTCTAAGTTGTACACAATTTGAGGAATGAACAAATATGACAAAATTGGAATTGCATTAATAGCAATTGGATTTCTAATTCCAATGTTTGTCTTTACGGGATTTGTAATTGGACTTCCCCTTTTTATAATTGGAGTAATCGTTCTTTTCTTTGGAAATCTTAGAGTAAAGCAAAAACTACTATGGATTTTGACACCATTAGTATTGTTTTATCCAACATCAAAAGTTGTTTATGAAATTTCATTCTACTTCGCTGACATTCAAAAAGTGGATTTAATTCTACCTGATGACTTTAAAGGAAATGCAATCATTATTGACAACAGCGATTTCGGGCAAACATTTGTAAAAAAACATAGACGAGAACAAATCGTTTTTAACGAAAACGGAATTGGATTTACAAAGCTCAAGATTTAGAGTTTTTATAAAACAAAAAAATGGAGAGTTAAAGAGAATCTTGTTGAGTCCAAAAAGTTCTGAAAAGACGACTCTTCTCGCTTATGGAGAAAGTAATTTTAAAAAAACTATCAAATCAGAAAACAAACATATTCCTTACGACTTTGTTAGAATCGGAGAAAATTTTAAAGAACAAAGTAATTCCGAAAAAAGGTATGAACTGATTGAATTAATTAAAAAAGGAGAATTATACACTGTGTACAACACACTGCATAATTAATTGTTTGGCCAATAATTATGTACAATTGCGTGCTTCAACAAGTTAAAAAAATGATAAAAACAGTAACAACAACAATAATATGTTTTGGAATAAGTATTTTATCTTTTGGTCAAAATGATCAACTTAAACTTACCGTAAATAAGTTTAACGTTTTTAAGGATACGGTTAAAAATACATTCAAAATTAAAGACCAGAATCATAAAATAATTAAAAAGGACTTGAAGTATGTAAATTTTGCTGGATATAGTAATTCTTTACAAGTATTAGATAAAAACAATAATCTTGTTTATTTAAATGAGAACTTAAAACAAATAGAACATCCCGAAAATGAGATATTAGAAGTTTGTGGCACTGTAGCTTACTTTGAAATGAAAATTATTGAAACTAACGAAAACTATGTAATCGAATTTACAGAGGACAATTCAGTCTATAATGAAGGTATAAAAAAGACCATAATAGATACCATAGCAAAAACAAATGTTAAAGATATTTACTTTGCTAACTCAGAAAAGGAAATTAGTTATGATGAGAATTTTTCTTTTCCGACATATATAATTTTAGACTTAGGTAATAGATTTGGAATAAAACAAAACAACACCATAGACTATTATGATGCTATAGATTTAAAGAATCCTTTTGCTATAAAAGTCAAAAGAAAAAATCTTTTTGGCTATTATGGTATATCCGAAATAAAATACAAAGCGTTAGATGAATTTAAATATAATCTTGCCAAATTTGAAACAGAATTCGGGCAAAAAGGTTTTATTGATATCAACGGAAACGAATACTAAATCCAAAAAAAAAAATGCAAAATAGCTACAACAAACATATCACCACTCAATTTTAAGCTTAATAAAAAACATAACTTATGAAAATCAACTTACTATCTTGCGATGCACCAAGACCAGACAGAAGAGCAATAGCTAAATGTATTACAGAAATTGCGTCTAACGTTAGCGATTCTTTAGCCAAAGAGTTTACAGATATATTATTAGAAGGCGATGCTGTAGATATTGAAATAGAAGATAAAAACTCTGCATCAGATTTAAGAGCTTTAAGAAAATTAGATATTGATTACGAAATTGTAGAAGACTAAAACCAACATTACTTTTGTAATCACAAAGTTTTCCCAAAATAAAAATCTTGCATAACAAAACGTAAAAAACTAACGTTAAAAAAGTAAGTCTCACTTCTAAAACATTTAGTTATGCAAAATCCAACCGAAACACAACTTGTACTTCTTCTAAAAAACAATAAACAACAAGCCTACACGTATTTGCATAATAATTACGCTACTAACCTTAGCAGAATTATAAATGCTATAGTTAAAAATACAGACGACACTAAAGATGTATTACAAGAAGCTTACATTAAGATTTTTAAAAACATTAAATTCTACAACCCTAAAAAAGGAAAATTATATACGTGGTTACATCAAATTACTAAAAGAACCGCTATAGATTTTTTTAGAAGTAAAAAAAGAAAGCAGACTGAAAACGGAACCATCATAACTGCTTCTAACCACTTAAACACAGATGTGTTGGATTTAAAAAACCACTTAAACAACTTATCTATTAATCACAAAGAAGTATTACAGTCGGTTTACTTAGAAGGTTACACACACGAGCAAGCTAGCAAGAAACTAAACGTAAAATTAGGGACTTTAAAATCGCGTTTAAAAGCAGGTTTAAAACAATTACAGAACATTTATTGTAAACGTAAATAAGCTAAAAATTCGTATCTTTGTAACTCTAAAAATCGGACGTTTTGAAATTATTTTTAATCACATTAGTATTATTAGGATTAGGTGTAGCAGGAATAGCTATTAAAATTTGGGCCAAAAAAGATGGTAAATTTGCAGGAACATGTGCAAGTCAAAATCCAATGTTAAATAAAGAAGGAGAAAACTGTGGATTCTGTGGAAAAACCCCAGAACAATATGCAGATTGCAGCGAACCTGAACACGAATCTTAACAACAGTTAAGAACAACAAGACATTATAAAAGCGTTTATTTAGATAAAAAAAATCATTTAAATAAACGCTTTTGTATGATATAATTTAGACTACGCCTATTCTTTATCGAAAAACGCTTTATGTATAAAACCAGCTACAATAGCTCCTGCAATTGGCGCTAGCCAAAACAACCATAATTGCGAAGGATAATCGCCTCCAGCAAATAATGCCTGACTTGTAGAACGCGCAGGATTAACAGACGTATTTGTAATTGGTATACTAATTAAATGTATTAATGTTAGTCCTAAACCTATGGCTATTGGTGCAAATCCTTTTGGAGCTCTACTATTTGTACTTCCTAATATTATTAACAAAAAGAACATAGTTAATAAAAACTCTGCTACTAAAGCAGATAGCATAGAATAACCATCTGGAGATAATGCGCCATAACCATTAGAGGCAAAACCGCCAATATCTGTAAAACCAGATTTTCCCGAGATTATTAAATACAAAGCGCCAGCTGCTGCAATTGCACCTACTAATTGTGCAGTAATATATCCAACTAGGTCTTTTGCTTCAAATTTTCCTCCAGCCCAAAGTCCGATAGAAACTGCTGGATTAAAATGTCCACCAGAAATATGTCCAACCGCATAAGCCATTGTTAAAACCGTTAAACCAAATGCTAACGATACACCAACAAATCCAATTCCTAAATCTGGATAACCAGCTGCAAAAACGGCGCTACCGCAACCACCAAATACAAGCCAAAAAGTCCCAAAGAATTCTGCCATTAATTTTTTCATAATACTATTTTGATTAAAGTTTGAATTGTAATGTACAGAAAAATAATTAAATCAATACTTTTAATTAGCCCTTCAATAAATAGAAATCGGTTATATTTACCAACTTAAATTCGGGTTTTAGTCTATGCAGATTTTAAATATAATATTCTTCCTTTTTATTACAATTGTTGCTATTCAAGTTATTTACTATGTGGTTTTTTCTGTTTTTGCATTTTCAAAAACTAAAAGAAACAAAACAACATCTACTCCAATTTCTGTTATTATTTGTGCCAAAAATGAAGCCGAGAATATAAAAAAATTCCTACCATTAATTATAGAACAAAACTATCCAACTTTTGAAATTGTTTTAATAAACGATGCGTCTTCAGACGACACTTTAGAGTTCTTTGAAGCTTTAGCAAAAAAGCACAATACTATAAAAGTTGTAGATGTAGTAAACAACGAAGCTTTTTGGGGAAACAAAAAATATGCATTAACACTTGGTATAAAAGCCGCTAAATACAATCATTTATTATTTACAGACGCAGATTGTAAACCCATTTCTAAAAACTGGATTAGTACTATGAGTTCTAATTTTACCGATAAAAAATCTATTATTTTAGGTTATGGCTCATATCAGAAAAAAGGACATAATTTACTAAATAAGTTAATACGTTTTGAAACGCTTTTAACTGCAATTCAATATTTTTCTTATGCTAAAATAGGATCGCCATTTATGGGCGTAGGAAGAAATTTAGCGTATACTAAAAATGATTTTTACAGCACTAACGGATTTATAAAGCACATAAAAATACGCTCTGGAGACGACGATTTATTTATAAATGAAGTGGCAACAAAACAGAATACTACGATTTGTTTTTCGGAAGAAAGTTTTACCGTTTCTACTCCTAAAACCACTTTTAAAACGTGGTTTAAACAAAAAAGACGACACGTTTCTACAGCAAACCTATACAAAACAAAACATAAATTGGCATTAGGTCTATTTTATGTTAGTCAGGTATTATTTTATATACTTCCCATATTACTATTATCATTTTTATATCAATGGGAAATTGTTTTAGGACTTATTGGATTAAGATTAGTGTTCCAATATTTCGTGTTTGGTTTTTCTGCTTCAAAATTAAAAGAAAAAGATGTCTTGTATTTATTACCATTATTAGAAATTGGTTTAATTCTTGCTCAATTCAGTATATTTATAACAAATAAGATATCAAAACCTAAACATTGGAAATAAACGAAGCCATAACCAAAGCAAAAGCAAACGACCAAAAAGCGTTTAATTTCCTGTTGGACAAACATTGGGATTATGTATATGGATTCCAACTAAAACGTTTAGAAAACGAAAATGATGCAGAAGACATTACTATTCAAACATTTTCTAAAGCATTTGATAAAATTGAAAGTTTTAATGAGAATTATACTTTTAAAACGTGGTTAATTACGATTTCTAAAAACCTTCATATTGATTTATTAAGAAAAGAAAAATCGTCTATTTTAAAGCAAAAACCTTTACAATCTGGAGACGAAGCTTATAGTATTCCTGACGATTCGCCTTCTATTGAAGATAAATTAATTACAGAACAAAATTTAGCAAAACTACTTAGAGATATTAAATGTTTAAAACCACATTATCAAGAAGTTATTCAGCTACGTTATTTTCAAGAATACAGTTACAAACAAATGGCTTTAGAGCTTAACGAACCTATTAATAACATTAAAGTTAAACTCTTAAGAGCAAAAAAACTTTTAGCAGAGATTATAAAAAGTTAAGAAAGGCTTAAGTCTAAAAAACTAATCAAATACTTTGTATCTTTGTAATGAAGAAAAATGGCGAAAATGGAAACGAAAACTGCTTCAAATATATTACCAGCAAGACAAGCAAAACCAAAATGGCTTAAAGTTAAATTACCAACAGGTAAGAAATACACAGAGCTTAGAGGTTTGGTAGATAAATACAATCTAAACACAATATGTGCTTCAGGAAGTTGTCCAAATATGGGCGAATGTTGGGGTGAAGGAACTGCTACCTTTATGATTTTGGGTAATATTTGTACACGTTCTTGTGGGTTTTGTGGTGTAAAAACCGGAAGACCAGAAACCGTAGATTGGGATGAACCTGAAAAAGTAGCGCGTTCTATTAAAATAATGGGCATAAAACACGCGGTTTTAACCAGTGTAGACAGAGACGATTTAAAAGATATGGGAAGCATTATGTGGGCTGAAACTGTTAAAGCGGTAAGGCGTATGAATCCTGAAACAACTATGGAAACTCTTATTCCAGATTTTCAAGGAATTACAAAACACATTGATAGAATTATAGCTGTTGCACCAGAAGTTGTATCTCATAATATAGAAACGGTTAGAAGATTAACAAGAGAAGTTAGAATTCAAGCCAAATACGAAAAGAGTTTAGAAGTTCTTAATTACCTTAAAAACTCTGGACAAAGGCGCACAAAATCTGGCATTATGTTAGGTTTAGGTGAAAAACGTGAAGAAGTTATCCAAACATTAGAAGATTTACGTAAAAACCAAGTAGACGTAGTTACTATTGGACAATATTTACAACCAAGTAAAAAACATTTACCTGTAAAGCAATTTATTACACCAGATCAATTTCAAGAATACGAAACTATTGGTAAAGAATTAGGCTTTAGACACGTAGAAAGTAGCGCTTTAGTTCGTTCGTCTTACAAGGCACAAAAACACATTAACTAAAATGATAAAAGTTGCCATTAATGGCTTTGGTAGAATTGGTCGTCGTGTATTGCGTTTGTTACAAGAACATAATACAATTCAAGTTGTTGCAATAAATGATTTGGCCGATGCAAAAACCTTAAGTCATTTATTCAAATATGATAGTATTCATGGTGTTTTTAAAGGCGAAATTAATCATATTTCAAATCAAATAATAGTTAATGGAAATACTATTGATTTACTAAACGAAAATCATCCAAAAAACATAAATTGGAACTTATACAATCCTGATTATGTTATTGAAGCAACTGGGAAATTTAAAACTGAAACAGATTTAATTCATCATATTAAAAATGGAGCAAAACAAGTTCTTCTTAGCGTTCCGCCATTAGACGACAGTATTAAAACCATAGTTTTAGGTGTTAATGATGATTTAATTACAGGCCAAGAGAAAATCATTTCTAACGCTTCTTGCACCACAAATAATGCGGCACCAATGATTTCTATAATCAATGAGTTATGTGGGATTAATCAAGCCTATATTACAACAGTGCACTCCTATACAACAGACCAAAGTCTTCATGATCAACCTCACAAAGATTTACGCAGAGCTAGAGCTGCTGGACAAAGTATTGTTCCAACAACAACTGGAGCCGCAAAAGCGTTAACTAAAATATTTCCAGAATTAAACAACACTATTGGTGGCTGCGGAATTAGAGTTCCTGTGGCAAATGGATCTTTAACAGATATTACATTTAATGTGAAAAAAGAGGTCTCTATAGAAACCATTAACTTCGCTTTTAAAACTGCTGCTAAAAATCAATTTAAAGGTTTTCTCGAATATACAGAAGATCCTATTGTCTCTATAGATATTGTTGGAAATCCACATTCTTGTATTTTTGACTCACAAATGACTTCCGTTATTGGAACTATGGTTAAAATTATTGGCTGGTATGACAACGAAACAGGTTATTCCAGTAGAATTATAGACTTAATCTATTTGCTCCAATCAAAAAAATAACGTTACTTTAATAAATAAAATGCTGTTGCATTATTGTTATGCTAAAAAATAAAACTTTACATATCATTTTTTGCTGTCTTATGTTTGCTTCTATTACTGCTCAAAACAAAACGAGCGAAGGAATAAAAGTTTCTAGAGATAAAGTGACTATGTATATTCTTGAAGCCAAAAACAATATTAAAAGCGACCAGTATTATCAAGCTAGAAACGATTTAGACGATGCTTTAAAATATGCACGTAACATAAACGATAATGCACTTGTTGGACTTGTTCATTCTGAAATTGGTGAATTAATGCTGCTAATGCAAGAATATGACGAAGCAGAATTATCTTTCCAAAAAGCCTTACTGAAACAAGAAATACTAAATAACAAAACGGCTTTAGCTAATAGTTATAGTGGCTTAGGAGACACGTATTTAAATTTATTTCGTTATGATTCTGCAAAAAAATATTATCGATTAGCAGAAGTTGTTTACAGCGAAGCAAATGATATAGACGCTCAAATGTATGCTATCCTTAAAAAAGCCATTGTACATTATAGATTAGACGAGTTTAGTTTGGCCATAGAAGAATTCGACAAATGTATTTCTAGAGCAAAAACAAAAAACTCGCAAGATGTTTTAAGTGCTGCATATATATACAAAGGGCATATTGTATCTCGTTTAATAGATTTAGAACGTGGTAGGCTTATGGTGTATCAAGGTCTGAGTATTGCTGAAGAAAATAATTATTCTGAAATTCTAAAACAAACATTTTTCATTATTAGTGAGATTCAAGAACGTATAGGAAACTTAGCTGAATCTAATAAATATTTAAAAAAACACATTAGATTTAACGATTCTTTAAACGCTATAAAAGACAATAAACTATCTACAAAAAAACGTTTAGAATTTTTAAAGAGTGACCAAACTGAATATCAATTAGAAAAAATTGAAAACCTTCAGGAATTAAAAGATACAAAAACCGAAAACAAGATTATTACTATGCTTGGTTTTGCCTTTTTTACAATACTATCTTTATTTACAATTTCATTATACAAAAACAATACGATTCGTAAAAAATCCAATAATGAACTTTCTGTAAAAAACAAGGAACTTATTTTAGCAAAAGAAACGGCAGAACTGGCTACAAAAGCTAAAGCAAACTTCCTATCTACAGTAACCCATGAATTAAGGACACCACTTTATGCGGTTACAGGCTTAACAAATATGCTTATTGAAGAAAACCCAAAAGAAGAACAAAAAGCACATTTAACTTCGCTAAAATTTTCTGGCGATTATTTACTTACTTTTATTAATGACATCTTAGATGTTAACAAAATTGAAGCCCAAAAAGTAGATTTAGAAACCGAAGTATTCAATCTTAAATCTAAAGCTAAAAACATCATCTTAGCCTTAAGTAATGCACAGCCAAAAAACAATGTAAAAATTCATTTAGATTACGATAAAGATTTACCAAATTATTTTGTTTTGGACCAAGTTAAAATATCTCAAATTTTAATTAACCTTATTGGAAACTCTATAAAATTTACTAAGAACGGAGATGTTTGGGTTAGGATTTTAAAAACAAAAGTAGAAGAAGAAAAATACACGTTACATTTTGAGGTAGAAGATAATGGTATTGGTATTAGTAAGGAGAAGCAAGAAAACATCTTTGAGAGTTTCTCTCAAGGTTCTATAGAAATAAACAGAAAATACGGAGGAACTGGACTAGGATTGTCTATCGTAAAAGGATTAGTTGGTATTTTAGGCGGTACTATTAATTTAGAAAGCGAAATAGGAAAAGGAACAAAATTCTACTTTGAAATTGATGTTAAAAAAGGAGAAAAGAAAACTGAGATTAAGCAAATAGAGTACTTTAAAGGATTAGATCCATCTAAACTTCAAAATATAAACGTATTAATTGTTGAAGACAATAAAATTAACCAAATGATTACTCAAAAAACACTGAGTAAAATGAATATTAAAAGTGATATTGTTGATAATGGAGAAGCTGCAGTAGAACTCGTAAAAGAGAAGAAACACAATGTTATCCTAATGGACATACATATGCCTGGAATTAGTGGTGTAGAAGCTACAAAGCAAATACGTGAATTTGATACAGATTTAATTATTTTTGCTCTTACGGCTGTAACTTTAGATGATAAGATTAATGAATTTAAATCGGCTGGATTTACAGATGTAATATCCAAGCCTTTTAAACAAGAAGTTTTCGAGAAAATTCTATTTACAGAATTAACTAAACAAGATATTATTAGTTAGTTTTTACAAAATCCAAAACCTGTTTATTAAAACTCAAGGCATTGTCTATCTCAATTTCTATAGGTAAATAATATAATTTATCTTTTAGTTTAGGTTCAAATTGCAAGCGCATATAATCTTTTTCTGTCGTTAGGATTAACTCTAATTCAGATAAAACATTAATATCTTTTTGAGTAAAATTGTAATGATCCGCATATTCCAAATGCTCAAAACTTAACCCTTTATTTTTTAAATAAATAACTAATGGTTTAGCATTTGCAATTCCAGTAACTAAACTGAAGTTTTTTAACGACTCTAAATCTTGTTCTAATTTAGCAGATTTAACACTATTAGAATACACAATAGAACTGAAATAAACAGACTGATGCTCTAAAGGATTTATCTTAGAAACAATTTGCTTTTTAGAATCATCTGTAATTGTTGTGGAACATTTTGTTACTACAATAGCATTAGCACGTTTATAACCACTTTTAGGTTCGCGTAAATTACCTGTTGGCAACATCAAATCATCTGTAAATAAGTTAGAATACGTAGAGAGTAAGACATTAAATCCTGCCTTTACTTTTCTGTGTTGATAAGCATCATCTAAAACAATTACTTCTGGTTTTGGTTGTAAATCTGTTAATTTAGAAATTCCGTTTTGTCGGTCCTCACAAACAGCTACGGTAATATCATTTCCAAAATTTTGATAATATTGAAAACTCTCATCACCTAAATCCTTATGCGTAAAACCATTTTTAGCTAATACAAAACCTTTGGTTGCTCTACCGTAACCTCTGCTTAATGTCGCGGTTTGTTTTTCGTCTTTTAACAGATTAATTAAATAACTTACCATTGGCGATTTTCCTGTGCCACCAACACTTAAATTACCAACACATATTACTGGAAAATTATAAGTTTTCGATTTGAAAAAACCTACATTATAAGCTTTATTAATACACCAAGTGACCAAAAAATAAATGGGTACAAACGGAAAAGCTAAATATCTAAAGAGTTTCATCATAAGTTATGCGTTACAACGAATGTAAAAATTTTATATTTGTTCCATATTATAAAACTGAATATTTATGCAAATTGCAGATGTTATTTCGATTATAGAAAAAGAAATTCCTTTAAATTATGCCGAAGATTTTGATAATGTAGGACTTTTAGTAGGCGATAAAACTGAAGACTTAAAAGGAATTCTTGTTACTTTAGACACCACAGAATCTGTTATAGATGAAGCTATTACAAAAGGATGTAATTTTATTTGTAGTTTTCATCCTATTATATTTAAAGGCTTAAAATCTTTAACAGGAAAAACATATGTGGAACGAACGGTTTTAAAAGCGATTCAGAATAATATTGCTATTTATGCCATTCATACAGCTTTAGATAATTCCATTATTGGTGTTAATAAAATGATTTGTAATCAATTAAATATTAAAAACACTAAGATTTTAATTCCGCAGAAGAACACTTTAAAAAAGCTAACCACTTATGTCCCAAAAACTGAAGCTGAAGTTTTAAGAACCGCTTTATTTAGAGCTGGAGCAGGACACATAGAAAACTATAGTAATTGCAGCTTTAATATTGAAGGAAATGGAACTTTTCAAGGAAATAACATTTCAAATCCAACAAAAGGCAGTAAAAACGAATTACATACAGAACAAGAAACCCAAATATCTGTTGTTTTTCAAAAACATTTAGAAGCACCAATTTTAGATGCTTTACATAAAAATCATTCTTATGAAACTGTAGCTTACGAATTAATTACAATAGAAAATAAAAATCAAACTATTGGAATTGGAATGGTAGGAGAGTTAGAAACACCTTTGCCTGAAAAAGCGTTTTTAGAACACTTAAAAGTACATATGCAAACTAACACCATTAGACATTCTTCATTTCTAAATAAAGAAATAAAACGCGTTGCTGTTTTAGGTGGTTCTGGTGCATTTGGAATAAACGCTGCTAAAAAAGCAAAAGCAGATATTTATATTACATCAGATTTAAAGTATCACGACTTCTTTAGTGCCGAAAACAAGCTATTATTGGCAGATATTGGACATTATGAAAGTGAACAATTCACAAAAAACGGATTAGTAGCAATACTTACAAAAAAAATTCATAATTTTGCCATCTCTTTATCAGAGACAAACACAAATCCTGTTAAGTATTTTTAAAACATGGCAAAAAAGAAAGAAATAACGGTAGAACAACGCCTAAGAGCGTTATACGACATTCAAATTATTGATTCTAGAATCGATGAAATAAGAAATGTACGTGGAGAACTACCTATTGAAGTAAGCGACTTAGAAGATGAAGTTTCTGGATTACAGTTACGTTTACAAAAGCTTGAGACTAGTTTAGAAGATATAGACACATCTATTAGCGCTAAGAAAAACTTAATTGAAGAGGCAAAAGGCTTAATCAAGAAATATACTACTCAACAAGAAAATGTTAGAAATAATCGTGAATTCGATTCTTTAACAAAAGAAGTTGAGTTTCAAGAATTAGAAATTGAATTAGCCGAAAAACATATTCGCGAATTCAAAGCTAAAACTGAACAAAAGAAAGCGGTTATAGAAAACACGAAAGAGCATAACAAAGAACGTGAAGAACATTTAAAGCACAAAAAAAGTGAGTTAGATGCTATCTTAAGCGAAACTGAGAAAGAAGAAGCTGCTTTAGAAGCTAAAGTTATTGAGTTAAAAGAAAAACTAGAAGAACGTTTAGTAAAAGCATACGAACGTATTAGAAGAAACGCAAAAAACGGATTAGCAGTTGTTGCTATAGAACGTGGTGCTTCTGGAGGATCTTATTTTACCATTCCACCACAAGTTCAAATGGAAATTGCTGCTCGTAAAAAAGTAATTACAGATGAGCATTCTGGACGTATTTTAGTTGATGCTGAATTAGCTGATGAACAAACTGTAAAAATGAAAAAAATGATCGCTAAATTATAAGCCTCATTTTTTATTATATACTAAAAGCCTTTACAGAAATGTAAAGGCTTTTTTTTTGAAACAATTTTAAGAAAACTTTGTGTCAATTAAAATTAAGGTTCTTTACTTTTATTCGACCTATAGAAAAAGAAAACATATGAAAACTTTAATACTATCTTTAATTACAATTTTAGCTTTTAGCTGTCAAAATACAGCACAAAACAAACCAAACAGTAAACAACAAGATATTATTAATGCAGAACCTATAGAAGTTCCTTTAGAAAATGATTTAGCTAAAGCTTATTTTGCAAGTGGCTGTTTTTGGTGCGTAGAAGCTATTTACGAAAGTGTAAATGGTGTTACAGAAGTATATAATGGTTATGCTGGAGGACATACAAAAAACCCAACTTACGATTCAAGCAACACAGGAAGAACTGGACACGCAGAAGCTGTAGAAGTTATTTACAACCCTAAACTAGTAAGTTTTGAAACTTTGGTCGACATTTATTTCGCATCGCAAAACGTAACACAAGCTAACGGACAAGGAAACGATAGAGGTTCTCAATACAGATCTATTTTATTTTATCAAAACGAAGCTCAAAAAAAAATTATAGCATCTAAAAAAACAGCTTTAGCAAAACAATTGGATGTTAAAATTGCGGCAGAAATTTATCCTTTTCAAAAATTTTGGTTAGGTGAAGATTATCATCAAGATTATGAAAAACGTCATCCAGAACATCCATATATTCAAAATGTTTCTGTGCCAAGATTGAATCGTTTTAAAAATAAAATGCCAAGTGTGTTAAAAAAATAAACGGCATTTTAGTTACAACAGTAAAAAAGCATCAAATTTCATATAAAATTTGATGCTTTTTTATTTATTAATATCACTAAGACTAAACTCTAAATCTTAGTCGCTTTCAATTCAAAAATTAAAGGATATAATTTATCTTTCGTTTCATACATACCATCTTTATTTTCTATTAAATCTGGCAATACATTATAAGGCGCCGCATTGTGCTCTTTTAAATATTCTATTTGTAAACCAGCTTCAGTTAACGCATTTACAACTTCGCTTAAACCGTGATTCCAACCATATTCTTTACTAATCATTTTAGAAGATTCATTGGCATAAGTACCTTCATATTCTTCATAAATGGGTTCGTCTTGCATATAGCCATACTTCATAATCGGTTTACCATCTAAATAATCAAACATCCAAACTATAGGATGAAATTCCACCATATAAAAAGTACCGCCTTTCTTTAATCTTTCGGCAATCATTTGTCCCCAAGGTTTTAAATCGGGCAACCAGCCAATTACACCATAACTTGTAAAAACAATATCAAAAGTATCATTTAAGTGTTTTGAAGTGTGTAAAACATTGCAACACACAAATTCAGAATCTAAATTTAATTCAGAATTTAAAGATTGGGCTAACTTAATACCTTCATCGCTTAAATCTACACCTGTACATTTTGCTCCTGCTCTACTCCAACTTAAGGTATCTTGCCCAAAATGACATTGCAAATGCAATAACGATTTTCCTTTTACATCTCCAAGCGCTTCAATTTCATAAGACATTAAAGACGTTTTCCCATCTTTAAAAGCCTGCATATTATACATATCACTTTGTGCGTGAACTTTAACTTTATTATTCCAAGTCGCTTTATTAGTGGCAAAATATTTAAAATTATCAGACATTATTTAACGTTTTATTAGAGCAAAATAAGACAACTTTTAGACTTCTGTTTTATAACTTTGAAATAAATTCAATTTTTATGAAAACATATCTATTAACACTTAGTCTTTCTCTTTTATTATTCACATGTAAAAATGATGTTAAAAAAGAAACATTAGAAACTCCGAGTAAATATTTAACCATAACAGAAAAAATAGCAGAAGCGCACGGAATTTCTAATTGGGCAACGGTTACAGAAATTCAATTTACCTTCAATGTGGATAGAGATTCAAGTCATTTTGATCGATCTTTTATATGGAAACCAAAAACACAACAAGTTACTGCAATTACAGCAAAAGATACTGTTACGTATTTTAGAAAAAATGTAGACAGTTTAAGTCTTGGAGCAGATCAAGGTTTTATAAACGATAAATTTTGGTTGCTTCCTACATTTCAATTAACTTGGGATAAAGGCACAACTATTTCTATACCTAAAAGAGAAATTGCGCCAATAAGTAAAGATTCTTTAAATAAAATAACTTTAACCTATAATTCTGAATTTGGTTATACGCCTGGCGATGCATACGATATTTTTTACGACAAAAACTACCACATAAAAGAATGGGTTTTTAGAGAAGCAAACCAAGAAAAACCGAGTATGATTACAGCTTTTTCTGACTATAAAACAATAAAAGGGATTTCTTTTCCAACAAAAAGCACAAAAGAAACACCAAATTGGTCACTTTACTTTACGGATATAAAAATAAAAACCGAATAAGATTCTAATTTTTGTATAATTCGTAAGGATTTCAGAAATTATAAAAGCGTATTTCTTTTGTTTGTATCACTTCATTGGTAAATTAATAATTCTTATTTTTGAAGAAACCAAAACAAAAAACAACGTGTCTCACTATAAATCTGGTCTTGAATACGCAAAACAATTAGATCAAAATGATGTTTTAGCAGCATTTAGAAATCAATTTCATATACCAAAAGATAAAGACGGAAATGATTTAGTTTATTTCTGCGGAAACTCTTTGGGTTTGCAACCCAAAAACACTAAATCTTATATCAATCAAGAATTAGAAGATTGGGCAAATTTAGGTGTTGAAGGTCACACAGAAGGAAAAAATCCGTGGTTACATTACCACGAGTTTTTAACAGAAACTATGGCAAATGTTGTTGGTGCAAATGAAAAAGAGGTTATTGTAATGAATTCTCTTACAGCTAACTTGCATTTAATGATGGTTAGTTTTTATCAGCCAAAACCAAAACGTTATAAGATCTTAATTGAAGCTGATGCTTTTCCAAGCGATAAGTATGCGGTAGAATCTCAATTACGTCATCACGGTTACGATGATAAAGAAGGTTTAATTCTATGGAAAGCTAGAGAAGGTGAAGAATTGGCTAATTACGATGATTTAGAAACCATTCTTGTAGAACAAGGCGAAGAGATTGCATTAATTATGATTGGTGGCGTAAATTACTACACAGGTCAGTTTTTCGATTTAAAACGCATTACAGATTTAGGACATAAACACGGTTGTGTTGTAGGATTTGATTGTGCACACGGCGCAGGAAATGTAGATTTAGATTTACACAATTCTGGAGCAGATTTTGCGGTTTGGTGTTCTTATAAATATTTAAATTCTGGACCAGGAAGTTTATCTGGAGCCTTTGTTCATGAACGCCACGCTAACCGAAAAGACTTAAATCGTTTTACAGGTTGGTGGAGTCATAACAAGACAACGCGTTTTAGAATGCGCGACGAATTTGACCAATTAGAAGGCGCAGAAGGTTGGCAATTAAGTAATCCACCTATTTTATCTATGGCAGCAATTAGAGCATCTTTAGATGTAGTAAAAGAAGCTGGATTTAAAAATATGATTGCTAAATCTAAAGAATTAACGGGTTATTTTGAATTTTTAATTAACGAATTAAATCATTCCGATATTAAAATAATAACACCAAGTAATCCTGAAGAACGCGGCTGCCAATTATCTATTCAAGTTAAAAATGCAGACAAAAAATTATACGATAAATTAACAGAAGCTGGCGTAATTACAGATTGGCGAGAACCAGATGTAATACGTTGCGCTCCAGTGCCATTATACAACTCTTTTGAAGATGTTTATAAAATGGTAGATAGATTGAAGAAGTTGTTGTAAACAAATGTCTCCTCGAGCGCAGTCGAGAGGTTATTTTAAAATCATAGAGGTCTCGACTGCGCTCGACCAGACACAACATCAGATGACAGAAAACAAAAACATACTAATTATAGGCGCAGGACTTTGTGGAAGTCTTTTAGCTTTGCGACTAGGTCAACGTGGATACAATGTTACCGTATTTGAAATGCGTACTGATTTACGTAAAACAGATATTTCTGCGGGTCGATCTATTAACCTTGCGTTTTCAGATCGTGGAAATAAAGCCATAAAAATGGTTGGTTTAGAAGATAAAGTTGAAAAACTATGTATTCCAATGAATGGTCGCTTAATTCACGATAGAGAAAGCAATACCTTTTTGTCTAATTATAGCGGTCGCGAGCACGAATACATCAATTCAATTTCTCGTGGAGGATTAAACGCTTTACTTTTAGACGAAGCTGAGGCTTTAGAAAACGTCACCATTCATTTCAATAAAAAATGTAAGTCGGTAGATTTCGAAAACGTAACAGCACTTTTTAAAGATTACATTACAAAAGGCGACTCTTCAGAAACTGCAGATTGTATTATAGCAACAGATGGCGCAGGTTCAGCTTTACGTAAAAGTTACATTACAGAACGTAAGTTCTTATTCAGTTATTCGCAAGAGTATTTAACGCACGGTTATAAAGAATTATGTATTCTACCTGCAAAAAATGGCAATTATAAAGCTTACAAAAATGCCTTGCATATTTGGCCTAGAGGCGATTTTATGGTAATTGCGTTACCAAATTTAGATGGTAGTTTTACAGTCACTTTATTTTTAAGTTATAGTGAAGGTGAATACAATTTCGATAATTTAACAACACCAGAAATAGTTACAGAATTCTTCCAAAAAGAATTTCCAGACGCTTTAGAGTTGATGCCTAATTTAGTCGAAGACTTTTTCGAAAACCCAACAGCACCATTAGGAACCGTAAAATGTTCGCCTTGGAATTACAAAGGAAAAACTTTATTAATGGGCGATTCTGCGCATGCTATTGTACCTTTTTACGGACAAGGAATGAATGCGTCTTTTGAAGATGTGGTGGAATTTGATGCTTTTTTAAATAAAAATGAAGACAACTGGGAAGAGGTTTTCAAAGCATATAGCCAATCTCGTAAAAAAGATACCGATGCTATTGCCGATTTAGCAATAGACAACTTTCACGAAATGAAAAGTCACGTTGGTCAAGCTATTTTTCAAGAAAAACGAAAAATAGAAATGGCTTTAGAAAAAGAATTTCCAAAGAATTATTCATCAAAATACAGCCTAGTCACATTTAACGAAAAGATTGGTTATCGTGAAGCTATGATTAGAGGAAGAGCCCAAGACAAAGCAATTCTTAATATGTTATCGGATGGCGATATTTCAACAGATATAGACTTTACAGATAAATCTGCTTTAAAAACAATTTTAAACAAAGTAACAACAGAAACTAATAACATTTTAGACGATGATAAAGTAGCAAAAACTATGCATCATTAAATTTCAATATATCAATTAGATGATTTGAAAATGTAATAATTAAAACTTGAACATTTTGTCATTCTGCGCTACGACGCAGAATCTAAATAAAATAAAAGCACAAATGGCTCCTCGAGCGCAGTCGAGAGGTTAATAAAGAAGGTCTCGACTGCGCTCGACCAGACAAATTAGTATTATGGAAAATAAAATAGTAACACCAAGAGGCGCATATCCACACGTAAAAAAAGTAGGCGACTTTATATTTGTATCAGGAACAAGTTCTCGCAGACCAGACAATACCATTGCTGGTGTTGAGATTATTGACGAAATGGGCACAAAGCGTTTAGATGCGTATGTACAAACCCAAGAAGTTATAAAAAACATAGAACGCAACTTAGCAAAAGTTGGCGCTAAATTAAAAGACGTTGTTGATGTGTCTTCTTTTTTAGTAAATATGAACGATTTTGCTGGTTATAATAAAGCCTACGGAGAGTTTTTCGAAAAAGAATCTGGACCAACACGAACAACCGTTGCAGTGCATCAATTACCGCATCCAGATTTAGTTATTGAAATTAAGGTTACCGCTTATAAAAAACAAGATTAAAGATAATTACCTAGAAGTTAAGACACTTCTTATCAATCTTTACTATTGATTCTTTATCATATCAAAATATGAACATACAAAACTACATAAACGGCAAATTTAAAAACCCAAAACAGGATAATTGGGTAGAAAACTATAATCCATCAAACGGAGAAGTTTACGGACAAATTCCAAACTCATCTCAAGAAGATGTGGAATTAGCTTACAAAAGTGCCAAAACTGCTTTTAAGCAGTGGTCTAAAACCACTTTAGATGAACGCAGTAGAATATTAATTAAAATTGCCGATTTATTAGAAGAAAACTTACAACGTTTTGCAGAAGCAGAAAGTAAGGACAACGGAAAACCTCTAAGTTTAGCTAAAACTGTAGATATTCCAAGAGCTGCAAGTAATTTTAGATTCTTTGGAAATGCCATAACACAATTTGCTAGCGAAAGTCACGAAAGTGTTGGGCAAGATGCTATAAATTACACCTTACGTCAACCCATTGGAGTTGTGGGCTGTATTTCGCCTTGGAACCTTCCACTTTATTTATTTACGTGGAAAATTGCACCAGCCATAGCTGCTGGAAACTGCGTGGTTGCAAAACCAAGCGAAGTTACTCCAATGACTGCTTATTTATTAGGCGAAATATGTAATCAAGCAGGATTACCAAAAGGTGTTTTAAACATTGTTCACGGATTAGGAACAACCACTGGACAAGCCATTATAGAACATACAGATATTAAAGCTATTAGTTTTACCGGTGGAACCGCAACTGGAGCACATATTGCCCGCGTTGCTGCTCCAATGTTTAAAAAACTATCTTTAGAATTAGGCGGAAAAAACCCAAACATCATTTTTGCGGATTGCGATTATGATGATATGCTAAACACTACTGTAAGATCATCTTTTGCTAATCAAGGTCAGATTTGTTTATGCGGAAGCCGAATTTTTGTTGAAGCATCTATCTACGAGAAATTTAAAACAGATTTTGTGGCTAAAGTAAAAGCTTTGAAAGTTGGTCATCCATCTGATGAAGCGACAAATATTGGCGCATTAGTATCAAAACCACATTTAGAAAAAGTAAAAGAATATATAGAGATTGCCAAAACAGAAAATGGAACTGTTTTATGCGGTGGAAATAAAGTCACTGTAAATGGTTACGAAAACGGTTATTATTTAGAACCAACAGTTATAGAGGTAAAATCTGACGAATGTAGAGTCAATCAAGAAGAAATTTTTGGACCTGTAGTCACTATTATGCCTTTTGAAACTGAAGCACAAGTTTTAGAAATGGCTAACAAAGTGAAGTATGGTTTGTCAGCAACGTTATGGACTAACAATTTAAAACGCACTATGATGTTAAGTAACAACCTGCAAGCAGGAATTGTTTGGGTTAACACTTGGATGATGCGCGATTTACGTACACCTTTTGGTGGCGTAAAAGCTTCTGGAGTTGGACGTGAAGGCGGATTTGAAGCCTTACGTTTCTTTACTGAAGCTAAAAATGTTTGTATAAAATATTAAAAATTCATCTAATGAAAAACACACTTATTATTTTTAGTTTATTCTTTTTAACTAGTATTTTTAGTCAAAACGAATTTAAAGATTTAGAAAAAGAAAACTATTCAATAAGTTATCCTAAATCTTGGAACCTTGACACTTCTGGTCAAATGAATACTGAGTTTTTATTATTTTCTGAATCAACAGAAAACGATACGTTTAATGAAAACGTAAATCTTTTAATTCAAGATTTAAAAGGACACAACATAACAACATTAGAATCTTTCACAGAACTTTCCATAAGTCAAATAAAAACAATGATTAAAGAAGGAAAGGTTCTTGAAAATTATAACAAAAAAACACATCATATATTAATTTGGAGTGGTTACATAGGTGATAATCATTTAAAATTTAAACAATTCTTCTTTGTCAAAAATGAAAAAGCATATGTTTTAACTTTTACAACGCTTATTAATACATTTGATAAATACCATAAAACAGGAAACAAAATACTGAATAGTTTTACGCTAAAGTAAAACAAAAGACTTCTACTCTATCAGAAACAATAATTATGAATTTAGACTTAAACAACACATACGCATTAGTTTGCGGTAGTACAGCAGGAATAGGAAAAGCAACAGCGATAGCTTTAGCTAACGAAGGTGCAATTGTAACTTTAATAGCAAGAAACGAAGACAAGTTAAAAGCAACTTTAGCCGAGTTACCTCAGCAAAGAACTCACGATTATATTGTGGCAGATTTTTCTAATCCAACAGAATTAAAAGCTAAAGTATCGGAATATGTGGCTAAAAATCACGGATTTCATATTTTAGTAAATAATACTGGTGGACCAAAAGGCGGACCGGTATTTTCGGCAGAAATGGACGAGTTCGAAAGCGCATTTACTCAGCACTTAAAATGCAATCACGTATTAGCACAAGCTGTGGTTCCTTTTATGAAAAGTGAATCTTTTGGTAGAATTATTAACGTAATTTCTACATCGGTTAAACAACCTTTAGATGGACTTGGTGTGAGTAATACTATTCGTGGTGCAGTGGCTAATTGGAGTAAAACTTTGGCTAACGAACTTGGTCAGTTTGGAATTACAGTTAACAATGTATTACCAGGAGCTACAGGAACAGATCGTTTAGCTGAAATTATAAAAAACAAATCGGCTAAAACTGGTATTACTCAAGATGAAGCAAGTAATGCAATGAAAAGTGCGGTTCCAGCAAAACGTTTTGCACAACCAGAAGAATTAGCAGATGCTATTACATTTTTAGCTAGTAAACGTGCCAGTTACATTAATGGAATTAATCTTCCTGTAGATGGCGGAAGAACTAAATGTTTATAATACCGAATTTTCAATTTTTATTGTTAATTTTATTGAATTGATGAATTTGCGTTAAGGGTTGAAGTGGCATCCTTTTTTTGACACCATATATGGCAAAAAAAGATATAACGAAAAACCTGACCCGATAAGGAAACGCCATAAAAATAATACTATGAGTAAAATAGTTTCGCCATTAAATTTTAAAGCTTGGATAGAGGAAAATCGTCATTTATTAAAACCGCCAGTTGGAAACAAAGTGGTCTGGAAAGATGGCGAATTTATAGTTATGGTTGTTGGTGGACCAAATAGTAGAAAGGACTATCATTATAACGAAACACCTGAGTTTTTCTATCAGGTTGAAGGAGATATTGTTTTAAAAATTATAGAAAATGGTACGCCAAAAGATGTGCATATAAAAGAAGGCGACATTTATTTATTACCATCTAAAGTACCGCATTCTCCACAACGTGGTGCAAATACGGTTGGATTGGTTATAGAATACCAAAGACATGAAGGCGTAAGAGATGCGTTATTATGGTTTTGCGAAAGTTGTACAACAAAACTTTATGAGGAAGATTTTACAGTGAAAAATATTGAAACTGATATGCCAATAATTTTTGACAAGTATTACGGAGATGAAGAAAAACGTACGTGTCCAAATTGTTGCGAAGTTATGCAACCGCCAAAAAAGGTGAAAATCGATTAAATAGTATTAAAACCAACCTTAAACACTATCTTGAAATTGCTTTAAGATTAAGATTATGACAAAACGTAAACTAAGAATAAACGGACATTCGCATTTATTACCATATCCAGAGGAAATTCCTCAGTTTATGAAAGATAAAGGGATTTTTTGGGTTGATAAAGACCGAAAATACATGCTTCAGAAAGATTGGAACAGACCAATTACGGATTCTAGTTTTTTCTTAGACGAGAAATTAGCTTGGATGGAGCGATTTAATATTGACCATGCTGTTGTTTTAAATCTATCTCAGTTATACGGAAATGGTTTGCGTGTTGAAGAAATGAAACAAGCTTTACGTTTTCAGAATGATTTTAACGCAAAAGTACAGCGAGAAAACCCAAGTAAATTTACCACTGGATTTGTGGTTCATCCTGGTTTTGTGCGTGGCGCTTGTTGGGAAATTGAGCGTTGTGTAGAGGAATTAGGAATGCAATTATTATGCTTACCAACCCATTATATGGATACTATTGGTACGTGGCGTTGTATTTTTGATGAAGAAAACGAACCAATTTTTGAACTGGCAAACAAATACAATTTAGCGGTAGAAATTCACCCTTACGATGGTGAGAAATTTATAAAATTAGAAAACACGTCTTGGCGTTTTCACTTAATTTGGATGTTAGCACAATGTGCAGATGCATATCATTTTTTAACTTTAAATGGTTACGCAGATAAGTTTCCAAATATGAGAACGTGTTTTGCGCATGGTGGACAATTAGCACAAATAAACTTAGGAAGACGTATTCAAGGTTTTGATGGTAGACCAGATTTATTTGAAGGAAAAAGTCACCCAAGAAAAGCAGTTGGACATAAAAACATCTTTTTTGACACTTTAGTACATGATACTGGAGGATTAGAATTATTGATTAAAAATCAAGGCTCTAAACAAGTCTTAATGGGATTAGATGATCCTTATCCTTTAGGTGAAATGGAAAGCGAAAAACAAGCGTCTTATCCTGGGAAAATTTTAGACTTAGCTATGGAGCGAAGTATAATTACAGAACCAGAACGCGATGCTATTTGGGATGATAATGTGGTGCAATGGCTTTGTGGAGATAATAAAGATGCTAAAGATAAATTGTATAACCGTATTTTAGGGTAGAGTTGTTATATTCCATAGTTGTAAAATTTTTAAAAATGAAAAATATATTTCTAATAAGTTTTGTAATTCTATTATCATATTCTTGTAATAATGATAAAATAAGTTACTTAGAAATTGAAAGAAGTGAAAAACTAAAAAACGGTGAATGGTTAAGTAAGCAAGATTCAACAAGTGGAATTGCCACTGTAAAAAAAAGCATAGGTTTTTTTAAGCATATGCAACTAACCTCTGACAGTATTTATTATTATAAAATTATAGACTCAATAAAGATTGTAAATACAAGAAAAGACACATTGAATACTTTTCTCAAATGGACAAGTCCATACAATAACAAAGTCTTTTATTATGAGCTTATTGAATACGATAGTAATTACATAAAAATTAAACATTTAAACAAACAAATTAAAACATATACATATTTAACTAAACGGGTAAGAAAAGAACGAGATTCAATTCTTAAAAATAGATTAAAAAATCATCCTTCTTTTAAAGATTCTATTTGTAAAGAAAAACAAGAAAGATGTTTTAGTCAAAATTTTCATAATTTTTTAAACAGCAACATTGACGACTCTTTTTTAAATAATTCAACAAATTCAACTGAAAACTCATCTGTAGAATTCATTTTGAATAAAAATGGAGAAATCGATTCTATTAAAATTGATACTAAAAACATTTTATTAAAAACCGAATTATTTAGACTTCTTAAGTCACTGCCTTTATTAAGTAGTGGTACTTTTAAAAATTCTAAAGTGAACATTAAATATAGTTTCCCTTTTTATTATTCTGCCAAGGAAAACAAACAAAGTAATTCAAAACATTATACAATTGGACCTATTTATCTTGAAAAGATATATTATGAATAAAAAATACGTTTTACAACTATGCCTTTAATTAATTAATGCCTTGAAAGCTTTACCTAAAATTTAGTATTTTATTTATAAATCTTAAATTATCACCTTCTTCTTAATAGAAACAAACAATGTATTTCCTACCAGAAAAATTAGACGATTATGTGGTTGCACATTCTGAAAATGAACCAGAATTACTACAACAATTAACTCGCGAAACGTATCAGAAAATATTACAACCTATTATGCTTTCTGGACCATACCAAGGTCGCGTGTTGAGTATGATTTCTAAATTAGTAAATCCTAAAACCATTTTAGAATTAGGAACATTTACAGGTTACTCTACACTTTGTTTGGCTGAAGGTTTACAAAAAGATGGCGAAATCCATACCATAGATATTAACGAGGAATTAGAAGATTTTCAGCGTAAATATTTTGACAAATCTGGTTATGGAGAACAAATTCATCAGCATATTGGAAATGCTATTGAGATTATTCCTGGAATAGATAAAACTTTTGATTTAGTTTTTATTGATGCAGACAAACCTAACTACTCTAATTACTTTCATCTTATTATAGAAAAGCTTAATCCTGGTGGTATTATACTTTCGGACAATGTATTATGGCATGGAAAAGTTGTGGAGCCTTTAAAAAACAAAGACAACTTTACTAAAGCTGTTTTAGAGTACAACACTTTACTAAAAAATGATGAGAGAATTGAAACAGTTCTTTTACCCATTAGAGATGGATTAACCATTAGTAGGAAGAAATAACTATTAAGCATAAAAAAAACCGCTTAAAAAAGCGGTTTAAATTATTATTAGAAAGTATTACATTTTTCGTCTTACCGAACCTGAAAACTCTTCTATATCGTCTTTTACTTTATTTATTTCGTTCTTTATATCTAATCCTAAATCAGTATCAATACCATTTTTTTCGCCACTTTTAGTTATTTCGTACTTAATATCGTTAGTGGCATTTTTAACTTGTTTAATACCTTTTCCTAATCCGCGAGCAATCTCAGGAATTTTATCGGCACCAAAAACCATAACTACAATAAGTAGGATTACGCCGATTTCGCCGCCACTAATAAATAATAAGGTTGTTAACTGTATCACACTACAAATATACTAAGTTGTTTTTATAAAGCTTATAATTAGTCGTTTAACTTTTCCCAAAGCATATCCTTAAGTTCCATAAGCCCTTTTTGAGCTACGGAAGACATAAATAAATAAGGTACTGGCATTTCGTTATCCAATTCCTCTTTCATTTCTGCTTCTAATTCATCGTCTAACATATCACATTTAGAAATAGCAACAATACGTTCCTTATCTAACATTTCTGGGTTATAACGACGTAATTCATCTAACAAAATATCGTACTGCTTTTTAATATCTGGCGCATCTGCTGGAATTAAAAACAATAAAATAGAGTTACGTTCTATATGACGCAAGAAGTAATAACCCAATCCTTTTCCTTCAGCTGCACCTTCAATAATACCAGGAATATCTGCCATTACAAAAGATTGATAGTCGCGATGTTCTACAATTCCTAAATTTGGTTTAAGTGTTGTAAACTCGTAATCTGCAATTTTAGGTTTCGCTGAAGTTAACACAGATAATAACGTTGACTTTCCTGCATTTGGAAATCCAACTAAACCAACATCTGCTAATAACTTTAATTCTAAAGTAATATATTTTTCTTCTAACGGAATTCCAGGTTGTGCATAACGTGGCGTTTGGTTTGTAGAACTTCTAAAATGCCAGTTTCCTCGTCCACCTTTTCCACCTTCCGCAGCAATAAACTCCTCGCCTACTTCGTTAATTTCGTATATAACCTGATTAGTTTCTGTATCTCTAATTACAGTTCCTAATGGTACATCTAGGTACATATCTTCTCCATCTGCACCGGTACTTCTACCGCTACTTCCGTGTCCTCCGTGACCAGCACGAACGTGACGCTTAAACTTTAATGGTAAAAGTGTCCAAAGATTAGAGTTTCCTCTTAATATAACGTGACCTCCACGACCGCCATCTCCACCATCTGGACCACCTTTTGATATGTATTTTTCTCTATGCAAGTGCGTAGATCCTTTTCCTCCATTTCCAGAAGAAACATACATTTTTACGTAGTCTACAAAATTCCCTTCAGTCATAATTAAGTTAAAAGTTAACTGTTATAAGTTTAAAGTCTCCACTTCTATTTTAGATAAACTTATAGCTTATCAATTGTAGTGCTAATACGTTCCGTAATATCTGCAACACTACCAACGCCATTTACGCCGTAATATTTATTTTGTTCAGAATAAAAATCTTTTAAGATTGATGTTTCTGCATAATACACTTTAATTCTATTACGAATTACATCTTCGTTAGCATCGTCTTTTCTTCCGCTTGTTTTTCCGCGATCCAATAAACGTTCCACTAAAACTTCATCTTCAACTTCTAATGCAATCATAGCATTAATTTGAGAATCTTTTTTAGCCATTAATTTATCTAAAGCATCTGCTTGCGCACTAGTTCTTGGAAAGCCATCAAAAATAAAACCTTTAGCATCGCTATTTTTTTCAACCTCAGCTTCAAGCATATCAATAGTTACTTCGTCTGGAACTAACTGACCTTTTTCAATAAAAGATTTTGCTAATGTTCCAAGTGCTGTTTTATTCTTAATATTATATCTAAAAACATCTCCAGTGGAAATATGTACTAAGTTGTATTTTTCTTTTAAAAATTCGGCTTGCGTACCTTTACCTGCTCCTGGAGGACCAAATAAGACTAAATTTGTCATATGCTTTGTGTTTTTTATTTGATAGACTTCTGGTAAATCTCTTCCTAATCCGTTATAGTCTAAACCATAACCTACAATAAACTCGTTAGAAATATTTATGCCAGAATAGTGAATTTTAAAATCTTTTTTATAAGCTTCTGGTTTAAAAAACAACGTTGCAATAATTAATTGCTTTACATTTTCGTTTTTAAAAATACGATGCACTTCATTTAACGTATTTCCAGAATCTATAATATCTTCAAGAATAACTACGGTTCTGCCGCTTAAATCTTGTGTTAAACCAATTAAACGTTGTATATCTTCTGTAGATTTAACACCTTCATAAGATGCGAGTTTTATAAACGTTACCTCACAAGGTTTTGGATATTTCTTTACAAAATCGCTAACAAACATAAACGAACCATTAAGGATTCCTATAAAAACAGGAATCTCATCGCCTAAATCTTCAGCCATATCTAAAGCCATTTTAGTCACCGCAGCATCTATTTGCTGAGCGGACTTAAAAGGTTTAAAATATAAATCGTGTAATTTAATCGTTTGCATCGGTTTACTTTAAGGCCTCAAAGATAGTTAATTGCTGTTTGAAATTCTAAACTTATACGCTATATTTAATAGTCTAATTGCTAATAAATAGCTATTTTTGTGGTTCAAATTTTAGATATGAATTATTTCTCTTCAGACTTTAAATTAGGAATTCTTGGTGGTGGACAATTAGGTAAAATGCTCCTTTACAACACAAGGAAATTTGATATAACCACTTATATTTTGGATCCAAGTGATGATGCACCAAGTAAACTAGCTTGTAATGTGTTTATTAAAGGCGATTTAATGAATTACGATGATGTTTACAATTTTGGGAAACAAGTAGATGTTTTAACTATTGAAATTGAGAATGTAAACCTTGATGCTTTAGAGCAATTGGAAAAAGAAGGGAAAAAAGTTTACCCGAGCTCTAAAACACTTCGTAAAATTCAGAATAAAGCCACACAGAAATTGTTTTATGTAGATAACAACTTGCCAACTGCACCTTTTTCTCGTTTTGCATATTTAAGTGAAATTGAAGAAGCCATTGAAAACGAAGCTTTAGAATTTCCATTTGTTTGGAAAAGCGCACAGTTTGGTTACGATGGAAATGGCGTAAAAATTGTTAGAAAAATTGAAGACTTAAAAGGTTTACCAAAAGGTGAATGTATTACAGAAGTCTTAGTGCCTTTTAAAAACGAGTTAGCCGTAATAGTTTCAAGAAATCCATCGGGCGACGTAAAAACGTATCCTGTAGTAGAAATGGAATTTCATCCAGAAGCTAATCAAGTCGAATATGTTATTTGCCCGGCAAGAGTTTCTAACGATATTCTTAAAAAAGCACAAGATGTATCCATTAGAACAAGTGAAGCCTATAATCATGTTGGTCTATTAGCTGTGGAATTATTTCTAACACAAGACGATGATATTTTAATAAACGAAGTTGCGCCAAGACCTCATAATTCTGGACACCAAACTATCGAAGCAAGTTATACTTGTCAATTTGAACAGCATATTCGTGCTATTTTAGATTTACCGCTAGGAAACACAGAAAATAAAGTGGCTGGTGTTATGGTGAATTTAGTTGGTAAAGAAGGACATACTGGAAACGTAGTTTATAAAAACATAGAAAGCATTATGGCCTTAGATGGAGTGACACCTCATATTTATGGAAAAAAACAAACACGTCCTTTTAGAAAAATGGGACACGTTACCATAGTAAATGCCGATATTAATAAAGCTAGAAAAATAGCACAAGAAGTAAAACAAAGCATAGAGGTTATTGCTGAATAATTTCTAAAAAACAATATTTATGAGTAAAGTAGCCATAGTAATGGGAAGTAATAGCGATATGCCAGTTATGCAAGACGCTATAGATATTTTAAACGGATTTGATATAGAAATAGAAGTAGATATTGTTTCTGCTCACAGAACTCCAGAAAAGTTGTTTGATTTTAGTATGAATGCTCACAAACGTGGTGTTTCTGTAATAATTGCTGGTGCTGGTGGCGCTGCACATTTACCTGGAATGGTAGCATCTATGTCTCCTTTACCAATTATTGGAGTTCCTGTAAAAAGCAGTAACTCTATAGATGGTTGGGATTCTATTTTATCTATTTTACAAATGCCTGGTGGCGTTCCTGTTGCAACTGTTGCTTTAAATGGTGCAAAAAATGCAGGTATTTTAGCAGCTCAAATTATTGGAACTGCTGATAAATGTGTGCTAGATAAAATGTTAGCCTATAAAGAAGGTCTTAAAATTAAGGTTGAAGAAGCTGCAAAAAGTATTAAACAATAAAAAAAGCCCATTTCTGAGCTTTTTCCATACTACCAATTAAAAATGAAAACCAACCAAATTCATTTTAATAATCAAATCTCTATTAATCAGTTTAGAAACAAAGGTTTTAATTTTCAATAGAAGTCTATTTTAGATGAACTGTAATATTAATCGACTAAAAACACATTTATATTTATGAGCATTTTAACATCATCATTTAATACACCATATAATTCAGCACCTTTTAATTCTATAAAGAACGAAGATTACAAACCTGCAATTATTACACTTATTGAAGAAGCTCGTAAAGAAATAGACGCTATTACTTCTAATTCTGATGCACCAACTTTTGAAAACACGATTGAAGCTTTAGAGTTTTCAGGTCAGCAATTAGATCGTGTTACCAGTGTGTTTTTTAATTTAAATTCTGCCGAAACTAACGAAGATATTCAAAAAATAGCGCAAGAAATTTCGCCATTATTAACAGAATTTGGAAACGACATTACACTAAACGAAACCTTATTTAAACGTGTAAAATCGGTTTATGATGTTAAAGAAAGCCTAGGATTAAATACAGAACAAACCACTTTATTAGACAAAAAATATAAGGGTTTCTCTAGAAATGGAGCAAATTTAAATGAAGCCGACAAATCTAAACTTAGAGAAATAGATAAAGAATTAGCAGCTTTAAAACTGAAGTTTGGAGAAAATCTTTTAGCCGAAACTAATAAATTTCAACATATAATTACAAACGAAGCAGAACTTAACGGTTTACCTGAAGGCACTAAAGAAGCGGCGAAACAATTAGCAGAAAGCAAAAATTTAGAAGGTTGGCTATTCACTTTAGATTACCCAAGCTACATTCCGGTTATGACGTATAGTGCCAACCGAGAATTACGTAAAACAATGGGTTTAGCTGCTGGAAGTAAATCTTTTAAAGGCGACGATTTAGACAATCAAGACCATATTTTAAAGATTGCCAATTTACGTCAACAACGCGCTAACTTATTAGGATATAATACACACGCTAATTTTGTTTTAGAAGAACGAATGGCTAAAAACCCTGAAACGGTTAAAACGTTTTTAAACGAATTATTAGACAAAGCAAAACCTGCTGCAACTAAAGAATTTGAAGAATTAAAAGCTTTTGCTAAAGATTTAGACGGTTTAGAAGATTTCCAAAAATGGGATTCTGGTTATTATTCAGAAAAATTAAAACAAAAATTATTTAGTTTAGACGACGAAAAACTTAAGCCCTACTTTAAATTAGAAAACGTAATTGATGGTGTTTTTACAATAGCAAACAAACTTTTCGATTTAGAATTTAACGAGATTGATGTGGTAGACAAATATCACGAAGATGTTTTAACCTACGAAGTAACTAATACAAAAGGTGACTTTATAGCCTTATTTTATGCTGACTTCTTCCCTAGAGCTGGAAAAAGAAATGGCGCTTGGATGACAAGTTATAAACCTCAATTTGTAAAAGATAACGAAGAAGAAAGGCCACACGTTTCTATTGTTTGCAACTTTACAAAACCAACAAAAACAAAACCATCGTTATTAACGTTTAATGAAGTGACTACATTGTTTCACGAGTTTGGTCACGCGTTACACGGAATGTTAGCAGAAACAACATATCCAAGTTTATCTGGAACAAGTGTATTTTGGGACTTTGTAGAGTTACCAAGTCAGATTTTAGAAAACTGGTGTTTCGAAAAAGAGGCTTTAGAGTTATTTGCTAAACATTACGAAACTAGCGAAACGATTCCAATGGTATTAGTTCAAAAGATAAAAGAAAGCGCTACGTTTCACGAAGGTATGCAAACCTTGCGTCAAATTAGTTTTGGTCTTTTAGATATGTCTTGGCACGGATCAGATAATACTGCAAGTATTAAAAGCGTAAAAGAGTTTGAATCTAAAGCTTTTACAGATACTAATCTTTACCCAGAAGTTACAGAAAATTGTATGAGTACCGCATTTGCGCATATTTTTCAAGGCGGATATAGTTCTGGTTATTACAGCTACAAATGGGCAGAAGTTTTAGATGCTGATGCATTTGAATACTTTAAAGAAGAAGGCATTTTTAGTAAAGACGTTGCCACAAAGTTTAAAGACAACGTATTAAGCCAAGGCGGAACAGAAAACCCAATGACACTTTACAAACGTTTTAGAGGTCAAGAACCTAAACCAGAAGCATTGTTACGTAGAGCTGGGTTGATTAAATAAAATAAGTATTAAGACCGAAAACACATTTCGGTCTTTTCTTAAAAATAAATTTTCAATAATTACTGAAAGTTTAAAATATTTAATATATTTGTGTATGGATTACAAAGAAGCAAAAGATAAATTTATAAATACTTGGGGAAGTTTAGGATCGTTATGGGGAATTAACAAAGCTATGGCTCAAATACAAGCTTTGCTTTTTATTTCTACCAAACCACTATCTATGGAAGATATTATGGCGGAATTAAAAATTTCTCGTGGTAATACAAGTATGAATTTACGTCAGTTAATGGATTGGGGAATTGTAACTAAAGAATTAGTTGCTGGCGAACGTAAAGAGTATTTTATTACTGAAAAAGACGTTCAAGAATTAGCAAGAGTTATTGCAAAAGAACGTAGCAGACGAGAAATTAAACCTGTAATTAAAGTTTTAAAAGATGTTTCAAGTATTGAAGACAACTCGCCAGAAGCAAAAGAATTAATTAAACAAACAAAAGCTTTACACGAATTAACAGAAACTGCAGACGAAATGATCAATAAATTAGTTAACCATAAACAAAACTGGATTACAAAATCTTTAGTAAAACTATTCACTTAAAAAAATTTAAACAAAAGTTTCATAAATTATTGAAAGTTTAAAAAAATAATTATGCTGTCCTTTATAAAAAAACATCTTTACTTCGTTATTACTTTATCTATAATTGGACTTGTTGCTTTTTGGTTCGGGTTAATTGATGATGGAAATTATGGTACGACTCTATTCTTTACAATTCCGGGTAGCATATCATTTTTAATTGGTTATTTAAAGAAGTATGAAGGCTTGCAAAACTCTAGGATAAAAAAAGGGTTACTAGCTTTCTTTAAAATCAATTTAATCATTTTAATACTATCTGGAGTTCTAATAGCTATAGGACTAGAAGGTGCTATTTGTATACTAATGGCGTATCCTTTTTTGGTTTTACCAATGACTGCATCATACTTACTAGGCTTATTTATTGGTAACGCAGATAAAAACATAAAACGTAATGCACTAATTATATTGTTGGTAATAAACCCAAGCACTTATATATTTGATAGCTACACAAATCCCATAAAAGAAGAAATCACTTCAGAATTAATTATAAACACTTCAAAAGAGAATATATGGAAAAGTCTTTCTACAAAAATAGGATTCACAAACAAACCTAATATTTTATTTCAAAAAGGTGTTTCCTATCCAAGGTCTATTGAGTTTAATAACACTAAAGAAGCACTAAGTTATTTTTGCATAACAAATAATGACACTATAAATTTAAAAATTACAGAATTCAAAAATAACGATCACGTAACTTTTAAACCGGAAAAACAAACATTACCAATGAAGGAGCTTTCTCCTTATAAATCTATTGACGCAGAGCATTTACACAATTACTTCTATGTACATTATGGTAAAATAAAATTAGAATCTATAGCTTTTAATAAAACTAAAATTATCGCAAAAACTTCTTACAGTTACAAAATTGCTCCAAAATGGTATTGGAAATTATGGTCAAATTACATAATAGATGAAATGCAAATGCACGTACTAAACTCAATCAAAAATGAACACATTAACTAAGCCATTATTAATATATTATTTTAATTCTTTAAGCATATCTTATTCGGTTAATGAATTTGCCTCTTTTTACTTAACTAATTATATGAGAAGAAAACTGATTAATAAAATTAACAACTTTAATGGAAAAAGTGTTTTAGATATAATGAGTGGTAGAGGTGAAAATCTAAAATACATAACTGATAAGAGCACAAAAATTACAACAATAGATTTTTCTTATAAAATGAATGTTGCAGCAAGACTTAAACAAAATAACACAAACTTATTACAAATAGAGGATGACTTTTTTAATACAAATTGCAAACCTAAATCTTTTGATATTATAGTTTGTTCTTTTGGAATAAAGACTATTCACAATAATAACTTAAAAGAATTTTCACAAAAACTAAATAAACTTATAAAGCCTAATGGAGAAATCCTCTTTTTGGAAATGGTAAAACCAAGAAACCAATTCAATTACAAATTCATTAAATTTTATTTAGAAATCTTATTGCCTAAATTGTTTGGAAATAAATTTAAACTTCTATTTCCTTACCTAAATAACCACATAAGTATGACTCCTTTAAAAACTAATATGATTAATGAAAATCTAAATATTATAGAACATAAAAGATATTTTGATTTTTTTGAAATAATTCATGCGAAAAAAGAAATTGTAATATGATAATAATTATTTACGAATCTATATCCACTTGTGAAAAATAAATTCTTGGAAATACGATTTACATTTTTATTAAAGTAGCCCTATTTAAAACGTTAATGTTCTAAATACGATTATTCTTTTTATAATTAATAATCAATAATTACTTACATTTACTCTTGAAAAAGAAAACTATTAATGCCAAACCACGAAATCAATCCTAATAGTTGGGTAAAGCTTTACAGCGATTACCTATATAATTATACAATTACCCGTGTAAATAATCACGAAGTTGCTCAGGATTTAATTTCGGAAACATTTATGGCTGGATTAAAATCTATGAAAAACTTTAAAGGTGAAGCAAGCGAACGTACGTGGCTTATTTCTATTTTAAAACGAAAAATTATAGATCATTACCGTAAGATAAATTCGAACAAAGGTAAAGCCGAAATTAGAGTCAACTTTAGTAATACCGAAGATTCCGAAGGCGATTGGCTTGAAGAACGTGTTTCTGATCCTTATGATGGTAATGCAGAATCTGTTATGGAAAATGCAGAATTAGGAAGTGCAATCCAGAATTGTTTGGGCAAATTACCCGCAAAACAAGCTTCTATTTTTGAAATGAAAACCATTTTAAATTACGATACAGAAACCATTTGTAATGAACTAGGAATTACTTCGTCTAACCTATGGGTTATTATCCACAGAGCAAGAACAACTATGGCTAGTTGCTTAGAAAAAAATTGGTTTTAATTATGAAAAAGTTATTTCTCCCCTGCGAAGAAGCTAATCACGTTTGCGACAAAGGTCAGTACAAAGAAGCCTCTTTTGTAGAAATGATAAAGCTTAACTTACATTTATTATACTGTAAAGCGTGTAGAAAATATAGTAGTAAAAATGCTAAATTAACTGCTATATTAAAAAGAGAAAAACCTATACAAATGCAACAAGACTTAAAAGATGCACTACAAAAACAAATAGAAAACCAGTTAAAAATTCAATAATAAGAGTAACCAAACTACAGGTATAGCTTCTACAAAAAAACTACTATAATATTTACCTTGTTTCTCTGAAGTGAATTTCAATAAAACAAATAACAATAAGGCTACTATACCAATAACTATTCTATTAGAAATTGTTGTTTCATTCTTAAGAAATTCAATCAAAAAGAAAACAATCAAAAGAATAGCTCCAAAACGCTTTGTTTTCTTTATACCAAAAACCTGAGGCAATGTTTTTAGTCCTGGTAAATCATATTTTAAATCTCTTATCTCAAAAGGCAACATTAATACTAGTACTAATGAAAAGTATTGGATAAACGTTAGCCAAACATCTATGCTCACAATTACATTATTTTGTATAATAGGCAAAAACAAAGCAACAGAACTCCACACTAAAGCAATAACAAAAATTTTAATTCTAGGAAAAGTTCTTAACGTCTTTTGGGATTTTAAAGGAAGTACATATAATAATGTAACAAGACCAAAAACAATTAGAAATAGTACTAATTTGGTTTGTATTTTAACACCATAATTAATTAGCAGCAAACCTGAAAAAAAAGACACCAAAAGAACTAATTTAAGTTTTAAATTTAATTTAAAACGTTGCCTTTTCAAAACTGGATAAAATTTTACAAAATTATATCCTAGAATCGTCCCATAAAAAGCAATATACAAACTGTTTTCATCGTAAGGTAAATTAAATTTTGTTAAGGTTATAAAAGTTAAAGCATAGACAGATAATGCAACGTGAATACTTGCTTCTAAATAAAAATTAAAAAATCGTTTTAACCAAACCATTAAACAAAAGTACACAACTTGTTAACAAAGTAATCATTTGTTTAAAAACTTTAAGACGTAACTTTAAATTAACTATTTGTTTTCGTTATTTTTGCAAAAAATTTAACTCATTTTCAAGATGAATACAAACGATTTTTCAATCAGACATATTGGCCCAAGACAAGCAGACCAAGATGCGATGTTAAAAACTATTGGTGTTGACAGTTTAAATCAATTAATTTTTGAAACTATTCCAGACAACATTAAACTTCAAAAAGAATTGGATTTAGAAGCGCCTTTAAGCGAATTCGAGTATTCAACTCATATTAATGAGTTATCAAAACTAAATAAAACATACAAAACTTATATAGGCCTAGGATATAATCCTTCTGTTTTACCTGCGGTTATTCAACGTAATATATTAGAAAACCCAGGTTGGTACACTGCATATACACCTTACCAAGCAGAAATTGCTCAAGGTCGTTTAGAAGCTTTATTAAACTTCCAAACAATGGTTACAGATTTAACCGGAATGGAGTTAGCAAACGCTTCTTTATTAGATGAAAGTACTGCTGCAGCAGAAGCTATGAGTCTTTTATTTGCTGTTAGAGAAAGAGCACAGAAAAAAGCTGGCGTTAATAAATTCTTTGTTTCTGAATCTATTTTACCTCAAACATTATCTTTATTACAAACACGTTCTACGCCAATTGGTATTGAATTAGTGGTTGGAAATGAAGCCAAGTTTGATTTCTCATCGGAATTTTTTGGTGCAATTTTACAGTATCCAGGAAAAGACGGACAAATAACCGACATCAAATCTTTTATAGAAAAAGCAACCGCTGCAGAAATTAAAGTTGCAGTTGCAGCAGACATCTTAAGTTTAGTAAAATTAGAAGCACCAGGTAAATTTGGCGCATCTGTAGTAGTTGGAACTACACAACGCTTTGGAATTCCAATGGGTTATGGTGGACCACACGCGGCATATTTTGCAACTAAAGAAACTTACAAACGCGATATTCCAGGTCGTATTATTGGTGTTACCAAAGACAAAAATGGAAATCGTGCTTTACGAATGGCTTTACAAACACGTGAACAGCATATTAAACGTGATAAAGCAACCTCTAATATTTGTACAGCTCAGGTATTACTAGCGGTTATGGCTGGAATGTACGCAGTGTATCACGGACCAAAAGGTTTAGAATTTATTGCTAATCAAGTTCATAAAAGCACAGTTACTTTAGCAAATAGTTTAACTAAATTAGGATTTACACAAAAAAACACCGCTTTCTTCGATACCATTCAAATTGAAGCTAATGCATCAGTGATAAAAGCAATTGCTGAGAAAAATGAAGTGAATTTCTTTTATCCAAATGAAAACACAATAACGGTTTCTGTAAATGAAACCACTTCTATTTCAGATGTAAATCAAATGATTGCCATTTTTGCTGAAGCCGCAAACAAAGACACATTCACTGTGTCATCAATTGAAGCAAAAGATTACATACAAAAAGACCTAAAACGTACTTCAGAGTTTTTAGCGTTAGATGTATTTAATTTACATCATTCTGAAACTGAATTAATGCGTTATATAAAAACATTAGAACGTAAAGATTTAGCATTAAATCATTCTATGATTTCTTTAGGATCTTGTACAATGAAATTAAATGCAGCATCAGAAATGTTGCCTTTAAGCTCTCCAAACTGGGGAAACATTCACCCATTTGTACCAAAAGACCAAGCCCAAGGCTATTTAACTATGTTGCATAAATTAGAAGAGCAACTTAATGAAGTTACAGGTTTTGCAGGAACGTCTTTACAACCAAACTCTGGCGCACAAGGAGAATATGCTGGACTAATGGTGATTAGAGCTTATCACGAATCTCGTGGAGACACAGAACGTAAAATTTGTTTAATTCCATCTTCGGCTCACGGAACAAATCCAGCAAGTGCTGTAATGGCAGGAATGAAGGTTGTTGTAACAAAAGCATCAGCAGATGGAAATATTGATATTGACGACTTACGAGAAAAAGCATTAAAACATAAAGATAATTTGGCAGCTTTAATGGTAACTTATCCATCAACTCACGGAGTTTTTGAATCTGCTATTAAAGAAATTACACAACTTATTCACGATAATGGTGGACAAGTATATATGGATGGTGCAAATATGAATGCACAAGTAGGATTAACAAATCCTGGAAATATTGGCGCAGATGTTTGTCACTTAAATCTACACAAAACATTTGCAATTCCTCATGGTGGTGGCGGACCTGGCGTTGGACCAATTTGTGTAGCTAAGCAGTTAGTGCCTTTTTTACCAACTAATCCAATAATCCCAACTGGAGGAGAGAAAGCAATTACAGCTATTTCAGCAGCACCTTTTGGATCTGCGTTAGCTTGTTTAATATCTTATGGCTATATTAAAATGTTAGGCGCTTCAGGATTAAAAAAATCGACTGAAATTGCTATTTTAAATGCAAACTATATTAAAGCTCGTCTAGAAGGCTCTTTCGACACTTTATTTTCTGGTGAAATGGGAAGAGCTGCACACGAAATGATTATTGATTGTCGTGATTTTAAATCTAACGGAATTGAAGTTGTAGATATTGCAAAACGTTTAATGGATTATGGTTTTCATGCACCAACAGTCTCTTTCCCAGTAGCAGGAACCATGATGATAGAACCTACAGAAAGCGAAAGCAAACAAGAAATGGATCGTTTTTGTGACGCTATGATTTCTATTCGTAAAGAAATAGAAATTGCAGAAAAAGAAGACGATAATAATCCATTAAAAAATGCACCACATACACAAGCAATGGTAACTAACGACGAATGGGATTTCCCTTATTCGCGTAAAACAGCTGCTTTTCCACTTGATTATGTAAACGATAATAAATTTTGGCCTACAGTTCGTCGAGTTGACGATGCTTATGGAGATAGAAATTTAATTTGTACTTGTGCACCTATAGAATCATATATGGAAGCTTAGTCTTTAACATTATAAATCAAAAAAAGCACTCAACAACTGAGTGCTTTTTTTAATTCGTAAAAAAACAGACTCAATTTTAACAAATTCATAATTTATTTCAATTATCGAGCAAAACCGAGCATTGAATCAATTTTATAGTTAATTTAGTCTTATAATTAGTATTTAAAGTATAATATGTCAATAAAAATAACAGGAGTTGGAAGTTATATTCCTTCAGAAATAGAAAAAAACGATGCGTTTCTAAACCATCAATTTTTAAATGCAGATGGAACTTCTATTGACAACCCAAATACAGTTATTGTTGAAAAATTTGAAGAAATAACAGGAATACAAGAACGCAGATACGCAAAACCAGAAATTACTACTTCTGACATGTCATTTTTTGCTGCTGAAAAAGCTATAGAAAATGCAGGAATTGACAAAGAAGATTTAGATTACATTATTTTAGCCCATAATTTTGGGGACGTAAAACACGATACTATACAAAGCGATATGGTGCCATGTATTGCTGCTAGGGTAAAACATAAATTACGCATTAAAAACCCAAAGTGTGTTGCTTACGATTTAATTTTTGGCTGTCCAGGTTGGCTAGAAGGCGTTATACAAGCTAATGCTTTTATTAAAGCTGGAATTGCAAAAAAAGTACTAGTTATTGGATCTGAAATGTTATCTCGTGTTGTGGACAAATACGATAGAGATTCTATGATATTTTCTGATGGTGCTGGAGCAACAGTAATTGAGACAAGCAACTCTGTTTCTGATGGTATTCTAGCTCATGAAACAGCAAGTTTTACTTTTAACGAAGCACATTATTTAAACTTTGGAAAATCGTTCAATAAAGAACTAGAAGAAGACACAAGGTACATTAAAATGAATGGTAGAAAAATCTACGAATTTGCTCTAACCGAAGTTCCTAATGCAATGAAAGCATGTCTAGATAAATCTGGAGAAAGCATAGAAAATTTAAAGAAAATAGTAATTCATCAAGCTAATGAAAAAATGGATGAAGCTATCGCAAAACGTTTTTATAGACTTTACAAAAAACAAGTTCCAGAAGGTGTAATGCCAATGAGTATTCACAAATTAGGAAATAGTTCTGTAGCAACTATTCCAACTTTATACGACTTAATTCTTCAACATAAATTAGAAGGTCAAGAAATTAACAAAGGAGATGTTATAATGTTTGCTAGTGTTGGAGCCGGAATGCACATTAACGCATTAGTTTATAAAGTTTAATAATTGTTATGGAGAAAAAAATAACAATTATTGGCGGTGGAAACCTTGGTCAATCTATAGTAAATGGCTTATTAAACAACAACTACAAGCCAAGTTTAATAACCATTACAAGAAACAAGGTTGAACTACTTAACGATTTTAAAGCTAGAAACGTAACTGTTTTATCTAATAATTCTGATGCTGTTAAAGAAGCTCAGATTATAATAATTGCAGTAAAACCTCATAGTATTGAGAAAATTATTAACGAAATTAATCCTTTCCTAAATTCAGAAACCATATTTATATCTGTTGTAAGTGGATATAGTCTAACAAATATTAAAGATCTTTTAAATAACAATGTAACTAATATCTTTAGAGCTATGCCAAATACAGCAACTGAAGTATTAGAATCTATGACTTGTATTTCGCATACTGAAACTAGTCAAACTGAAGCTACAGAAACCGTTACTTCTATTTTTGACACCTTAGGAGAAACAACTCTTATAAACGAAGAATTAATGGATGCTGCAACCGTTTTAGGCGCTTGTGGTATAGCTTATGCCTTAAGATTTATTAGAGCTATGATGCAAGGTGGAATAGAAATTGGTTTTGATGCTAAAACAGCAAATCTAATTGCAACTCAAACAGTAAAAGGTGCAAGTGAATTACTTATAAAAAACCAAAATCATCCAGAAGCTGAAATAGACAAAGTGACTACTCCAAAAGGCTGCACAATAGCTGGTTTGAACGAAATGGAAAACAAAGGATTTAGTGCAGCTCTAATTAAAGGAATTAAAACATCTTACAACAAGTTAGATTAATGTACGAAAATACGTTTCCACATAAACGCTTTAAACTTACATTTGAATTTCTTCAGAAACACGTTTCAACTTCCGAAACTATTTTAGACTTAGGCGTAGAAAATCCATTTTCTAAATTAATGCTTTCTCGTGGTTATAACGTTGAAAACACTAAAGGCGAAGATCTTGATTTAGACACCACATCAATCCTAAATTCTAATGCAGAAGTTACAACTGCTTTTGAAATTTGTGAACATTTAATAAGTCCACTAACTAGTCTAAGCGCTATAAAAGGAAATAAATTAGTGGCAAGTGTTCCTCTAAAATTATGGTTTAGCAATGCTTACCAAAGTAAAACGGATAAATGGGACAGACATTACCATGAATTTGAAGATTGGCAATTTGATTGGCTTTTAGAAAAAGCAGGCTGGAAAATAATAGACCGCCAAAAATTTACACATCCCACAAAAAAAATAGGTTTTAGACCAATATTACGCTGGTTTACACCTCGCTATTATTTAGTTTATGCTGTAAGAATTTAAATTTGAAAACCGATTATCTTTCAACAGAATATAATCGGTACTAAATAAATTGGATTTCAATAATATTATAGTGAGATTTACATTGTGAAATTTTCAATTATCATACCTGCACATAACGAAGCTGATGTTATTGGTTTAACCTTAGAATCTCTAGTTAATCAATCGCTTTTACCAAAGCAAGTTATTATCGTTAATGATAATTCTTCTGACCAAACCTCAAAAATAGTTTCGGAGTTTACAGATAAATATGATTGGATTACTTTAGTTGAAAACAAATCGACTGACCAACATTTACCCGGAACAAAAATTATAAATGCTTTTTACAAAGGTTATCATCTTCTAGACAAAGAATTTGATGTGATTTGTAAATTTGATGCAGATTTGATTTTCCCTAACAATTACTTAGAAACTTTAGCTGACCAATTCCGTGCAAATCCTAAACTTGGTATGGCTGCTGGTTTTTGTGATATTAAGGTGAATGGAAAATGGCAACTAGAAAACCTAACCGGAAAAGATCATATACGTGGCGCCTTAAAAGCTTACACTAAAACATGTTTTGAAACTATAGGACAATTAAAACCATCTATGGGTTGGGATACTATAGATGAATTATTAGCAAAATATTTTGGCTTTAAAATTATGACTATTAATACTTTACGTGTTAAGCATTTAAAACCCACAGGAGCAAGCTACAATAAAGGCGCAAAACATTTACAAGGTGAAGCTATGTACAAAATGCGATATGGATTTCCATTAACGTTTTTATCTGCGCTTAAAATGAGTTTAAAAAAGCAAAGTTTACCTTACTTTATCAATTATATAATTGGTTACACAAAGGCTATTATTACTCAGCCAGAACGTTTAGTCAACAAAGCTCAAGGTAAATTTATTCGTAATATAAGATGGAAAGGTGTTTTAAGTAAAATATTTTAGAATCTCCAATTCTTATAACTATCTGAAGCTTCGATTTTAGCCTCAACGTTATCATCTAACTCTGGGAAGAAATCTATTCCGGTTAAAGCTTCCACTTTATCTACAGAAACTACGTAATTATATAGTGGTTGATTAGAGTCCTTGTGAGGCGTTAAGAATGCAATTACTTTTGGATTTCCATTATTATAATCTAAAATAACTTTATAAAACTGATTTGGAACTGCCACATCTTCGTCTCCAATAGTTTTCATATTTCCTTTTAAAACGCCACCAGTAACTACAAAAACGCCATTATATCGACTAGCCCAATAACGCGTTTTTCGCTCTATTCTATTCCAAAGTCCAGCATTAAATTGATGCTCTTGAGGCGAAATATTCGAGGTTAAAAAGGTTTCATCGTGCGCTTCTTTAGTATAACGTTTATCTCCAGCAGGACACAAATGACCTTTATCGTAGCCTGAATTTTTATAATTACGCCAACTTGCAGCCTCAGTTTTTACCGCTTTATCAATTTCAAAATACGGACGTTTAAAATCATTTTTAGATAAATGTTCTTTTTTAAGTTCGTAAGCAACCCATTCTGCTTGTTCGTGTTTTTCACTATAGCTTAAAGAGTAGCCGTTATGATGGACAATCTCTCCTGTAGTACTTGTAGGCAGAAAAAAGGTTTTAGTTGTTTCCTTTGGAATTGCTCCAATAGAAACAGTTTCTTCTTGAATTTCTTTATCCTGATAAAAATTAATACCATAGACTATAATTAATAGAATAGCTGCAAGGATAGAGTATCGTGTTTTTTTAGTCATTTTTGGTTCTAATAAGTCTGGTTAAAGATTTAATAAGCAAGATAGTTTATTGAATTTATGTATGAAAAATAATACAAAATCACTCGTAGTGTGTTTTTAGTAAGTTATTAATATCTTTTTAACTAAAAATTTACATATACTTTATTTTATTAACAAATGTGTTGTATATTTACTTTGAACTTAAAACCAGATATTATGAAAAAAGTACTTTTAATTATCGGAACGATTTGCTTAATCGCAGTATTAAGTATTAATAATGAAAACGAGACAAATTTATTAGCTTTAAATGATACTGACGAAAAAGTTGTTATTTGCCATATTCCACCTGGAAACCCAGATAATGCACACGCTATTGAAGTTAGTATAAATGCAGTTGATGCACATTTAGCACATGGAGATTCTATTGGTGACTGCAGTAATAATGACGCTGATGTACCAGCGAGTGGAGATGATGCACATAGAACAAACAATACTTTTTTACCTGAATAAAACAGAAAAATATTGAATAAAAAAACCCCAAAAGAAACATTTTTTTGGGATTTTTTTATTTAAACTATTTCAAACTTGCCAAACTTGATTTCAATGTTTCTATTTTAGCTAAAGCATCATCTTCTTTTTTACGTTCGTTTTTAATAACTTGTTCTGGTGCACCAGCAACAAAACGTTCGTTAGATAATTTCTTTTGAACCGATTTTAAAAATCCTTCTGTATATTTTAATTCTTCGGTTAACTTAACAATTTCAGATTCTACATCTATACTTCCTTCCATTGGAATAAAGTATTCGTTAGATTTTACTCTAAATGTTAATGCGCCTTCTACAGGTTCTGACACGTAATTAATAACTTCTAAATTTCCTAGTTTGGTTATAACAGTATCAAATTTGGTGTTAGTGTCTTCATTATTAATTACAGAAAAACTAATTACATCCTTAAAAGCTATGTTTTTTTGTTTTCTTATAGTTCTAATTCCAGAAATTACATCTTGTGTAAATTCGAAAGCCTTAATTAAATCGCCATTAATAATTTCTTTTTCTGGCCATTTAGCTACTATTAAGGCATCTTCTGGTGTTCTATCTGAAATTAAATGCCATATCTCTTCAGATAAAAATGGCATAAATGGATGTAACAACTTTAGGTTATCTTCTAAAATCTCAATGACAGCTTTGTATGTTTTAGCGTCAATAGGTTGCTGATATGCTGGTTTAATCATTTCTAGTAACCAAGAACAGAAATCGTCCCAAATCAACTTATAGGTACTCATTAAAGCATCACTCAATCTATATTTACTAAAATGATCTTCTATTTCTACTAATGTTTCGTGGAATTTAGCATTGTACCATTCTAATGCAATTGCACTAGATTCAGGCTGCTCTAAATCTGCATTAACTTCCCAACCTTTAATTAACTTAAAAGCATTCCATATTTTATTTCCAAATCCTTTTCCTTGCTGACAAAGAGATTCGTCGAACATTAAATCGTTTCCAGCTGCACTACTTAAAAGTAATCCCACACGAACACCATCTGCACTATATTCTTCAATTAATTTTAAAGCGTCTGGAGAATTCCCTAAAGATTTACTCATTTTACGACGTTGCTTATCGCGAACTAATCCGGTTAAATATACATTCTCAAATGGTTTTTCATCTCGATATTCATATCCAGCAACAACCATACGAGCAACCCAGAAAAATAAAATATCTGGGCCAGTTACTAAATCGTTAGTTGGATAATAGTATTTAATTTCTTCATTTTCAGGATTTCTAATCCCATCAAAAACACTCATTGGCCACAACCAAGAACTAAACCATGTATCTAAAGCATCCGTTTCTTGTGTTAAGTCTGATACTTTTAAATCTTTATTACCTGTTTTTTCTATAGCTTTAACTAATGCTGTTTCTATAGTTTCAGCAACTACAAAATCTTCCTTTCCATCGCCATAATAAAATGCGGGAATTTGTTGTCCCCATAATAATTGTCGTGAAATATTCCAGTCACGAATGTTTTCCATCCAATGTCTGTAAGTATTTTCGAATTTTTTCGGATATAAATTAACTTCAGGGTTTTCGCCTAAAACTGCTTCTATTGCTGGCTTAGCTAGTTCTTCCATTTTTAAGAACCATTGATCACTTAATCTTGGTTCTATAACTGCCTTTGTTCTTTCTGAAGTTCCTACCTTATTAATATGACTTTCAGTTTTCACTAAAACACCAGACGCTTCTAATTCTTTAGAAACAGCTTTGCGAACTACAAAACGATCTTGACCTTCATAATGTAACCCAAAACTATTTAAAGTCGCGTCTTCATTAAAGATGTCTATAACTTCTAAATTATGTTTTTCGCCTAGAACCTTATCATTTTCATCGTGCGCTGGTGTTACTTTTAAACAACCAGTTCCAAATTCTAAATCGACATATTCGTCTTCTATAATAGGAATTAAACGTCCAGAAATTGGCACAATAGCTTTCTTACCTTTTAAATGCGTAAAACGTTCATCGTTTGGGTTAATACAAATTGCTGTATCTCCAAAAATAGTTTCTGGTCTTGTGGTAGCAATTGTTAAAACATCTTGAGTACCTTCAATTTTATAATTCAAATAATATAAAAGACCTTGCTTTTCTACGTGAATAACTTCTTCATCAGACAATGTTGTTTTAGCTTCAGGATCCCAGTTTACCATTCTAAAACCACGATAAATCAAGCCTTTTTCATATAAATCTACAAAAACCTTAATTACAGCTTCAGACATATCGTCGTCCATTGTAAATTTAGTTCTGTCCCAATCACAAGAACAACCTAATTTCTTTAACTGCTCTAAAATTACACCACCATATTCATCAGTCCATTCCCAAGCGTGCTTTAAAAACTCGTCTCTAGATAAGTCGTTCTTATCAACACCTTGTTCCTTTAATCTAGCCACAACTTTTGCTTCTGTAGCAATAGAGGCATGATCTGTTCCAGGAACCCAGCAGGCATTTTTACCTAACAATCGTGCGCGACGAATTAATACATCTTGAATAGTGTTATTCAACATATGTCCCATATGTAAAATCCCCGTTACGTTAGGTGGCGGAATTACAATAGTATAGGGCTCGCGATCGTCTGGTGTAGAATGAAAGTAGTTATGTTTCATCCAGTAATCGTACCATTTATTTTCTATATCTTGTGCTTGGTATTTATCTGGCATTTGCATACTTTGGAATAGTTTTTGAATATATTAAAACAAAAGTAATTATATTATTTTTTATGCGAAATATATGAGCCACTTATTACCATATAAAGGTTATTTTAAGTTTAAATATTTTGCGTGACATTAAAATTAAACTAAATTTACAATCAATTAAACAATTAAAACGATGAAACATTTATTTACCTTTCTATTTATTGGCTTATTAAGCCTAACTACAAACGCACAAGATAAAGTCGCTAAAATTGAATTTAAAGAAACGACTATAGACTACGGAACCATAGACAAAGGTGCTGATGGGATAAGAACTTTTGAATTCACTAATACTGGTGATGCGCCGTTAGTAATTACAAAAGTAAGTTCAAGTTGTGGATGTACAGTTCCAAAAAAGCCAAAAGACCCAATTATGCCTGGTAAAACTGGAGAAATTCAGGTTAAATATGATACAAATAGAGTTATGCCTATTAGAAAAACAATTACAGTAGTTTCTAATGCTGACACTCCAACCATATCTTTAAAAATCAAAGGAGATGTCGTAGACCCAAGCAAGACAAGTGTTCTTGATAAAAAAGAAAAAAGTGTAATGACTGAATAGGTCTAAAATCCTTTTAAACAAATAAAAAACCAGAGCTAATACTCTGGTTTTTTTATGCGTCAAAAAACAACCCTAAATATTAAAACAAAAAAACCTCTTGAAAATCAAATGATTAACAAGAGGCTTAGTACTGAAGACGGGACTTGAACCCGTACGTCCTAATGGACATTGGATTTTAAGTCCAACGTGTCTACCAATTCCACCACTTCAGCTTGGTATATTAAAAAGAAAGTCTCAGAGCGAAAGACGGGATTTGAACCCGCGACCCTCACCTTGGCAAGGTGATGCTCTACCCCTGAGCTACTTTCGCAGTTTTAAATGAACGTGCAATATAACATTGCGAGTGCAAATTTAAACTAATTCTTAAATCTACAAAGCTTTTTTTTAAAAAATTTATATATCTTTTGTTTTAACTAACATTCTCTTTATTTCATTTAACTTCATTAATGCTTCTACAGGAGTTAAAGTATCAATATCTATGCTGGTAATTTCTTCCTTAACACGTTCTAAAAGAGGATCATCTAAATTAAAAAAACTTAATTGCATCTCATCTTCTTGAAGTTGCTTTACCTTATCAGTTAACTGTTCACTTGAATGAGATTTTTCTAATTTTTTTAGAATTTTGTTAGCACGCTGTAAAACAATTTGTGGCATTCCTGCCATTTTAGCAACATGAATACCAAAACTGTGTTCGCTTCCACCTTCTACAAGTTTACGTAAAAAAAGCACATTATTTCTAAGCTCCTTTACAGAAACATTAAAGTTTTTAATACGCCTAAACGTTTCAGTCATTTCATTTAATTCATGATAATGGGTTGCAAAAAGTGTTTTTGGTCGTCCTGGATGCTCATGTAAATATTCACTAATCGCCCAAGCTATAGAAATTCCATCATAAGTACTTGTTCCACGACCAATTTCATCTAACAAGACTAAACTACGTTTACTTATATTATTAAGAATAGAAGCTGTTTCATTCATTTCTACCATAAAAGTAGATTCTCCCATAGAAATATTATCACTTGCGCCTACTCTAGTAAAAATTTTATCTACAACTCCAATTTTAGCAGATTCTGCAGGAACAAAACTACCTACTTGTGCTAATAGAACAATTAAAGCCGTTTGTCTTAAGATAGCAGATTTACCAGACATATTAGGACCAGTAATCATAATAAATTGTTGGTTTTCTGTATTTAAACTAACACTATTAGTAATATACGATCGATCTTCAGGTAATTGTTTCTCAATAACTGGATGACGACCTTCTATAATGTCTAAATCAAAAGACTCGTCTACCACTGGTAATACATAATTATTATTTATGGCTAACTGGGCAAAACCACAAAGAGTATCTATTTTAGCAATTAAATAAGCGTTTTGTTGCACTGCTTTAATGTATTGATTCATCCAAAGTACTAAATCTAAAAAAAGCTTTTGTTCGATTACAGAAATACGCTCTTCAGCTCCCAAAATTTTACTTTCGTATTCTTTAAGCTCTTCTGTTATGTATCTTTCTGCATTAACTAAAGTTTGTTTACGAGTCCACTCTGAAGGAACCTTATCTTTATGTGTATTTCTAACTTCAATATAATACCCAAAAACATTATTTGAAGCGATTTTAAGCGATGTAATACCTGTACGCTCACTTTCTCGAGCTAACATTTTATTTAAATAGCCTTTACCTTCTGTTGACAAAGCTCTAAGCTCATCCAATTCTTCCGAAAAACCTTCCGCTATAGTACTGCCTTTCAAAATATTTACTGGTGCTGTTTCGCTTATGGTCTGTTTAATTTTATCCCTAAGTAAATCACAAGACTGCAAATTTTCTCCTATAATTTTTAATGATTCATTATCGGTTTGACTTGCCAGAATCTTAATTGGAGAAATCGCTTCCAGGGAATTTTTAAGCTGAACAACTTCTCGTGGACATACTTTTTGAGTGGCTATTTTAGATATTAAACGTTCTAAATCTCCAATTTGCTTAATCTGATTTTGAATAGCATGAAGACTATCCGTGTTATCTTTTAAATAAGACACCACATTATGTCTCTGTTTAATCTTTCCAAGATTTTTTAAAGGCAAAGCCAACCAACGTTTTAATAAACGTCCGCCCATAGGTGAAATAGTCTTGTCTATAACATTTAAAAGCGTTACTGCATTATTATTAGTAGAATGATATAGTTCTAAATTACGAATAGTAAATCGATCCATCCAAACATAATCATCTTCCGCAATTCTACTAATAGAAGAAATATGCTCCAATTTATGGTGTTGTGTTTCCGATAAATAATGTAAAATTGCTCCCGAAGCAATAATTCCTTCGTGTAAATCCTGAATCCCATAACCTTTAAGCGAAGTGGTCTTAAAATGTTTTAATAAAGTTTCATTACAGTAATCTGTTTTAAAAACCCAATCTTCTAAATTAAACGTATGAAAATCGTTTCCAAAAACCTCATTAAATTCTTGTCGTTTTTGCTTAGCAACAACAACTTCACTAGGATTAAAATTCTGTAATAACTTATCTATATAATCTTTATTTCCTTGTGATGTTAAAAACTCTCCTGTAGAAATGTCTAAAAAAGAGACTCCAATTGTTAGTTTTCCAAAATAAATAGCACATAAAAAGTTATTGCTTTTAGAGGTCAAAACCTCATCATTTAAAGCAACTCCTGGCGTAACTAATTCAGTAACTCCACGTTTTACAATATTCTTAGTTTGTTTTGGATCTTCTAACTGATCGCAAATAGCAACTCGTTCTCCTGCTTTTACTAATTTTGGCAAATAAGTATTTAAAGAATGGTGTGGAAAACCCGCTAACTCAATTTCGCTTTCGCTACCAGCGCCACGCTTAGTTAAAATAATTCCTAAAATACCTGCTGTTTTTATAGCATCCGGACCAAAGGTTTCATAAAAATCCCCTACACGAAACAATAACAAAGCATCAGGGTATTTTGCTTTTATAGCATTATACTGCTTCATTAAAGGTGTTTCTTTTTTAGTTTTTTTAGCCAATGGTTTAATGTATTTAGTGTTATTTTTGTACTCAAATTAATGATGCAATGTAATTAATATTTAAGGTTATTTGGAAATATTTACCTTGAAGTTATTTGCATTTATTCACAATTTAAATGATTAGACCTCTGACGAACCATACACTTATGAGAAAGTTAAAAAATAGCGAATTAGACCGATTAAGTGTCGATAATTTTAAATCGGCTGAAAAAACACCAATTATAATTGTTTTGGATAATATTAGAAGCTTAAATAATATTGGCTCTGTATTTAGAACCAGCGATGCTTTTTTAATTAAAAAGATTTATTTGTGTGGAATTACAGCAACTCCACCACACAAAGACATCAACAAAACTGCTTTAGGAAGTACAGATGCAGTTACTTGGGAATACGTTGAAGACACAAATCTGCTTATTGAGAAACTAAAATTAGACAAAATAAGAATTTGTAGTATTGAACAAGCTGAAAATGCAACAATGCTAAACAATTTTAAAGTTGAAGCAACTAAAACATACGCTTTAGTTTTTGGAAATGAAGTAAAAGGCGTACAACAATCTATTGTCTCTAATAGCGATGTTGTTATTGAAATTCCACAATTTGGAACCAAACACTCTTTAAACATTTCGGTAAGTTGCGGTGTGGTTGTTTGGGATGTTTTTTCTAAAATGAAGGCTTTATAAGTTGTTCTACTTCCATAACAAGACTATATTCAATTTAACTTAATAAAGATTACTTGATTAAAAAATATCTGAAAAGAATTAAACTTATGAATTAAAAATCTAAATAATTAACCTCAGCGTTTTTTGGAACTAGATTTTTTATAACATCAGTAGTTCCGTTTGTATAGAATATATGTTGTATTGATTCATCCGATTCATTTAAAAGATGAATAGCCCTTAAAACTGCTTCGGTTTGTTTTGCTACTGCTTTTCCTGAATCTATAATTTTAACATCTTTAGGAAGTAGTTTTTTTAATTGTGGCACCAAATAAGGATAGTGTGTACAACCTAAAACTAAGTAATCTATATTAGCTCTAATCATTGGTTTTAAATAAGTCTTTAAAAGCAATGTCATTTCATCGGAATACAATTTTCCAGACTCAATTAAATCAACAATACCTTCACCTACTTGTTCTACCATATAAACATCTGTACAGTACAAGTTAGTTGCTTTCCTAAACAAATCGCTGCTAAAGGTTCCTTTAGTGGCTAAAATACCAATTGCTTTTGTTTTTGTTTTCAAGCTTGCGGGCTTTATAGCTGGCTCAATACCAATAAATGGTACATTATATGTTTTTCTTAGAATTCTTATGGCATTGGTAGTCGCTGTATTACAAGCTACCACAATCATTTTACAATCTTTAGAAAGCAATAACTCTGTATTTGCTATTGATCGTTCTATAATCCAATCTTTACCTTTAGATCCATAAGGTGCATTTGCAGAGTCTGCTAAGTAGATAGTAGATTCATGCGGAAGCAACTTCTTTACTGCTTTAAATATAGAAGTTCCTCCAACACCAGAATCAAAAAAACCTATAGGACTTTTACTCATATTATTAAACTAAAAAAGCTGACTAAAAATAGTCAGCTTTTTTTTCTTATAAAAGGAATTTTAATTAAAATCCTAATTCTTTTTTTACATCAGCCAATAAATCCTTTCCATCAGCCATAATAACTCCACCACCTTGAGCAGAATCTAATACGTATTGAAAACCTTGAGCTTTAGCAACTTTTAAAATTGCAGCTTTAGCTTTTTCAGTAATAGGTTTTAATAAATCTACTTCTTTCTTTTGTAACTCTTGCTGTGCTTGAGTTTGAAATTGCTGAATATTACGTTCCATAGTTTGAACCTCAGCAACACGCTTTGTGTTTTCTTCTTCAGTTTTTGTACCTGCTTCAGCTTCGTACTGCTTCATTTTAGCTTGATACTCTTTTACCATAGCTTGAATATCTGCTTCGTAAGTTTTACCTAATTTTTCAACTTCAGCTTGTGCAGCTTTCATTTGAGGCATAGCAGTAACTAACTCTGTAGTATTAATATGAGCTACTTTAGATTGAGCAGTTGTTAATGTAGTTGCAGAAATAAATAATACTGCAGCAATTAAAAGGGTTTTAAATTGTTTCATTTTTAATAGTATTTACGTGTTATAATTTAGTGTTTGTATTAATTTGGCGCGTCTACTTTATCAGCATCGCGTTCTTCTTTTGCTTTTTTTCTTGCTTCTTCGTTTGCTTTACGTTTTTCTTCCAATACTTTTGCTCTTTGAGCTCTATCTGCTAATCTTGATTGTCTTTTTTCTTCTAGAATTTCTTCTTTCGTTTTCGGAACTTCTAGGATATCACTAGATTTTTCAGAAGCTTCTTCTGTTTCAGTATTCTCTTTATTCCTTTTTTCTATTAGCGCATTTTTAGCAGCTTTACGTTCATCTTTTTTTACTTGAATTTTAGCTTCTCTATCTAAACGAAGTTGCTCTTTTCTTACTGCTAAAGTCGAATCTCTTGTTGCCTTACGTGCTTCTAAAATACGCTGACGTTCTAATTGACTTTCAGATGGTTCATCTTCAATAATATCGTCTTTTTCAGCTTCTCTTTTTTCTGCTCTTGTATTAGCTTGTTCACGCTTTGATGCTCTATTTAGAACTCTCAAAACTTGATCGCTAATATCATATTTTTCTGCTGAATAAAGCATAACTACATCGGCTGATTTATCAAAAACAAAATCGTATTTACGTTTTGTTGCTAAATCTTGTACAGCTTGAAAAATTTGATCTTGAACTGGCTGCATTAATTGTTTACGTTGAACCATTAAATCGCCTTGTGGCCCAAATCGTTTTTGCTGATACTCAATAATTTCTTTTTCTTCAAAAGACAAATCTTCTAAACGCTCCTCAAACAATTCTTTAGTCAACAAGGCTTTTTCATTGTTTAGAGCATCTCTTTGTTGTTTTATAACATTCAACTTAGACTCAACTTCAGATTTCCACTTCTGAACCTTATTAGCTAATTGGCTTTGAGCATCTTTATATTCTTCAACATTATCTAAAATATAATCTGTATCTATATAAGCAATTTTTGCTCCAGCACGTTGTGCTAAAGATAATTGACATGTAATAATTAATAAAATAAGAACTTTAAACTTCATCTGTATCTTGTTTTAATTTTAAACAAAAAATCATATTAGTATTTTATGCTTTTTGTTCTTGCTTTCAAAATAACGAATTTTATATTTAAAAATTATAATGACATAGATTAAATTTCTACTAGCTAATTAGAAAATATCGTGCCAAAACACATTTTAATTCATTTTTTAAAAACAATATTTAGAATTGCTGACCAATAATAAAGTGTGTTTCCCAGCCATTTTTAATAGATTGTCCAGGAATGGGATCAAATCCGTGACCAAAATCAATACCCAACAAACCAAAGGCTGGCATAAATATACGAATCCCCAATCCTGCAGAACGATTCAATGCAAAAGGATCATAATCTTTAAAATCGTTATATGACGCTCCTGCTTCCAAAAAACCTAATGCATATATTTTTGCAGATTGTTTTAATGTTATTGGGTAACGCAACTCCATCGAAAACTTATTATAAATTGTACCTCCATCTTGAGAGACATTCCCAAAATCATCTTCTGGTTGAATTGATTGATTAGGATAACCTCTTAATGCAATTGCTTCACGACCATCTAAACTAAAAGCACCTAACCCATCTCCTCCAACAAAGAAACGTTCAAAAGGAATAACACCTCTATCTTGGTTATATGCCCCTAAAAAACCAAACTCTACACTTGGCTTTAAAATAAATTTACCAACTAACTTAGAATACCAATCAACTTTAAATTTAACCTTATAAAATTCCAACCACTTAAAACGTTCTTGATCTATCTCTGCAATTCTTTCTGAAGCAGTTGTTCTATCTTCTATAGAGTTATTTGAATCAGAAATAATCCCAGTACTTTCATCTCTATCTTCTTTTAACGCTGCATAATCTACTCCATTTAACAAAGAATAAGGTAATGATAATTTAGCTGTTGCAGAAAAACTAGAACCACCTGTTGGAAAAACAGGATCATTAAATGTATTATTCCTACTCAGACCTACCGTATAAGCTAAATTATTAGAATAACCATCTCCAAATGTAAATAGTCCTGTATTATAATTTTTAAGATTATAATGTTGAAAACTTAATGCTTGGGATAACGTAAAATAATCATCGGGCACAGATAATCGTTTAGCCAATCCAACTGTTAGACCTGTAATATTAAAACGTTTATTTTTATCAGCATTACCCGTAGATGCATCAAATAAAAATTGTTGTGTTTGAGATATAGATGTAGAAAACTGAACTGGTTTTTTTCCACCCATCCAAGGCTCTGTAAAAGAAAAACTATATGTTCTAAAAAAACGACTAGCCTGAAGACGTAAAGATAGTTTTTGACCATCACCCATAGGCAATGGCTTATACGCATCTTTTTTAAATATATTTTTCAACGAAAAATTATTAAAAGATAATCCTAGAGTTCCTATAAATCCACCACCACCATAACCTCCTTGGAGTTCTATTTGGCTTGCTCCTGCTTCCACAAGAGAATACTCCATATCGATAGTTCCTTCTTCTGGATTTGGATTTTTAAAATTTGGTGATAATTGTTCAGCATCAAAGAAACCTAATTGACTCAATTCTCTTACTGTTCTTACTACTTTTTCTTTACTATATAATTCTCCTGGACGTGTTCTAATCTCTCTATATATAACATGGTCATTGGTTTTATCGTTTCCAACAACAGACACCTTATTAAAATAAACAGGTTTTCCTTCTGATATACGAATTTCTATATCAATTACACTACCATTGGCATTTACTTCAACCGGGTTAATAGTAGAAAACAAATATCCGTTATTCTGATACATATTGGTAATATCATTAGCATCAGGTCTTGAGTTATCTGCTATTCTCTTTTGCAACTCGATACCATTATAAACATCTCCTTTTTCTACTCCTAAAGTTCTTCGAAGAGTTTCATCTGAATATACTGTATTACCTATAAAAGAGATTTCTCCGTAATAATATTTATCCCCTTCTTCAACCTTAATATCTAAAGAGATTCTATTATCACCTTGATTAATTAAAGTATCTGAAATAACACGAGCATCTCGATATCCACTTTCTTTATACTTATCTACAATAGAAATCAAGTCTGCCTTATAATCTGATTCAATATACTTTGATCGTTTTAAAAACCTAACAGGATTAACCTGCTTAGTATTCTTCATAGATTTCCTAAGCTTTTTACTGGTCAAAACTTCATTCCCTTCAAAATTAATTTTAGACACTTTTACTTTAGAACCTTTATCTATTCCAATAAAAAGATTTGTTCTTAATTTATTATTTGTAGAATCTTTAGATATTTCGTTTGTTGTAACTTTTACTTTAGCTCCTAAAAAACCTTGTTTTCTATACTTACTTTCAAGATAATTTCTAGTTGTTGTAATTAAATTTTCTGTAACCTTAACACCTTTTGTTAAATTATTCTCTTTTATTATAGTTTCTTTTTTACCTTTTCTAATTCCATTTATTACAACTTCATTTAATTCAGGTAAATCTGACAGTCTAATTTCTAAGAAAGCAAGATTTCCTTCAGTTTTCAAAAGATACACTTCAATATCACTAAATAAATCTGAATTCCATAATTTTTTAATAGCATTACTAATATCTTCTCCTGGAATCTGGACTTCAGAACCTTTTCTTAAACCCGAATAAGTAATTATAGTTTGCGCACTAAAGGTTGTATTTCCTTTTACTGAAATCTCTCCTAAAGTATATTTTGAACCATTTTCATAACTCAACTCCTGAGCATCAATAGTGTTTGTACAAAATAACAGTACAAAAGATAAAGTTAATTTAAATAATGTTTTCAAAGTAATGTATTTAACTAAGTTGTTCGCTTGTTTTTCCAAATCGTCGTTCTCTATTTTGATATTCTATTAATGCTTTTGCTAAATGCTCTTGACTAAAATCTGGCCATAGAACATCTATAAAACATAGCTCTGCATAAGCAATTTGCCATAATAAAAAATTACTAATACGTTGCTCACCACTTGTGCGTATTAGTAAATCTACGTCCGGTAAATTTTGCGTGTAAAGATGCGCATTTACAACTGATTCATCTATACTTTCTTCAGAAATTATATTATTTTTAACTTTAAGACTTATCTCTTTAACAGCATTTAACAATTCATCTCGAGAACCATAACTTAAAGCCAACGTTAATATCATTCTTGTATTCGTTTTTGTTTCCTCAATGACATCAGTGAGCTCTGCAAAAACTTTTTTAGGCAAATCTTCCAAATTACCTATTGCATTAAGTTTAATATTATTTTCTTTTAAAGTAGCTATTTCTTTTTTAAGAGAAGAAACTAATAAACGCATTAAAGTATCTACTTCAAGCTTTGGGCGCTTCCAATTCTCAGTAGAAAAAGCATATAGGGTTAAATTCTCTATTCCTAATTTAGCACAAGTCTCTACAGTAACTCTAACAGATTTTGTTCCATTTTCGTGACCAATAGCTCTTAAAAATCCTTTTTGTTTTGCCCAACGACCATTACCATCCATTATAATGGCAAGGTGTTTAGGCAACCGTTCTTTATTTACTTGCTGTATTAAATCCATTAGAAATTACAAAAACAAGGGTTTCGACCAAATGTATAGGTTAGTGTAAAACCGGTAAACACATAAAAATCGTTATTATTTATATTTCCAAAACTAAAGGCATCAAATAGATCTGGATTATCTGGAACACTTCCATCAATTTCATCTGAAAACGTAGCTCTTGCACCTATTTCTAAAGACAATATAAACTTATCCGTTATAGTTGTTTTATATCCAACAGCTATAGGAATACCCCAAGCTTGACTTGACGTATTTTCTGACTGCATTTTACCTTGATTATTAAAAAAGAAGTTATCGTGAAATGCCATAGAAACACCGGTATATACATAAGGTGTAGATTTTGGTCCTGGAGTGTGTAAATCAAAATCAAAAAAAGTAAATTCTATTCCTGCAGACAATTCTAATATACTACTTGAAAATTCGTAATTACGTTGAATTCTACTTGGGTCGTCTGAATCGTTATCTATTCCAACTAAATTTGTAAATATTGCAGAAAATCGATATGAATGTCTTGGGCTTCTATTCCATTTATAAACGGCTCCAATTGCTAATTCTTTTGGAGCAATGTATGAGGTTGAACCAACATCGCCTACAAAATTACTTCCACCTAAATAAACACCAATCTCATTTATTTGAGCTTGACTTATCTGGCAAGTGATTAGTAAAATTAGTATGACAATAAATTGTTTCATAAAAGCTTAAAGTTTGCAAATATAATAAATAAGATTAGCCTATTGCAATAGGATTGAAATAGTTATAGTTTTAAACTAATTTTACACTTATTTATTGTCTAATTGCGTTTGTCTTCGCCCCAAAGTAATTTTTTTCGAAGGGTTTTTAAAAAGCTTTCGTGATTTAACTCAATCATTTTTATTTTGAAAGGTGCTTTTCTAATAGTAATCATAGTGTCCTCTTCTAAGGTTGCTATTCTTGAATCTAAAGACACTAGGTATTTTTTCTCTCTACCACTAACTTTAAGCGTAATTTCCATATCATCTTTAATAACCAAAGGTCTTGCACTTAAATTATGTGGTGCAATTGGAGTTAAAATTAAACTGGATGTGTTTGGTGTAATTACTGGTCCGCCGCAACTTAAAGAGTAACCTGTAGAACCTGTTGGTGTAGAAACAATTAACCCGTCGCTCCAATAAGAAGTTAAATACTCGCCATTTAAACTAGTTTCAACCGTAATCATAGACGTCGTATCTTTTCTACTTACGGCAATTTCATTTAAAGCAAAATTTAAGTCACCTATACTTTCTGTGTCAGGAGATGTGTAAATTTCTAACAAACTACGCTCAGAAATATTATAATCTTTATTTAAAATAGCATCTATAGCATCTTGAATTTCATTAGCTTGAATTGTAGCCAAAAAGCCTAATCTCCCTGTATTTACTCCAATTAACGGAATATCTAAATCTTTTAAAAAAGTAACAGCTCTAAGAATAGTTCCATCACCACCAACACTAATTAATAAATCGTAAGAATTATCTAAAACAGTAAATGTATCTAGTTCTAAATATGAATTCTTATTAATTTCTGCAAAAAAATCTGCTTCAACAAAAACCTCAAAAGACTTTTTATTAAGAACCTCTAAAAGTTTTAAGAAAGAATCTAAGGACTTGTTTTTATAAAATTGGCTATAAATGGCAATCTTCATAATTACATATTTAAGTATTTAGTCAAATAATCTGATCGTTCTTTTAAATTCTCTAAAAACAAATCGTCTTCAGCTTCCGATAAAATAGTATAATTATACCTCCTAAAACTCTGAATCACATCATTTAAACTTGCATTACTAATTTTAACGGTAATTTGAACCATATCATTTTCTACTTTAGACATAAAAGCACCTAATAACTTTCCATTATTAGATTCTACAATTTGAGCAACCTCGCTAAAAGAGTAATCAGACACACCTTTTTCAACAATTAAAATTCCGCCTGGTTCAGAAAAAAATGGGGTTTCATTAAACAATTTAATAATATCATTCAGCTCATAATAACCTAAATAATTATTTTGATTATCTAAAACCGGCATTATATTAGTATTGTTTGCAGCAAAATCTTCCAAAACATTTAACCAAGTTGCATTGTTACGCACAAAAAAACCTTCGGTAGCGTAAGCACATTCAATTAAAGGTTTATCGCTTTCAAAACAATAGGCATCATTTTCAGAAATACAACCTAAATAAGCGCCATCTTCATTTTTAATAGGAATATGAGAATATGTTAACTGATTAAACAAAAACTGTAAATCGCTAACCTTTTCTGTTATTAATAATGGTTTAACATCATTAATTATGTAGTCTGACAGGAGCATAAAATAAATTTAATTGTAGTGCAAATTAATCAATTTTTAAGTCAATAAACCTCTACTACTTTGTATTTTTGTAATAATTAACACAAAAACTATGACAAAGTTAAGCGTAAACATAAATAAAATAGCAACTTTAAGAAACTCACGCGGTGGAGATACGCCAAATGTGGTGCAATTTGGTAAAGATGTACAACGTTTTGGTGCCGAAGGTGTAACAATTCACCCAAGACCAGACGAAAGACATATTACTTATAAAGATGCTTACGATTTAAAACCTATTGTACATACCGAATATAATATTGAAGGAAATCCAATAGAGAAATTTGTGAAAATGGTTTTAGAAATTCAGCCAACACAAGTCACTTTAGTTCCAGATAGCGTAAATGCTATTACCAGTAACGCAGGTTGGGATACTATTAAACATAAAGCTTTTTTAATTGAAGTAGTTGCGGAATTTAAACGTAATAACATTAGAACATCCATTTTTGTAGATCCAGATTTAAAGCAAATTGAAGGCGCTAAGCATACTGGAGCAGATAGAATTGAATTATACACAGAAGCTTTTGCACACCAATATGGCTTAGGAAATACTGCTGGAATAAAACCTTACACAGAATGTGCAGAATTGGCCAACCAATTAGGTTTAGGTGTAAATGCTGGACACGATTTAAGTTTAGATAACATTAAATTCTTTAAAGAAAACACACCAGATTTATTAGAAGTTTCTATTGGTCACGCCTTAATTGCCGAGAGTTTGTATTTAGGGATTGAGAATGTAATAAATATGTATAAGAATAAGTTGAACTAAATAAAATGCAATTACACTCTAACATTATAGGTTCAGGAAAGCCATTTTTAATCCTTCACGGGTTTTTAGGAATGGGCGATAATTGGAAAACCTTGGGAAAAGAATTTACAGAACAAGGATTTGAAGTTCATTTAATAGATCAAAGAAATCACGGCAGAAGTCCGCATAGCAACGACTTTAATTACGAAGTGCTATCGGAAGATTTAAAAAGCTACTGTATAGAGCATAATTTAAAAGAAGTTATTTTATTAGGACATTCTATGGGTGGAAAAACGGCTATGTTATTTTCTACTTTGCATCCAGAATTAGTTTCAAAATTAATAATAGCAGATATATCGCCTCGTTTTTATCCTATACATCACAATGCTATTTTAGATGGCTTAAGCAGTTTAGATTTTAGTACAATAAAAACACGCGGCGCAGCAGACAAAGCACTTTCAGAATATATAAACGAACCTGGAACACGTATGTTCTTGCTTAAAAATTTATATTGGATAGAAAAAGGACAATTAGGTCTACGTATAAATTTAGAGGTTTTAAAAGAGCAAGTTTCCGAGATTGGCGAAGCTTTGCCTATGCATTCAAAATTCTCTAAAGACACGTTATTTCTTCGTGGCGATAAAAGTGAATACATTGCCACAACAGACGAAAAACTAATAAAACAACACTTTCCAAAAGCCGCAATTAAAACCGTTGACAATGCAGGACATTGGCTACATGCCGAAAACCCTAAACAATTTTATGAATTTGTTATGATATTTATTCAGGAAAAAGCTTAAATTAAATTAACTTAAAACCACATTTTATGAACTTAATAATTAGATTACTTTTAAACGCAGTTGCTGTCTTTTTTTTAGCAAATGTATTAAATGGTGTTAGCGTAGATAATTATGTTACAGCTATAATAGTAGCCATTGTTTTGTCTGTCTTAAACCTTTTAGTCAAACCTTTTTTAGTCTTATTAACATTACCAATTACCGTAATAACACTAGGTTTATTTTTACTTGTTATAAACGCATTAATATTACTATTGGCAGATTATTTAATAAGCGGATTTAGCATAAGCAGCATATCGATTGCTATTCTGTTTAGTGTATTACTCTCAATACTTCAATCGCTTTTACATTCTTTTTTAAAAGAACCTAAGAAGTAAGCTGGAATTCAAGCAATTAAAAACTTTGTTGGAGTTTAAAAAAACTGTATTTTTGCACTCCAATTTTTATATCATTTACAATGAATATTACAAGACAAGACATTGATGCGTTAAATGCAGTAGTAAAAATAGATATCGCTAAAGCAGACTATAGCCCGAAAGTTGAAAAAATCTTAACAGACTATCGTAAAACTGCAAACATTCCTGGATTTAGAAAAGGTCAAGTGCCTATGGGAATGGTAAAAAAGCAATATGGAAAAGCTATTTTAGCCGAAGAAGTAAATAAAATTTTACAAGCAGAATTAAATAAATACTTAACTGAATCTAAACTTGATATCTTAGGTAATCCGTTACCTAGAATGCAAGACAATATCGATTGGGATAATACAGAAGATTATTCTTTCGAATTTGAATTAGGATTATCTCCTAAATTTGATGTGGATTTAAAAAGTAAAAAAGCAATAACACAATACAATATTGTTGCTGACAAAAAAATGATTGACGACCAAATTGTAAATATCCAAAAACAATATGGAAAATTAATTTCGCAAGATGAAGCTAAAAAAGACAGTGAAATTACTGGAACTTTTACTAACGAATCTGAAGGAATTGAAAATAAGTTCAACTTTTCTTTAGACTTAATTAAAGGAAAAACTAACGAAAAGAAATTTATTGGTGCTAAAGTTGGAGATCAAATAAACCTAAATACAAAAGGATTATTTAAAGACAATCACACTTTAGAGAATGCTTTAAAAATAGAAAACGCTAAAGTTAATGGTTTAAATATTGATGTTGTTTTTGAAGTAAACGAGGTTAACTCTCGTGAGCTTGCAGAATTAGATCAAGAATTATTCGATAAGTTATTTGGCAAAGACGCAGTAAAAACTGTCTCTGAAGTAAAAGCTAAGATTAAAGAAGATGCTGAAAAACAATTTGCACAACAATCTGATCAAAAATTCTTAAACGACGTAACAGAACACCTTGTAGAAAACACAAAGTTTGACTTACCAACAGAATTCTTAACTAAATGGATGCAAACTGCAGGAGAAAAGCAATTAACTTTAGAAGAAGCTAAAGAAGAGTTTGCTAAATCTGAAAAAAGTTTACGCTACCAGTTAATTGAAGGTAAACTAATGCAAGACAATGACTTAAAAGTTGATTTTGAAGATGTTAAAGAAAGTGCTAAAGGAATGATTAGAACTCAAATGGCACAATTTGGACAAACAAACCCAGCAGAAAAAGAGCTAGAAGACATTGCTGCTCGTGTATTGTCTAACCAAGATGAAGTTCGTAAAATCTCTGAACAAGTCGTTAGCCAGAAATTACTATCACTTTATAAAGAAAAAGCAAACGTAAAAACTAAAGAAATGAGTTACGAAGATTTCGTAACTGAAGTTTACGGAGCTAAAAAATAATTAGTATTAAGCCTAAAATCAAATCAAGGTTTTAAGAATAATCATTATATTTAGACGTTGAGTCTAAACATTCAACGTCTATTTTTTTTGCGTTAAATTCAACTTAAACTATTGTACATAAGCAAAAGGAAGCTTACATTTATTTTTATGTCGATATTACTTCGACTCTAAACCTTATAATTTATAATAAAACCTATGGATTTCGGAAAAGAATTTGAAAAATTTGCAACTAAAGATCAAGGCATAAACAGTAACTACTACGGTAAAATTATTAGTAGTATGTACCCACAAAACTTAACGCCAAACATTATTGAAGAACGTCAAATGAACATCGCTATTTTTGATGTATTTTCTCGTTTAATGATGGATCGCATTATATTTCTTGGAACAGGAATTAACGACCAAGTTGCCAATATTATACAAGCGCAACTATTGTTTTTAGAAAGCACAGACGCAAATAAAGACATTCAAATATATATTAATTCTCCAGGAGGAAGCGTTTATGCAGGTTTAGGTATTTACGATACTATGCAATTTATTAAGCCTGATGTTGCTACAATTTGTACTGGTATGGCTGCTTCTATGGGAGCCGTTTTATTATGTGCTGGAGCAGAAGGAAAACGTAGTGGATTAACACATTCTCGTATTATGATTCACCAACCTTTAGGTGGTGCATCTGGACAAGCAAGTGATATTGAAATTACGGCTCGTGAGATTTTAATCTTAAAAGAAGAACTTTACAACATTATTAGTAAACATTCTGGTCAGTCGTATGACAAAGTCTATACAGATTCTGATAGAGATTACTGGATGAAAGCAGACAAAGCTAAGGAATACGGAATGATTGACGAGATTTTAGCTCGTAAATAACACATAAACTCAAGTTGAATTTACTTGACTTGGAATTAGAAATTAGATGTCGAAAGAAGAAACATTAGAATGCTCATTTTGTGGTCGTAAAAAACCAGAAACAAGCCTATTAATAGCTGGATTAGATGCACATATTTGCGATCGCTGTATAGAACAAGCTCACGGCATTGTTTTAGAAGAATCAAAGCAAGAAGATTCGTCGGACTTATCTGCCGAATTAATGCTAAAAAAACCTAAAAAGATTAAAGCCTTTTTAGACGATTACATTATTGGTCAAGAACACACCAAACGTGTTATGTCTGTTGCAGTTTATAATCATTATAAACGTTTATTACAACCAGAAAGTGACGATGATATTGAGATTCAAAAATCTAATATTGTTATGGTTGGACAAACTGGAACAGGTAAAACATTAATAGCAAAAACTATTGCTAAAATGCTAAACGTACCTTTAGCTATAGTAGATGCTACAGTTTTAACTGAAGCTGGTTATGTAGGAGAAGATGTAGAAAGTTTGTTAACTCGATTATTACAAGCAGCAGATTACGATTTAGCTAAAGCTGAAAAAGGAATTGTTTTTATAGACGAAATTGATAAAATTGCCCGTAAGAGTGATAATCCGTCTATAACAAGAGATGTCTCTGGTGAAGGTGTACAACAAGGTCTGTTAAAATTATTAGAAGGAACTGTCGTAAACGTTCCACCAAAAGGTGGAAGAAAACATCCTGATCAAAAATTTATTGAAGTCAACACCGAAAATATTTTATTTATTGCTGGTGGTGCTTTTGACGGAATTGAGCGTGTAATTTCTAAACGCTTAAACATGCAGGCTGTTGGCTATAGTGCATCTATGAGCGATGATCACGTAGATCAGCAAAACTTACTACAATACATTACACCAAAAGATTTAAAAGACTTTGGTTTAATACCAGAAATTATTGGTCGTTTACCAGTTTTAACACATATGGATCCTTTAGATGCTAAAACATTAAGAGCCATTTTAACTGAACCTAAAAACGCCATAGTAAAGCAATACAAAAAGCTTTTTGGTATGGATGACATTGCATTAGACATAAACGAAGATGCTCTAGAATTTATAGTAACAAAAGCAGTGGAATATAAATTAGGCGCAAGAGGTTTACGTTCTTTATGTGAAGAAATCCTAACAGATGCTATGTTTGAACTTCCTGGCGAAGACACAAAAACACTTTCTGTAACCAAGGAATATGCAGAAAATAAATTATCTAAATTAACTTTAAAGAAACTAAAAGCAGTTTCATAATTAAGGATTAAATATATTCTAAAGGGCTAATTGAATAAAATCAATTAGCCCTTTTTTTGTATAATTGTAGCCTAACAAGTAAATTCACTATATTATATAACAAAAAACAAAACCAACTAATGAACAAACCAACTATAAACATAGGGGTTTTTGCTCATGTAGATGCGGGAAAGACAACACTTACAGAACATTTTCTATACAACTCTGGAGCCATTAGAACACTTGGAAGTGTAGATAAAGGATCCACAAGTACAGATAGTATGGATTTAGAAAAAGAACGTGGCATTTCCATAAAAGCAGCTATGACATCTTTTAAATGGAAAAACACAAAAATAAATTTAATTGACACACCTGGACACGTTGATTTTTCAAGCGAAGTAGAACGTGTATTATGTGTAGTTGACGCTGCAATATTAGTTATATCTGCAGTTGAAGGTGTACAAGCACATACTTTAAATATTTGGGATTCTTTACAGGAATTACAAATACCAACAATTATATTCATTAATAAAATTGACAGGCAAGGCGCAGATACAGAAGCCGCAATAACACAATTAGAACAAGATTTAAAAACAAAACCAGTAGTGATATTTGGTTCTAAAAATGAAGGATTAGCAAATGCTGCTATAAATCCTATTTTTAACAACTCAATAAATTCATTTATAAAAGAAAAATCAATTGAGCATATCTTGGATTGTAAAGAACAATTATTAGAGCGGTTTTTAAATTCAGAAGACATTAATGATGATGACTATTTAAAGTCTATTGATAAACTCACTATCAATAATAAAATCACACCAATATTTACAGGAATTGCTAAAAATAATATTGGAGTAATCGAACTATTAGACGGAATAATAAGTTACTTACCAACTTCTAAAAAAAATGAAAAAGAAATTTTATCTGCTTATGTTTTTAAATTAGAACATCATAAAACATATGGAACTATGGCATATGTAAAAGTTTTTTCAGGAGAATTAGTTGCTAAGTCTATCGTTTATAATCACACACAACAATTAGAAACTAAAGTAAATCAAACTAAACAATTAGACCAAATAAAATACATTGACAACATTACTTTAACATCCGGAGATATAGGAATTATTACTGGTGTTTTAGGTACAAAATCTGGAGATATTTTAGGAAGCCCAAAAGATATTCCAAACCTACCCAAACTACATATACCTGTACTTACCGTTCAAGCTACACCTATCAATAAAGCCGATTTCAATGGACTTACTGAAGCATTACAACAACTAGACAGAGAAGATGCATCGCTAAAATTTAAATGGTTTAAAGCAGAAAAAGAACTGCAATTATTATTAATGGGGCAAATGCAAATTGAAATTCTAGAACATATTTTAAAAGAACGCTTTTCTATACCAACAACTTTTACAAACCCTGAAGTTGTTTACAAAGAAACAATTAGTAAAAAAGCTGAAGGCTATATTAGGTATTGGATGCCTAAACCCTGCTGGGCAATTATGACTTTTTTAATAGAACCAGGAGCGTTAAATTCTGGTGTAACTTACAGCTCTATAGTTTCTCAAAATGATGTTCATATTAAGTATCAAAACGAAATAGAGCGCACAATTCCCAAAGCATTAGCGCAAGGGCTATTAGGTTGGGAAGTTACAGATATAAAAATAACACTAATAAAAGGGGAAGACCACAATGTACATTCCAGACCTGGAGATTTTAATTTAGCAACACCTATAGGAATTATGCAAGGATTAAAAAATGGAGGCACACATTTACTAGAACCTTTATTAGGTTTTGAAATTAAAGCTAACGAATCTCTATTGGGAAAAATAACTTCGGAATTAAGCACAAGAAGAGCTTTTTTTGAAACACCTCAATTTACTGACGATACATTTAGTTTAAAAGGAACCATTCCTGTTGCAACATCATTAGATTTTAGTATTAAACTAAACTCTATAACAAGTGGAAAAACACGACTAAGATTACAGTTTCACGGCTATGATATTTGTCCAAAAGACCAAGGAATTATAAAACCCTACAAAGGTGTTAACCCTTTAGATGAAGCGCAATGGATTTTACATAGACGTGGCGCTTACAAGGCTGATGAACGAATTATTTAATGGTATTAAATATATAAGAAAATGTTACTAACTAAAAAAGGTGTTATTCCTTAAAGAATAACACCTTTTAACTATTTAAAAACTAACTTAAAACTATTGATTGATAACAAACTCTATACGTCTGTTTTGTTTGTACTCTTCTTCTGTACAATTTGATTTACAGTCTATTAATGGTTGAGACTCTCCAAATCCTTGAGATGCTATTCTACTTTTAGCAATACCTTTATTAATTAAGTATGCTTTTGCAGATGCAGCACGTTTTCTAGATAACACCAAGTTATAAGATGCTTTACCTCTATTATCTGAATGTGCATTAATATTGATACTCATTTCTGGGTTTTCAACTAATACATCGTAAATTTTATTTAATGTAATTGTAGATTCAGATTTGATATTTGCTTTATTAAAGTCAAAGAAAATATTTTCAACTTTAATTAATTTTCTATCTTCAACTTCTACTATTTCAGCTTTAGTTGCATCTAATAAAATATTTTTTCTGTAAGATCTATCATCGCCTTTAATAGACTTAAAGTTAAAGTCTTTATCTTCAAATCCATCTTTTACTACTGTAATTGTATAGTCGTCAAAAGGCTTAATTGTAAAATTATACTTAGCATCGTTTCCTGTAACTATTTCGTCTAAAACAATTCCATTTTCATCTTTTAATTGTAATGTAGCGTTAGGTAATGGTAATTGTGTTACTAAATCTAAAACTTTTCCTTCTAAAGATTGTAAAATCTCTTCTACTTCAAACTTAAAAATATCGTAAGCTCCTTTTCCAAAAGACTTATTAGACGTCATGTAACCTTTAGTATTAGACGCAAAATACATAGCCATTTCGTCGTACTTAGAATTTATTGTATTACCAAGGTTTCTTGGAGTAGCAACATCTAATTTAGAAACTGTAGTTCTAAACAAATCAAATCCACCAAAATTAACATGACCTTTAGAAGCAAAATACAAATACTCACTATTTTTAGACATTGTTGGAAACTGTTCATCTTCTGATGTGTTAATCATTTTTCCTAAATTTTCAGGATTAGATAACGTTCCATCTTCTAAAATATCTGATACAAAAATATCAAAACCACCATAAGTTCCTGGTCTATTAGATGAGAAGTATAATTGTTTTCCATTTGAAGACACAAAAGGATTCTCTATAGAATAACCATCTAAATTAATAGCTAATTTTTCTTGCTCTATCCAATTTCCACTAGAATTAACTTCTAAAGTAGTTTTATATAATTCGTAGTTTGAAACATCTGACGTTTTACTACGCGTGTAATACATTGTATGTTCGTCTGGAGAAAAAGATATTTGATACTCGTTATTCTCTGAAGTATTAATTAATCTTGAAAATAATAAAGGTTTTTTTAAAGTTCCATCCTCTTCAATATCTAAACAAAATATATTCTTATAAGCTTCACCAGTATTAGGATCCATTTTTGCAAGACCTCCAATTTTTTTAGAAGACACCATAATAAATTTGTTTCTAAAAAATCCAGATGCATACTCTGAAAATTTTGTATTTATTCCTGCATCTAAGGTTTCGAATAAAAAACCATTTGAACCTAATGCTTCTGCTGAAGTTATATCTGAAGAAAAACTAACACGTTCTAATGGTGCTTGAGAAAAAACTATAGAGCTAACAAACAATAAAACGACTAAAAACAATGATTTTTTAAACATAACAAAAAAATAATTTTGTGCAAAAGTAGTTTCTTTTTTAAGCTACACAAACAAAACAAGAATTAATTGCATATTTAATCGATGAAATGCATTTTTACATTCAAAAACCGAAAAATAAAATATCACTAAAAATAAATTATATTTAACAAAATAGGGTAAAAAAAGATTAAATCGCAATTAATCTGTTCAAAAATAAACACATTAGTGTGTTTTTGCAAATAAAACCGACAAAACACCACTTAGCGAACAAATTTTAATAATTAGGTATTTGGGTAATAAAAAGCCACCTTACATTTTAAGGTGGCTTTTCTAATCACTTAAAAATAAACTAATTAATTTTTAAAAGTGCATCTATATAATCTCTTGTATTAGACAATCTTGGAACCTTATGTTGTCCTCCTAATTTACCTTCTTGCTTTAACCAATCATAAAACAAACGTTCCCTTGCAATATGAATTTTGGGTTGGTTTAGTGTCATATTATTATAACGCTTAGCTTCGTAGTCTGAATTTAAAGCTTTTAGTGCATTATCAAACAGTTCATTAAAATAATTAATATCTTTTGGTGGTGTTTTAAACTCAATCAGCCACTCATGTGCACCTTTCTCTTTACCTTTCATAAAAATTGGTGCAGCTGTATAATCCACAATTTCAGTTTTAGTTTTTCTACAAACACTTTTTAAGGCATCTTCAGCATTTTCAATAATTAATTCTTCGCCAAATACATTAATATGGTGTTTTGTTCTTCCAGATACTTTTATTCTGTAAGGACTAATAGAAACAAAACGCAATGTGTCTCCAATCTTGTAACGCCAAAGCCCTGCATTTGTAGTTATAATAACTGCATAATTTTTATTAAGCTCTACTTCACTTAAAGGAATTACTTTTTCTTCTAAAGTCCCATAAGTATCCATTGGAATAAACTCATAAAAAATACCGTAATCTAACATCAATAATAAATCACTTGAATTATTACGATCTTGAATAGCGAAAAAACCTTCGGAAGCATTATAAATCTCATAAAATTTAAAATCCTTGTTTGGTAAAATGTTACGATACTGTTCTTTATAAGGATTAAAACTTACGCCACCATGAAAGTAGACTTCTAGATTTGGCCAAACTTCTAATATACTTTTCTTGTCTGTTTTATCTAATACATTATTAAGTAGAACTAGCATCCAAGAAGGAACTCCTGCTAAACTGGTTACGTTTTCATTAATGGTTTCATTAACAACAGCTGCCATTTTAGTTTCCCAGTCGTCCATTAAAGATACTTTATTACTTGGCGTACTACTAAATTCTGCCCAGAAAGGCATATTATCTATTAGTATAGCGCTTAAATCTCCAAAAGCAGTACCATTTTCTTTATACAACTCTTTACTTCCACCTAAACGCAAACTCTTACCTGTAAATAATTGTGATCCTTCATTATTATTTAGATACATACAAAGTAGATCTTTACTTGCTGCATAATGACAATCCTCTAATGCATCTTCGCTAACAGGAATAAATTTACTTTTAGCATTAGTTGTACCGCTTGATTTAGCAAACCATCTTATAGGTTTTGGCCAAAATATATTATGTTCTCCAGATCTGGAGCGTTCTATTTTTGGTTCGTATTCTTCATAACTTGAAATTGGTACTCGACTAGCAAATTCTCGATATGTTTTTATTGAAGAAAACTCAAAGGCACGTCCAACCTCTGTATCCTTAGCTGTTTCTAACAAAGAAAACAACAACTCTTGTTGCACCTCATTTGGGTATTTTAAAAACAATTCAATTTGATGAAATCGTTTTTTTAAAAACCATGACGCTATGGAATTGACTATTGGAATTGGCATTATTATTCTATCTTTAAGGTTTAAAAATAAAACAATAATCGATATAGTTTCTAATTCTATATCTAAATTTTTACATAAATGACATTTCAAGGGGTTTTAACTAAAATGACAACTGAGTTTACTAAACCAATTAACTACTATATGGTTTTCGAAAACGATTTTATTCACATAAACCAATTACTTAATAAAACCATTAGCTTTAAGTTTATAAAAAACCAATGTTTAAACTGTAATTTAGACAAACCTATTTATAGACAAGGATTTTGTAAAAGTTGCTTTTTTGACATTCCTCAAGCAGCAGATTGGATTATGAAACCAGAACTTAGTAAAGCACATTTAGATCAAGAAGATCGCGATTTAGACTACGAAAAAAAGGTGCAACTCCAGCCACACATTGTATATTTAGCTAACTCTAGTAATATAAAAGTTGGTGTAACACGTAAAACACAAGTTCCAATACGTTGGATAGATCAAGGCGCACATGAAGCTTTAGAAATAATTGAAGCTCCAAACCGTTATTTAGCAGGAATTGCAGAAGTTGCTCTTAAAGATTTTGTAGCCGATAAAACGAATTGGCGCACTATGCTTAAAAACGATATTAAAAATGAAAACCTTACCGAATGGCGTGACAAACTAAAACAATACATTCCCGAAAACGCATTACCTTATTTTATAGACAACAAAAATGAAACACACATAGAATTTCCAGTATTACAATATCCAGAAAAACCTAAATCTTTAAACTTTGGAAAAACAGCATTCTATAAAGGTGTTTTAAAAGGTGTAAAAGGACAATACTTAATTTTTGAAGACAATACAGTTTGTAATATTAGAAGTAATGAAGGTTTTGTTGTTGAGATTACTGTCGATTAAGACCTATTAAATAATGTAAAAATAAAACTAGTAAAGTTGTGTACTCAAATTTCCACAAGACCAAAACCAAGTAATTTAGATATTAGCCATACCGCACTTAAAATAGCAATAAAGATATACCGAAGCCATATAGGGAACTTGAGCATTATCTTGAAAAAAGAGTGATCAAGTAATTGCCAAAAACTAAATATTAGCTATAAAGCAACAACCAATATTACCGTTTTTAAACCATAAATAAACAACTCATTAATATTTTCAATTGCCATAAAAACGAATTTAGAAAAACGGAACGCACTCAACTCACCAACAAAAACTAAAACAATCAAAAAAACCACGTTACTAATAAAAGTAACGTGGTTATATATTTTTGGGGCAAAAAAGATTTATATATTCTCTGCGTCTCTTAATCCTTGGATATAAGAAGCTTTTTGAATCTGACGTCTGTTAACAACAGATGGCTTTCTAAAGTATTGCTTATCTCTTAAGTTTTGCATTACTTTTACGTTTCTATGCTTACGCTTGTAACGTTTTAAAGCTCTCTCGATATTTTCTCCTTCTTTGATTTCGATTCTTAACATTATGGTAATTTGTATAAGTTTGTAACTATTGTATATATAACAAAATCAATACATTGTTATATTGGTCTGCAAATGTAAGATAATTCTATTTAATTCTTAAAACAATTTCAAAAAAATATTATTAAAGTCTTAATTTTCTGTATCCTTTTTCTTTTTCTTTCCAAATAACCCACCTAAAACATCTTTTACAGGATTACTTGCGGGTTTTGTTGAATCTTTTGGCGTGTTATTATTACCTCCTAAAACACTTCCCAAAACATCTTTTACAGGATTAGAACTAGAATTTGTTGTTGTTTGGTTTGCTGAAGAATTATTAGAGGAGTTATTTCCACCTAAAACATTTCCTAATAAATCTTTAATTTGATCTGTTCCTTGCCCAATTAATTTTTGCTTTTGAATTTCTATTAGCTGAGATGTTAAACTTTTAACACCACTTGTTAAATCTGTTTTTACGTCTGGCTGCAATAAGCTTCCTGTAATATTAGCAGTAACGGGAATAGCTATATTGTTAACCTCTGGATCGTTAATTTTACCTATTAAACGATTTATATCGCTTCCTAAATATTTTGCTGGCACAAGTAAAACAGCTTTGTAATCCATTAGATTCTGTAAATTATGACTTCCACCAAGTTGAATTTTAATATCCTTATAAACTATATCCATAGGCTTAACAGACACTTTACCATTATCGAATGTTATGTTAGCAACTACATCTTTTAAATCTAGTTTACTAAAGTCTAAGAACGATAATTTATCTTCTAACAAACTTACTACTTTTTCATTTTTAGGCTTAAACTCTGCCGTTAACAACTCCGCTAAAGCATTACCTGAAATAGTATTTAAATCTGGCGTAAAGTCTGATCCTAATTTTCCACTAAGTGCAATGGTGCTATTTAATTTTCCTTGCAATAATTTTGCTATTGGCGCTAATTGCTTTAACAAGTCTAAATCGTTAAAAGATTGAGAAATATCAAAATCCTTTGCGTTTAAATTCATATTAAAAGTTGGAACTTCAGATTTTGTATCTACTAATCCATTTAAAGCTAACTTACCATTAAATATATTTGACGACATATTGATAAGTTGTGCTTTTTCATCTTTTACAACTAACTCACCTTTTACATCTTTCAAAATTAAATTATCATAATAAACCGTTTTAGCATCTGCATTAATAGTTGCATCTAAAAAGGCAGGTATTTTTAAAGACTCTTTAGTAGTTCCTTCATTATTACTTTTTTTACTTGCATTTTCTCCTTCAACCATAAAATCGCTAACAGCAAAAGTATTAGATTTAACATTAAAGTTTCCTTGTAATTTTTTATCACTCAACAAAAAGCCTAATAGATTATTTATAGTTCCAGTAGCATTTAAGTCTGTCTTTCCACTAGTAGCAACAAATTGTTCCAGCTTAATTAAACCAGGATTAAAACTAACATTTGCTTTTGAAATATTTAAAGGGTTAACAATATCTTCCGATGAAAATTTAAAATCTGTAATAGAAACAGTTCCGTTATTTTTTATGCGCTGATAAGCATTAGTATCAATTGCTTTCATATCAAATGCAGTATTCAGTTTTGCCTTTAACAAACCTGTTAATTCATTTTCTAACTCTACTGGATACGCTTTAGTTAAGTTTGCTAAGTTTAAAACACCATCTATATTTGCATTAACGGAAGTATTACCGGTAAGGTTGGTTATTTTTGCAGAAGAATTAAAGACATCTTGATCTATTTTAAAATTTAGAGTTTGTATATCTACATAAGTATCCTCAGATTTACCTGTTGTGTTTTTTATAGATGTATTTATAACAATATCTTTTACACCTTTTGGTAAATCGTTATATTTAAAAGATGCGTTATTAGATAAAATATTAATATCTAATGTTGGAATGGTGGTTTCTGTACTTTCTCCTTTTACCAAACCTATAATATTAAAATTACCAGTTGTATTTACATTTGCTAAATCTTTAGAATACGCTTTTGGAATAACCGCTAAAAAATCCTTAAAAGTAGAACCTGTATTTTTAAATGATAAATCTATTTTTTGCCCATTTTCTATAAGCTGCACAAATCCATCAAACTCTATAGGTAACTGATTAAAAACTAATTTATTTTCTTTAAACGTGTACTTGTTTTGCTTTAAATCTAGTCCCACAATTGCATCCAAGTCTATGGTGTTATTAGTCAGATATTCTGTTTCTGCCATTTTAAAAGAAACCTTCATATTAGTTTGAGTCTCTAATTCTGAAATGGTTTCAGAGAATGTACCATTACCACTATGGTTAAAATCTGTAATATATAACGCTAATTTTTCCTTTTCGTCTATATAGGTAAAAGCACTATTTGTAACACCATAATTATCCAACTGAAACACAAAAGGATCACTTTTCGTTGTCGTATTAGTCGTTGTAGTTTCTTTAGCTTTAGCAATATCCCAGTTTGCAATACCTTGTGTATTTGTTTTTAACGATATTAAAGCTTCATTAATATAAAAAGCATCTACTTTTATAGGACCTTCTGTAGCATCTTTAAATAATTCTGTAATAGAAAAATCTAATTCTATAGATTTTGAATTCACTAATTGCTCATCTTCAAAAGGCGCAAAATTAGTTATTGTTAAATTATCTATGGTTAAGTTAGCTTTTGGAAAACTACTTAAAAAGCTAAGGCTTACATCTGTAAAATCAACTTTAGCATTTACGTTTTCGTTAATAAAAGTTTTAACCATTCCTTTTATTTTATTCTGAAACAAAAAAGGACTTGCAACTAAAAGCAAAACAATGATTAACAGTGATATTCCAACTATTTTTAATACTTTTTTCATTTGACTATAAGGTATTTCAAACAAAGAAATTAAATATAAACAACATAGCAACTATGTTTAATATAAGTTTAATAATTGTAGTTCATAAAAAAAACCAATGTTATTATAACTATTTTACAAAAGATTGAATTGGTATAAAACGAAACAAGTTATTAACAGATTACTTTTTTATAAAAATTTTAAACAAGTTTTACTTATTTTGCTACAAATTATGACAACACACAAAACCGTACATATAGCATTAGGAAGTAATAAAGGTGACAGATACAAACACCTACAAGATGCTATAAACAATATCTTTATTTCTGTTGGCAGCATTAAACACATTGGTAAAATTTACAAAACTGAAGCTTTAGATTTTGATGGCCATGACTTTTATAATACTTGTATTTCTGTAAGCACAACACTTTCCGCAATAGACCTTTTAGAACAACTGCAGCAAATAGAAAAAAAAATAGGTAGACAAAAAACTATTGAAGACACTTACGAGAATAGAGAAATAGATTTAGATATTATTTTAATTGAAGATGATATCATTGAAACAGAACAACTAACTATACCTCATTCTCAAGCTCATAACAGGAAATTTGTTCTTCAACCTTTATTTGATATCGCAAAAGATATTACACATCCAAAACTAAATAAAAAAGTATCTGAGTTATTAGAAACCTGCACAGACAATAGTATTCCAGAACCTCAGAATATTTGGCTTAAAAACCCTAAAAAACAATACGATTTAAAAACACACAACTACATTGCTATTGAAGGTAATATTGGTGCAGGAAAAACAAGTTTAACTCACTTAATTGCTGAAGACTTTAATGCAAAACCTATTTTAGAACGATTTGCAGATAATCCATTTCTACCTAAATTTTACGAAGACACAACAAGATATGCTTTTACTCTAGAAATGTCTTTTTTGGCTGATAGATATCAACAAATTACCGATGACTTACAGCAATTAGATTTGTTTACGGATTTTATGGTAAGCGATTACGACATCTATAAATCGCTTATTTTTTCTAAAATAACCTTACCAGAAGATGAATTTAACTTATACAAAAAACTCTTCTATTTAATGTACAAAGACATTCCAAAGCCTGATTTATATATTTACTTGTATCAAAACACAGAACGTCTACAAGAAAACATTAAAAAACGCGGAAGAGATTATGAACAAAATATTGAGGATAGTTATTTAGATAAAATTAATTCGGGTTATTTAGACTTCCTAAAAACACAAACAGAAATTAACTTTAAACTAATAGACATCTCTAATAGAGATTTTGTTAACCTAAGAGAAGATTACATTTGGTTGCTTTCAGAAATTTTTGAAATGAATTAAAATAACTAACAATAAACTAAACATAAAAAAGGCTTCCAAATTGGAAGCCTTTTTTATTATATTGTTGATGATAAATTACTGAACTGTTTTAGCTCTATTATCTTCAACATCTGCAGCTTCTTTTAAAGCTGTATATAATTTTCCTTGTACTGCATTTAATTTTTGAGTACTTACTTGATTAGCAAAAGACTGATAATTATCTAATTTAACGGCTGGAGTAAATCCAGTACGTTTAACCATATAAACACCTTTTTCTCCAATAATTAGTTTAGATGTTTCACCATCTTTTAAACCAAAAGCATAACCTACAACTAATGGCTCTTTACCAGCTCCACCTATTGTTGGGTTTTTCATATTAATAGCAGAAGCTGTTTTAACTTGTTGATTTTTTGCTGCTGCAAAATCTTCTAAAGTAGATGCACTTACACCATCCATAATCATTTTAGCTTTTTTCTCTGCTCTTAACTTAGGTGTTACTGTTGCAGAAGCTTCTTCAATAGATAATAAGCCAGCATCACGCTTTGCAGTAACTTGAACTACAGCATATCCACCAGGAACTGTATAACGCTTAACATCTCCAACATTCGTTTTAGCTTCAAAAGACCAACGAACAATAGCTCTTTGCGCTCCTAAACCAGGAATGCTTTCGTCTAATACTTTTACTGTCTTAACTGGTCTTACATCGTAATTAGCTTCTTTAGAAACATCTGAAAAAGATCCATTTGCAATATTAACTTCAAAATTAGAAGCATCTCTAAATACTTGATCAGATGTTGCTTCTGATGGCTCAATTTTACGAGCTATAGTTGCAACCTTATATAAGTTAGATTCTCCTTTTTGACCTTGAATTTCTATGATATGAAATCCAAATACTGTTTTTACAACATCTAAATCTCCCGTTTTTCCTTCGAAAGTAAAATCTCTAAATTCTGGAACCATTTGATTGTATGGATACCAATCGTAAAAACCACCTTTTTCAACACTTCCTTTATCAGAAGAATATGCTGTAACAAACTCTTCAAATTTAGAGTTGTTAGACTTCAATATAGTTGTTAAACTATCTGCAAAAACTCTTGCTTCTTCTTCCGTTTTTAGAACATCTGCTCCTGCAGAACTAGCGCCTTTAAAAGGAATTAAAATATGACGTGCCTTTACTGAATCTGGTAATTTAGTAGTTGCAACAATTTTTGACAACTTAAAATAAGTAGCATCCTTATAAGGTCCGTAAATAGATCCTACTGGAGAATTTGATAAAGTATCTGCGACTACAGCTGGTAATTGTGCTTTAGTTACAAAAGAGTTATTGTATTTAAAATCGTCTGAATTTTGATTAACAAAAGCTTCAATATCTTTAGTGTTTTGTAAGCCTAAAACAGTCTCCGTTTTATTAGTAGCTTCACTAAACTCTTGCTTGTCGTTTACTAATGCAGATAATCTTGCTTTAATATTGTTTTCATCTTCTAAAGAAGCCACTTCTTTAAACATTACATATTGTAAATCTGTAGAAGCTTCCGTTTGAAATTGCTTTGGATTTTTAGTAATATAAGATTTAATTTCTTCTTTAGTTACAACTACTGTACTATCTACAATAGAAGTAAAAGGAACCTGAACATAGCTTAAATTAACTTTATCGCCTTCTAATTTGTACTCTAAAGCACCTTCTGCTAAAGTAGCTGTTGTACCAGCTTTAACTAAATTAAAGTAATTAGTTTGCAATGCTGTATTTGCTACGTTTTGTTCGTAGTCAATCCATTGCTTGTATTGTTCTTGAGATGTTTCTTTTATGTTAGCAATATACTCTGTTAACTTAGCATCGTCAAAAAGACCTGCTTCATTAAGAAATTCTGGGCTAGTTGCTAAAGCAGCTCTTAAGACATCTCTCATTTGATCCGACTCTACAGAAAGACCTAATTTCTCAAACTCAGCAGCCATAACAGCTTGACGAACTTCTGCTTCGAACACTTGGTTCATAACTTGAGTCGTTGTAGCATTTGGTCCCATTTGACGTTGTTGAAACTCAACTTTTTGCATAAATTCTGTTCTACCAATGTCTTTACCATTAATAGTAGCTACAACATTTTGAGATTTCCCAAATAAGGCATCTTTATTATCTACTAAGCCTGATAATATGAATGCGAATAACGCTAATGCGATTACTAAGATTAAAACGAATGTTTTTTGTCTGATTTTATTTAAAATTGCCATTTTATAGAGTATAATTTATTGAATTATAGTGGGCGAAAATACCATTTAAATAGCAATAATAAAAATACTTTTAACTAAAAAGAACCAATTTATAAAAATGAAGTTTTGTATTTCTCTAAAAGTTGTGATTTATATAAAAAACAAGTTGTGTCGTAATCTATTAAAATATTACTAAAAGAATGACGAGCAACTTATAATTTAATCTTCTTCTATTAATTTAAGTTCTACTAAATCTATTTTATTATTAGAAGCTTCTAGTATTTTAATCTTATAATTATCTATAATTATAATTTCGGCCTGTTCAGGAATTTCTTCGGCATAAGACATAATTAAGCCACCTAGAGTTTCGTAGTTTTCGCCTTCAGGAAGGTTTAATTTATAGGTTTCGTTAATGTAATCCACTTCTAAACGCGCAGAGAATTGATAATTATTTTCATCTATCTGTAGTTCTAGAAGATCAATATTATCATGTTCATCTTCAATTTCACCAAATAACTCTTCAACAATATCTTCTACGGTCATTATTCCAGAAGTTCCTCCATATTCATCTAAAACAACTGCTAAACTTCGTCTTTTCTTAGTTAGTAAAGCTAAAACATCTTTAATAAGCATTGTTTCTGGAACCAATTCTATTGGCATTAAAACGGAACCAATATTTTGTGGTTTTTTAAATAGCTCGAACAATTGCACGTATCCTAAAATATCATCAATATTTTCTTTATAAACTAATACTTTAGAACAACCTGTATCAATAAAAGTTTGTTTTAATTTCTCTACAGATTCGTTAAGCTCTACAGCAATAAGTTCCGTTCTAGGCACCATTACTTCTCTGGCTTTTACTTCTGAAAACTCTAATGCATTTTGAAAAATTTGAATCTCGCTATCTACCTCATCATGCTCTTGAACACTTTCCATTTGCTCACTAATATAATCGCCTAATTCTATTTTAGTAAATGCTAATTGCACTTGATCGCCTTCAGTTTTAAAGAATTTTTTTAATACTAAATCTGAAATCCAAATTACAAAATCTGAAATAAAAGAAAACAATAGATAAAAAAGATAGGCTGGGAATGCTAGAATTTTAAGTAATGAATTGGCGTAAATTTGAAAAAAAACTTTTGGTAAAAATTCTGCTGTAAACAAAATAACCAAAGTCGATATAATGGTTTGGGTCAGTAAACTTAAATCTTTAAGTAAATAATTGATAATAGTATAATTAGAACTTTCGAATGTTAAAAACCAATCCATTAACAAATCGCCCATAAAAAACCCATAAATAACTAATGCTATATTATTTCCAATAAGCATTGTTGCAATAAATTTTGAAGGCTTTTCTGTTAATTTAGCTAATATTCCAGACAAAAATCCATCTTGCTTTTTTTCTATTTCTATATGAATTTTATTAGAAGATATGTAGGCAATTTCCATTCCTGAAAAAAAAGCAGACAATAACAATGAAATAACAATAATAACAATAGCTGTTGCCATAATTACTTCTTGAGTTTTTTATTAAATCTACCTCTAAAGAAAAACATAAAAAGCGCTAATCCACCTAAAGCCAATGAAGCATAAGCTTGAGTTTCTCCCCAATTTGTAAAAGCATCATACAGAAATAAAACTGCGAAAACCAAATAAGCGTAATGAAAGTATTTAAAAAATGTCATAAGTTTAATTTATGATGTAAATATAACAATAAAGCAGATTCTATATTTAAAAATTAATTTAATACTGCAAATTGACCTGTAACATCTAAGACTTCAATTTTTGTAAACGCTTTGTCTGAATCAAAGCCAATACCATTTGTTACGTACTCCTTAGACTTAAACTGAACAGGTTCATTATTAAAAACCCAGTTATTCTCATTATCGTAATAAAGTTGTTCTGTAAACAAGCTATCGTTAGTTGCTGTTACTATAATAACGTTTCCGCGTAAATCTATTAAATCTGTAGTATTATTAACTATAGCGTAATCTGAAAAAATAGTGCTTTTTTGATTATTCTCGTAGATATTTAGCGTAACACCTTCGGTAAATTCGGAATAACTATGCGCTCTGTTTCCATAATCGTACACTTTGGGGCTTAATAAGTTTGCTTTTACTTTTCCCGAATCTGTAAATTTCAAATTAATACTATCGCCAATTCCTACAGGATCATAAGCAGCAACGCCTATTTTTGAAACACTTTTAAAATCGTTTTTACACGAAAAAAACAAAGTCATAGCTAATGCTATGACTAAGTTGTAAATTATATGCTTAATGTATGTTTGCATTATAGCTTTGGTACAGTTACACTTCTACCAATCCAACATCCAATTTTAATGGTTTGCCCTGCATTTCCAGCAGAGAAAATCTCAGATCTAGTTGGAGCTTTAGCTCTATAGCTTGTAGCATAGCTAGATCCTTTTCCACCTGCTTTATCAGCCTCGTTTGCAGCTAACCAAAATACAGCTCTTTTATTAAAATTTGTATCTCCACAATTATTAGCACTACTTGCATACATAGATGCTATTAATACGTGAGGATATTTGTTTGATGGATTTAATTGTAACGCTTTTTCAAAATATTGTCTAGCTTCTCCATAACGCCCTTTTTTCTTTAAGCTTGAAGCAATTTTGTTAGCTAATTTAGCTTTCTTTAAAAGGTCTGTTTGTAAATCAAAAGACTCTTTGAAATAGTTCATTGCTTCATTAACTTTTCCTTTATTGAATAAAATTGTACCAACAAAATACTTTGTATCTGCAGAAGACTCTACAGCATCGTAAGCTTTTACTAATTTTTCATATAAAGGATCTTCTGTACATTCTTTATAAAACATTCTGCTTACAGCTCTTTTTAACCAAACAGCATTTTCTTTGTTTGCCTCAAAATCTTTAGAATATAAAGGGATTAAATTTTCGCAATTAGCTCTAGATCCTAATTCTGCATCTACACTTCCAGAAACTTTCTCGAAAGCTTCAATATTAGCTTCATAATTCTTTTTGTATCTTTTATCTTTTGAAGTTAAAGCTGTTCCTGCTTCTTCTTTTGCTACTAATTTATTTAATTTAACTTGATAAGACTCAGTTATAGCATCTATTCTTTCTACGACATCATCGTATTTATTAAACAAATCTGATGCTGGTTTTTTACCTTCATCAAAAAGACCTACCATTAACTTAAAATACACATATAAACTTTTAGCACTATCAAAAGTAGATGCATCTGCTTTGTAAGCAGCATCAAACTGATTGTACAAATCTTCATCTTGCAAACCTAAAACAGCTTTATTGTCATAATTTAACTGTGCTGCTTTCCCCATATATTCACCTTTAGGGAATTTACTAGAAAAATACATTTGTGCTTCTTCATATAACTTTACATAGTCTGCAATAAAAGCTTTCTTTTCATCACCAGCAGAATTATCTACTTTATGGTCTAATATCTTTTCACCATATTTATATATACCATAATGGTATTTTGCACAATCTTTTCTTAGTGCTTGTAACTGTGGATATGCTGCATCGTAAGCTTTTGCTTTTGCAGACTCAACCATTAAAGATAATTTTGTTGCGCAATCTTCTTGAGCATATCCAAAAGTTATATTTAATAGTAAGGCAAATATAAGTGTTGCTTTAAGTTTCATAGTAGTGTTAATTTTAGGGTTAATTATATTTTCTTTTTTCAAACCATCTATCGTTTAATGATAAACTAAATTGAAGGTTTACAAAATTTTCCTTAATTAAATTCTGATTGGTAGTTCCTCTTTTTCCTAATTCAAAACCAATGTTTGCATTTGAGAAAAAATCTTTACCACTTCCAACTGGTAAACCTAAACCAAAAGATATGCCAAACTCTCTTATGGATTGATTATTTACTTTTAAACCTGTTTTTTCAAAACGGAAACCACCTCTGTATACAACTCTTTTAAAATACCCAGAAAAAGCATTAAACTTAGGGATATAAAAACCGCCAAGTGATAATGTATTTGCATTCTCAAAACTTACATTTTGATAATTATATAATCTATTAGAAAAGCTACTAGTATTTTGTGTTGTTAAATCAAAACCTGCAAACCATTTTCTTGGCTCACCAATACCAGCTCCAATATTAAACTTAGATGGTATAATTAAGTTTGTAGTTTCTAAACCAAGAGACAACAAGTCTGAAACAACAGTATTTAATTCATTTTCGTTTCCTCCTCCATCAATAGTAATGGTTGAAAAAGATCTTGTATTATTCGATCTTAATTTAGATTCTGGAGAATACGTTAAAGAAGTTTGCAATTCAAGTTTTTCGGTAATCATTTTAGTATAATATGTACCAAAATTAAAACCTAGTCCTCCAAGGTCAGATCTATTATCTTCTCTTGTTTGATATGCGAGAAGCTCATCGTTTACATTATAAAGATATTCTATTGTTGAGTTTTCGATAGTTCCAAAGTTATAATTCGCAGTGGCACCAACACTTAATTCATTGTTTATTTGATAACCAAGAGATAAATACGTCTGATTTACACCACCTTCACCTCTATACCTTTGTGATAAATTACCTAGAGCATTTGAGTTTTCTAACTTATAACCTACTGATGAATATGGTAACAAACCAAAACCAATACCTAACTTACCTAATGGAATGGCAAAAGACAAATAATCGAATGTAGTAGTAGAAGTTTTATCCGATCCTGAATTAGATGTCAGTTTTATGTCAGAATGACTTCCTCCAACAGAATATATTATTGGTCGACTTTCATCATTATATACAGCTAGATTCTTTCCGGCATAAGCTGCAGGATTTCTTAAATTTAGATGAATACTATCATTATATACAGAAATTCCTCCCATACTCCTATTCTCTACAGTACCTTTAAAGTTAAGACTTCCAATACCATAAAATGAATAAGGAGATGCGGTTCCTTCTTGTGCATAGGCTTGGGCTGCTAATACACACACAAAAACCATTATAAGTTTTTTTATCATTCTTCTATATTATAATTCAATAAATAATTCAAACCTTCTAATAAGAAATTTGAATTGGCAAATATGCTACTTTTTAATTGTAAAGACAAAAAATTAGCATCTCCACCTGTTAAAATAACTGTTAAATCTTTATAATCAGAATTATATTGACCTATAACACCATCTATTTCTTGTATTACTCCGTTTACAATTCCTGAATGCATACAAGATTCAGTGCTATTTCCTAAATAATCACCATTAATCACTTCTTTTTCTAGAAAGGGTAAACTACTCGTATAATAATTTAAAGCTTTATATCGCATATTAACACCTGGAGAAATAGCACCGCCTAAATATTGATCTTCTTTATTTTTAAAATCGAAAGTAATACAGGTACCAGCATCTATAACTAACACATTTTTATTAGAATACTCAATCATTGAAGCACCAATTAAAGATAACCTATCCCTACCTAGAGTTTTATTTGTTTTATAAAGGTTGAAAAAAGGAAGTTTTGTTTCATTATTAACCTCTACCAAACAAATTTGTTTCTTTATTTTTTTAATTTCTTTTGACGAAAATACCCCCACAGAAGACAATATAGCGTATTTAATATTTGGATACTTATCAAGAACCACAGTAAGGTTATCAAAAAAATATTCATACAAAACGGAATCTACAAAAACCAGACTATTGTCTTTAAAAACAGCTATTTTCACGTAAGAATTCCCTGCATCTAAAATTAAATTCATAAGCCTTTACTTTGAGGTGCAAATATAATAAATCAAAAAAGATATAAAATGTTTTGGTAATGTAAAATTAGATACTATATTTGCACTCGCATTTAAACAATGGTGCCTTAGCTCAGTTGGTAGAGCAAAGGACTGAAAATCCTTGTGTCCCTGGTTCGATTCCTGGAGGCACCACTAAAAAAAATGTTAAACGCTTCTATTATTTTTAATAGAAGCGTTTTTTTTGTTTAAAACTTATTTTTTTTCTATTTCAAAAGTGTACGAACAAAATTAACTACTCCTAATTTGTTTAACTTTTATATAACTATTTATCTAATATAAAAATAGAATCACCACTTAATCAGTTAACTAACTCTAACAGCTCTAATAGCTCTAATAGCTTATAAACGCTCGCTCAAAAACACCTACTAACCGACTAAAATCTTTAAAAATTATAAGAAAAATAATTTAAATCCACTTAACCTTTAAATTAAACAAATAAGCTATTAAAAATAATAAAAACCGAATGACTAATCGGTTGATATGTTAATTTTTACAAAATATTTGGCAGCATTATTATATTAATCTATATTCGTATTCGTTAAAATTATTTAAAACTAAAATAACTATGAAAAAAATTACTTTCAGCTTATTTGCAAGTTTATTGTTTGTCTCATTATCTTTTGCTCAAAAAAGAGAGATTAACAAAACTGACAACAACAAGCTTAATTCTTTACAAAACACTTCAGAGAGCTCAAATTCATTTAAATCTCAACCTTCTAACATACAGCTAAATGAAGAGAACCAAAGATTTTTTAATGAAAATGGTGTAGTTCGATGTTTAACAGAAGAAATGAATGAACAATATCGAATTAATGATCCAAGCAGAGAATCTAGAGATGAATTTGAAGATTGGATTAGACCTTTAATAGAGGTGCAAAAAGCAAAAATGGCTGAACAAAAAGCAAATGGAAATTCTAGAATGATGAATCCTGTACAGATTCCAATAGTGTTTCACGTAATTTCTGGAACAGCTACAGATGCAGCTAATATTGACGCAATTTATATCAACGCGCAAATTGACCAATTAAACTTAGACTTTAGAAATCTAGCTGGTGCTGCTACAGGACCTTGGGCTGGAAGAGATGGAGATGCTATGGTAGAATTTATACCTGCAACAATTGATCCTGCTGGAAACACAATGCCAGAACCAGGAATTAATCGTGTTTTTGGTTATCCAGGACAATTATCTACTACTGATTTTGATAACACTATAAAACCAGCAACAATATGGGACAGAACATTATACTGTAACAATTGGACTGGTGATTTGGGGGGAGGACTTTTAGGATACGCTCAGTTTCCAAGTAATTCAACATTACCCGGATTAAATGCCAATGGAGGTTCTCAATTAACAGATGGTGTTGTTTGTTTATATTCATCTATAGGATCTGTTGCAACGCCTTTTCCAGGTGGTGCTCCATATAACTTAGGAAGAACTTTAACACACGAAATAGGACATTGGATAGGACTGCGTCATATTTGGGGAGACGGTAATTGTAGTGTAGACGATGAATGTGCTGATACACCTAATGCAGGTGCATCAAATGGTGGATGTCCTACTACAATGAATTCTTGTACAGGAGATGCAGATAGAGATATGGTAGAAAACTATATGGATTATTCAGTAGACAGTTGTATGAATATTTTTACAAATGACCAAGTTACAAGAATTGCAACAGTTTTAGCTAACTCACCAGGAAGAACAGAATTACCAAATTCTCCTACTGGTGCAGCAGCTCCAACAGTTTCATTTTCTAGCTCGACTTTAACAACTTCTGAAGGAACAGGTTGTTCTTTTACAGATGTTACAATCGATCTTAGAATTGGTTCATTTGCACCAACACAAAATGCAGTTGCGTCTATAACTGCTCCAACCGGAACAGCTAATTCAGGATCAGATTTTACGCTTTTAAACACTACGGCTACATTTGCGCAAGGCGCAACTGCAGACCAAAGTATAACTTTAAGAGTGTTTAATGATGGATTTGTTGAAGGAAATGAAACTATAGACCTATCTTTTACTTTAAACGCTAATGGTGGAGATGCAATTGTTGGTAACAATAACATGACTATTACAATTACAGATGATGATGCTGTACCTGTAAATACTCAATTAATTACTGTCCTTGATTCTGATAGTGAGGCAACGGATACTACTACATGGTTTATAATTGATAATGATGGTGATACTTTAAACTTTGGAGGAGCAACTGGATTAGCTTATACTGGAATTGATGGAGGTTTCTTTATATCTGAGTCTAACGGTACAACTTTAGGAAATGGAAATCGATTAGCACCAGATAATTTCTTAATATCTGATGCTATTACAATTCCAACTGGTGCTACTGCTGCTGATTTACAATACGGAATTGGTGGATTCCTAGACAGCGAACCTTTTGATGTTTATTGGACAACAGACGATACGGATGTAGCTTCAATAACTGCAGGTGGTGCGATTGATACTGGGAATTCTATTCAAGACGAAGGTGAAATAAGAAATGTAGATATGTCAGCTTACGCTGGTCAAACAGGGTTTTTAGCCTTTAGACATAACAGCCCTAATGCCAATGGGCCGAGCGCTACAAATGGAATTTTATTAATAGATAATATTTTATTAACTGCAACAGTAGCTAAGTTTATACAAACAGTAGTAAATGTTGGGGTATCAAACGATCAAATAGATTTACCAAGTGCTGGAACAATTTATAGTGCAGATACAGTATCTACAGATTTAATGCTAGATATTACAAACAATAACGCTTTCGATTATGGATGTGTAGACATTTCTGTAAGTAGAGCTGGAAATTCAACACAATCTTACAATGGAAGTACTGGAAATGATTTAGTAATGGATAAAACATTCATAATCACACCTACTACAACAACTAGTTCTGGGGATACAACGGTTGATTTCTATGTAACTGCTGCAGAAATGACAGGTTTTACATCTACAACAGGTTTAACTTCTAACGATGTATTTGCTTTTAGAGAAGGAAGTAGTGATATTGTTGCTTTAACAGCGACTGCTTTTGGAAGTGATTTTAAATTAACAGGAGACTTTACTGGATTAGATGGTACATATTATTTAGGTGCAGAAGGTGCTTTTTCTAAAGTTGAAATTGCAGCTAAAGTGTTCTTATCTGGACCAAGTTTTTCAGGTGGGCTTATGAGCGATGAATTAAGAGCTGCAGGATATATTCCTACAACATCTCCTTATTCAGACGCTATAACATGTAATGCAACGGTATTTAATACTACAGGAGCAAATGCAATTGTTGACTGGGTTTGGCTAGAATTAAGAGACGCAACAAACAACACGGTAATTGAATCTAGTACTTCTGCTTTATTACAAAGAGATGGAGACATAGTTGATGTAGATGGTACTTCTAACGTAGTCTTAGCAACTTCTGCAAAAAGTTATTATATAGTTGTTAATCATAGAAACCATTTAGGCGCAATGACTCTTAATACAATTGCTTTATCTTCAACAGCTACAACAGTAGATTTCACTAACGGAATGAATACTTTTGGAACAGATGCACAAAAAAATATGGGTTCAGGAACAATGGGCTTATGGGCTGGAGATGCTAATGGAGATAATAATTTAAATTATGTTGGAGCTTCGTCAGAAACAACATCAATTAGTTCTCATGTATTTAACGATCCACTTAATACTTTTTTTGGCGGACCACCAGTTGGTACTTATAGTTCTTTAGGTTATAATAATACAGATGTTAATATGGATGGAATTACTAGATTTTTAGGAGCATCAAATGATGTGTCAATTA
>JAWUZD010000004.1:0-47060 GCA_034110465.1 Mesoflavibacter sp.
AGAATACAGAGAACCAAACTCGGGATCTAATGCTAAGAAACAATTTCAAGCCCATTTTACATTGAAGCGATAGATTGTAACGTTATTATATAACAACAAAAACTCCCAATTCATTTATTTGAATTGGGAGTTTTTTTATAAAATTGTAAAGAAGTAAAAAACTTTAAACCTTAACAAATCAACAAGAATATAACAACCAATTATTCCGTAAATTAGCGTGTAATTTACACCTATGAAATTCAAAATACATTCAGAATTTAAACCTACTGGAGATCAGCCTGCTGCAATAAAACAATTGGTTGAAGGTTTAGATAATAAAGATAAATTTCAAACACTTTTAGGTGTAACAGGTTCTGGAAAAACCTTTACAGTTGCTAATGTTATTGAAACGGTTCAAAAACCAACTTTAGTTTTAGCACATAACAAAACATTAGCAGCTCAATTATATAGCGAATTCAAGCAATTTTTTCCAGAAAATGCAGTTGAATATTTTGTAAGTTATTACGATTACTATCAACCAGAAGCTTACATTCCAACTTCTGGTGTTTACATAGAAAAAGATTTAAGTATTAACGAAGAAATTGAAAAACTACGTTTAAGTACAACCTCTTCCCTACTTTCTGGAAGACGAGATGTTTTAGTTGTAGCATCGGTTTCTTGTTTATATGGTATTGGAAATCCTGTAGAGTTTCAAAAAAATGTCATCACTTTAGAACGTGATCAAGAAATTTCAAGAACTGATTTACTTCATACCTTAGTACAAAGTTTATATTCAAGAACTGAGGCCGATTTTAATCACGGGAATTTCAGAATTAAAGGAGATACAGTTGATGTTTATCCAAGTTATGCAGATGATGCTTTTAGAATTCACTTTTTTGGTGACGAAATTGAATTAATTGAACAGTTTAACGTTCAAACAAATGAAATCCTTGAAGAATATGATAAATTAACTATTTATCCTGCAAATATGTTTGTTACATCTCCGGATGTACTACAAGGCGCAATAAAAGGAATTCAGGATGATTTAATAAATCAGCACGATTATTTCAAGGAAATAGGAAAACATTTAGAAGCTAAACGCTTAAAAGAACGTACCGAATTCGATTTAGAAATGATTCGTGAGTTAGGTTATTGTTCTGGAATCGAGAATTATTCACGTTACTTAGATGGCAGACAACCTGGCACGAGACCTTTCTGCTTATTAGATTATTTCCCTGACGATTATTTAATGGTTGTGGACGAAAGTCACGTTACAGTTTCTCAAGTTCACGCTATGTATGGCGGCGATTATAGTAGAAAAGTAAACTTAGTAGATTATGGTTTTCGTTTGCCAGCAGCAATGGACAATAGACCTTTGAAATTTGAAGAGTTTGAATCTTTACAAAACCAAGTGATATACGTTTCTGCAACGCCAGCAGATTACGAACTAGAAAAAACCGATGGTGTTTTTGTAGAACAAGTTATTAGACCAACTGGTTTATTAGACCCAATAATTGAAGTAAGACCAAGCTTAAATCAAATAGATGATTTAATTGAAGAAATACAACAGCGTATTGAAAAAGACGAACGTACTTTAGTGACTACTTTAACCAAACGTATGGCGGAAGAATTAACTAAATATTTAAGCCGAATTAATATACGAGTTAATTATATACATAGTGATGTAGATACTTTGGAACGCGTACAAATTATGCAAGATTTACGTAAAGGTATTTACGATGTTTTGGTTGGTGTAAACTTACTGCGTGAAGGTCTAGATTTACCTGAAGTTTCTTTAGTTGCCATTCTAGATGCAGATAAAGAAGGTTTTTTACGTTCGGCAAGATCTTTAACACAAACCGTTGGTAGAGCAGCAAGAAACTTAAATGGAAAAGCTATAATGTATGCTGATAAAATCACAAAAAGTATGCAAAAAACTATAGACGAAACAGAATACAGACGTGAAAAGCAAATAGCTTACAACACCAAACATAATATGGTGCCAAAAGCTTTAAACAAAAGCTTAGATAGTGTGCTGTCTAAAAACTCTGTAAGTACTGGCCATTACGAATTAGAAGCTTTAAAAGCCGCAGAACCAGAAAGTGATTACTTGACTAAGCCAGAATTAGAAAAACGTATTAGAGAAACCCGCAAAGAAATGGAGTCTGCAGCAAAAGCATTAGACTTTATGGTTGCAGCAAAACTACGTGATAAAATAAAAGCATATCAAGATAAATTAGAGACCTTAAAAGCCTAATAACTCCAACTCTATTCTCCAATTAAAATTTTTTAAATTGAAGTAACTTCAGTAACTATTTTATTTCATCATTTTCAAAAATAGCTTCAATAGATAATTCAAATAATTTTGACATTTTAAAAGCTAAAGACAAACTAGGATCAAATTTCCCTTTTTCTATAGCATTTATAGTTTGCCTTGATACATTTACTTTATCTGCAAGATCTGCTTGAGTTAAATCTCGTTCTGCTCTAAGTACTTTTAGTTTATTTTTCATTTGTAACGTTTTTGTCCAACTAACAATGCTACTAAATAAACAATACTAATAAACATAACCAGAAAAGCAATTTCAGCATCATTAGTAATAAGATTAGTTATGTCAAGTAATGTATACGTTAATCCTCCAACTATTCCTGCTCCTAAAGCAATTCCCATAGCATCTAATTGTATTTTTTTTTGAAGATCGTCTAAAGAATTAATGTGCTTAATATTCATTAAAATCATTCCAATTCCCAAAAGTGCATTTATAACAACAGCAATTATAGTAAGTGCTACATTTTCTTCCCAAATAAATTTTGGTCCAAAAGTCGCGACTGCCATAGAAGCTGTCCACAACATAGACCAAATTGCCAAGTTTTTAGTGCTTTTTTTATTTTGTGTACTCCAAGTTTCATTTTCCATAGTAAAGATAATTTGATATTATATAAAGTTTTATTTACACAAATATACTATAATTTCTACAAATGACAAGTTTTATTTACATTTAGTCATTATAACTATACTTTTTATAATTCCATTTGGTCATTAATCTCACGAATTAACACGGATTTAATAGAAATGCAATGATCTTGTCTTTCTGTACTTCCGACGCAGAATCCATTAGCAGAAAATTAAAAACAGTGTCCTGCATTAATCAAATTAACACCTCAGCTAATAAACAGTTAAACATCTAAAAAGTAAACTATTTTTATATCTTTGTAATATGACAAATAACGACATCTTCAAAAAACTAAGAGTTGCTCACAAACTTCGTGATCAAGATATTATTGAAATTTTAGAACTAGTAGACTTTAGAGTTTCTAAAAGCGAACTGAATGCTTTGTTTCAAAAAGAAGACCATCCTAATTATGTTGAATGTGGCGATCAAATTTTACGTAATTTTCTTAATGGGTTAATTATAAAATTACGTGGTCCAATGCCAGGAAAAACCGAAAGACCAAAAAGTGATGAAAAAGGTTTAGGCTCTAATGCAAAAAATCTTTACAAAAACAAGTCGGAAGATTTAACAGCTGATGGAAAACCTTTTAAACCTGAATTTAAAAATTACGGAAAGAAGAAGGATTAGCTTTTAGTGGATGCTCGTTAGAATAAAGAATTATTAATTTGATTTTAAGTTATAATGAGATTAAATTCTAAAAAACCATTAACCATATTAGCTAAAAGTCTTGATCTAGATACTTGGGAAGAGATTTTAAATCACATTAAGCATTTACCCTACGGCAGAAATGCCAATAGAAATGACTTTAGCTTAGTTCTAAAAGAACAACAAGGCAGTTGTAGTTCTAAACACGCATTTCTAAAAGCCATTGCTTTAGAAAATAATTTTGACCATATAAAATTGATTCTTGCTATTTTTAAAATGAATAGTAAAAACTCACCAAAAATAAGTTCTATTTTACAAAAGCACCAAATAGATTTTATCCCAGAAGCACATTGTTACCTAAAAATTAATGATGTTTATATAGATGTTACAAATTCAAAATCTGATTATAATAGGTTTAAAAATGTTATAATTGAAGAACAAGACATCTTACCTCAACAAGTCGTTGATTACAAAGTTAATTATCATAAAACATTTCTAAAATATTGGCTTATAGAAAATTCTTCAAACTATAACTTTGAAGAATTTTGGGCTATTAGAGAAACTTGTATTCTAAAACTATCTGAATAAAATAGCATACTTCGACAAGCTCAGTAAGACATTCCTTTTCAGAATTCTCAGACGAGTTGAAAAAACACTCAATAATCATTTAAAAATAAAAAAGAGTAGCGGAAAAACCACTACTCTTTTAAAGTATTTATAATATGTAAATAAGTATTAAGCTAAAACAGCTTGTACTTTATCTGCAGCTTCTTGAAATTCTGTAGCAGACATTACATCTAAACCTGAATCGTCAATTAATTTCTTAGCAATATCTGCGTTTGTTCCTTGTAAACGAACAATAATTGGCACAGTGATGTTACCCATGTTTTTATAAGCATCAATTACACCTTGAGCAACACGATCACAACGAACGATACCACCAAAAATGTTAATTAAAATAGCTTTTACAGCTGGATCTCTTAAAATAAGTTCGAATGCAATTTCTACTCTTGCAGCATCTGCAGTACCACCAACGTCTAAAAAGTTAGCAGGTTCTCCACCAGCCTGCTTAATTAAATCCATAGTTGCCATTGCTAAACCAGCACCATTTACCATACAACCAACGTTTCCGTCAAGATCTACATAGTTAAGTCCTTGCTCTCCTGCTTCTACTTCAATTGGATTTTCTTCACGTAAATCGCGCATTGCAGCTAAATCTTTATGTCTGTATAACGCATTAGCATCTAAAGATACTTTAGCATCTACAGCCATAATTTTAGAATCACTTGTTTTTAATACAGGATTAATTTCAAATAAAGAAGAATCAGATTCAACGTAAGCTTTATATAAAGACGTTACGAATTTTGTCATTTCTTTAAATGCTACTCCAGATAATCCTAAGTTAAAAGCAATACGTCTTGCTTGGAATGGTAAAATTCCAGTAGAAGGATCTATTTCTTCGTTAAAGATTAAATGTGGTGTTTCTTCAGCAACAGTTTCAATATCCATTCCACCTTCAGTAGAATACATAATCATATTACGTCCTGTTCCTCTATTTAATAAAACAGAAATATAAAACTCATCTGGCTCTTCAGCTCCTGGGTAATATACATCTTCACAAACTAAAACTTGGTGAACACGTTTTCCTTCTGCTGAAGTTTGAGGTGTTACTAAGTCCATTCCAATAATTTCTCCTGCAATAGTTTTTACAGCATCAAGGTTTTTAGCTAATTTTACTCCGCCACCTTTTCCTCTTCCACCTGCGTGAACTTGAGCTTTAATTACGTGCCATCCTGTACCAGTATCTTCAGTTAATTTCTTAGCTGCTGCTACTGCTTCATCAGCATTTTGTGCAACAATACCACGTTGGATACGTACGCCAAAGCTGCTTAATAATTCTTTTCCTTGATATTCGTGTAAATTCATCTTTTAATAGATTTATGTGTTGTGTTCTGTTTGAACAGAATGATTCTACTATTTTAATGTAGCAAAAGTAATCATCCTATTGGTTTTTACCAATTTAATTTAATAGAGTTTAACATCTTATCTTTAGTCTCTAACTATCTTCCTTTAAAGTTTTAGTATATTCGGGTGTAATCACTTAATTTTAAAGCTTTAATATAAAACATATGAATACATTTAAACGAATAGAATCAATTGATATTCTTAGAGGTCTTGTTATGATATTAATGGTTTTAGATCATACAAGAGATTATTTTCATATAAATGCTTTTGCTGGTAATTATCCTGAAAATTTAGAATCCACAACAGGTATTTTATTTTTTACAAGATTTATCACTCATTTTTGCGCACCTATTTTTGTCTTATTAGCTGGAATTTCAGCATTTCTTTATGGGGAAAACAAAACTAAAAAACAACTTAGCTTTTTTTTAGTTACAAGAGGTTTTTGGTTAATTTTTATAGAAATAACGCTATTAAATTTCTTATGGTGGTTTGATTTTTATTTTGAATTTATAAATCTACAAGTTATTTGGGCTATTGGAGTTTGTATGCTAATTCTTGGAGTTTTAATCCATCTACCTAAAAAAATAATCTTAGGAATATCTTTACTAATTTTAATAGGACATAATAGTTTAGATGGTTTAACCGTTAGCGACAATCAACCGCTTGCTTGGTTATGGCATCTATTACATCAATCTGGAGGAGGATTTACCTTAGGGCAAACTTATGTTGCATTTTCATATCCAGTTTTACCTTGGATTGGAATTATTAGTTTAGGATATGTTATTGGAAACCTGTTTTCAAAAAATAGAAATTCAGATTTTAGAAAAAAAATATTAATAAAAATTGGGATAGCTTCTATTTGTTTGTTTTTCTTACTTAGAGGTTTTAATATTTATGCAGATATTAACCCATGGGAATTTCAAGAATCAACAATAAAAACAATAATTTCCTTTTTTAATGTTTCAAAGTATCCGCCATCTTTAGCTTACACTTTAATAACATTAGGACCAGCTTTTATCTTTTTAGCTTGGATTGAACGTTTTAAAAATAAAATAACCGATTTATTTTTGGTTTTTGGAAGAGTTCCTTTTTTCTTTTATGTTATTCATGTTGGAACAATTCATTTATTAGCTATTCTTGGTCTTTTAATAACAGGAAACGATTGGCATAAAATGATTTTAAATAACAATGCTTTTACAAACCCAGAAGCACTAACAGGTTATGGGTATCCATTATATATGGTTTACATAATATGGTTAATCATACTTATTCTACTTTATCCTCTTTGTAAATCTTATATGAATTACAAAGCTAAAAACAAAGATAAATGGTGGCTAAGTTATATTTAATCTTTTACTGTTCCTGTAAAATGATTGACTTTAGAATTGATTGGATTTCCGGATGTTCTTCGATATGAAGCGATTTGTCCGCAATGCCAAATAGCATCTGCAATTGGTCCGTTTATATTATTCCAGAAAGGAATTTCTTTATCTCCAAAAATAATTTTAAAGGTCGAAATATCTTCCGAAGCTCTAAGTAATACCGATGCTTTCTCTAAATTAAGCAACGTTTCTGCTCTTAATTCTAAATACGTTAATGCTTTTTTATCTTTTGAATTTAATTTTACCAAAGTGGCGTTTACAATTATTAAAGATAAATCGTAGATATGCTGAATGGTTTCTCCTGTTGTTCTAACCTCAGCATTTGGTTTAAACGCTAAATCTTTTTCTGTTAGTTTTTCTGAAGCATGATAAAAACGAAATCCTAAGGCTTCTACTTGTTTTGCAGCAACTGTTCCTGCTGTAAAGTTTTCGGCGTTTTCTGGTAATTCGTAAAAAGGTAATTTAGCTTCGGTTTGTGCGCTTAAAAAAAAGGTAATAAAAAAAACTACTATTAAGTATTGAATTATTTTCATTTAGTTGAATTTAATAAATGGTGAATTTCACTAATATCTTCTGCTTTAAAACCTTCTAATTCTATAGATTCTAAATTATTTCTGTATTGGAATGAAATAGTGCTTTCTTCTAAAAAAACGTCTTTTAAATGCTTATACATAAAAGTTCGCTCTTGTAAAATATTTCGATTTAGTCTAATAGTTAAACCTTTCTTATTATAACTTACATAATACTTATACCAAAGCGTTTGTGTAAAATGAATAGTAATTATAATATAACCTAAAAAATTTAAAAGACGATTTATTAATGAATTTTCTGGTGCTACTAATTCAAAAAAACTAACAAACATACAAAGCGCAGCCAATCCTAAAAATAGCATAGTTTTAATAAGACTTAGTTTATGAAAATATATCGTTTTCATAGATAATGGCATTATTAATTCTTAAACTCTTTTTCTCCTTTTAATTTCTTAACACCATAGTTATCCATTAAATAAATTAAGCTTGTCATAGTTGCTGCTCCTAGTTCTAATTCACGCTTATTTACAGCATCAAATGTATCATTTTCTGCGTGATGATAATCGAAATAACGTTGAGAATCTGGTCTTAAACCTGCCAAAACAATAGATTCGTTTTTTAAAGGACCAATATCTGCGCCGCTTCCGCCTTTTTCAAAATAATGAATTAGATAAGGTTTAAATAAATGTTGCCAACTTAATATTTGATTAAAATTTTCTTGATCGCAATCAAAACTAAATCCTCTTGGCGTAAATCCTCCAGAATCACTTTCTAAAGCAAATACGTGGTTTTCATTATTTTTTTCAGCTTCTTCTGCGTATTTTTTTCCGCCACGTAATCCATTTTCTTCATTCATAAAAAGAACAACACGAATACTACGTTTTGGTTTTATGTTACTTTCTTTTAATAATCTAAGTACATCCATAGATTGTACAACTCCTGCGCCATCATCATGAGATCCATCGCCTAAATCCCAAGAATCTAAATGTCCTCCAACTATCATATATTCGTTTGGAAATTGGCTTCCTGTAATTTCTCCAACAACATTATAAGATTGTACATCTTCTAACTGCTGACAACTTTGCTTAAAAAAGAATTTTAGATTTTTATCAGCTTTTAAAGCAGTCGATAATTTATTAGCATCGTTAGTACTTATTGCTGCAGATGGAATACGTTTATCTACAGGCAAATCTCCATAAGACATACTTCCTGTATGAGGGAAATCGTCTTCGCGTAAATTCATAGAACGCACAATAACACCTAAAGCACCAAATTTCCCAGCTTCCATTGCGCCAGCATATCTTTGATCCACACAACCGCCATAAGCATTAAAGGTTTGTATTAAATCTGCTTGCATTGGACGATTAAAAAAAACTATTTTTCCTTTTACATTTTTATCTTTTAATTCTTCTAAACCTTGGACTTCTATGACTTCCGCAGTTAGTCCTAATTTTGGCGTTGCTATAGATCCACCAAGTGCACAAATATTAACGTTAACATTTGTGTTTCCTGTGTTAAAATAAGCTTTCTCTTTTTCTCCTCTAATCCATTTAGGAACCATAACTGGTTGAAGCCAAACTTTATCTAAACCTAATTTTTCTAATTCTGATTTCGTATAATCTACTGCTTTTTGCGCATTCTCTGATCCAGACAAACGTCCGCCAATGCTATTAGATAAATAATCTAACCATTCATAACTTTTTCCATTTGTTAACGACTGCGAATAAATGGTTTTTAATTGCTCTTGATCTGTTTGAGCAGAAACTGACAATGTAATGGCTAATGCAAATAATAGACTAACGTATTTCATATAACTAATTTTGAATTTTAAAGATACTCATTTATAACGAAAAAGACCTTTTAGTTTTGAGTCCTAAAAGATCTTTTTTATGAAAAATAATAATTACTTATTCGTTACTTAACTGTTCTTTATACAAATCTATATTTGCTTTTGTTTTAGCATCTAATTCGGGTTCTTTAATATCTTTATATTTACTTAAAGTATCCAATAAAATATTAGCAATTATAACTCTTGCTGCGTCTTTAGAATCTGCTGGAACATTATACCAAGGTGCTTTTACTTTAGAGGTTTTATTTAATATGTCTTGATAGCAATCTTGATACTTATCCCATAATTTACGTTCCTTTAAATCGCCAGCAGAGAATTTCCAGTTTTTCTCTTTTTTATCTAAACGACGTAATAATCTGTTTTTTTGTTCGTCTTTAGAAAGATTTAAAAAGAACTTAAATATTATAGTTCCATTTTCGGCTATATGCTTTTCGAAATTATTTATTTGCTCAAAACGTTTGCTCCAAAAAGCATCATCTATATCCGACACAGAATGAATGCCAGGAATATGCTCGCCCATAATATATTCTGGATGAACTCCGGTTACCAAAACGTTTTCGTAGTGCGTTCTATTAAACACACCAAATTTACCTTTTGCAGGTAACGCTATATAATGTCTCCATAAGTAATCGTGCTTTAACTCTAATTCTGTTGGTACTTTAAAACTATGAACTACCACACCACGAACATTAAAGTCTTTAAAAACTTCACGAATCAAACTATCTTTACCTGCGGTATCCATACCTTGTATACAAATCAGCACACTATATTTACCGTGAGCATAAAGTTTGTCTTGAAGTTCTCCTAGTTTTTTACGCGTCTTTTTAAGCTCTTTTTTTAAAACATCTTTATCAACTTCAAAATCTGGTTTTGTTGCCAAGTCTTTTATGCTAATTTGTGATGTTATTTTATAGTTTTCTATTTTCATAAGTTTATTTAAAATAAGTCCGCAATAATTTTATGTTCTACAAAAAATAGCGGAATAATGGGATAAAAGACAAAATAACAACAAGTAGTCCCAAAACAGAACCCATTATAGCAGCTGTTTTATTTTCACTTATAGAATTCAAGCTATACAACAAGGCTAATAAGCCAAAAAAAAGCATACCTAACTTACTAGATATGCTAATATTATATAGATATGGATCAAAATTATTTAAAGTTTTAAATGCAATAACCACTTGGTAATAAGCATAATTTATATAGGCTACAAAAAGTAGTCCTACAAATCCTAAACCTATTGCTAATATGGTATTTCGCATTTATTTACTTGCAAATAATTTTATATCCTTTTCGCTTACTTCTTTTTCTCCTAAAATAATTAAGCGCTCTACTACATTACGTAATTCACGTATATTTCCTGTCCAATCGTATTCTTGTAACATCTTAGTAGCTTTAGCACTAAAAGTTTTTGGTGCAGTTCCTTGTTCTGAAGAAATCTTATTCGCAAAATAATTTATAAGTTCAGGAATGTCTTCTCTTCTATCATTTAACGCTGGCACTTTTATTAGAATAACCGCTAATCTGTGATATAAATCTTCTCTAAATCTGCCTTCAGCAATTTCTTCTTTTAAATTTTTATTGGTTGCAGCAACCACACGAACATCTACTTTTATGTCTTTATCGCTACCAACACGTTGCACTCTACTTTCTTGTAAAGCACGTAAAACTTTGGCTTGTGCAGATAAACTCATATCGCCAATTTCATCTAAGAAAATAGTTCCTTTATTTGCGGCTTCAAATTTCCCTGCTCTATCTTTTGCTGCACTTGTAAATGCACCTTTTACATGACCAAATAATTCGCTTTCTATTAATTCACTAGGAATTGCGGCACAATTCACCTCAATCATTGGACCTTTAGATCTTGTACTTTTTTCGTGTAACCAATGCGCTACTAATTCTTTCCCTGTTCCGTTTGGTCCCGTAATTAAAACTCTAGCTTCTGTTGGTGCTACTTTCTCTATCATCTCTTTGATTTGAAAAACAGCATCACTTTTACCAATCATTTCATATTTTTTAGAAACCTTCTTTTTAAGAATTTTATTCTCTACAACTAATTCTTTTCGGTCTAAAGCATTACGAACTGTGTTTAATAAACGGTTTAAATCTGGCGGCTTAGATATATAATCAAAAGCACCTAAACGCATTGTATTTACTGCTGTATCTAAATCGCCGTGACCAGAAATCATAACAAAAGGAATTTCGGGCTTTACTTTTTTAATAGCTTCTAAAACCTCTACACCATCCATTTTTGGCATTTTGATATCGCAAAGCACTAAATCGAAATCTTCTTTCTTAATCATTTCTGCACCAGCTAAACCATCTTCAGCTTGTTCAACTTGATAAGTATCGCTTTCTTCACTTAATATTTTGACTAAAACTCTACGGATTGCCGCTTCGTCTTCTATTACTAATATTTTTGGCATCTTATTTTATTTTTGGACTTTGTAATATACTATTTTTTGAATCTATAATATGAATATCTCTTTGTGGGAATGGAATAGTTATATTGTTTTCTTTAAACAACCTATCTATAGCAAACCTTATTTCACTTTTAGGAAACCTTGCATTAAAACTATCTCTAATTGTAAAAGAAACTCTAAAATTTAAAGAACTCTCTGCAAAATCCATAAAAATAACTACTGGTACAGGTTTTACAAATACTAATTTTGATGAGTTAGCTGCTTCTATTAAAAGCTGTCTTACCAATTCCACATCACTTCCATAAGCAACACCAACATCTACATATTCTCTAGTACTTTGGCCGTTTTGAGTCCAATTATACAAACTATTTGTTAGATATAAATGGTTAGGTATTATAAGCACTTTATTATCTATGGTTACAGCTCTAGTTGTTCTTAATTTAATTTCTTCTACACGACCTACTTTACCTTCAATTTCTATAATATCACCTACGTGGACTGACTGGTCTACTAAAATAAAAACACCAGATATAATATCTTGAAACAATGTTTGAAGCGCTAAACCAATACCAATTAACAATGCTGCAGATGCTGCAAAAACTGCTGTTATATCAATTCCTACAGAATCTATTGCTATTAAAAAAACAATCGCATAAACTAACCATCTTGCAAAAGAAAATATAGTAGAAAATTTTGCTTTATCATCTTCTGGCAAATTGCGGGTAAGTAATTTTCTAGCCCATCGTAAAACATAAGTCGTTACTAACAATACTAATAGAATCAATAATATGTACTTAATTTTAATAACTCCAGTACTTACACCTTTATCATCTACAAAAGTGTATAATTTTAAATTTAAAAAATCAACAAATTTTTCCCAAACAGTGCTGTCTGATATTACTTCTCCAACTTTTTCAACTTCATTTTCTATATGATCTATTACTTTTTCTTGCATAATTAATACTTAACCCATTTAATTAATTCTTTGTAACTCGGTTTTTTACCATACATTAAAATTCCAACACGATAAATTTTAGCCGCAAACCAAACCGTTCCTAAAAACGTACCGATTAATACCACTAAAGATACAACTTGTTGCCAAATTGGAACACCAAAAGGTATGCGCATTAGCATAACTACTGGACTTGTAAAAGGTATAAACGAGAATATAGTAGAAACTGTTCCGTGAGGATTATCTATTACCGTAAATATGCCAATATAAACCGCAAGTATTAAAGGAATTAAAACAGGTAACATAAATTGCTGTGTATCTGTTTCATTATCTACAGCTGCACCAATTGCAGCGTAAATAGAGCTATATAGTAAATATCCGCTTATAAAAAATAATAAGAAAGCAATAACCAGATTAACCATAGGTAGATGCGAAAATGCGGTATAAACCTCTTGAATTTGCATATTTATATTCTGACTTTCCATTGCCTGAGCAACTACTATTTGTTGTGGTGTTTGTGTTGCACTTAAATCTATATTAAAAATAACAGAAACAATAGCCATTAAAACACTACCTAATAATAACCAAATAGCAAACTGTGTAATTCCTGCCAAAGATGTTCCAATAATTTTACCCAACATTAATTGTATGGGTTTTACAGACGAAATAATAACCTCTATAATTCTACTAGTTTTCTCTTCTATAACACTGCGCATTATCATATTCCCGTAGATTATAATAAACATAAATAATAAATAACCAGCTGCACCACCAAAAATAAGTTTTAAATAACCTTCAATTTTAGAAGATGTTACTCCTACATAATTTTCTTGGTTAATACTTATTTCTACAGTTGCTGCTTCTATATCTTTAGTATCTATACCTTTTTCCTTTAAGTTCAAATAGGTTAATCTTTGCTCTACAATACGTTCTAAATCTGATATAACACCTAGTGATGCTGATTCATCTGAAAAAAATTGAACATTTATATTGTTTGTTTCTGCTCTAGAAAATGATCCAATATATAATAAACCATAATTTTCTGATGCTTCTGAGATGTCTTTAGCTTCTTCTACTGTTTTATTTTCAAGCTGAATATATTTAAGTTCATCGGAATTTTGAAACGATTCTTGAAACAAACCTGATTCGTCTAAAACTGATATAGTCCTTACTTTATCTTTATTTAATTGCGATAAATAAGCCACTACAGATATTAGGGTAATAAATAACAACGGACTTAAAAACGTCATTATTATAAATGATTTATTTTTTACTTTAGTAGTATACTCACGTCTTATAATAAGTGGTAAATGATTCATTAGTTATTATTATTTACGGTTTGTATAAAAATATCGTTTGCTGTTGGAATCAATTCCACAAAATGAGAAATGGCACCTTTAGTTATTAAATATTGAAGTAAAACGTTTGGATTCTGATTTGAATCTAGCTTTATATTTAACTGTAATTCATTATTTATAGATTTAAACTGAGTTGAACTTACATTAAATTTAGCTTTTAATTCCGTTTCTACTGAAGCTGAATTTGGCACTATTCCAACCTGATACGTATTCGTTTTAAACTGACGCTTTATATCTAATAAATTACCATCTATAAGTTTGTTGGATTTATGAATTAATGCAATATTATCGCATAATTCTTCTACAGATTCCATTCTATGTGTAGAGAAAATTACTGTAGCGCCATCTTCTCTTAATTTAAGAATTTGATCTTTAATTAAATTGGCGTTTATTGGATCAAATCCAGAAAAAGGTTCGTCAAAAATCAATAATTTTGGCTCGTGTAAAACCGTTATTACAAACTGTATTTTTTGCGCCATTCCTTTAGAAAGCTCTTGAATTTTCTTATCCCACCAATCGCCTATCTCTAAACGTTCAAACCATATTTTTAAACGCTTTTTAGCTTCGGTTTTACTTAAACCTTTTAATTGAGCTAGATAAAGTACTTGCTCTCCAACTTTCATAGATTTATACAAACCACGTTCTTCTGGTAAATAACCTATATTTTGAATGTGATGTGATTGTAGTGATTCTCCATCTAAAAAAACAGATCCAGAATCTGGAATAGTAATTTGATTTATTATTCTAATTAAAGTGGTTTTTCCTGCTCCATTTGGACCTAGCAGTCCAAATATCTGACCTTTATCTATTTCTAAAGAGACTTTGTTTAACGCTATATGGTTTCCAAAGGTTTTAGAAACTTGATTTACTTGGAGTAACTTACTCATACCTGACTAATATAATCTTAAAATTGCTCCGTAAATATAAAGGTTAAAACTGCATTAACAGAAGGTTTAGCATTATTTTAATATAGTTCTATAAAAACAAAACCCACCCTTAAAATAAATCAAGGATGGGAAAAAATTGCTATGAAAAAGAAAAATTATCATTAGAATAAACTAATGACATATCAAATATACCATTTTTTTATAAAATAAAAAGTAATCTATATAAAATGTTAAACAAAAACCGAATGATTTTAGTTTTTCAACAATCTATGCAAACATATCTTTTACTTTTTCAAAAAATGATTTATCAGAACCTTCTGGTTTAGGAGAAAAATGCTCATCATCTCTCATCGACTCAAAAAACTGCTTCTGTTCTTTGTTTAAGGTTTTTGGCGTCCAAACATTAACATGAACTAACAAATCACCTTTTCCATAACCATTAATACTAGGAATTCCTTTTCCTCGTAAGCGTAAAATTTTACCAGATTGCATACCTGGCTCTATTTTTATTCTAACTTTTCCTGTAACCGTTTCTATATCTTGAGAAGCTCCTAAAATAGCATCAGGTAAACTTACATATAAATCATAATGTAAATTATCGCCTTCACGCTGTAATTTAGGATGATCTTCTTCTTGTATAACCACCAATAAATCTCCAGAAATACCATTTCCTGGAGCAGCATTACCTTTTCCAGATACTTTTAATTGCATCCCATCTACAACTCCTGCAGGTATCTTAACCGAAACTGTTTCTTCTTCTGCAATTAAACCTTGCGCATCTGCATTAGCTGGTTTTTTATCTATATTCTGACCAGAACCTTGACAACTTGGGCAAGCCGCAGCAGTTTGCATACGTCCTAGAATAGTATTTGTTATTCTTGTAACTTGTCCTGCACCATTACACGTTGTACACGTTTTGTAAGTTGTACCACTTGCTTGAACTTTACGCTTAACTTTAAGCTTCTTTTCTACACCATTAGCAATTTCTTCTAAGGTAAGTGTTACACGAATTCTAAGGTTACTTCCTTTTACAGTTCGCTGACGTTGTCCGCCACCAAATCCTCCACCAAATCCGCCGCCGCCGCCAAAAATATCGCCAAACTGACTAAATATGTCATCCATATTCATTCCGCCGCCGCCATATCCGCCGCCTTGTCCACCTTCAAATGCTTGGTGTCCGTATTGGTCGTAACGTGCTTTTTTATTATCGTCGCTTAATATTTCGTAAGCTTCTGCTGCTTCTTTAAATTTTTCTTCAGCAGAAGTATCATCTGGATTTTTATCAGGATGAAACTCTATGGCTTTCTTACGATAACCTTTTTTAATTTCTGCTGCAGTTGCATTTTTTTGAAGACCTAATATCTCGTAATAATCTTTTTTCATTTTATCTAAATATTAGTATCTTTTATTGACCAATTACAACCTTAGGAAAACGAATTACTTTGTCTCCTAACTTATATCCTTTTTCAATAACATCAATAATTTTGCCTTTCATATCGTCTGTAGGCGCAGGAATTTGAGTTATAGCTTCGTGATTGTCTGCATTAAAAACATCTCCAGCTCTTACATCTATAGCTTCTAAACCTTTTTGTTCTAAAGTTTTAAGTAGTTTTTGGTAGATTAAATCAACACCTTTTCTTAATTCTTCAGCTTCTTTGTCGTCTTCAATATGAGTTAAAGCACGCTCAAAATCGTCTAAAACTGGTAACATAGAAACCATTACGTCTTTACTTGCCGTTTTAAATAGCTCTATACGTTCTTTAGATGTACGCTTTTTATAATTTTCAAACTCTGCAAATAAACGCAAGAATTTATCCTTTTCTTGATCAACTTCCGCTTGCAGTCTTTCTTCAATAGGTAGCTCTACCTCTACCTCTACAGCTTCTGTTTCTATTGCATCTGTTCCATTCTGAGCTGTATTAATTTGCTCTTCTACTACGTTATTTTCTTCTTTATCTTGACTCATCACTAAATTTATGATTAAATACTTTGATTATCATTTGTCAAAAGTACTGCCATTATTGTAAAAATGTCAAAATGTCACACATAAAAATTTAAGTCAATTTTTAGAAAAACAGAATAAGAAATCTCTAATTTTGCAATCAACTAATAAATAAAATAAATATGAAAAAATCAATATTAAAAGGATTTGCAATTGTGGCTTTAGGATTAGCTTTTACAGCTTGTAAAAATGATACAAAAACAGCAGAAACATCTGAAGCTAAAAAAGTAGAAGCCGTAAGTGAAACTTTAAATTTTAAGGTTGACAATACGTCGCTTTTAATCTGGAAAGCCAATAAAATTGTTGGTGGACACGAAGGAACTTTTAACGTTACAGAAGGAACTGCAGAAATTAAAGACAATACTTTAGTTGGTGGACGTTTTACTTTTAACATAGCAAGCTTAAAATGTACAGATATTCCTGCTGAGAATGAAGGAAACGCAAAATTAGTTAGTCATTTATTAAATGAAGATTTTTTTGATGTAGAAAAATTCCCAACTGCTAAATTTGAAATTACTAAAGTAGAAGCTTCTAAAGTAAGTGGAAACTTAACTTTAAAAAGTATTACTAAAAATGTAACTTTTGATGCTAAAGTTTTAGTAAACAATAATACACTTACTATTACAAGTGATACGTTTACCATTGACAGAACAGAATGGAACATTAATCATAACTCAGGAAAAATTATGGATGCTGCTAAATTAGGCGACTACTTAATTAAAGATGATGTAGAATTAAAAATTAATGTAACAGCTAATAAAGCCTAACTACTCTTTTTTGTAAAAAAGCCCAACTTAAATAATAATTTGGGCTTTTTTTTATGAATTTTAAATCGTTTTTACTTTAACAAGTTTTCTAACGCAGGTTTAATGCAATAGTATTTAAATTGATACCCCAAATTCTCTATTTTTTTAGAATTTACACGCTGACTTTCAAATAACAAAATATGCATTTCGCCTAAAATTAGTTTCATTGCAAATTTAGGGATATTCGGCAAAAACAATGGTCTTTTTAGTACTTTAGCTATTTGCTGTGTTAACTCTTTATTAGTAATAGGGTTTGGTGCAGCAGCATTAAAAACACCTTCTAACTTATTAATTAGAACATACATAAAAATTCCTGCTACATCTGTTTTATGAACCCAAGACTGCCATTGTTTTCCGTTTCCAAAAACAGCACCTAAACCAAATTTAATTGGATTTACTATTTGTGGCAACGCACCTTCTTTTCCATCTAAAACTAAACCTATTCTAACTTTAGAGATTTTCATGCCTAGAGCTGTAAATTGATTAGCTGCTTTTTCCCATTCTGAAACCACTTCTCCTAAAAAAGAAGTGCTTTCTTGCTTAACATCTTCAGAATAAAAATTAGTTAATGAGTCTGGATAAATACCAATAGCACTTGCAGAAATAAAATGCTCTACTTCATGTGATTCATTTTTTAATAATTGAAATAAAACAGAAGCTGATTCTACTCTACTATTTAGAATAATATTTTTACTTTTTTCTGTCCAACGTTGCGCAATACTTGCACCAGCTAAGTGAATAATAGCAGTAACACCATCTAAACATTTTATGTCAATTTCATTTTTTGAAGGATTCCAATAAAATCCTTTATAATTTTCTTGAGAAACCATCTTAGCCTTAGATGTTGTTAAATAATGTACAGAACAGTTTTGTTCCACACATTTCTTAACAATTTCTTTTCCAACTAATCCTGTAGCGCCAGTTATTAAGACTTTCATTTTGTTTTTTCCTGTAAAAATACAAATAGAAAATAGCTTTAAATCCTTTATTAAGTAAGGTTTAACAATTCTGTTTAAAGTTTTGTCGCTCTTAAAATATGCCTTTTACTTGGCGGACCAGCTAAACGCTGTAAATCAAAACCAACAGCTCTTAAAGCATTTTTCACAATTCCTTTAGAGCAATAAGTTACTAATATCCCATTAGGGTTTAGAAGACTAAGCATTTTTTCAAACACAGCTTCTGTCCACAATTCAGGTTGATCTTTTGGACTAAAAGCATCAAAATAAATAATATCAAATTTTTCTTCTAAAGCTAAATCTTCAAGTGAGGTGTTTACTTTTTTTAGTTGAAAATCTTTCGTTATTTCTTGATAAGTTTCCCATTTAGAGGAATGCATATTTTGGAATAGATTGGAAGTTTCTTCCGAATTTAAAACTTTAGGATAATCCAAATCAGGAATCATTTGCTGTTCTATTGGATATTTTTCAATACCACAATAGTTAATAGATATTTTATGATCTAAGCCATACAATAAAGTATTGTAAGCATTAAATCCAGAGCCAAATCCCATTTCTAAAATAGAAACCGATTTTACATCTAATTTATTAACATAGAAATCTATGCCTTCTTGTATAAATATAAAATCGGATTCTTGTTTTGCTCCAAATGTTGAATGGTAATGTGCTCCAATAGTTGGGTGAACTAATGTATTAGATCCATCATCTGTAACAACAATAGTAGGTTTTACAACCATTATTCTTTTAATAAAACGCCATCCGCAAGTAATGAATAGGTCATTTCTGGATCTACAATTGCAGCAATTTCTTCTTTAGTTTTACCAGCATCTTCTGCGTAATGTCTTAACTCATCTACAGGCATAACATTAACAAAGGCTTTTCCGTTTACAATAACTTCTTTTCCTTTAATATCTTTAGGCATAAAGAAACCATAATCTTTAAACTTTACACGAGCGGTTTGCTCTTCGCCTAAATCTAAAATCATCCAACAACCTTTTGATTGACAAACATCTAAGACTTTAGCTGTTATTTTAGTATCCAAAGTATCGCCTTCTTTTAGTCCTTTGTAATGAGGCAACATAGATGAAAACGCAATAGCATCATCTGATATAATTTTCTCACCAAAAGATTTATATGTTTCCTCTGTTTCTATAATAGAAACGTCTTCTACAATCTTTTCTGTAGTTTGTGTTTCGTTTTTACAACCTAAAAATAGTGCTAAAAACACTACAACTGCATATTTCATAATTATAAGTTTTAATTAATAGTAAATTTACTATTTTTTATTAAAATATTAAGGTTTTCGCATTTCAAAAATTGTATTTTTGCAAAAGATTAAAAAACTGAAAATTGAATTATGAGCAAATTAAGCATAATACCTGTTAGCCAATCTAAAATTAACACTGTTGATTTTAACGATTTACCATTTGGTACCGTGTTTTCAGATCATATGTTTAGCTGTGATTTTAAAGATGGCAAGTGGCAAAAACCTACTATTTCTAAATATGAGCCATTAACATTAGATCCATCTGCTAGAGTTTTTCACTATGGGCAAGCTGTTTTTGAAGGTATGAAAGCTTTTAAAGATGAAAATAATGATATTTTCTTATTTAGACCTGAAGATAATTTTGAAAGAATTAATAAATCTGCACATAGATTAGCTATGCCAGAATTTCCTAAAGATTTCTTTTTTGAAGGTTTAGAGCAATTATTACTATTAGAAAAAGAATGGATTAAAAAAGGTGATGGAAACTCATTATATATAAGACCATTTGTTATTGCTACACAAGGTGCACTTTCTGCATCTCCAGCAAATGAATATAAATTTATGATTATTTGTTCTCCTGCACGTTCTTACTACGCTGGAGAAGTTAGAGTTATTATTGCTGAAGAATATAGTCGTTCTGCCGATGGAGGCGTTGGTTTTGCTAAAGCTGCAGGAAATTATGCTGCTCAGTTTTACCCAACAAGTTTAGCTCATAAAGAAGGTTACCAACAAGTTATTTGGACAGATGCTAAATCTCACGAATATTTAGAGGAAGCTGGAACTATGAATGTTTTCTTTAGAATTAATAACAAACTTGTAACTGCTCCAACTAACGATAGAATTTTAGATGGTATTACACGTAAATGTGTTATTCAATTAGCTAAAGACAATAATATAGAGGTTGAAGTGAGACGTGTTTCTGTAGCAGAAATTAAAGAAGCTGCAAAAAACGGAAGTTTAAAAGAAATTTTTGGTTCTGGAACTGCTGCGGTTATTAATCCAATATTAGGGTTTAAACATTCAGACTTCAAGCACGAATTACCTGTTATGGAAGATAGTTATGCTACGTTCTTTAAGAAAACATTAAACGACATTCAATATAATATTACCGAAGACAAACATAATTGGAGACATAAAGTCTCTAAATAATTATAAACAAAAAACGCCTCAAAAAAATATTTTTTTGAGGCATTTTTTTTAGTGCTTTTTTTAATCCTAAGACTCTAAAATATTTTTAATATTTGGCTTAAAGTAGTTTGGTCCTTTTAAAACTTTTCCGTCTTCTCTGTAAATTGGTTCGCCGTTTTCGCCAAGTTTACTCATATTACTTCTTTGAATTTCGTTAAAAACGTCTTCAATTTTATGTTGTAATCCGTGTTCTATGATAGTTCCACATAATATATAAAGCATATCTCCTAAAGCATCTGCGACTTCAACTAAGTCGTTGTTTTGCGCTGCTTCCATATATTCTTCGTTTTCCTCTTTCATTAAATCAAAACGCAACGTATTCTTGGCTTTACCTAAATCTGCTTTTGGCGTTTCTCTATGTCCAATTTTAAATGAGGTATGAAATGCTTTAACGGCTTCTATTTTATCTTTCATATTAATAACGTAATAATTTAGTGTTGATTTTTAATTGTTTATTTTTGAAAGATAATAACTTTTAGAGAATTTTATGTTTAGTACAGGTCAAATTACGTTCGGAATAATTTTCGCCATAGTTTTTGCTATTATTATTGGTATAATGTATCGCAAAGATTTAAAGCTTCATAAAGCAAACTATAAAGGAACATTGTGGGTTTTATTAGCTTTTATTGGCTTTATTAGCTTAATAGCAGCAATTAAATTTATTTTTAAATAATATTTTTTTAATGAAAAACGTTCTCTTGGTTTTTTTAGGTGGCGGATTTGGTAGCGCTTTACGCTACTTAATTAGCAAAACTATAAACACAACTCAGTTTCCCTACGGAACATTTGTCGTTAATTGTTTAGGCTGCTTACTAATAGGATTAATTTTAGGCTATGCTTTAAAGTCTAATACTTTATCTCAAAACTACACACTATTACTAGCTACAGGCTTTTGTGGTGGATTTACAACGTTTTCAAGTTTTGCTTTTGAGAACCAAACGTTTTTAAAAACTGGCGACTTTACCAGTTTTGCACTTTATACTATACTAAGTATTGTTATTGGTTTTAGTTCTGTTTTTTTAGGTTTATATCTTTCTAAACCTCTTTAATAACCAAAATTAGTGATTACCAAACGTTTTTACGCCAGCTTCAACTTCTAAATCTAAACTATTTTCTATTGGAACTACAGGACAAGAATACTTGTAATTATAAGCACAATAAGGGTTAAAAGCTTTATTAAAATCTATAGTTAGTGTATTTCCTTCTGGAATACTTAATTCTATGTAGCGTCCGCCACCATAAGTTGTTTCGCCATTTGTATTATCTATAAAAGGTAAAAACAAATAATCTTCAAAACCTTTTTCGTTTAACAACTCTTTATTTTGATAGACACTTAGTTGATATGGTTTACCAAACAATTCAAAAGACAAAATAGCATAAACTCTATATAATGGTTTTCTATCTGTAGATGTTGGCATTTCAAAATATTCGCTATTTGGCTGTAAAGTCACTTTAGCTTCAACTATGTAATTTGCATTAAATTTATAGAAATCTAATTGCTTAAACGATTTTAAATCTTTTGCAGTTAAGGGCGATTCAGATGCATCTTTAAATTTTGCATTTTGTTCTTTTTGATAATCTGTTTCACCTAACAAAGGTTCTTTCTGTTGTGCACAACTTAATGATGTAAATAGGACTATAATCGATATAATGATGTATTTCATAGTAAAAACAGTATTTAATTGTAAAAGTATAATTTAAATGTATTAGGTTTACACAAATTATTACAAAAAGATGCTAATTAAACAAATATATTGTACCAGAGTCTCAAGACCTTATTCTAAGGACTGGATTAACTATGTGTTTACGTAATAGCTTTATTAAATAAAACAATTTAGAAACGTCCAACCTTAGTGTTGGACGTTTTATATTTATACCACTACCAAAACCACAAAATAATGATACGCCTTTTTAAAAATTACATAAATACCTTTACTGGACTTTCTACAGAAGTTTGGTGGCTTGCTTTGGTTACGTTTATTAACCGAGCCGGAACAATGATAATTCCATTTTTATCTTTATACCTAAAAGAAGATTTAGAGTTCTCAACGAACAATATTGCTTGGATTATGAGCTGTTTTGGTATTGGATCTGTTGCAGGAACTTGGTTAGGTGGAAAATTAACCGATAAAATTGGTTACTACAAAGTTATGGTTGGAAGTCTTTTCTTAACTGGTTTATTATTTATTGGTATGCAATATCTAAAAACCTTTGAAGAATTTTGTATTGGAATTATTTTAATTATGACAGTTGCGGATACGTTTAGACCTGCAATGTTTGTTGCTATGAATGCTTATAGTAAACCTGAAAACAAAACACGAAGTGTTACATTAATAAGATTGGCTATAAACCTTGGATTTTCAGCTGGTCCAGCAGTTGGTGGATTTATAATTGCAACAATGGGATATTCTGGACTGTTTTGGGTTGATGGCATAACTTGTATTATTGCAACCATAGTTTTATTTAAAGTATTAAACCCTAAAAAAACAGTTATTCAAGATGATTTAAGTGTTAAAAGCTCAAATTCTGTTTATTCTAACAAACCTTTTATGATTTTGTTTTTCTCAATGTTGGTTTTTGCTGTGGTATTTTTTCAATATTTTTCTGCAATGCCTTTATACTATGATGAAATTCATTTTTTAACTAAACCAGAAATTGGGCTAATATTAGGCGCAAATGGGTTTATAATTTTTCTATTAGAAATGCCAACAATTAGTTGGTTAGAAAGAAAGAAATACAACAAAGCTTACTTAGTTATGTTTGGAGCTTTTCTAACTGGTTTAAGTTTTATAGTACTTAACATTACCAATTGGTCTGGAATTTTAATTATTGGAATGTTATTTATGACTATTGGTGAAATGATAGCTTTTCCTTTTGCTAATTCTATTGCTATGGATTTATCTAAAGGAGAAAATCAAGGCGAATATATGGCTATGTATGTTATGTCTTTTTCTATTGCAAGCGTATTTGGGTTTAATGCTGGACTCCAAACTATTTCGGCTTACGGCTACAATACAACTTGGACAGCTATGGCTTTACTTTCTGGAGTTTGTATGTTATTATTATTTATGCTTAAAATTTATATGAAACGAAAAACAGTTTAACTATGAATTTAAATAAAGTCACTATAGGTTCTAATAATGTTGAATTGTCTTGCGAGTTGTACAAAAAATTAGAATTAAAACTAATTATAGATGCATTACCAAGATATGTATGATTTAAATGTCCAAAAGGTAATTCGACATTTTCTATACACGAAACTGAAGAGAATTTAAAAAGTTCCACATTAATTTATTTTGAAATCGATTCTATAAAAGAAACACGAATAACAATTTAACAAAAAAAAGGGAATTATATTCACTTCCAAACCCGAATTAAAATCTTGGCTTTGAACAAAATGATGTATTTGGATCCAAATAGAAATACTATTATAATTTACCACGCATAAGGCAATAGATTAAATCCTCCTTGGCGAGTAAATTAATCTAATACAGAAAACTCTATATTAGACGCATTAAAAACACTATGTGTTTGATTTTTAAAATCGTCTTTTTTGGCTTTATAAATGTTAGGAACAAAAGTTTGTGGGTTTAAATCTATTAAAGGAAACCACGTACTTTGAACTTGAATTTGTAACTTATGTCCCGCTTTAATAGTGTGGTAAACATCTTGTAATTTTATAGTAACATCTGTTGGTTTATTTGGAGTAAACGGTTCTGGTTTTTCAAAACTATTTCTAAAACGACCACGCATTACTTCACTTCTTACCATCATATGGTAATTACTTAATTTTAAATGATCTTGCATACCTTTGACTTGTTCTTCAACATCTTTTGGATGCACATCTATTACTTTTACAATCCAATCTGCATCTGTTCCTGTTGTAGAAACATTTAAATTAGCTAAAATATCTCCTGCTAATGTTAAATCTTCTGTCATAATTTCTGTTTCAAAAACTAAAACATCTGTTCTTCGGGCAGAAAAACGTTGATCATCTGTCATATATTTTCTTGGTGTAAAAACCGATTTAATATCCTCCGAATATGGTACTGGCTTATTTAAATTACTAACAAAAACTTCTTTAGAAACACCTTCTTGTTTGTTAGATAATTGCTGATTAGCGTTTAAGTACATTTTTTGTTTTGTAACTGCTTTTGGTGGCCAATTACTATAGCTACTCCATTTTTTATGTCCAGAATCGTACACATAAGCTTCTGGTAAACCAGAATTTTTATCACCTTTTCCTTTTAAGAAATGATTAAAAAACTTAGTTTCTACCTGCTTTTGAAAATTAATAGAAATAGAATCTCCAAAATAATAATTACCTACAAAATTCTCAACTTTACTACTCGCCCATTTCCCGTGATCCCAAGGCCCAAAAACAAGTGTATTATAATTCTCCGGGTTGTATTTTTCTATGGTTTTATAAGTCTCTAAAGGTCCGTATAAATCTTCTGCATCAAAAAAACCACCAACAACCATTGTGGCAACACTTGGTTTAATATCTTTTAAATTCTGAATAATGCCTTTAGGTTTCCAAATACTATCATAATTTGGGTGGTTTATAATTTCTTTCCAGAAGAAATCATCTATTTTATTTGATTTAATTGCGCTTGTATTATCTGGCTTATCATATTGAAAGTATTTATTCAAATTACTTAAAGGTCCAGCATCCAGAAAAAATTGATATTGATCCTGTGTTCCTAATTCTGGTAATTTATACCAAGAAGAATCTGTAGGTTTACTTTTTTGTGTTCCAAATAAAGCTATAGCTCTAAAATAACTTAACATAAAAGCGCCATTATGATGAAAATCGTCAAAATAGAAATCACCAATACAAGCTTGTGGCGAAACCGCTTTTAATGCTGGATGCGCATCTATTGCAGAAACAGTAGCATAATGTCCTGGGTAAGAAATCCCCCAAGTACCTACACGTCCATTATTGTTTTCAACATTTTTAACTAACCAATCAATAGTGTCGTAAGTATCCGAAGCTTCGTCTGTTTGGCTATTATCTATTTTATTAGGAATGTAAGCACGCATATTATCGTAAGTTCCTTCACTCATCCACCTTCCACGAACATCTTGATATACAAAAATATTCCCTTCTTTCATTAAGTAAATATTAGGTCCAATTTTCTCTTTAAAAGTATCAGCTCCATAAGGTTTGGAACTATATGGAGTTCGCATCATTAACATAGGATATGTTTTACTTTTGTCTTTGGGAGCATAAATAGTTGTATGTAACTTAACGCCATCTCGCATATCAATTACAACTTCTTGTTTTGTGTAATTATCTTTAACGTAAGTTTCTTTTTCTGCTTCCGAAATTACATTAGTGGTTTCTTCTTTACAAGACAAAAAAACTAATACTAAAAGCGCTAAATAAAATAATTGTTTCATAAGTATTTTGTTAATGACAGCTCTAAAATAAGAAAAATAAAACGAAGCTTATTTAAATTAATCATTTTAATAAATTGATTACTATAGCCTAAAAATTACATTAAATCACAACACTAAGGCTTTTTTATAGCTTTATTTTTTACCACACGAGATAATACAATCTGGGTTTTAGTTTCGCCATAAACAATAAGTTGATCTATAAAAGCTTCTAAATGTTTTTGGTTACGCAAAACCACTTCCATAACAATATTTTCGTTTCCTGTAATCCTATAACAATTTACAACCTCATCATACGTTTGTACTTTGTCTAAAAAAGGTTTTAATTTACCCATAAAAGCACGTAAGTTAATAATAGCTTTTAATTGATAACCAACATCTAACGGAGAAATCATAGTGTTATAACCTTCTATAACACCTAAATCTTCCATTTTTTTTATTCGCTCTGTTACTGCTGGAGACGAAATCCCAACTTGTCTACCTATTTCTGCGCTAGACATACGCGCATTAGTTTGCAAATACTTTAAAATTTTCCAACTTAAATCATCTAACACCATATTAAAGCCAATTAGCATAAATTAATTAATAATTAAATCAAATATACACTTTTACTTTAAAATCAAAAGTTAGGTTTGATTTGTTGTGATTAAATTTGATTAACATTAAGTTTGATATATAATGAATGCGCCTATACATTTATCTGAATCACCTGTTTACAAGAAAGCTATAGATATATTTACATTATCTCATAACATATCTATGTATTTAAGTCAGGATTTATCGCATTTATCTCACGACGGAAAAGAAGATGAAAACATTTATTTTTCGGGAGATATCATTCAGCAGTCAGTTTCTTTAGCACCGCATATTTTAAAAGCAGAACAAGCACCTTTTTCTGATAAAAAATATAAACACGCTACTTTAGTAAAACAATTAACCAACAAGTTATATCGTAACTGCAAGCGCTTAGAAACCTGTAATAGCGACGGAAAAGATTATTTACCTATTTTAAGAAGTGAACTTAGAAAGTTTAAAAAGCTACAGAAGACTTGGTCTTTGACTTTGTAGAATTACTCTTCAGAATCGGTATCAGATTCAATAATAACTTCAGGAATTTCAATCGCTTTTTTAACCTCTACATAAGCTGAGTTATACATAAACGCTTCTTGATAATTTGCTATTTTCTTGTTGTACGTTTCGGACATGATAACAAATTTACATTTGTTACTTACACTTTCAGACATACGTAAAACATCATTATGATATTCGTTTCTGTTTAAAAAATCGGCATCATAAACACAGAATAGCAGCATTTCTCCCAAATGCAAACTATTTTGATAGTAAAGTTTATTTAAACGTTTTGGTGTTACTATTAAAATATCTACACCATGATAAACTTCTTCACGTTGTTTCTCTAAATCGAACTCTTGGTACGCTTTATAAACACGCAAATTGGTGTGTTTTGTAAATTCTTCAAAACGTTCTGCCAAATCCCAAACCGCTTGTTTATCTTTTACTACAATAATTGCCCTAGCAGAATCTTCATCTTCAACTGCTTCACATTTTAATTTCTGTAAAACGCCCATAATTAAAGCTGTAGTTTTACCAGAACCTTTTGGTCCAATACCATAAGCACTCATTCCCGACTTTATATGTGGAATTATTTGCTTTTGAATTGGCGCGTAGCTTAAAATGTTTTTAGATTCTAAAACATTTTTAATTATTGGATGAAGTTTTTTAAATGACATAGTTATAAATTTAAAAAGCACTTAAAAATTTAAGTGCTTTTATAATTTTGGTGCAAGATATAAAAATTGCATCTATAATAAGGTAATCTATCTCTTTTCTCGCTTACATTCTAAAATGAAATATTTACAGTCTAAAGAAAGTTCAAAATAAATTTAAGGTAAGTGATTCACTCATCCTTTCTATCGAAAAAGTGGTTCTCTGCTTACATATTTCGTCTGTATTGTCCACCAACTTCAAATAAAGCATCGGTAATTTGTCCTAAAGAACATACTTTACAAACTTCCATTAAAGCTTCAAATATATTTTGATTCGTAATGGCTTTTACTTGTAACTCTTTTAACAATTCATCTGTCGAATTAGATTTATGTAAAGCTCTTAACGTTTTAATTTGCTCTTGCTTCTCTTCTTCTGTTGCTCTAATAACTTCAGCAGGTATAACTGTTGGAGAACCTTTAGAGCTTAAGAATGTATTTACACCAATAATTGGAAATTCTCCGTTATGTTTAAGTGTTTCGTAATACAAGCTTTCTTCTTGAATTTTAGAACGTTGGTACATTGTTTCCATTGCGCCTAAAACGCCTCCGCGTTCTGTAATACGATCAAATTCTAAAAGAACGGCATCTTCTACTAAATCTGTTAATTCTTCAATAATAAAAGAACCTTGAATTGGGTTTTCGTTTTTATTTAAACCTAATTCTTTATTTATAATTAATTGAATTGCCATTGCGCGACGAACAGATTCTTCTGTTGGTGTTGTAATAGCTTCATCGTAAGCATTTGTATGTAACGAGTTACAGTTATCGTAAATTGCGTAAAGTGCTTGTAAAGTTGTACGGATATCGTTAAAATCAATTTCCTGTGCGTGTAAACTACGTCCAGAAGTTTGAATATGATACTTTAACATTTGCGCTCTGGCATTTGCTCCGTATTTATTCTTCATTGCTTTTGCCCATATTTTACGAGCAACACGACCAATAACCGCATATTCTGGATCTATTCCATTTGAGAAGAAAAATGATAAGTTTGGTCCGAATTTATTAATATCCATTCCACGACTTAAGTAATATTCTACATACGTAAATCCGTTAGATAATGTTAACGCCAATTGTGTGATTGGGTTTGCTCCTGCTTCTGCAATATGATATCCAGAAATAGAAACTGAATAGAAATTACGCACATTATTTTCTATAAAATATTCTTGCACATCTCCCATTAAACGTAAAGCAAATTCCGTAGAGAAAATACAGGTATTTTGCGCCTGATCTTCTTTTAAAATATCTGCCTGAACCGTTCCGCGGACTTGCGCCATTGTATTTTTCTTAATCTCAGCATATACATCTGCTGGTAAAACCAAGTCTCCTGTAACTCCTAAAAGAAACAAACCTAAACCATCGTTAGATTCTGGTAAGTCGCCAATATAAACTGGTCTTACTGTTCCTTTATCTTTATATATTTTAGCAATTTTAGCTTCAACTTCTCTTTCTAAACCTTTTTCTTTAATGTAAATTTCACATTGTTGGTCTATAGCCGCATTCATAAAGAATCCTAATAACATTGGCGCTGGACCATTAATTGTCATTGAAACCGATGTTAATACGTGTGCTAAATTAAATCCTGAATACAGTTTCTTAGCATCGTCTAAACAGCAAATTGAAACTCCTGCGTTTCCAATTTTACCATAAATATCTGGTCTTAAATCCGGATCGTTACCATATAATGTTACACTATCAAAAGCTGTAGATAAACGTTTTGCTGGTAAACCTGCGCTTACATAATGAAAACGTCTATTTGTACGTTCAGGTCCGCCTTCACCTGCAAACATACGTGCTGGATCTTCTCCTGTACGTTTAAAAGGATATAATCCTGATGTGTAAGGAAATTCTCCTGGTACATTTTCTTGTAAACACCATTTTAAAATATCTCCCCAAGCTTTATACTTTGGTAAAGCGACTCTTGGTATTTGTAAATGAGATAATGATTCTGAATGTGTTTCTATTTTAATTTCCTTATCTCTTACTTTAAATGAATAAATAGGATTTTTATACTTATTTACTTTCTCGTCCCAACCCGTAATTACTTCCCAGTTATAAGGATCTAAATTTAATTTTACACGATCAAATTCCGACACTAATAATCTTACAAAATCTTTATTATCTTCTGAAGTGTTTTCTATAGATTCTGAAGCTATTCCTGCTTTATCTAAAGCTGGTGTTGTTTCTGAAACAGATTCTAATGTTTTGTAAATTCCGTATAATTTCTGAGCAACTTCTACTTGCGTATTTGCTATAGCATCGTAAGCTCTATTGCTTTCTGCTATTTCAGATAAGTAACGCGTTCTACTTGGTGGAATAACAAAAATCTTCTCGCTCATTTCTTTAGAAATAACGAAAGTAGATTTTAAATCTGTGTCTGTTTTCTCTACTAACTTATCCATAATCGCTTTGTAAAGCGTATTCATACCTGGATCGTTAAACTGAGATGCAATAGTTCCAAATACAGGTAAGTCGTCTTGATGAACATCCCAAAGATGATTATTACGCATATATTGCTTCTTTACATCCCGTAAAGCATCTAAAGAACCACGTTTATCGAACTTGTTAATTGCTACTAAATCAGCAAAATCAAGCATATCAATTTTTTCCAATTGTGTTGCTGCTCCAAATTCTGGTGTCATAACGTATAATGCCACATCAGAATGTTCCATTATTTCTGTATCCGATTGTCCAATACCAGAAGTTTCTAATATTATAAGGTCAAACTCTGCCGCTTTTAAAACTTGAACAGCTTCGTTTACATATTTAGATAAGGCTAAATTAGATTGACGCGTTGCTAAACTCCTCATATAAACACGAGAAGAATTAATTGCATTCATTCTAATTCTGTCTCCTAATAATGCTCCTCCAGTTTTTCGCTTAGATGGATCTACAGAAACTAAACCAATAGTTTTTTCTGGGAAATCTATTAAAAACCTACGAACCAACTCATCTACTAAAGACGATTTACCTGATCCACCAGTTCCTGTAATTCCTAAAACAGGTGTTTTTGAGGTTTTATTTTTTATATGAATTTTATCTAAAGTACTTTTTGCTACCTCTGGAAAATTCTCGGCAGAAGAAATAACACGAGCAATTGCTCTTGGATTCTTTTCAGCTAAATAGTTAATTTCATCATCTAACTTATCACCAATAGCAAAGTCAGATTGTTCAACTAAATCGTTAATCATACCTTGTAATCCCATTGCACGTCCATCATCTGGAGAATAAATACGTGTAATTCCGTAATCCATTAACTCTTTAATTTCGGAAGGAAGAATAACGCCTCCGCCACCACCAAAAATCTTGATGTGTTCTGCGCCACGTTCTTTAAGTAAATCATACATATACTTAAAATACTCGTTATGCCCACCTTGGTATGAGGTTAAACAAATAGCATTAACATCTTCTTGAATAGCTGTATTTACGACTTCTTCAACACTTCTGTCGTGACCTAAATGAATAACTTCTACTCCAGTAGATTGAATAATTCTACGCATAATATTGATAGAAGCATCGTGCCCATCAAATAAAGCTGCTGCAGTTACTATTCTTACTTTATATTTAGGCTTATAGGTGATTATTTGTTCCATTCGTAATTTAATGAGTTATTTTACGTTGCAATTTACGAATTTTGCAAAACTAATTCAATACAAAACTTAAAAATGTAAAAGTAGTAAGGCTACGTAAAAAACAAGACTGGTATAAAAATAAATTTATACTATTATTTGAGCCCTACAATACTATCTTAACTCTTATATTTGCATAAAAAAATAATATTATGTTGAAAAAATTAAGTTTAGTTTTAGTTTTAGTCGTTTTCACTTCTTGTAATGAGCTACAACAAGTAGTTAACAATCTTCCTACAGGAACAAGCGGAATAGGTTTATCTCAATTGGATATGGCTAACGGTTTAAAAGAAGCTTTAGACTTAGGTATAGACAAGCAAGTTTCTAAATTAACTGCAACAGATGGTTTTTTTAAAAATGAATTGGTAAAAATATTATTACCAGAAGAATTACAAAAAGTAGACAAAGGCCTTAGAGATATTGGTTTAGGAAACTTAGCTGATGAAGGTTTAAAAGTTTTAAACAGAGCTGCTGAAGATGCTGTAGGACAAGCAACTCCTATTTTTATTAACGCTGTTAAAAACATAAACTTTAATGATGCCAAAGGCATTTTATTAGGAAATGATAACGCTGCTACAAATTACCTAAAAACAAATACTCAAAGCGCATTATTTACAAGTTTTGAACCTGTAATTAAAAATTCTTTCGAAAAAGTTGGTGCGGATCAAATCTGGAATAACCTAATTACAAAATACAATGCTATACCTTTTACAAATAATGTTAATCCTGATTTAACAAATTACGTTACTGGAGAAGCTTTAAAAGGTGTTTATAAAATGATTGAAATTGAAGAAAAGGAGATTAGAACAAAAGTAAGCTCTAGAGCTACAGATTTACTAAAAAAAGTATTTGCTTTACAAGACTAAACCTTTCTTATATTAATTAATAACTTTAAAGCTATTTAGTTCTCTAAATAGCTTTTTTTGTTAAAACTTTAAAATTAATTCATTTTAAATCACTATATATCAAACAATTAACTATATTTAAATTAGCTAACAACTAATATTATGAATAACCAACAGAGAATTGTAAGTTACAAAGCACAACTTAAAGGCAAATACAAAGTACTAATTGAACAAGCTTATAACTTTAAACAAACAGATTCTGGCTTAAGCGATTTTTTTGAATACAAAGCCATTAAAACCTTAAACAAACTAAATAGATTAAATTATTTAGAGCCTAGTTCTTAACGTTTTAAAGTAATTAAATGCTTTTAAAAGCCTAGTTCCATACCAAGAAAACATTTCTCCATCTACAAAGATAGTCTTTGCATTTTGCGAGTATTTATTTAACTCAAAAGCGTGTTCATCTTTAAATGGATAAGGTTCGCTTGACAGTAAAATAACTTCTGGATTTCCTTCTTGATTAATTTTAGTAATATCTACTTCTGGGTAACGTTCTAGATTGGCATATATATTCACAAACTTATTTAGTTTCAACATATAATCTATAAATGTATTATTAGCAGCTACCATCCAAGGATTTCGCCAAATAAAATAAGCGACTTTTATAGTTTGTTTATCTTTTATAAAGTGTTCAAAATCGGATTGGAGAAATTTAATTTTATCAATAATATACTTAGCATTGATTTGCTTATTAAATATTTCTCCATAGAAAGTAATTAAATCTAATGTATCTTGAATTGTATACAAGTCTGAAACATGTACTTTACAAATCTCCTGACAAGCCTCTACAATATCTTTAGTGTTTTCCTCTTTATTACAAAGAATAATATCGGGTTTTAATGCTTTTATTTTTTCAATTTTAATTTGCTTTGTTCCGCCAACACTTACTTTTGTAGATTTATAATGTAATGGGTGAACACAAAACTTCGTAATTCCAACAATTTGATCTTCAAGACCTAAATCATGAAGTAATTCGGTTTGAGATGGTACTAAACTAACAATTCGCATGATAATTTATTTTGAAAGAATTTCTGCCATTTGTTTTTGCAACTCTGCTGCTTTAAAAGCTGCTGCATCTGTAAAATCAGACGCTTTAGACGCATAAATAATTCCTCTTGAAGAATTAATTAATAAACCCACATCTTTATTTAATCCATATTTACAAACATCTTGTAAGTTTCCGCCTTGTGCTCCTACACCAGGAACCAACAAGAAACTATTTGGAACAATAGTTCTAATTTCTTTAAAGTATTCTGCTTTTGTTGCTCCAACTACATACATTAAGTTTTCGCTATTTTCCCAAGTTTTAGAAGTTTCTAAAACCGTTTTATAAAACTCTTTTCCTTCTACATTTTTAGTCTGAAAATCGAAAGCACCTTCATTAGATGTTAATGCCAACATAATAGTATGTTTATTCTTAAAAGCTAAAAAGGGCTCTACAGAATCTTTTCCCATATATGGCGCAACAGTAACACTATCGAACGCTAAGTCTTCAAAAAAAGCTTTGGCATACATTGTACTTGTGTTACCAATATCGCCACGTTTAGCATCTGCAATTGTGTAAATTTCAGGATAATTTTTGTTTAGATAAACAATTGTTTTTTGCAAAGCTTGCCAACCTTTTATACCATAAGCCTCGTAAAAAGCGGTATTGGGTTTATAGGACACACATAAATGATGTGTAGCGTCTATAATAGCTTTATTAAACGCAAAAATAGGATCTTCTTCTTGTAATAAATGTGTTGGGATTTTATCTAAATCTACATCTAATCCAATACATAAAAAAGATTGCTTTTTCTTAATTTGATTAACTAATTCTTGTGTTGTCATTTTCAATAAGATATTAAAAAAGCCTCCATTTAAGAGGCTTTAATTTTACAATACGTTATCGTTAGCTTTTAATTTTTCTGTATTATCCGCTAGTTGCAATTCGTCTATTATTTTTTGAATATCGCCATTTACAATATTTGGCAAATCGTAAAGTGTTAATCCAATTCTATGATCTGTTACACGACCTTGAGGATAATTATAAGTTCTAATTTTAGCACTTCTGTCTCCAGACGTTACTTGAGAACCTCTAATCAATGCATCTTCTGCTTGTTTTTTAGCTAATTCTAAATCGTATAAACGAGAACGCAATACTTTAAATGCTTTTTCCTTATTCTTATGTTGCGATTTTTGATCTTGACACTGCGCAACTAAACCTGTTGGCTCATGCGTTAAACGTACGGCAGAATACGTTGTATTAACCGATTGTCCTCCAGGACCAGAAGAACAGAAAAAATCTACTCTAACTTCTTTTGGGTTTATCACAACATCAAATTCTTCTGCCTCAGGAAAAACCATACATGTAGCTGCACTTGTATGAACTCGTCCTTGAGTTTCTGTTTGTGGCACACGTTGCACTCGATGAACTCCTGCCTCAAATTTTAAAGTTCCATAAACATCTTCTCCAGAAACCTCAAATTGAATCTCTTTAAATCCTCCATTAGTTCCTTCACTAAAATCTACTGTATCTACTTTCCAACCTTTACTTTGACAGTATTTACTATACATTCTAAACAAATCTCCTGCAAAAATACTAGCTTCATCTCCACCAGTTCCTGCACGTAATTCTACCACTGCATTTTTAGCATCTGTAGGATCTTTTGGAATTAGCATAAAACGAATTTCTTCGTCTAAGTTTGAAATAGATTCTTTAGCTTCATCATATTGCATTTTAGCCATATCTACCATTTCGGCATCACTTCCATCTGCAAGAATTTCTTCTGCCTCAGCTAAATTATTTGTAGAATCTATATATTCTTCACGCTTTTTCATTAAAGCATTTAAATCCTTGTATTCTCTATTTAATTGAACATAACGTTTTTGATCTGTAATAACATCAGGCTGAATGATTAAATCACTCACCTCATCAAAACGTTGTTTAACTATTTGTAACTTCTCTAACATGTAGTTGTAATATTGAAACGTAAAAATACGATAATTTATTAATTTGACTAACAGAAAAGCAGCTTAGTCTTGTTTATATACTTTAGATTAAAAATCCATTGTAACACCAATTCCAAGAATTTGCTTCCATTGTAGTTTTGGTCCTTTATTTACTTGCTCACCGTCAATTTCTTCAAATGCATCGACATCATCATCATAAATTAAATGAGAACCCAAAGCAGCTCTAACAAAATCGTTAACCCTAAAATTTACTAAAACTTCCCAGTTTACATCTATATTTCCAAAGCTATTAATGTAATCCGAATATAATTCGGCCTGACTTCTAATATTTATATTTTCAAATAAAGATGCTTCGTAAGTTGCTGTAAAATATAACCCAAGTTCAGATCGGCTTTGTCTACCTTTCTTTACAAGATTTCCATTAGAATCATAAACTGCTGGTTCAACTCCAAACGCTCCAGAATCTGCTAAATCTCGATCTAAAACCATAGTTCCTTTGTAAGTTAAAGGAGACATATACAAAGACCATTCTTCAATTCTTTTTCCGTATTCTGCTCCAACACCTAAAAACACATAACCTGGCGCAAAAAATTTAGAAATTGGATTATCTCTATCCGGATAACTATACCCATGTAGTAATTGTGTTTTTAAATTAAAACGTCCAGAATAGTACCAATTTGATAATGTGTCTTTTTGGTAACCAATGTTAGATGCTATCTCTAAAGCATCGTCTGTTTTACGAATACGCTGCGCTTCTTGTTTATTTCCTCCAAGTCTAAAAACACCTCGATTATTCCAACTAACCCGGTTTTTCTTATAATTTAGAGTAGAAATCAAACTTGACAAAGCCGAAATTGAATTAGATCCACCAGCATTCCAATTTACAAAGGTAACCTCGCTTAAATCTACACCTGCTTTATTTTTTAATCGCCATACTTTTAAAGAATCTGGCGTTGGCTTAGCAGTAATTATCTGACTACTTTGCGCATAAGATGCTGTACGAAACAATATAAATATCAAACAAAAAAACAATTTCATAACACTACTAAAATTAGGTATTAGTAGCTAAACGTTCCAAACTCGCTTTCTATTGTAAGCTTTTTAGTTTCAGATGCTTCTACTCTACCTATAATTTGAGCATTTACATTGTAAGATTTAGAGATTGATATAATATTTTCGGCTATTTCTGGAGATACATATAATTCCATTCTATGTCCACAGTTAAAAACCTGGTACATTTCCTTCCAATCTGTTTTAGATTGCTCTTGTATTAATTTGAATAATGGAGGAACGCTAAACATATTATCTTTTACAATATGTAAATTATCTACAAAATGAAGTATTTTAGTTTGTGCGCCACCAGAACAATGTACCATTCCATGAACTGTATCGCTTTTAAATTTAGATAAAATTTCTTTTATAATTGGTGCGTAAGTTCTTGTTGGAGATAATACTAATTTCCCAGCATCTATTGGAGAATCTGCTACTGCATCTGTTAATTTTACTTTTCCCGAATACACTAAATCTTCTGGAACTGCTACATCAAAACTTTCTGGGTATTTTTTTGCTAAATATTTATCAAAAACATCATGTCTAGCAGATGTTAATCCATTAGAACCCATACCACCATTATAAGATGTTTCGTAATTAGCTTGACCAAAACTTTCTAAACCAACAATTACATCTCCAGGTTTAATATTTGAATTATCTATAACATCAGAACGCTTCATTCTTGCTGTAACTGTAGAATCTACAATAATAGTACGAACTAAATCTCCTACATCGGCAGTTTCTCCACCTGTAGAATGTATTGTTACTCCAAATCCTTTTAAATCTTTAATTAATTCTTCTGTTCCGTTAATAATTGCCGAAAGTACTTCGCCAGTAATCACACTTTTATTACGACCAATAGTAGAAGATAACATGATATTATCTGTTGCTCCAACACATAACAAATCGTCTATATTCATAATTAATGCATCTTGAGCAATACCTTTCCAAACAGATAAGTCTCCTGTTTCTTTCCAGTACATATACGCTAAAGACGATTTTGTCCCAGCGCCATCTGCGTGCATAATTAAACAATAATCTTCGTCGTTAGTTAAGTAATCTGGCACAATTTTACAAAATGCTTTTGGGAACAATCCTTTATCTATGTTCTTAATGGCATTGTGCACATCTTCTTTTGAAGCTGAAACACCACGTTGCGCATATCGTTTACTAATTTCCTGACTCATAACGGTAGATTTTGAAGTGCAAATATATTTATTCTTATTAAAACCTAAAGCATTTATTTGGTATATAATAACTCACGGTATTTTGGTATGGTCCACAATTTATCGTCCACTATTAATTCTAACTTATCAGAATGATATCTTATATCTTCAAAACGTGTTCTTACAGAATTACAATACATTATAGCTTTATTTTGAAGACTTTCTACCACATTTGCCTTTTTTCTTGCTTGCACCATAATATCCATTTCTGATTTAACTACTCGTAAATGATTAGATATTGAAGCTATTAATTCTAATTGAGATTTTGCATGTAATTGGTAATCGTCCGGAAATACAACTTGTAATCCTTTTACATTTTTTAACAATTGATTTTGATACGTAACAGCTGACGGAATAATATGACTTAGAACTAACTCTGACAAAACACGACCTTCAATTTGAAGACGTTTTACATAATCTTCTAAGTCTATTTCTAAACGTGCTTTAATTTCTTGTTCTGTCATAACATTCAAATTCTCAAACAAAGAGATATGCTTAGGCAACAAAACCGATTTTAAAGCTTCTGGCGTATTAATAGAGTTACTTAACCCACGTTTTTTTGATTCTTTAGTCCAACTCTCATTATAACTATTTCCATCATATAATATAGGTTTACAGTTTTTAATATAATCTCTTAATACATTAAAAATTGCATCGTCTTTTGGCAAGTTTTCTTTCTCTATTAAAACATCTACCTCAACTTTAAAATCCATTAATTGTTTAGCAACTATCGTATTCAAAACCATCATTGGATTAGAGCAACTTGCTTTAGATCCTACAGCTCTAAATTCAAATTTATTTCCAGTAAAAGCAAATGGCGATGTTCTATTCCTATCTGTGTTATCTAATAAAATCTCTGGAATCTTACCTATGACATTCAATTTTAAGTCGGTTTTTTCTTCAGGAGAAAGTTTTCCTTTAGTTACTTTTTCTAACTGCAGAAGTACTTTTGTTAATTTTTCACCTATAAAAACTGACATTATATTTGGCGGTGCATCATTAGTTCCTAATCGTAAATCGTTACTTGCAGAAGCTATAGAAGCTCTCAATAAAGACTCATAATCTTTCACTGCTTTTATAGTGTTAATAAAAAATGCCAAAAACTGAAGATTTCCCATTGGTGTTTTTCCCGGTTTTAATAAATTAATTCCTGTATCTGTAGATAAGCTCCAATTATTATGTTTGCCAGAGCCATTTAAATGCTCGAAAGGTTTTTCGTGAAACAATACTTTAAAAAAATGTCGTTCTGCGACCTTATCCATCAAATTCATAACTAAAGCATTATGATCAACAGATAGATTAGCCTCTTCAAAAATTGGTGCTAATTCAAATTGATTTGGAGCAGACTCATTATGTCGTGTTTTTACCGGAACTCCTAGGGCAATACATTGATCTTCTAAATCTCTTAGAAAAGACATGACACGATTTGGAATAGTTCCAAAATAATTGTCGTTAATCTGATGATCTTTTGCTGCCGATTGTCCAACTAAAGTTCTACCTGTTAATAACAAATCTGGTCTTGCATTAACCAAAGCACGATCTATTAAATAGAATTCTTGTTCCCAACCTAAAGATGCTTCTACACGTTTTACATTTTTATCAAAATATTTACAAACCGCTACAGAAGCTTCATCTACTCTATGAATTGATCGTAATAAAGGTGTTTTATAATCTAATGCTTCTCCAGTATAAGACACAAAAACAGTAGGAATACACAACGTAGTTCCATAAATAAATGCTGGAGATGACGGATCCCAAGCTGAATAACCTCTTGCTTCAAAAGTATTTCGAACACTTCCGCTAGGATAACTTGATGCTTCTGGTTCCTGTTCTATTAATTGAATGCCTTCAAATTGCTCTATTGCTAATCCGCTATCTAAAATTTGAAGAAACGCATCATGTTTTTCGGCTGTTGCTCCTGTTAAAGATTGGAACCAATGTGTATAATGCGTAACACCTTTAGAAATTGCCCATTCTTTCATTCCTAAAGCAATTAAATCAGCTGTACTTTCTTTAATTTTTTTTCTACTTTTAATTGCTTCTAAAATTTCTTCTACTGCAGTTGCTGTTACATATTGACGCATTGTATTAAAATTGAATACATTTTTACCAAAATGCTGCGAGCGTTTTTTTAACGATTTTACTTTTACAGCTTCTCTTTTTAAAACAGTTTCAACTGCATTGAATCTAAAATTAGTCATACCACTAGAAATTTACCCCAAAAATAACTAAAATCACCAACAAAAACACATTGACCCTATTTTTTATATAGTCAAATAGCATTTCTTAGAATTCAACACAAAAAATACCCTATTTTTTTTAGGGTTTTGTTATTTAATTTATCTTTGCAGGGAATTTAAATATAAATACATAACGTATTATGGCTAAAACTAAATTAGAGTATATCTGGTTAGACGGTTACAAACCGACACAAAACATGAGAAGTAAAACTAAAGTTGTAAATGACTTTAGTGGAAATTTAGAAGATTGTCCAATGTGGTCTTTTGATGGTAGCTCGACAAAACAAGCTACAGGAGATAATTCTGATTGTTTATTAAAACCAGTTGCTATTTATCCTGATCCTGCGCGTAGAGATGCATTTTTAGTAATGACTGAAGTTTTAAATGCAGATGGAACTCCGCATCCATCTAATGGGAGAGCTGGAATTGATGATGATGACAACGATTTCTGGTTTGGTTTTGAACAAGAATACTTTATTATGGATAAAGCAACACAATTACCTTTAGGATTCCCTATTGGTGGTTATCCTGCGCCACAAGGCATGTATTATTGCTCTGTTGGTGGAAGAAATACGCACGGAAGAATTTTAGTTGAAGAACATGCTGACTTATGTATTGATGCTGGTTTAAATTTTGAAGGTATTAATCAAGAGGTTGCTTCTGGACAATGGGAATATCAATTATTTGCTAAAGGTGCAAAAATTGCAGGAGACGAAATTTGGATATCGCGCTACCTATTAGATCGTTTAACTGAAAAATATGGTTACTATATAGAATACCATCCAAAACCATTAGGAGATACAGACTGGAACGGTTCTGGAATGCATGCTAACTTCTCTAACACAACTCTAAGAACTTGTGGTTCTCGTGAAACTTATGAAAAAATTTGTGAAGCGTTTAGACCTGTTAAAAAAGAACACATTGCTATTTACGGAGAGTTTAACGACCAACGTTTAACTGGCAAACATGAAACAGCTTCTATTGATGACTTTAGTTTTGGAATTTCAGATCGTGGAGCTTCTATTAGAATTCCAATTATTACAGTAGAACAAGGCTGGAAAGGTTGGTTAGAAGACAGAAGACCTGCATCTAACGCAGATCCATATAAAGTTGCTGGTAGAATTATTAAAACAGTAAAATCTGCTAATATTAATTAAACTAATTTTAGTTATTCTATAAATAACACAATAGTATGTGTTACATAAAAACCTTTACGATTGTAGAGGTTTTTCTTGTTTAAAATATTAAGGCAACTTTATAGAAATGTTAATTTAATTCGATTAAAAAGGTTAGATTTGGTATAAACATAATAGAAATAAACACAACGTTGTGTTTATTTCTACGTTGGCAAACAGTTGAGGAAACGTAACCAGAATGAGAAAAGGGGAATTAAAGAATATTTAGATAATAGTCTGAACAAATATTATATCAGAACTGACAAACTTAAAAAAGCTCCTAAAGTAATTCAGGAGCTTTTCAATTCTATAAAGAATGTAATTAAAAACTATTCTATGACTAGCTTTTTAGTTACTTGAGCTTTATCAGATAAGATTGTCATTATATACATTCCAGCAGAAAGCTTAGAATTCATTTCTAAATCTTGATTTCCTGTTATGTCTTCAAAGTCATAAGAAACAACTACACGTCCATTTAAATCTGTTACAAATGCTTTTTGTAAATTGATGCCAGCGTTCTTAATTGTTACATTACCATTTGATGGATTAGGAACAATACTAATACTGTCTTCTAGTAATACCGCTTCATTTAACCCAAGAGTAGAAACCATATCAACGTTTATATTATGGAATCCAAAATCATTTAAATTATAGTTTTCAAATGGGATAATATTCACTTGACTAATATTTTGCGCATTTGCAGAATTAGTAATGGTTAATGTCCCAGAACCAAGTGCATAATTAGTAAATGCAGAAATAGTAGCACCATTTTCATTAGTTAATGAGATTTCTCCAGTTCCTAATGTATCATAATCTATAGAATTAAGATTAAAAGCAGCAGGAATTCCAGTTCTTGTTATGTTTAGCGTAAATGGAGTTAAAGCATTCCCACTTCCTAAATAAAATACCAAGTCTCCTCCACCTAAATCATCTAACTCTTCTACATCTTGTTGATGATTAATAGTTAAAACGTAAGTATCTGGTCCAACTATTATTGTTTCTGTAATTAAGGTACCAGTATCAACGGCAGTATCAATAGTAAAATTAATGTTTTGTGCTATTGCTGTATGGCTAGTCAATAACAAAAGAGAGCATAACATGATGCTATCTAAAATAAGTTTTTTAAAGTGTAGTTGTTTTTGCATAACGATTTTTTTTTCGGCAAATTTATACTAATAAAATGGATATAATTTTTTTATTTTTCAAATTAGTTTAATTTAACTAACTTCTAGAAGGAAAAAGTCCTTGTATAGCTATGATATAGTTTACAGCTAGCTAACTAAGTCTATTTTCATGTGATTGAGCATCTCCATTTACAGCTATAACACTTGCGATCAGTAGCGAAACGAACCGAGTATGAATTGAATAAAACTGAAAATAAACGAGCGAAAATATTATTCGAATAAAAAACCGATTTGCCAACACCGTATATAATCCATTGCTAGTGCAGGCATACTTACGAAAATCCTCGCGGACTTTCTTGGTCGGTAATTATTTACTAAATTAGTTGCTTGGAACACGCAACAAACCATATACAACAACGTTGTAAGCCATTTGAGAGCAACATTATTGAAAATTAAGCAACATAGAATTATAACTATCTTGAACTGTTTGAATAATTAGATTCTTGTCTGAATTCAAGCCTTCAATATCATCTATTTCATTAAATTCTCGCATATTGGAATTTCCCCACAAACTGAATTCAATAATTATTGGAGTTAAACGAATCCCTTTTTCCGTTAACAAATAAATATTTTCTTTTTTGTTATCTGGCACTTTCGTTTTGAAAATCAGTTTATACGATTCCAACAATTTTAATCTTGCAGATAAAATGCTCGGAGCAATTCTTTCATCTGAATCAGAAATTTCCTTGAAAGTCTTTTTATGTTTAAGAAGCAAATCCCTAATGATTAACAAAGACCATTTATCCCCTACAACATCGAGTGTAGAAGATATTGGACATCCAGAACGAAATTCTTTCTTCATTTTTTACAAATTATTACTATTAATTCGATAGTAATTTACTATTTTTGCTTTCAATTCGATAGCAAAAATACAAAAATTAAATAGAAATTATGTTAGCAGGACATTTTACAACGGCATTAATAGCAAAGCAAAAATTCCCAAAAGGAACTTTACTTTATTTTTTAATTATATCTCAATTACAAGATTTTTTGTGGTTTACCTTTCACTATTTAGGACTTGAACCAACCAATCCGAGTGATGCTTTTGATGCCACTTTAAGTAATATGGCAGTAGATATGTTATACAGCCACGATTTGTTACCGCAATTATTTTGGTTAGCAATTGTTTTCTTACTTGGGAAACTGCTATTCAAAAACACCAAAATAGGCTTAGTAAGTGTGGCTTTAGTATCAATCCATTTTGTTTTAGATTTCTTTTCAGGTCATATGCACCATATTTTTGGGGCAGATACAATGGAAGCTGGTCTTGGGTTGTATGCATCTAATCCTTATTTAGCCATTTTAATAGAAGCCTTATTTAGTATTGGTGCTATGTGGTATTTCTTTAGAGAAGAAGCAAAAAAAAGAATTATTAGAACTACAAAAAATAGAATTGGAATTATTTCTGTTTTAGCTTATGGAATTATTTTTATACTACTCATTGCCACAAAATCTTTTAGAGAGTTATTTGGTATTCCAGAATTTTATTTAGGGTTTAATACCAATATGCCTACGCTCATTTTCACATACGGAGCAATGCTTTATTGCTTGAATTATTTTATGCCAAAGTTTACGCTTAATAAAAAACAATAAGGTAATGATTGAAGGAATATTAAATTTTATTAAGGAATTAAAAATCCGAAATGAATCCTTGTTTTATTTTGGTTTGTTCTGCTTGTCTCTTTCAATAATATTTATCGTTTTAACCAAACTTACAACTACCCAAATTCACGGAGTAAATGCTTGGTTTAAGCCCTTTAAATTTGCTGTTTCAATAGGTTTATTTGCTTGGACAATGGCTTGGTATTGTCATTATTTATCGAATTTCAATCCAACACCTTTCAATTGGACAGTAATCATTTTATTTGGTTTTGAACTTGCTTATATTACTTTTCAAGCCTCTAAAGGACAATTATCACACTTCAACTTTGACACACCACTCTATGCTATATTGTATTCGTTAATGGGTTTAGCAGCTGTAATGGTTACACTCTATACTGCTTATATTGGCTTTCTCTTTTTCACACAGTCCTTTCCAAATTTACCAAGTCATTATATTTGGGCTATTCGTTTGGGTATATTGATTTTTGTTGTTTTTTCATTTGAAGGAGCCTTAATGAGTTCTCAGATGAGCCATAGCGTTGGTGCAATAAATGATAACTCGAATTGGTGGATTATAGGTTGGAGCAAAACTGTAGGCGATTTAAGAGTTTCGCACTTTATAGGGATGCACGCTTTACAGTTACTTCCATTGCTTTCTTTTTACATTTTTAAAAATACAAAATCAACAATAGTTATTTCAATACTTTACGGTCTTCTTGCAACATCAACATTAGTTCAGGCATTAAATAGTAAACCTATTATTACACAAAAGGAAGCAAAAAAATCGGAATAAAAAACAGCATAAAACAAAGCAAAAGTGGTTCTAGCTCATAATCAATATGTTTTTGGGATTAATTAAATATATTACAACCTGAGAGCTAGTACGTTTTAATTCGCTACTGCTCTAATACTAAACGTTAGCGAAAATAAATCAAAAATGAGAAAAATTATTAAAATAGTGAGTCTTCTAATTTTTTTATTGATTATTGTTGGAATTGTTGGTTGTAAATCTTCTAAAAATATCCATTCTGGTGTAATTTCAGATCATTACAATGGAAAAAAATTTATCAACACAAATGGAGATCAAGGAAATGGATTTAAGGAGGTTTTTAAATTTTTACGTACAAGTAAAAAAGGGAAATGGACTAAAAATTATGAAACCTACACAAGAGATACACTTATAAAAAACAATTATACTGATGACATAAAGTTAATATTTGTAAATCATAGTACGTTTTTAATTCAATTGGATACTTTAAATATTTTAACAGATCCTATTTGGTCTAAAAGATGTAGTCCATCTCAATTAATTGGGCCTGCAAGGTACAGACCAACAGGAATTATTTTTGAAAGTTTACCAAATATAGATGTAGTTTTAATTAGCCATAATCATTATGATCATTTAGATAAACAAACCATAAAAAGACTTCAAAAAGAACACAAACCTCAATTTATTGTTCCTCTTGGTGTGTCGCATTTTTTCAAAAAAATAGGTATCGAAAATGTTATTGAAATTGATTGGGATGAAGAAATTGAAATTAAAGCAATAAAAATTAAAGCGACTCCTGCTGTACATTTTTCTAGTCGAGGAATTTTTGATAGGGATAAAACACTCTGGTGTGGTTATATAATTGAAGGTTCTAAAAAGATATATTTTGCTGGAGACACTGCTTATGATGAAACTATTTTCAAAAAAATAGGCACAAAAAATCCAAAGATAGATTTGTCAATAATTCCTATTGGTGCTTACAAACCTAATTGGTTTATGACTCGAATTCATACAAACCCAAGTGAAGCTGTACAAATACATTTAGATATAAAATCTAAACAATCGGTTGCTACACATTTTGGCACTTTTGCTTTGGCAAATGAAGCTCAAGGTGAAGCTATTAAAGATTTAAAAATAGCCTTGCTTGATAAGAAAATTGAATACGGAAAATTTATAATTCCTGAAGAAGGAATTTTTTATACATATTAAGAAAAATACCTACTTAAAAAAAGAATCGACAAACTCAATTTTAAATGTAAAATCGAAGAAATTGCAAAAATTATCTCGCTAATCGGAATTTTTTTTCAGAAAACGGAATTAAAAAGTTACCGGAATTTTTACTAAATTTTAGAAAAAGGAAAAAGGAAAATTATGGATAAAAAGAAGCAACATTTGATAACATCGTTTATAAAAAATTGCTAAATTTATGCTTTACCAAAATTTGTTGCTTTTTTATGCACTTTGATTTTTCGTTGCAAAATCTTCGCACACAAAAATGCAACTTTTCATATACAAGCACGTTGGCAGTCAAGCAAAAACTCCAATAAAAGTGTAAAATGAAAATTCGAAAAAAATTATAGAAATTCAAACACAAATATGGTTACTTCAAACTTCATCTTGTCTGCTTCACTTCCTTTTTCAAGAAATATTTTTGTGTTATTAATTTTAACGGCACTACTATTTAGTTGTCGTGAAGATGACACAACTAAAGCAGATGATAAGGAGTATAATTGCATCAATACGAATCATTCTGGCTATACAACAATTGTACATGAAGGAGTAACTAGAGAATACATCTTGTATGTACCTACATCATATGAAAGCAATACTCCTAGCCCATTGATAATTAATTTTCATGGTTATGGAGGTTGTGCCTCAAATTTTTCAAGCGAAGTTGGTGATTTAAATTCGTTGGCTGATAGTGAAAATTTCATTATAGCATACCCTCAGGCTGTTGTTGGCGAAAAAGGAGATGTATACTGGCATCCAGAAGCCAACGGAATT
>JAWUZD010000005.1:0-46166 GCA_034110465.1 Mesoflavibacter sp.
CATAGGTCATTAGACAAGTGAGGTATAGATTCCTGTTATACGCTCTGATATCGTCTAAGAGGGACTTTACGTCCTTTATCGGCTTATGTAATTCGGACTTACCTCTTCTAATCTTAATATCACTTAAACCTGCAACGTTCACCCCTCTGGTGAGCGTTTTGAAATTTATAAGCACATTACGTTGCGTCTTAGCCTTCCACTTAGGCTGCATTATAAAATCCTCAATGTCCTCTTTTGTTATTTGTTCTATGGTGAGTTTGCTCAGCCTTCTCTTTGAAGAAAACTGTGACCATTGAGATAATACCCATTTACAATCACGCTTGTAATGAAATGAATAGTCTTGCTTTTGAAAATCACTGAGTTTCTTTTCAAGTAATTCTTGAAACGTAATAGCCTTAACCTTTGGTTTAATTTTGATTACTCTTGGTTTGGGCCGCCAACCTTCAAGGAGTTTAATTTGGTAAGCACTTTTGAGTAATTCTACATTCTCAATAGCATCAAGTTTTATCCCAATTGCCTTTCCGTTCCAGAATCTGAACCGTTTACCTTCAAGATAAACGTTCACGAATGATTTTTCCTTTGAGCTACCTACAGTAACCGTCCAAATGGTCTTCATTATTGACAGTATTACACTGTCAGTTAGCTTTAAACCTTGAAACTTATTGATTTTGAATGAGTTAACTCTAAAGATATAAGAGTTATGAATCCGACGCTCTAACCAGCTGAGCTACCTCGCCATAATTTTTAGTTTGCAAATATAACAACATTATATAATATAACAAGTCTTTTTGAGTTAAAATAATAAAAAAATAAGCTATGATTTAAGGAATATTTATATATATTGAGCAAAATAATGATTACAAATGGACGATAAAATTAAATACGAAATAGAATTCCCTATACAAGCTTCACCAACATTGCTTTACCAGTATTTGGCTACACCATCTGGTTTGTCTGAATGGTTTGCAGATAATGTAAATTCTAGAGGAGAACTATTTAAATTTATTTGGGATGGAGCAGAAGAGCAGGCTAAATTATTGACTAAAAAAAATGGTGAACGAATTAAATTTAAATGGTTAGAAGACGAAGACGATTCTTATTATTTTGAAATGCGAATTCAGGTAGATGAAATTACTAAAGATGTTTCTATAATTGTTACAGATTTTTCAGAAGAAGATGAAGTTGAGGAATCTAAAATGCTATGGACTAATCAAATTTCTAGTTTAAAACAAGTCATAGGTTCTGTTTAAAAAACAATCTATTTAAAGTATATTTGTCCTAAAGAAATTTAGGACTTTTTTTATGGTTAATATTAACGCTACACTTCAAGAAAATACCAATACAATATCTCTAAATAATAGAGGTTTTAATTATGGCGATGCTGTTTTTGAAACTATTAAAGTAAGTAATACTAAAATTCTATTTTGGGAAGACCATTATTTTAGGTTAATGGCAAGTATGCGTATTATGCGAATGGAAATCCCAATGAATTTTACGATGGAATATCTTGAAAGTGAAATTTTAAAAACCATAAAAGCTAATAATTCAGAAAATAAAACGGTTAGAATTAAGTTTTTAGTAAGTAGAAGTGAAGGTGGATTATATCATCCAGATACAAATAACATAGATTTTTATATTTCTGTTAAAGTATTAGAGCAAGAATTTTATAGTTTCAATAATAATAGCTTTGTAGTTGATTTGTTTAAAGATTTTTTTGTTGCTCCAGGCTTATTATCAACCTTAAAGACTAATAATAAAGCTTTAAATATATTAGCCAGTATTTATGCAAAGGAAAATGATTTCAATAATTGCTTATTACTAAATACTAATAAAAATATTGTAGAAGCTTTAAATGGAAATTTATTTTTAGTAAAAGGAACAGTTATTAAAACACCACCATTATTAGATGGTTGTTTAAATGGTGTTATGCGTAAGCAGTTAATGGAAATTATTAAGTTACTTCCAGATTATACTTTAGAAGAGGCTTCTATTTCTCCATTCGAATTACAGAAAGCAGATGAGTTATTTATTACAAATGTAATTACAGGAATTCAGCCTATAACAAATTATAGAAAGAAATCTTTTAATTCTGAAGTAGCTAACTTATTACTTCAAAAAATTAATATAAAAATCCGTTTGGGTTAGTTGTAACTTGGATTTTCTGGTGCATTAGACCAAATAGAATAGTCTCCACCAAGTTCTACCATTTTATTTTTCCAGAAAAACTCATCCTCTTTTTCTATAATATCTTGTTTATAGATATTCTCTGAGACAATCCAAGCATTAGTTCTTAATTCGTCTTCCAACTGATTGTAGTCCCAACCAGAATAGCCTAAAAAGAATTTTATATCGTTGGGTTTTATTTTTTCTTCCTTAATAAGTTTAATTACAGTATCAAAATGACCGCCCCAAAAAATACCATTGGAAATTTCTATGCTTTCTGGAATTAATTCAGGCGATTTATGTATAAAATACAAATTATCTTGTTCTACTGGTCCTCCATTATATACTTTAAAAGGAATTTCTATTTCAGGAATTAAATCGCTAATAGTAAAACTTAAAGGTTTATTTAATATAAAACCAATCGAACCATCTTTACTATTATTAGTTAAAAGTATAACAGACCTATTAAAAGACATATCACCTATAATAGTTGGCTCTGCAAAGAGTAAATTCCCTTTTTTTGGTTTTATTTCGGTCATAGTATTATGGTTAATTCTAAACTAAAGATAACTTTTTTTATTTAAACCTACTATTTTATAAAATTAAGATACAAAAAAAGCTCTCAAATAGAATTTGAGAGCTTTTTTATAAGCGTATTGATTAACTAATGCTTAGTTTACAGCACCAGATAAATCAGAACCAGCTTTAAATTTTACTACATTTTTAGCTTTAATTTTGATAGTAGCTCCAGTTTGAGGATTTCTTCCATCTCTTGCAGCTCTTTTAGTAACTGACCAAGATCCAAAACCTACTAAAGAAACTCTGTTTCCTTTTTGTAAAGCTCCTTCAATTTCTATTAACGCACATTCTAAAGCTTTTTTTGAAGCTGCTTTAGTAATTCCTGCGTGTTCTGCCATTGCATCGATTAAATCTGTTTTGTTCATAATATTTAATTTTAGTTATTAATAAATAGTTAGGTTATATAATTATATCCCCTTACAAATTTAAACGGAATATCATACCACACAAGCAATAGCAAGGGAAATACCTTGTTTTGTTAATAACTTGTGGTATTTGTTAATAAAGGTGCTTGTTTTTTGTTCTTTTTTGCAGATGTACTGATAGTAAGGCTTTACAGAAGTTTTGAATTTTCTTTAAATTTATATCCATTTAATAAAGATTTTACATCCATTTTACGTTTACCTTGAACTTTAATTTCAAGTAAATTTAGGAAGCCTTTTGGCACTGCAACTTTAAGCTCTTTTTTAGAAATTATTAAATCGCCAACGCTATAATTATGATCTTCTATAATTTTTTCGGTTTTATGAATTTTTATTTCTAACTCGTCATCACCATTTCTTAATAGACACCAAGCTGCTGGATATGGATCCAAACCTCTAATGTGATTATATATGGTGTCTATCTCTTTTGTGAAATCTATTTTACAGTTGTCTCTATTTAGTTTATAAGCTGTTTTAATGCCTTCAAAATCAATTTGTGGTTTTGTAGCTATAGCGCCTTTTTCAATCTCAGAAACTGTTTTAATTACTAAATCGCTACCAAGGTTCATTAACTTATCGTGTAAGCTTCCGGCATTTTCGTCTTCTTCAATAGTTATGGTTTCTTGAAAAATCATTTCACCTGTATCAATTCTATCATCTATAAAAAAGGTAGATACACCAGTTTTTGTTTCACCATTAATAATTGCCCAGTTAATTGGAGCAGCACCACGATATTGTGGTAGAAGTGAAGCATGCAAGTTAAACGTACCAAGTTCAGGCATTTGCCAAACGACTTTTGGTAACATTCTAAAAGCTACAATAATTTGAAGATTAGCATTTAAAGCTTTCAATTCTTCATTAAAAGCCTCATTTTTTAAGTTTGTTGGTTGTAGAATATTTAACTCTTGTTCTAATGCAAATTGCTTTACAGCAGATTGGTTTAGTTTTCTTCCGCGACCCGAAGGTTTGTCTGGCGCAGTAATTACACCAACTACATTGTATTTTGCTTCTAATAAAGATTTTAATATGGTAACTGCAAAATCTGGAGTTCCCATAAATACTATTCTTAAATCTTTCATTTTATGTGGTTTTAATTTTATAACTATTATTAGGTGTAATTTCTATTTTAGAATGTTCTAATAAATAATGTATTGCTTGTTTAATTTGTTCTTCTGGGATTTTTAAAGCTTCAAATAAAGCCCTTGAATTGGCTTCGGAATTTTTTAAATGTTCTAAAATTTGAATTGCAACGTCTTGTTTTTTATATGATTTGTTTAGATTGCTTTTTATACATACTGAACAAATGCCACATTTTTTCGTTAGTTTCTCTCCAAAATAGCTGGTAAGTTGTATGGTTTTACAAACGTCTTCGTTTTTTATATATTTTAAAACCGAGGCTACTTGAGTTTCTTTTAATTTATTTTGCTGATTAATAATTTTTGCGACTCTATTTATTGCTAAATCATCTTCTCTTAATTGTAAAAATGAAATTGAAGCATCTGTTTTATTGTATTTAAAACTAATAACAGCATCTTTTTCTAGTTGCTCTAAAACGGAAATAATTTTAGATTCTGTAATACTGGTTTTTTTTGAAACTAATCCTATATTTATTTTTGTTTCGTGATCAAAAATCCCGCCATAAGTTCTTAAAATAGATTTTGCAATAACAGCTAGGTCTTGATGTGTTTCTAAATATCTAAATAATTGTGAACTGCTTATTAAAAACTGTACAAAAATAGTGGTATTAAATTGTTTAGATAAGCTAATTATTCCAACACGATCTAAAGTTTGTAAACTATTGTATGTTAAGGTATAATTGAATTTATAATGCTTACAAAATGCAGTAAAATCGAAATCGAAAGCTGTTTCTATAAATTCGCCATAAGCAATCTGAAAATAACTATTTAGTTTTTTGTAAACCGTTTTTATATAATCTACGCTTGGTAAAACACTTAAGAATTGATTTTTTAAAACTTCCTCATCATTAGTATTACATAGAATTACAGCAAATGCTTTCTCGCTATTCCTTCCAGCTCTTCCAGCTTCTTGAAAATAACTTTCTATACTTTCCGGTAAGTTTAAATGTACAACAGTTTTTACATCTGCTTTGTCAATTCCCATTCCAAAAGCACTTGTTGCCACCATAACTTGTGCTTGGTTACTCATCCAAGCATCATAATTAGCTTCTTTTTCTTTGTTTGTAAGTCCACCATTATAAAATGTTGCGGTAATATTTTTACTTTTCATGTATTGAGAAACTTCTAAAGTACTTCGTCTGTTCCTAACATATACTATTGAACTAGCGGTGTTTTTTCGTAAAATAGTTTCTAACCGATACAGCTTATCTTCTTCATTAAAAACCATATAAGCCAAATTATCTCGCTTAAAAGAAGTTTTAAATGTATTAGAAGAAATAAAGTCTAATTCCTTTTTAATATCATCTACAACCAAAGGCGTAGCAGAAGCAGTTAGCGCAATAATATTTACGGTTGGCTGTAATGTTCTAAGTAAATTTATATTTTTGTAAGCTGGTCTAAAATCGTTTCCCCATTGGCTAATACAATGTGCTTCGTCTACAGCAATTAAATTTACAGGCATTTGTTTTATGCGTTCTTGCACAATTTCTTGTTGTAAACGTTCTGGCGATAGGTATAGGAATTTATATTTACCATAAATACAATTATCTAACTTAGTACTTAACTCGTCTTGAGAAATCCCACTAGTTAAAGCCATTGCTTTTATTCCTTTATCGGTTAAGGCTTTTACTTGATCTTTCATTAAAGCGACTAAAGGTGAAATAACAATACAAATACCTTCTTTAGCTAAAGCAGGAACTTGAAAACATAAAGATTTTCCGCCGCCAGTTGGCATTAAAGCTAACGTATCTTCTCCAGAAATAACGCTATCAATAATTTCTTCTTGAAGTGGTCTAAATTCTGTGTAATTAAAATATTTTTCTAATATGTATAATGGATGCTGCATTAAATAGCTTTAATCACATTTATAATATGATTAGTACGTTCTTCAATATGTCCAAAAGGAACATCTATTAATTTGTAATTATAATTTTTATAAGTTGTAAGTAGCGCTTCGTGTATGTCTTTTGCTTGTTCAAAGGTTTCGTAACGTTCGTTGTCTTGTACATAAATATCTTCCCAAGGTGCTAAAACAAAAACGTAATCGTAAGTGTTGGTTTTACACGATTTTGTAAATACTTCTGGGTAATCTTGACCAACGTAGTCCATATAAGCAACTGTGTCAGGAATACCGCGATCTAAAAAAACAAATTCTTTTGCGCTATTTTCAGCATCTATAAATTGTTGTTCTCTTCCTTTTAAAAGTAATTCGCTAAATAATAAAGGTTTTTCAAGGAATAATTGATCTATACCTTCTTTTCTAGCATCAAGAATGACTTGTCTTGAAATTTCTTCAAAACACGTAAATCCTTTTGCTATTAAAGCATTAATTATAGAGGATTTTCCGGTACTTGGACCGCCCGTAATGACTATTTTTTTTGTTATCAAATCTAATAAAGTATTAAAAAGTAAAAATCGGAATTAAATTCATTAAAAAAAAATGTTAGTAAAGCTTATATTTGTCTTCTTTCAAAAATACTTATGAATCCAAAGCAAGACCCAAAAGCATTTTATGCTAAATTAAAAGAACAATTATTAGATACATCTATTTGGCCATCTGAATATTTATACAAATTTATTGTGCAAAGCGATGTAACTAAAATTAAGCAAATAGAAACTATTTTCGATAATTTAGGAGCAGTTATTACCACCAAGGAATCTTCTAACGGTAAATATACAAGTGTTTCCATAAATGTACGTTTAAAAAATCCTGATGCAGTTATAGAAAAGTATCACGAAATTACTGAAAAAGTTGAAGGCGTAATTAGTCTTTAATTATTTTTTTTTTTGTAAGTTGCACAAGCATTAAAACTTCGATGCAATAGTAATAACATCTACACTTTTATTTTGATAGACGACATAGAATACAACACAGAGCGAGAGCATTTAATTATACCTGAATATGGAAGACATATGCAGAAAATGATTAATCACGCCAAAGCACAAGAAACCAAAGAAGAACGTAATAAAATAGCGAAAGCTATAATTGCTGTTATGGGAAATATGCAACCGCATTTACGCGATGTGCCAGATTTTCAACATAAGCTTTGGGATCAATTATTTATAATGTCTAAGTTCGAATTAGATGTAGATTCGCCTTTCGATATGCCATCGGAAGAAGAATTACGCGAGCCACCAAAAACATTAGAATATCCTCAAAATTTTCCTAAATATCGTTTCTACGGAAATAATATTAAGACTATGATTGATGTAGCCAATACTTGGGAAGAAGGCGATATGAAAGTAGCTTTAACGTTTACTATTGCTAATCATATGAAAAAATGTTTTCTAAACTGGAATAAAGATACAGTTGAGGATGCAGTCATTTTTCAACACTTATTCGAACTTTCTGATGGAAAAATCAACTTAAAGAATACTGAAGAAAGCTTAACAGATGCCGCTAGATTAATGAAATCTAATAAAAAATACACATCTACTTCAAGTTTAAATACTGCTCCTAGTAAGAAATCTTACCATAAAAAGAGCAATAACACAAACAGTAATAATAATCGTAATAAAAAACGCTATTAATATATTTTATGGGAACATTTATTATTGAAGGTGGACACCAATTAAAAGGTGAAATCCAGCCACAAGGAGCAAAAAATGAAGCATTACAAATTTTATGTGCAGTATTGTTAACTCCAGAAAAAGTGACTATTAACAATATTCCAGATATTATTGATATTAATAAGCTTATTACACTTTTAGGAAATTTAGGTGTTAAAGTAGAACGTTTAAGTGATTCTTCATATACATTTCAAGCAGACGAGATTAATCTAGATTATATGCAATCTGCCGACTTTAAAAAAGAAGGTAGCGGATTACGAGGTTCTATTATGATGGTAGGACCATTATTATCACGATTTGGAAAAGGATATATTCCTAAGCCTGGAGGCGATAAAATTGGAAGACGACGTTTAGATACGCATTTTGAAGGCTTTATTAAATTAGGTGCTAAGTTTAGATACAACAGAGAAGATTATTTTTATGGTGTTGAAGCAGATGAATTAGTTGGAACAGATATGCTTTTAGATGAAGCTTCTGTTACAGGTACTGCAAATATTGTAATGGCTGCTGTTTTAGCAACTGGAACAACAACTATTTATAATGCCGCTTGCGAACCATACTTACAACAGTTATGTAAGATGTTAAATCGTATGGGTGCAAAAATTTCTGGTGTTGGTTCTAATCTTTTAACCATTGAAGGTGTTGATTCTCTTGGAGGAACAGAACACACAATGCTTCCAGATATGATTGAAATTGGAAGTTGGATTGGTTTAGCGGCTATGACAAAAAGTGAATTGACGATTAAAAACGTAAGTTGGGACGATTTAGGTCAGATTCCAGATGTGTTTAGAAAAATAGGAATTACTTTAGAACGTAGAGGTGACGATATTTATATTCCACAACATAAAGATGGATACGAAATTCAGAATTATATTGATGGTTCTATTCTTACTATTGCCGATGCGCCTTGGCCTGGATTTACGCCAGACTTGCTAAGTATTATTTTAGTAGTAGCAACACAAGCTAGAGGAGAAGTTTTAGTACATCAAAAAATGTTTGAAAGCCGTTTATTCTTTGTTGATAAAATTATAGATATGGGCGCAAAAATTATTCTTTGCGATCCACACAGAGCAACTATTATTGGTCACGATTTTAAATCTCAGTTAAAAGCAACAACCATGGTTTCTCCAGATATTAGAGCAGGAATTTCGTTATTAATTGCTGCATTAAGCGCAAAAGGAACCTCTAAAATTCATAATATTGAACAAATAGATAGAGGTTATCAATATATTGTAGAACGTTTACAGAAAATTGGAGCTAAAATTACAAGAGTAGAGTAGTACTGTTGTAAAATTGTTATTAGAACGAAAACGTCAAACTATTAAGTTTGGCGTTTTTGTTTTTATTAAAATTAATACAATTAACTCACGGCTGCTTTGTAAACTAGTAAGCAGCGTTCTCTGGCTTCTTTATGGTCTACAATAGGTTTTGGATAGATAAATTCTTGATAATCTGGAACCCATTTACGTAAGTATTTGTGTTCTTTATCAAATTTTTCGATTTGTGTGGTAGGATTAAAAATTCTAAAATAAGGCGACGCATCTACACCAGAACCAGCAACCCATTGCCAATTTCCAACGTTACTAGACATATCGTAATCGTGTAATTTTTCAGCAAAATACGCTTCGCCCCAACGCCAATCTATTAGTAAATGTTTACATAAAAAACTGCCCACTAGCATTCTAACGCGATTGTGCATAAATCCTGTAGCGTTTAGTTGTCTCATTCCTGCATCTACTAAAGGATAACCTGTTTTACCTTCGCACCAAGCTTTAAATTCGGTTTCGTTGTTTCGCCATTCAATTCTATCATACTTCGACTTAAAAGCATCTTTGTGTGTATGTGGAAAGTGCCAAAGAATTTGCATAAAAAACTCACGCCAAATTAACTCTTGCCAAAATATTTCGTTTTTTTCAGCTATAGCTTTTTTTACCATTTTACGAATACTAACCGTTCCAAAACGTAAATGTGGACCTAATTTAGAGGTGCTATCTAATGCTGGGAAATTTCTGGTGTCTTCGTAAGTTTGAATTAATTTTGATGTTACTTTATAGGTTTCAATTGGCTGTTTAGATTTCTCAAAACCCATTTGTTCTAATGAAACGTTTGGAGAATCCTTCAACTCAATTAAATTATTAAAAAGAGGTTCCGTTTTAAATTCATCTAACAAAGTACCTTTAAAACGCGCTTTCCATTGTTTCATGTAAGGCGTGTAAACCATATAAGGCTTGCCATCTTTTTTAGTGATATCATCTCGCTCATTAATCACTTGATCTTTAAATGTCTTAAAACTGATGCTGTTTTTTTCTAATAAAGTCGCTATTTCTTTATCACGAGATAATGCGTAGGGTTCATAATCGTGATTGGTGTAAACCGAATCTATAGTATAGGTTTCTATGAGTTGCTTGTATATAGTTTCCGGCTTTCCGTAATATAAAGAAATGCTGCTATTATGATGTTGTTCTAACGTTTTTCTAAGATTTTGAAGCGTTTCAAATATAAAAGTAACTCTAGCGTCGTCTTTATGAAGTTTATCTAAAATTTCAGAATCAAATATAAAAATAGGAATGACTTTTTTGTGAGAAGATAAAGCTTCAAATAAAGCGGCATTATCATCTAATCGTAAATCGCGTCTAAACCAAAAAATAGTAATTGCTTCTCTCATAAATGTTTACTTTTTCATTTTAAAAAAGGTGGAAATCTCATCATCTTAATCTTTATATTTACCAAAAAGTTCTTCTAACTTTTTAGTTCTGTAATCAAAAATTTCATTTAATTTTGGTTTTACTAAAAAAGGTTGTACCATTTGACCTAAAATCCCCATAGGAACTTTATAATCTATAATATCTTCCATTTCTACGCCACCATCAATTTCTTTAATAAAGTGTTTGTGATGCCACAAAGCATATGGTCCAAAGCGTTGTTCGTCTACAAAATATTCGCCTTCTTTTACGTGTGTAATTTCTGTTACCCATTTTGTTTTTATACCCAAAATTGGTGTTACAATATATTGAATAATTTGTCCTGCAAACATTGGTTTTTCAGCTCCAGAAAGAATATCAAAACTCATATAGTCTGGTGTAATTGTTTTTAAATTTTTAGGACTCGATAAAAACTCCCAAGCTTGTTGTTTTGTAATTGGTAAATTTTGTTTTTGATGAAATGTGTAAATCTTCATAAGTTTTGAATGCTAAAAAATTAATTATTTAATAAAATATATGCGTTCAAAGATGTGGCAATAATTGACCAAATCATATAGGGTAATAATAAAAAACGAATTGTATTAACTTCTTTTTTAGTCTTAAAGAATAAATAATAAATTACTGCTGTTAAGGCAATAATATTTATTAACCCTAGTAAAATTAAATGCTGACTAAAAAATATAAAATTCCACATTATGTTTAAAAACACTTGTAACGTAAATGCTATTTTAATGTGTTTAGAAACGGTTCCATTAAACAAATAGGCTAAATAAATAGAGAAACAAATCATTATTGTTGTCCACGCAGCACCAAATACCCAACCTGGTGGCGTCCAAGGTGCTTGATTTAAATTAAGATACCAAGCTGTTTGCGGTCCATTTTCCATAAGTAAACTTCCAATAGCTAGGCTTCCTAAATTTATAGCTAGAAATACGAAGAATAGTTTCAGTTTTTTCATTTGAAATGTCTTGAGATTTTCGAACTTTTAGGCGAAGTTGTAGAGTAGTAGTAATCTATTAATTGTCCTTCTGGACTAACAAGATATTTTTGAAAATTCCATTTAACAGTAGAGCTTTTTACACCATTTTTATTAGCATCAGTTAGCCATTTGTATATTGGATGCTGATTTGAACCTTTAACATCTACTTTTTCTGAAATTGTAAAATCTACACCATAATTAACAGCACAAAATTCAGATATCTCTGAAGCATCTCCAGGTTCTTGTTTTCCAAACTGATTACAAGGAACGCCAATAATTTCTAATTTATCTTTATGTGTTGTGTATAATTCTTGTAATTCTTTATATTGAGGTGTAAAACCACATTTTGAAGCCACATTTACAAAAAGTATAAACTTTCCTTTATAGTTATCTAAATCTAAAGGTTTTCCTTGTAATGTATTAATTTTAATATTGTAAATTGATGTTGGCTTAGATCTGTTTTTACTCACTTTAGAATTAAAAGTGGCAAAAAAAGCTTTGAATGGATTCATATATTTAAATTTTAAAGCTTACAATACCACAGTCCATTTGGAATATTTGACCAGACATTGAAGCTGCTTTATCCGAGATTAAAAATGCTGCCATTTCTGCAACTTCTTCTGGAGCTAAATATTTTTTAAGTGGATGACGTTCTTTCATATTTTCCACCATTTTTTCGTTTCGTAATAACTTTGAAGCTAATTCCGTATCTGTAACAGTTGGAGCAATAGCATTAACTCTAATTGTTGGTGCAAATTCTGCCCCAAGTGATTTTGTTAATCCTTCAACAGCACTTTTAGAAGCAGCAACACTTGCGTGAAAAGGCATCCCTAATTTTGCTGCAACAGTACTAAATAATAAAATAGAAGGCTTATTTCCGTTTTTTAGAACGTCTAAGTAATGTTGAATAACTTTAACTGCTCCAATTACATTTATATTAAAATCGTTTGTAAAATCTTCTATTTTTAATCTTTTTAAAGGTTTAAGATTAATACTTCCAGGACAATATATAATACTATCTAATTGTTCAATATCTGGTAATTGGTCTTCTAAAACATTTAATCCAAAATGACTTACGTTTTGGTGTTTGAAGTCTGGTTCTGTGCGGCTTATGTTAATTATTTTGTGTGTTGGAGCTAATTTTTTAAGTATAGAATTCCCTATACCTTTACTACCGCCAACGATAAGTAAGGTTTTCATAACAATAATTTTAGTTAAAGTATGTTCGGCTTAAAGCCTAAAATAAAGATTAATGTTTAAGACTTATCAGGTCTTCCTTTTAATCGTTTTTCGATCTTCTGTTTGATAACCGTTAAACGTTTCATTAAGTCCATTAATTCTGGTTTTTGTGACTCTTTATAAAGAGCATTAATTCCTAAAATTAATTCTTTAGCTTCTCTTGATGCTAAAATCCTATCGCTTGTTGTTTTGAAAGTATGTCTTCTGTTTTCAAATTCGTCTGCGTGTTCTAATATGTCGATTTTTTTAGCCATTAAAGATAATTTTGTAATTCTACAATTTTAGAAGCATTATTAAACGCGCCTCCATAATACGTTGTTACTGTTGAAGATGTATCGTCTTTTACTCCACGAGAAGAAACACATAAGTGCTTAGCGTCTATAACAACAGCTATGTCTTCTGTTTGTAAAATTGCTTTTAAATCTTCAGCAATTTGGTTAGTTAAACGTTCTTGTACTTGCGGACGTTTAGCGTAATATTGTACAATTCTATTTATTTTTGATAAACCAATAACTTTTCCAGAGGAAATATAAGCTATGTGAGCTTTACCAATAATGGGCACAAAATGATGTTCGCAATTAGAATAAAACGTAATGTTTTTTTCCACAAGCATCTGATTGTAATTGTATTTATTGTCAAATAAAGCAATTTTTGGCTTATTTCTAGGGTTTAAACCAGAAAATATTTCATCAATGTACATTTTAGCCACTCTTTTTGGTGTGCCTTTTAGTGAATCGTCTGTTAAATCCAATCCAATTACATTCATTATTTCTTCAAATAAAACTGCAATTTTTTCTTTTTTTACTTCATCTGAAACTTCAAAAGCATTTGCTTTTAAAGGTGTCTGCAAACCAGTATAAAGATGATCATCCCCAATTTCGTCTACATTGAAATCTTTAAGACTGGTATCGTTTACCAATGTTTGTTTGTTTTTCATATAACTCTTTTTTAATTGCTGTCCTTTAACTTAATAGAGGCAAAGCAGATTTATAAATATCTAACGTTTAGATATTTTGTTGTGTGTAATTTGCCTTTGGCGGGTACATTTAAATCTACCATCTTCAAATTCACGTTTTTTACTATGTTTTGTAGCTCTTCCTTGAACTCTTTTACGCCACATTCTGAAACTATTTGGTTTCATTTCCTTACGCATTAACTCAATAACTTCTTGTTCTTTAATACCAAACTGAAACGTAATAGCATCAAAAGGAGTCCTGTCTTCCCAAGCCATTTCTATAATTCTATCAGTTTGTTCTATGTTAAAAGATTTATCCAACGTTTGTAAAATTATATTGTTTGTCGTAGTCTATTTTTATTTCTAACAATCTATCAAAAAAATCTTTATTTTCTTTAAAAGTTTTATTATTTCTAAAATGTACAAATTTTCCATTAGAATGGATACTTGCACCATTTATTTTATAAATAACTAACTGATATAGAGGAATTATCCAAGCAAACTTTTTTTGTCCTTTTGTAATATGAATTATAATTCCTTTTGGTCTTAACTCTATATTACCATAATTTGTGTCAGCTATTTTATTAATAATAGACGCTAAATTAGGACTAACTTCATCTATAATCATTCGCTTAGATCCTACGCCTTTCATTTTTATTGATTGTAAAAATGAATACGCTTTGCCAACCTTATCGTTGATTAGATTATTGTTTTCTTTATTATAATGAGTTGTATTTAAGAGCACTATTTTTTATTTGTTCATCAAATATACAAAATGACTAAACATTTTAAATTAGTGTTAAACAAAATTTAACACTTAATTATATTATTCTATTAAGTTCAATTACTGTGCCTAACTCTTAATTAGAATAATTAGCCTTTTCTATTGTTTAATGTATGTCTAGATAAAACTTTAAAAGCTTCCTTTTTTACCATTGGTTTTTCTTTGTAGGACCAAAGAAACTCACTTGCATATTTACGTGACACTTTTTCGTCTACAATAGGAAATGGATAGTCTTTTCCTAATTCAAAACCTGTTAATTGTTGATCAAAATAGCTCATTTTAGATGGTTCGTGTATGTAGGACGCTTCTAGTTGAGCTAATTCTGGAACCCACTTTTTGATAAATATACCTTCTGGATCGTGCTCTATACTATTCTTTATGGGATTATAAATACGTAACATATTTATGCCAGTTTCTCCAGCCTGCATCTGTATTTGTGGATAATGTATGCCAGGTTCGAAATCTAAAAACATACGTGCTAGATGATTACTTAAATCTTGCCAAGGTTGCCAAAGGTTGTGAGTAAAAAAAGATACTACTAAAGCGCGCATTCTAAAATTTAAATAACCTGTTTCTTTTAAACATCGCATACAAGCATCTACCAAAGGAAAACCTGTTTGTCCGTTTTTCCAAGCTTCTTGAAACTCTAAATTTATAGGCTTGTTTAAATCATGATAACCTTTATTTACGCTTATAAACTCCATTTGATGTTCCATTTCAAACTTCTGGATAAAATGAGCTTGCCAACGTAATCTTGAGATAAAACCATCTAAAGGTTTTTTAAATGTTGTGTTTTCCCTTAAATTATAAGCTTTATTTATAACTTCTTTAATAGATAAATTTCCCCAAGCTATGTAGGGAGAGATTCTACTACAACTTTTTCTAGCTAATTCAGGTTTACTTATATGACTACTGTATTTTTTATAGCGCTCATTAAAAAAACTAATTAAATATTTTAACCCTGTAGTTCTTCCCCCTTTTTGAAAATTGGTATCTAATTTTGTTATTAATAATACTGTTTTAAATGACTGTTCTAAACTTTCAATAGTTTTTAAATCTAATAGTTGATTTGTTTTTGGTTGAAATTGGAATTCTGGTGTATTCATAAAAGTCTCCCAATTTTCAACCCAATATGTTCTGTTTGTTAGACTCCTTTTTATAGCGTTATTTTCATTTTCTATCCAAGAGATAGAATTGGTTTTACAATATCTTTTAAACCTTAAATCTCTTTTAAAAGTTGATGCTATACCAGTTTCTTGATGTGAATATATGTTGGTAATATTAAAAGATTCTATTAATGTTTCTAAAGTTGAATTAATAGTATTGTTAATCACTAAAACTTTAGAGCAATAGGGTAGAAGCTGTCTATTTAAATCTTCTAAAGATTGTTTTACAAAGTTCCAATGTCTTTTGTCATAATGTAAATCTTCCAAAATAAAATCTTCAAAAAGATATAATAGTAATGTTTTTTTACCCGATTTTAAAGCGTTAAAAATAGCTTCGTTATCGTGTAAACGTAAATCACGCTTTAGCCAGACTATATTTAGATTTTCTTTAATAATTTTTTCGTGAATTTATTTCATTGACTAGTATCAGCTCTACTTAATCCATCAAGTTTAGTAGAAATTTTGTAATTTTTGTCTAAACTACATACTAAACACTAATATTTATTAGGATTTTCAATAATATCTTTTGCTTTAATTTTTATTTTATGCAAATCTTCAGGCTTCATTTTATTAAGTAAACTATACATCATTTTCATTCTAAAATTATCTTGTAAATAGTCTCTTTTATCATCTAAAAAGTTCCAATATAAGCTGTTAAACGGACAAGCATTATCTGTTATTTTTTCTTTTACATTATAACTACAATTACTACAATAATTTCCCATTTTATTAATGTAGCTACCACTAGAAACGTAGGGTTTTGTTGCAATCTTGCCACCATCTGCAAATTGGCTCATTCCTCTAGTATTGGGTAATTGAACCCATTCTATGGCATCTACATAAATTCCTAAATACCAGGCATCAATTTGGTCAGGGTTAATTTGAGTTAATAGTGCATAGTTTCCAGTTACCATTAAACGCTGAATATGATGTGCATAACCATTATCTAATGAGTTATTTATGGCTTTACTAACACAATTCATTTTTGTGTTTCCAGTCCAGAAAAAATCAGGAAGTTTATTATTGTTATCTAGGTAATTTAAGTTTTTGTAATCTGGCATTAAATGCCAATACATTCCTCGCATATATTCACGCCAACCAATTATTTGTCTTATAAAACCTTCTACTTGAGAGATGTTTATGTTTTCTTCGTGTTTGCGCCAATAATTTAAGACAGTAGTTACAACATCTTTAGGTGAAATGGCTTTTATATTTAGAGCAAAAGATAATCGAGAATGGAATAAAAAGACCTGTTCTGTATGCATTGCATCTTGATAGTCTCCAAAATGAACCAACAAATGTTCACAAAAATATTTTAGCTGTTCTAAAGCCTGACTTCTATTAATAGGATAACTAAAACTATTTTCTTTTAGATGCCCAATAGTTTTTATGTTCTCTTTTTCTAATAAATCTAAAATATTTGATATAGGATTATTAAAATTTTTAAAAGGCGGAATTTTATCTTTTTTATTCCATTTATTACGATTGCTTTTATCGAAATTCCATTTTCCACCTTCAGGTTGATTTCCAATAATCAAAATATCATGCTTTTTACGCATATCACGATAGAAATTTTCCATTAGGAATTGCTTTTTTCCCTTAAAGAATTCATTCAAATCTCTTCTTTTTGTATAAAAATGCTCTGTACAGTGTACTTCAGATTCTATAGATGTCTTTTCGCAAAATGAAGCTAATTGTTTATCTAACCTATATTCATCGGGTAACTGATATTCAAATTTGCTAATTTTGTTTTCTTTAATAAGTAACTGAATATTTTCTGTAAGGTCTTGCGTGTTTTTTTTATCATCTAAATTGAAATACACCACATTATGTCCTTCATCCTGAAGCCAATTCGAAAAATCGCGCATTGCACTAAAAAAACCAACTATTTTTTGAATATGATGTGTTACATAATCCGTTTCTTGTTTCATTTCGAATATGCAATAGGTTACATCTTCATTTTTAGATTTATACCAAGAATGCTTAGATTTAAGTTGATCTCCTAAAATTAATCGTAATGTTTTCAAATTATGCTTATTTGTTTAAATAATTATGTCAATTGTAAATTTAATTGAATGAAAAATTGAGTTTTCATTATCTATTCTAATGTAATAAGTTAATATTTAAAACAAGGTCTCTTGCAACCATAACCTTTGAAATTTCCCACTAGTATCATAGCGTTCGGATTGGAGTTTTACGTTAAATGTCCTGTTTCTTGGATCGTTTCCAACACCAGAAACATACATCCAATTTCCGTAGTTACTATGTACATCGTAATCTATAAGTTGACTTTCAAAATAGCTTGCGCCTATGCGCCAATCTAATTCTAAGTTTTTTGAAAAATAGCTGGCAACGTTTTGTCTACCACGATTACTCATCCAACCGGTTTGTTTTAATTCTAACATATTGGCATTTACAAATGGTTCTTTTGTTTGTCCGTTAATCCATTTATTTATCTTTAATGGGTTTGTTTCCCAACTGTAATCTGTATTTAATATACCACCAATTTTAAATATTTTGTTTCCGTGTTTAAGCGATACATATTTAAAATAATCACGCCAGATTAATTCAAAAACTAACCAGTAAGTCGATTCGTTTTTAAAATTATTTTGCTCAAATTCTTTAATTTTCCAATAAATAGTTTTAGAAGAAATACTACCATTTGCTAACCAAGCAGAAAATTTGGAGCTATAATCTGTACCAATTAACCCATTTCTGGTTTTTTTATAAAAACCAAGTTTTTTAGTTTCAAAAAAGTAGTTTTCTAAACGTTTTAAAGCTTCATTTTCTCCACCTTTAAAGGGAAATGCTGTTTTTGTAGAAGTTGTGAATTCCTCCAAACCTAAATCTTTAATTGTAGGTATAGAGGTTATGTTATCTACTAAATTTGCTTTAGGTAAAACAGGCTCTATTTTTTTAAGAACTCTAATAGAGGATTCTTTTTCGCATTTTTTTCTAAACTCAGTAAATACTCGTGGAATTTCTTCTAATTGGTAAGGAATATCTTCTGGGTGAAATAAAAATTGGTCATATGTCTCAATAAAATCTATATATAAAGGCAAATTATCTTTAAGTTCTGAAATACAATCTGACTCTTCTTGAGTCCATTCTTTTTGATAGAATATAGCATCAAAATTGAATATCTGGTTTAAATCATTTATTGCCTTAGCTGTATTTTTATAATAGATAAACAATGAGATATTAAGCGATTCTAAATTAGCTTTAAGTTCTTTAATGGTTTCAATTAAAAATTGTGCTCTAAATTTATCGGTCTTTTTAAATCCAAATTGATTTGTATCGAATTGCTTTGGGTCAAATACATAAATAGCAATTACTTTATGACTATTTGCTATTGCTTTTAATAGTGATGTATTGTCGTTTGTACGTAAATCGTTTTTAAACCATACTAAGCTTGTGTTGTTTTGTTTCTTCGACATTTCTCGCTGCAATATTTAACGTTTTCCCAATTCTTCTCCCATTTTTTACGCCACGTAAAATATAGTTTACACGTTTGGCAGGTTTTTTTTGGAAGATGCTGTTTTTTCAATTTTTAGACTAAATTTATAAGATTTCTTTAATTTAAAAATTATTCTGACTAAGTAATCTACTCTGCATTTGCTATTTTTTTTATCATACCATTAAAAATAAAGCCGTGAAATGGTAAAACACTATACCAGTAAAGTCTTCCTGCTAATCCTTTTGGTCTAAATGTAGCACGTTGGTATACTTTTCCTTTAGCAACTTTAAACTCTAACCAAGCTTCTCCAGGTAATTTCATTTCTGCAAAAAGAATTAATCTTTTTTGATCTTTATCAGCAACTAAAACTCGCCAAAAATCTAAAGCATCACCTGTTTTTAATTCCGTTTTGTTGGTTCTTCCTCTTCGTAATCCAATACCACCAAATAATTTATCTACGTAACCTCTAATTTTCCACAATATAGTTCCGTAATACCAACCATTTTCTCCACCAATAGCCCAAATTTTTTCTAAAGTTTTTTCTTCATTTAGAACCGCTAATTCTTTGATGTCTTTAAAACAACCGTATTTTGGTACCTTTAAATATTTTGTAGAAGCTTGTTTATTCTGTCGTCCATTTATAAATGCGTCTTTCCAGCTAGATGTAATACTATTGGTTTCAATTCTTACAAATGCAAATTTTATAGCATTTTTATAATTCATAGGCTTTATATCAAGAATGGTATTAATATTACTTTTAATACCTATTATCTCAATCCCCATACTATTTACTAAAGAAGATGCTAATTTATAAGATGTTGATGTTACAAAGTACAACCAATAGCTTGATAGTTTTGGTGTCATAACCGGAACCGTTAATATATAGCGTTTTAGTCCACGGACTTCCGAGAACTTTAAGAGCATTTGCTTATAAGTCAACACTTCTGGCCCAAAAATATCGTGAGATGTGTTGAACAGTTCTTTTTTATCTAATGCAAGCGTTAAAAATGTTAAAACATCTCTAACACTAATAGGTTGTGTTTTAGTATTTAACCATTTAGGAGCAATCATTACAGGTAATTTTTCTACTAAATCTCTAATAATCTCAAAACTTGCACTTCCAGAACCAACTATAATTCCTGCTTTAAAAACAGTTAATGCATAAATTTTAGATTGTAAAGTGTTCTCAACATTTTTGCGAGATAATAAATGTTTTGAAAGTTTTGTATCGTTAGTTATACCGCTTAAATATATTACTTGTTTTGTATTAGTAGTTTCAATGTAATTTTTGAAGTTAATAGCACAATCTTCTTCCATTTTATGAAACTGATCAATGGAATTAGACATAGAGTGAATTAAGTAATAAGCAGCATCTATATCTTTAGGTATATTTTTTAATGTATCCGGTTTTAAAAAATCGGCTTCTACAACTTGGATATTATCTTCTTCCTCATATTTTTTTTGAGTTCTTAATTGCCCTCTAACAGCACAAACAACTGTATGACCTTGCTCCAAAAGAATTGGAATAATTCTTTTACCAATATAACCAGATGCACCTGTAATTAAAATTTTCATAATTAGTTATATTAAAAGATTTTGCCCTTTTTTAGAGACTTTTTGGTCTTTGGTAATCTAGTCGCTTTTCGACTATTGGCAGTGCGTAAGTATCTAATCCGTTAATAGAAGCAACATTTGCTTTACTTAGGTTTAAAAAACCATCTACTTCAATAATATCTTGATTAACGTGTATGTTTTGAATTTCTCCAATAACCAAAATAGTTCCATTTTCTTTAATTGGATATTCTGTAATATATTTCATCTCGATTTGAACCGGAGAATCCTTTACAAATGGGGCAATACAGTTTTCTTTTATTTCTGAAGTTAAAGAAGTAACATCAAACTCCGAAATAGTTTCATCATAACTAGCAGACGTATGATGCGCATCTTCTATAATCGATTTATGAATATGATTAATTGTGTAAACTCCAGTTGCTTTTATATTGTTATAGGTATGTCTAATTACAGTTGTTGGTCTGCAAAAAAAGCCGAGTAGAGGAGGACTACTACCTATGTGTGTAACAGAACTAAAAACGGCTACGTTTTCTTGACCTGATTTTGAGGTTGATCCAATTAAATTTGCACTTTTAAAGCCAGAACAACTATTTACTAAATTTATTTTGTAAATATGTTCTAATTCTTTTAAGTAGGCTTTAGAAAAAGTCATATTACAAGTTTTTGTAATTATTTATTTTGATATTTTGAGCCTTTAGGTCAAACATTAAGTTATACAATCCAAAAAAGGTTCTATTTATATAAATAAAGTGCTTAGAACCTCTATTTCCATTCATTTTTTTAAGTTCAGTACTTTTACTGTAGCGTTGACCTAATTCTGTAATAGCATCAAAGAATTTTGGATCAGAAAAGTCAAAATTTTCTTCGTGAAATGGCTGTGTAAATAAACTTAGCATTTCGTGAAATAAAGCGGTGAAAAACAAAGTTTCTTCTGGTGTATCTTCCTCTTTAAGAATTTCTAATTGATACATTTTTTGATTAAAGAAATCTAAGTTTTCAATATTTTCTTTTACAGCTAGTTCAAAATAGGGCACATAGAAGTCTTCAGGAATAGTTTTCATACAACCAAAGTCTAAAGCAATAAGTTGAGCTTCTTTAGAAATCAAGAAATTCCCCGGATGCGGATCTGCGTGTACTTTTTTAAGTACATGCATTTGGTACATATAGAAATCCCAAAGCGCTTGACCAATTTTATTAGATTTTTCTTGATCTGTATTATAAGCTGTAAATTCAGATAAGTGTTCTCCAGTCATCCAATCCATAGTAATAATACGCTCTGAAGATAATTCTTCGTAATATCTTGGGAATTGTAAATTTGAAATATGCTGGCAAGCATCTACTATTTCTTTAGATTGCTTAACTTCAAGAATATAATTAGTTTCTTCAACCAATTTATCTTCAACTTCTTTAAAATATTTACCAGAATCTTTTCCTTTAATATTAAACATTTGAATAGCAATAGGTTTTACCATAGCCAAATCGCTCGAAATACTGTCGGCAACACCAGGATATTGAATTTTCACAGCAAGTTTCTTCCCATCTTTTTCTGCTAAATGCACTTGGCCAATACTAGCCGCATTAACAGAATTAAGATTAAATGTGTCAAAAATTTGGCTAGGTAACTTTCCAAAATATTTTTTAAATGTTTTTTCTACTAATGGTGCAGATAATGGTGGTACAGAAAACTGAGCCAAGGAAAACTTTTCTACATATGCTTTAGGTAGAATACTTTTTTCCATACTTAGCATTTGAGCGACTTTTAATGCGCTGCCTTTAAGTTGTTTTAGACCATCGTAAATATCTTCTGCATTATTTTCGTTTAAGCGTTGTTTTGCTTCTTCTTCGGTTTTAGTGATTTTATCACCATAATATTTAAGATAATTAACACCAACTTTAGCACCTGTAGATACTAGTTTTGATGCTCTTGATATTTTTCCAGTAGGTATACTATCTATAGTTTTCATAGGACATTTTTTAAAGCAATAAATTAAAATAATGGGATAATTTGTCTAGTTATTTCAAATACACTTAAAACCAACCAAACTCATTCAAATAACTTAAATTATCCCATCTTTATTTTTTCCTTGAAGATGAATTTTCCAAAATCAATTAAGCTTTTTAAAGGTGCTACATTTAGCACATCAAAACTTGTGTTTACAGATTTTTCTATAAATATATCAGTTTTTTCAAATGATGTAGATGTATCGTCTAACCAGAATTTAATTGTAATTAATAACTGTAACCAAGTAGTTTCAGTTAAACCTCTATTCTGTATTTTCTCTAATGTATCTTGCTTAACATCTATTAATTCGATATTTAAATCTTTAATATAATGTGTAAAACTTGATTTTAAACTTCCTAAAGATTGTAAAGACTTTAGACTGTTTTTGTGTTGATTTAAAGCATAAACCACATAACTTCTGTTAGCGGTAAGGTTCTCAAAAAACGTAAAATAGAAACTTAATAGTTTGTCTCTTGGTTCGAAATTAGGATAATCTTCGCTACTATGAAGTGCAACTAAGGTGTTATCGTAAAAAGCTTTGAAAATATTTTTTTCTAAAGCATCAAAAGATGAAAAATGCTCATAGAATTTAGATTCTTCAAAATTATTATGTTTAGCAAAAGCGTAAATTGTTTTAGGTTGCTCGTTATGTTCTAAAACATAATCCATATAGAACCCATATAAATCTTGTGCTTTAATATTTTTCTTCTTAGCCATCATTTAATTAATTTATAGTATAAAGGTATACAATGTTTAGCTGTAATTTATATTTGTTAAACAAAAATTAACATTATATTTTAATATTAACTCAAAACAACATTTGATTAGCTTTAGATAGTAACAATTTAAAGATAGCGATTAAAGTGCAAGAATTAAAGTCTATATACAATAGAATATAGATGTTTAAACTTTAATAATTAGCCTATAAAGTTATTATATACTAGGTTTCATTAAGTTGTAATTTTCTAAATAATATTTTTTTTACATGTAAATGTTAAACAATTTGCTATTTATTCAATTAATGGCATTATCTTTGTCATTATAAAAGTATTAATAAATTAAATTACATTACAATGAGTAAAGGAACAGTAAAATTTTTCAACGACGCTAAAGGATTTGGATTCATAACTGAAGAAGGAGTTGAAAAAGACCATTTTGTACACATTTCTGGATTAATCGATGAGATTAGAGAAGGTGACGAAGTTGAATTTGAATTACAAGAAGGAAACAAAGGATTAAACGCGGTTAACGTAAAAGTTATCTAAGATATATTCATATATTTTTTCAAAAAAAAACCCATCTTTAAGATGGGTTTTTTTATTGACAAATTTGAAAATAGGTAATTGTTTTCTATTATGAAACAAAGTAATTAAGCCTTGTCAAATGTATAGCGTTGTTCATCTGTAGAAGATGCACTTAACAACTTATTAAATCTTTTTACAGAATCAAAATCCTTTGTAATTGCATCAGACACTGCAACACCAGAAATTTCTACTTCTAATAAAGATTTAATATCTTCTATTGTAATGCCTCCAGAAGCAAGAATTGGTATTGGTGTTTTTAAAACATCAGTAATAGCCATAAAACCTTCTAATCCTAAAAACGGTTCTAAATTATCTTTAATAGCAGTTTTTCTTAAAGGTCCAAGAATAATATAATTTACTTCTTTATCTAATAATGTTTCACAATCCTTCAAAGTATTTGCAGCGCCACCAATAGATTGCCATTTATATAAATGTTTTCTAGCCACGATAGGGCATATGCTAGGTTGTTCTAAATAAACACCATCTGCTTTTACTTCTTTTGCAATTTTATAATCACCATTGATAATTAATCGTGTTTGAAAATGAGAAGTAATTTCTCTAGCTTCAGTAGCTATTTTTAAAAATTTCTTTTCCGAAATATTTTTTATACCTAATTGTACTAATTCTACTCCAGAGGTACACGCTTTTTGAATATTATCCAAGTGTTCTTTTGCAGAATTTCCTTGAGATATATAATGTAGTTTAGGTATAATCATTAATTTAATTTTTGTATCTATATTATTTTAACTGAAATTATTTATAATGAAGTAACATTTTTTTTAAAACCTCTACAGGTGAATCATTATTCCAAATACCACCTAGAACACCAACACCTATATAACCTAGTTTGTCAAATTTAGATAAATTATCTGCGGAAACGCCACCCATTCCAATTATTCTTTTATCAATTGAATTTACATTAAAACCATAACCTGTGCCACCTTTAGATAGAGATGAAAATACAGGACTTAATAAATGATAGTCAAATTCGAAATAGCAATCTTCTAAATCCTTAGTTTTGTGAAAAGAAGAACTTATAGATTTTCCAAATAAACTTAATCCTTTAAAATACTGCCCTGGATTATCTAAATGATCTACTCTTTCTTGTTCCTGAAAATGAATTCCTTTTAAATTAAACTCATTAATTAGTGTATGATGATAATGTACAATTATTCTGTTATGATATTGCTTATCAATTAGATTTAAATAATTGCAATGTTCCTTATAGTCTTTATGTGGTTTTCTAAAATGATAATATTCTAAGCCTTCTTGAAATAACTGATTAAGAATTTCTATTTCATTTGGAATATCATTTTCTGGTGCTATTAAAATTATCATATTAAATTGCTCTTTGAATAAAAGATTAATTTATAAAAACTTATCCTGTTTCCTTTTAACTTCATATTTTAAATCTTTTAAGATATTCGATTTGAGACTTATTAAAAACTCTAATAATTATAAACACAAAAATCTCCGGTCAGAACTAATAAAATTTTCCGTTTTATTTTTTTCTACTGACAATATTACAGTAATTCTAAGTATTAAAAAAAAACTCTAACAATCAGAATCCTTACAACATTGGTCTTCTTTAATTAATTTACAACTAATAACTGCTGCTAATGCACCAAGAATAGGAGCAGAGATATATAACCATAGATATTGATAATTACCAGTAAATAGAGCAGGAGCAATAGACCTAATAGGATTCATAGATGCTTTTGTAACTGGTCCAGCAAACATAGCTTCTAATAAAATTAAGCCACCAATAGCTATACCTGCCATAATTCCGGTTTCTTTACTTCCAGTAGATACATTTATAATAACCACCATTAAAAAGAAGGTTAAAATGAATTCTAAAATAGCTGCCTTATAGGCAGGAAATCCTTCCATTGGAGTTGTTTCTCCTAAAAACTGACTTTCGGGAAATAGAAAAGCTAATAATGCGATTGCTAAAATTGCTCCAACACTTTGAGCCAATATATATGAAGGTACTTTGTACCATTCAAATTTTTTGGCATAACCAAAAGCAATAGAAACAGCAGGATTAAAATGTGCTCCAGAGGTTTCTCCAAAAGCATAAATCATGGCCATTACAATTAAACCCCAAACCGAAGCAACACCAACGTGAGAAATGCTTCCGTCAGTTATTTCGTTAATGGTCATTGCACCACAACCACAAAAAATCATCGCAAATGTACCAATGGTTTCTGCTATTAGTTTCTTTTTCATTTTATATTATTTTTGAGAATACATATTTTAATTCAGTTGCAATTTCTAAGCAACGCTCTAAATATTTTTCGTATTGTAAAGGTGTATTATCAAATGCTTTTGGATCTTCAAAGGTAATAGGAATACGTTTTTCAGCTCCAGAAATAAATGGACAGCCAACATCTGCAGAAGAACACGTTAAAATTGCAGCAAAGTTAGATTTAGGGTTAAAAGGTGCATCAAATGTTTTAGAAAATCCAATAATTGGATGCTCACTTTCTGAATACGAAATACTATAAATAGCATTTTTTTCATCTGAAATCTGTTCGATTTCAAACCCAATATTATTTAGTGTTTCTGCTACTTTTGGAAATAATGCTGTTGCTTCTGTTCCGCCAGAATAGCTAAACACATTTTTTATGTTATAATGAAATGCTAAAACTTGAGCCCAAACTTGACTTAAATGACTTCTGCGCGAATTGTGTGTGCAAATAAAATTTAATCTAATCGATTCGTTTTTATCCTTTTTTAGCTGAATAAATTCAATTAATGGTTTTAGCGTTTTTTGTCGTTCTATAGTTATAGAATTTGGGTCTAAATTTTCTATAGTTTTAATAATATTAGGGTAGAGCATAGGTGAATTTTAACAGCAACCAGAATTTGGTGTACAAGAATTTGATGATACTTCCGATAGATTTTTTTTCTTCTTTACTGGTGGAATTCCACAAGCATCTAACGCTAAGCAGTCCGTTAGTTTTCCTGTTAAATGAAACTGATTTTCTCTAAATTCTAATCCAAATGTTTCAATAGTATTTTCGCCTTGAAACTCAACTTCAACCTCTAAATCCGCTAAGTTTAAGGTTTCTTCTGCTAAATCTATTATACTTACTAATTTCTCTGGATGCAATCTATGGTTGTAATCTGTTGCATTCCATAATTGAAAATTAATTTTTTTCTCTTGACGAAGTTTTCCACCACAATCGATATATGTTTTTGATACTTTTCCAATCTCAGTAACGTGAAAATGTTGCTGAACTAAACTACCATTTGGTAATACAAATGCAATTTGCTCTACATTTTTTAAATGTTTTTTAATGTCTTGTAAATTCATAATTTTAAGTTTTAACAACAGTTAGAATCTGTAATATCTCTATTTAAGAATGTGTTTAATAATGATTTTAAGTCAGCCCAATTTTTAGTATTTAAGCAATAGCAAACACTTGTGCCCTCAATAGTTCCTTGAATTAATCCTGCATTTTTCAATTCTTTTAAATGCTGAGAAATAGTAGGTTGTGCTAAACCTATCTCATCAACTAAGTCGCCACAAATACAGGTTTTAGAATTAAAAATGTATTCTAAAATGGCAATTCGTGCTGGATGAGCTAATGCTTTAGCAAGATTAGCCAAGTTATTTTGTGTATTTGTAAATAGTTCCGTTTTAGCTAATCCCATATCTTTAATTTGTATATTGCAATATTACGATTAATATATAAATTAACAAAATCTTGATTTTAAGATTTCGTTAACACATGAAGATTTTATTATGATTAAATTTATCATTTAAATAAAAATTGAATTTATAACACTATGAAAAAATTAATTGTTTTAGCTGTAATAGCTTTATCTTCTTGTATTTCTGTACAAGCACAAATTGAAACACCACAACCAAGTCCAGCTCAAAAAATGGAACAGAAAGTCGGTTTAACAGATGTAACTTTAGAATACTCAAGACCTTCTATGAAAGGAAGAGCTATTTTTGGAGATTTAGTACCTTTCGATAAAATGTGGCGTACTGGAGCAAACAAGAATACAATGGTAACTTTTTCTTCTGATGTAACTATTGGCGGGAAAGAAGTAAAAGCTGGTTCTTATGCTATTTTTACTACACCAGGAAAAACATCTTGGGATGTTGCTTTTTACTCTGACACTAATAACTGGGGAACACCAGGAGAATGGGATGATGCTAAAGTAGCTGCTATAGTTTCTGTAAAAGCTTTACCAATTCCAATGGATATTGAAACGTTTACTATTTCTTTTGATGATTTAACAAGCGATTCTGCTGTTATTGGTATTATGTGGGAGAAAACTTATGTGGGAATTAAATTTGAAGTTCCTACAGATAAAGCCGTTTCTGATGCTATTACCAAAACTATGGCTGGCCCAAGTGCACAAGATTTTTATGCTTCTGCTCGTTACTACTTAGAAGCAGGAAAAGATATTAAGCAAGCTAATACTTGGATGGATAAAGCTGTTGAGATGACTAAAGATTCGCCTAAATTCTGGTGGTTACGTCAACAATCTTTAATTAAAGCTAAGGGTGGAGATACTAAAGGAGCAATTGCTGCTGCGAAGGCATCTTTAGAAGGAGCGAATAAAGCAGGAAATGCAGATTACGTTAAAATGAATTTAGATTCTTTAAAAGAATGGGGCGTAAAAATGTAATCCTTTCTTTATAATATATAGAAAAGCCTTAAACTTAATGTTTAAGGCTTTTTTTTATTCAAATCGTAATACTTTAGTATCAAATACAAATTCTCAATAGAGTAGAAGTCATTATCAATTTTATCTGCTAGTTTTATATTATCTATAAATAAATCGACTAATTGTTGTTTGTATTCTATACTAGAAATCAGGTGTAATTGATTATCCTTTTCAATGATATAAAACGTTTTAGGATTAATACTTCCTGCATCATTTCTTAAAACTGTGTATTCGTATAAACTAGCTTTTCCTTTATAAATACGTTTTAAAAACTCTTGTTTGTCTACAGATAATATAGGTTTTGTAATTAGCTTTAAATCGTAAATTATATTATCTTTTCTATAAGTTGTTGTTTCCTCTTTGCATATTTTAGTTTTACTTCCAGAATTGTTTTTAATGAATTTTGGACCTAAAAAGGGATCTTTAATCTCACCAAAAATAGTATCAGAAGCTTTATTAAATATATAATCTTTCTGTTTTTGTGAAACTGAAACAAACTGCTTGTATTCTAAAGTTATTAGATTTTTATCTGCTTTAAAATCTTCAGGTTCTAGTTTATAAACTACGTCGTTTTTTCTTATTGTTTTTACTTTAGTAATAGAATAAGTTAATGTTGAGCCTTTCTCTGTTTTATACAATTTATCGTTTTTAATAATACCATAAATTGTATCGTTAGTCTCTCTTATTAAATAATCTAAAACACTATTCTGAGCTTGAATTTGAAAAGAAAAAAAGCAAAGAAATATTGAGATAGTAATTTTCATTTTATATAGAGTTTTCATAAATTAAATAACCAAACGCGATTAATAGTCCGCTTAATGCAATTAAAATTCCTTTGCTTTTTGTATTCGAATCTTTTATACTTAAGACTAAAGCAACAATAATAGCTAAAATGCATCCCACAAAGTTTAACCATAAAAATGGTAGCTTGATAAATTCAAACTCATTTAGTCCAAAAAGAGCTATTATAATAATTTGAGTGATTAAGGCCGAAATAAAAACAGCATTAGCTTTGACGTGTTTAAAGAAAAAAGCTAAAAGAAAAATTCCTAGAACATTCCCATAAAAAATGGAACCAATAATATTAACTAACTGAATTAAATTCTCCGCTAAATTGGCAATACAGGCAATACCAATGGCTAATATTCCCCAAAGTAAGGTAAATAAACGCGAAACTTTAAGCATATGCTTATCATCGTTTTTGTTAGATTCATTCTGATATAAATCTATAGTTGTTGTACTTGCTAAAGCGTTTAGTTCACTAGCTGTACTTGACATTGCAGCACTCAATATTACTGCTAACAATAAGCCAATTAAACCTCTTGGTAAATTGTGAAGAATAAAATGAATAAACACATAATCCTTATCGTTAGTTTCTACTTTTAAGTCTTTAGATTCGCCTGCTTTTTCGATTAAGACTTTTGCAGCTTCACGATTTGCATCTACTTGATGCGTGATTTCTAATATTTCTGATGCATTTTTATCTTTATAGTTCGTAATTAAGCTTTGTTTTAACTCAAATAAATCTGCGTGTTCCTTTTCAAGATTTTTATAATCTTGTGCATATTCAGAATTTAAAACGACTTGAGTTGCAGTAGGATTAAAGTTTAGAGGTGAAGCATTAAATTGATAAAATACAAAAACCATTACACCAATAAACAGAATGAAAAATTGCATTGGCACTTTTAATAAACCATTAAAAATTAAACCTAATTGCATTTCTTTAACAGATTTTCCAGATAAATAACGCTGCACCTGACTTTGATCTGTTCCGAAATATGACAACATTAAAAATGTTCCACCAATAAGACCGCTCCAAATAGTATAACGATTATTCAAATCGAAAGAGAAGTCTAAAACTTCCATTTTTCCGCTTGCACCAGCAATATCAACAGCTTTTTTAAAGGTAATATCTGCTGGTAATTGATGCATTATTAAAATGAAAGCGATGACCATTCCTGTAAAAATCACAATCATTTGATGCTTTTGTGTCACATTTACCGCTTTTGTTCCTCCAGAAACCGTATAAATTATAACTAAGATTCCAATAATAATATTTAGCAGGATTAAATTCCAACCTAATACAACAGATAAAATAATAGCTGGTGCAAAAATGGTGATTCCAGCAGCTAGTCCACGTTGAATTAAAAACAAAACAGCAGTTAGTGTTCTTGTTTTTTTATCGAATCTACTTTCTAAAAACTCATAAGCCGTATAAACTTTTAACCTGTGATAAAGCGGAATAAAAACCATACAAATAACTACCATAGCTAAAGGCAATCCAAAATAGAATTGCACAAAACCCATTCCGTCGTTAAAAGCTTGTCCTGGCGTAGATAAAAAAGTTATAGCACTGGCTTGTGTTGCCATTACAGATAAACCTATAGTCCACCATTTACTGTTATTTCCGCCTTTTAAAAAATCCTGAACATTTTTACTACCACGCGTTTGGTACGTTCCGTAACCAACAATGGTTACTAATGTTCCAATTAAAACAATCCAATCTACTGTTTGCATATCAAAAAGCTTTAGTTATTAAGTAAAATACGACCATATAAATAGCATTTGCTACTAACACTAAAGTGTATAATTTATTCCATTTATAGTTTTTCATTATTTTAGTATTTAGTATTTAGTGGTTAGTTTTTTACAATTATCATTTAACAATTATCGGTTATCAATTTTTACATTTGCTTAAATAGTAGTTCTCGTTAAGCTACGCTTAGTTAATTTTAGTAAAAATATATTTTCATTTCATTAATACTCGAGCGGGCAACTGCTTATATAATTGTTACATTTTCAAATTAACCAATTTTTACATTATTTACCTATACTTAACATATTTGCAAATAGGCGATAAGCACCAGAAACTCCTGCTGGAAATTCTCTAAAAAAGCTTAGACCTGTATATATGTAGTAACCTTTTCCATATTGCGCAACTAATAAACTTCCAGTTTTAGGCGTTTCTCCTTTGTCTTGCATAGACAAAATTGGCGTGAATTCTTTTGCCCATTCGTTTGGGAAATATAAACCACGTTCTTGTGTCCAACCTTTAAAATCAGTTTGAGTAATTTTATTTGGATAATTTAATAAACTATGATTTGGGCTTAAAAAAGTGACTTCAGCATTTTCGTCTGTAACGCGATCACGAGATAGTTTTAAGTTGTAAGGTGCTAATTGGTCTACTTTTAAACGATGACTTGTATTGTATTGCACAATCATATTTCCACCATTTTTAACAAAGTCGAATAAAATATCTTGTTTAAATTTAATAGTTTCTAACGTATTGTAAGCTCTAATTCCAACGACTAAAGCATCAAATTTAGATAGGTTTTCTTTAGTTAAATCATCTACTTTTAAAACAGTAACGTTGTAACCAATTTGTTCTAAACTCTGAGGGACAATATCTCCAGCACCTTCAATATAAGCAATGCTTTGTCCAGCTTTTTTAATGTTTAATTTTACCAATTTACTTTTTGAAGGTAATAATACCGTTTGGTAAGGAATATGGTCGTAATCTATTTCTATTAATTCCTCTGAATATATTTTCCCTTTGACTTTTAATTGAGGTAAAATGTAGTTTTCTCCTTCACCAATTACAGGTTTTATATTAAAATGATATTCTCTTTCTTCTCCTTTGTTTTTGATGTTTACAGATTGGTTTTTTGGAGTAATAATCCATGAACTAGGAGCTTGTAATCTCAATTCACCTTCCAAATTATCCTTTCCAGCCTTAACTGTGACAATTATACTTTTTGAATTATTAGAGTTAAATATGTAAACTGACTCATTTAACTTAACCGAAGCTTCTGGAATAATCTCAAAAGGTTTGTAAACCTCACCTTTTACAGGATCGTTCATTTTATAAACCAATGGTTTTGTGTAGCTTATTGCTGTATTATCAATAATTAAATTAAAGGTGTAATTATAATATCTTGGTGTTTCTGGCAAACCAATTAATGCTTTGTCTTCCACATTATACATTCCTAAAGTTCCTTTTTTATTTAACCAATAAGGTGTTGTGTTATTTGTGTTCTCAGGAATATTAAGTTGTTCTTCAAATTTAAACGATTCGTTTTCTATTAAGTTTATATTTTTTTCAGCTGAACTATTTTCAGGTAAACCAATGCTTTTTAAAGTGATTAAAGACGAACTTCTATTTACAGCTTCAATTTTTACTTTAACTAATGAGTTTTGAGTCCCATAATTAGTATCTGCAACTGCTTCTAAATACAAACCAGAACAGGCATAAATAATAGCTTTAACTTCTTTTGTCTTTTGAGTTTTCCAATGCTTATTTTCTAAATTTTGAATTAATTGATAGGCTTTTACTAATTCTGAAATAGAAGCAGAAGGATTATCAAAACTAAAATCACGTTCAACCTTAGATAAGATATCTTGTATGGTTTTTCCGCCTTTTACGCGTGTCCAAGTGGTGTTAATACCATCAAAAATATTGGATTTATCTTTTGGTAAATCACCTTTTATTAATTCGATGTATTCGGTTTGATTGCCACGAGTTCCTGTGTTTCCAAAACCTTGAGATTTATGCTGACTTCTACTTAAAGACGCAATTTCTGTATTACTTAACCCTAGTTTTGGAAAATAAGTTCCCACATTAAAGTCTAATAAATTGGTTTTATCTGCAGCTTCAAATTTTTCTTTAGATCCGTAAAACCACCAAGATGTATTAAAAAACTCACGTTTTGCTTGCCAAGTTCCAAATTCTTTAATTTGTTCTGGATAGGCATTTTTATTGCTGGCTAAATCGAATGCTTCGAAACTCAACATTGCCGAAGTTGTGTGATGTCCGTGCGTTGTTCCTGGACTTCTATGGTCAAACCTGTTAATAATTACGTCTGGTTTAAATTGTCTAATAGCTAACACCACATCGCTTAAAACTTCTTTTTTGTTCCAAATAGCTAAAGTTTCGTCGGGATGTTTGGAATAACCAAAATCGTTAGCACGAGTAAAACGTTGTTCTCCGCCATCTGTTCGTCTTGCAGCTAATAATTCTTGAGTTCTAATAACACCTAATAATTCTCTAATTTCTGGACCAACTAAATTCTGTCCGCCATCGCCACGAGTTAATGATAAATACGCAGTTCTTGCCTTTACGTGATTAGATAAATAGGAAATTAATCTGGTGTTTTCGTCGTCTGGATGCGCTGCAATGTATAATACAGAACCTAAGAAATTAAGTTTCTTTATAGATTCGTGTATTTCGGAAGCGTTTGGTTTATTAGGTTGTTGTGCTGTTACTTGTAAAGAAAACCCAATTATAAATAGGAGAGAAGCGTATAATTTTGTCATTTGAAATAATTAGAATTTGATAAAATTGGTATAATTATCAAATATAACGATTCACTTTTTTTAATTCCTGTTTTAAGGTTTCTTTAACGGTTTTAGATTATTCATAACGTAAAGAAGTTAACTAAAGCCACTTCTTCCTTTTAAAATAATACAACATTCCAACTAACATAATAATCATAACAACCCAAACGGTTTGGTAGCCATATTTGTAGTGAAGTTCTGGCATATTTTCAAAATTCATTCCGTAAATACCAGCTATAAAGGTTAATGGAATAAAAATAGTGGCAATAATGGTAAGAACTTTCATGACTTCGTTCATTTTATTGCTAATAGTCGTCATATACATATCCATTAAACTCCAAATCATTTCTCTATAGATATCTATAGTTTCTGTTACTTGAATAATATGGTCGTAAACATCGCTAAAATACCTTTGTGTATTAGAGTCTATAAGTTTGCTTTCCGATTTTTCTATGCGATTTATAATTTCTCTTAACGGAAAAATGGCACGTCTAATTTTTAAGATTTCTCGTTTTAATGTTTGTATTTGAGTGGTAATTTCATTTTTAGATAATCCATCAAATAAATCGTCTTCTAATTCTTCAATTTTATTACCCATAGTTTCTATTATAGCATAATAATGATCTACAATTGAGTCTATTAAAGCGTATAAAAGATAATCTGCTCCAAGTGTTCTAATTCTACCTTTTGCTTGGCGTAAACGTTCGCGTAGGCTATCAAAAACATCGCCTTCTGCTTCTTGAAAAGACAACACATAATCTTCGCCTAAAATAAAACTAACTTGTTCAGAAACAATAACTTCATTAGCATCATAGTACATCATTTTAATGACTAAAAAGGTGTAGTTTTCGTATTCGTCTATTTTTGGTCGTTGCGAGGTATTTACAATATCTTCAAGTACTAAAGGGTGAAATTTAAAATGATTGCCTAGTTTTTCTATTTCGGAAGTATGACTTAAACCATTAAGATTAATCCAAGTAATTGAATTTGAGTTTTTGAAAGCAATAGCTTCGTCTACAGTAGTTAATTCTTTTTCATTGCAGTAATCACAATTATAATCAAAGGTTTCTATAAATAATTCCGCATTTTCTCTTTTACCTGTATAAATTAATGCTCCAGGAACTTGACCTAAATGCTTTTTATAGTCTTGTGTTCTTTTTTTTAAACGTTTTTTACTCATAGTTAAAAAGTTTCTTCTAAATCGTCTATAGCATCTTTCTGAACTAAAGTTACAGCTTTTTGTAGAATTAAGTTATTTGGATAAGTGACTAAATCGCCATTGTCTAATCTTAAATGAAGTTGAAAAGCTCTAATGTCTTCAATTATAGCTTCTATAGGATAATCTTTATCGTGAATTTTAATTTTATCGCCTACTTTATATGGAAACGAGAAAAACATTATAATTCCAGAAGTAATATTGCTTAAAATGGACCAAATGGCAAATAAACCAATTCCAATAACAGCAAATACAGATGAAAAAATAACAGATATATCTTTTAGCTGGTTTCCAAAAACCAATGCTTCTACTAATAGAAATATTAAAAAGAGTAGGACTGTTGTATATCTGGATATAAGTCTTATTCTAGCATCATTAATATTGCTTCCTCTTCCTAATTTGTAAATAGAAATTTTTAAAATGTATCGCAATACAATAAAAACAAATAGAACAATTAAGGTATTTATTAGTTGGTATTTTAAACCGTCAGTAAAGTTGAACATAGTTATTTTGTTATGTAATTATAAGCTTAAATCAAGTTGTTCTAAAGTTTGGTAAACCAAATGTGTAGGTAATCCCATAACGTTAAAATAAGAACCTTCTATATGTGTTACCGCTATTTGTCCAATCCAATCTTGAATTCCATAGGCGCCAGCTTTATCTAATGGTGCATAGTTTTTAATATAGTACCAAATTTCATCATCAGTTAAGGCTTTAAATGTGACCTTTGTAGTTGCATTTACCGTTTTTTGAGCCATTTTATTTTTAAAATTCACAGAAGTAATTACTTCGTGTGTGGCATTGCTTAATGATTTTAGCATTACAAAAGCTTCATCGTTATTTCTTGGTTTTCCTAACGCAGTGTTGTTATGCCAAACAATAGTATCGCTAGTTATTAGTAAGTCATTTTCCTGTAACTCATCTTTAAAAGGTAGCGCTTTTAATCGGGCTAAATAATCAGTTATTTGAGAATGAATTAATGTGTCAGAAAACACTTCGTCTATTTCTTTTAATCGCACTTCAAAAGGAATATTTAAATCTCTAAAAAATTGCTGCCTTCTTGGAGAGCCAGAAGCTAAAATAACGTTGTGTTTTTTTAAAAGATCTTTAAGCATTTTCTAATATATATTTAAATAAAAACATTGAGCAAACTCCAGTAAATAAAGTAATTTTAAGCACTAAACTTATCTTTGAAAACTCTTTTTTATGTTGCGCTGAAATTAATTGTACTGCACAATACAGTAAAGGTGCAATAACTAAAAATACAAAATAAGCTAAAACATAAGTGTATTTATAAAAATAAATGTAATTATAATAAATAACGCTCATTATAGCAATAACGACTAATCCAAAACTAACTAAAGCGGTTCTTTTTATTCCGAATGCTATTGGTAGCGTATTTACACCTTGTTTATAATCACCATCAATATCTTCACAATCTTTTACTATTTCTCTAATAAAGTTAATAAAAAATGCAAAAATGGCATAGTCTAGAAGTAAAGACATCATTTGTTTTTGGAAATCTTTATTCTCTAAAGTTATAGCTGGAGTTAGATCAAAAACACCTACAATTAAGATGCTTAATCCTACTAAAAGAGATATAATTAGATTTCCTAAAATTGGAATATTTTTTAGGTTTGTAGCATAGGAGTAGAGTAATCCAGCAACTAAAATAAAAACAGCTAAAAACGCATTTTTTTCAATACTATTACTAACATACAAACCAAAACAAACACCAATTATGGTTAAAGCCATATAAAGGTTATTTGCAGTGTTTAGACTTACTTTTTTTGTAACAATAAGTTGATTTGGATTATTAATACCATCTGCAATAACATCATTAATATCATTTATAACATAGCCACCAGCTGCAATGCAAAGTGTTGCTAAAACTAAACAAGCAAACTGAATATTATTAAGTGTTGTAAATATTCCAAATGCAGGAAACAGCAGAAATTTTATAACAATCTGAGTAAATGCTATCATAAATAGATTTTTATATCTAATTAAATTTAAATAATTCATTAATCTATTGATTTTTAGTAGTTTAAAGTGTTTTGTTTTTAGTATTTGTTTGTGTTAAAATTTCCACTTTTTTTGAACTTTTAAGACTTGTTCTATAATTTCTCTAACACAACCTTTTCCTCCATTTTTATGAGAAATATAATTTGAGATTTGTTTAACTTCTGGAGCTGCATCTTGCGGGCAACACGCTAAGCCAACTAATTTCATTACCTCAATATCCATTATATCATCACCAACATAAAGGATTTCTTCAGGTTTTAAATTATGTGTTTTTATAAAAGAGTTATATACCTCTAATTTATTTTGTGCATCTAAAAACACATCGCCAATACCTAAAGTTTCTAAACGTTGTTTTACGCCTTGGTTAGTTCCTGCAGAAATAATAGCCATTTTATAACCTTGTTTTACAGCATATTTTACACCAAAACCATCTTTAACATTCATAGTTCTCAATAACTCGCCATTTTCTGATATTTGAATATCTCCATTGGTTAAAACGCCATCAACATCAAAAATAAAAGTGGTAATTTGATGTAAGTATTCTTTATAGCTTTTAGTGTTGTCCATGTGTTTGTTTTATTGATTTTGTTAATAACTGGTAAACCTCTTTTTGCATCTCATTATCTAGCATTTTTAATTGCTTTTTAATGGTTTTTTTATCGCCACGTTTTGCAGGTCCAGTCTGTGCTTTGTATGGCGAAATGTTATCAATTTTTTTTGCAGTTTCTTTTATTAAAGGTTTCAAAATATCGAAATCTGCTGATTGACTTTCGCAAATTTCATGAGCCATTCTGTAAATTTGATTTGTAAAATTATTAGCAAAAACGGCTGCCAAATGTAAGGCTTTACGTTGATTGGTGTTAACTTTATGAATTACGCAGCCTAAAGCTTCACCTATAGTTTTTAGTGTGTAAAAATCTTCTTTTCTTAACGCTTCAACGCAGACTGGAACTTCAGAAAAATCTAAATCTACATCTTTAGAAAAACTTTGTAGTGGATAAAAAACACCTCTTTTATGTTTCATATCTATATCGTACAATCTAACGCTACCAGACGTATGTACTACTAATCTGTCTTGAAAAGGTAATTGTTTAGAAATGGATTCAATAGAATCATCGTTAACAGCAATAATATAAACATCACTTTCTTTTAAGTTTTGTAAATCATCTGTTACACTTACTTCATTATTATATTTTGAAATTTGTGTTAGATCTCTGCTAAACCATTGGTTTACAGAAAGTGTTTCGCATTTTTTCAATGCATTATATAAATGTGTGGCAACATTTCCAGCGCCAATAAGTGTAATTGTAATCATATTGCTAAAATAGCTAAGTTAGAACACATTTAAAAGGGAAAAATAGTATCTTTGATTGAGATGAAAAATGATATAAAAAATAGAGAAGATGTTGAGTTGTTAGTTGATGCTTTCTACGTTAAAATCCGAAAAGATGATATTTTAGGTCCAATTTTTAATGGAATGATTTCGGATTGGGAAACGCACTTAAATCATTTAACTACGTTTTGGGAAAGTTCTTTGTTTATGACTAAAAAACTAGAACATAGATATTCTGGAAATCCATTAGAAGCTCATATTAAAGTAGATAAATATGCTAAAAACACTATAGATGAAAATCATTTTGGGATTTGGCTAAATTACTGGTCTCAAACCATAGACGAGTTATTTGTTGGAGAAGTAGCCGATAATGCTAAGCGTAGAGCTAGAAAAATGGCTACATTTATACATATTAAACTTTTTGAGGCACGAGAAAATTAAACGCATAATTTTTAACATAATATTACCTTGTTTTTAGCGAAATAAAACCAAGAGAAACTGCTATCTTTGCACTCAAAATTTAAGCCTTTTCGTTATGCAAAATAAGCTCGCTAAAATTCTATTTTCTACTCGATTAATGTCTGTTTTATTTATTGTTTTTGCAGTTGCAATGGCAGCAGGAACTATTTTAGATAGAAATATGGGTACCTCTCCAACGCCTTACACCAGAAATTTAATATACAATGCTTGGTGGTTTGAAGCTATAATGGTGTTTTTTGTTATCAATTTTTGTGGGAATATTGTAAGATTTCGATTATATAAAAAAGAAAAATGGGCAACATTAATGCTTCATTTAGCCTTTATTTTAATTCTTGTTGGAGCATTTATTACACGTTATTACAGTTTTGAAGGTATGATGCCAATTCGTGAAGGCGAAACAGAAAATACGTTTTTATCTCAGAAGACATATATTACAGGTTATGTAAATGGCGATCATAAAATTAATGGCGTTGCACAACGTTTACCAGTAAATAAAGAAGTTGATTTTTCTGGAAGAATGGAGAATAGTTTTTCTCATAGTGGTGTTTATGGAGATCAACCTTTTAGCATAGAATTAGAAAAATTTGTGCTTGGCGCAGAAAAAGATATTGTAGAGTCAGAAACAGGCGATTCGTATTTAAAAATGGTAGAAGCAGGAAATAGTTCTCCACATAACCATTATCTAAAAGATGGTGGAAAAGCCCAAAATATTCATAATACCTTAATTGCTTTAAATAATTACCAAGAAGGAGCCATAAATATTAGCTCTAAAAATGGACAATTATTTATACAATCACCGTTTGAAGGCGAATATCTTCAAATGGCAACAATGAATAAAGGGAAACTATATAAAGATAGTATTCAACCATTAATGTTGCGTTCTCGTTATGTTATTGGGGAAATGCAAATGGTATTTCCAAAACCAGTAACTAAAGGTGAATTTGATATTGTTCAGAAATCTAAATTATTAAAGAATGATGAAGATGGCGTTGTATTAAAAGTTACGACTAAAAACGAAACAAAGCGCATTTTATTACTTGGTGGTTTAGGAGTTAATAATCAATTTGAACGCGTAGAAGTTGGCGGATTAGAATTCGATTTTCGTTATGGGTCTAAAGTTTTAGACTTGCCTTTTAGCATAAAATTAAACGATTTCGTCGCAGAACGTTATCCTGGTTCAGCTACTGCATATGCTTCCTTTATGAGTAAAGTAACGGTTATAGATGAAGAAAAAGGAGATTTTGATTATAAGGTATTTATGAATAATATTTTAGATCATAGAGGTTATCGTTTTTTCCAAGCAAAGTTTGACGAAAATGAAACTAGAACTATTTTGTCTGTAAATCATGATTTCTATGGAACTTGGGTTACTTACATTGGATATTTCTTATTATACTTTGGAATGATGGCTATTCTATTTGATAAAAAAACGCGTTTTGCTGATTTAAAACGTTATTTAGAAAAAACAAAAGAGAAAAAAGCAAAGTTACTTTCTGTATTACTTATAGCATTTACTTTAAGCGCAAATGCACAAGAACAACATTCTGAACACGATGGACACAATCACGCTACAGACCAAGTTCAAGAGCAAGTAGCTGAACAAGAAGCAAAAGAAGTACAACATTCTGAAAACGATGGTCATGATCATACCAAACGCCAAGAACGTAAAGCGCCAACTAAAGCACAAATAGATTCTGTTTTAATAGCTAATGTTGCTCCAAAAGATATTGCAGATCATTTTGGAAAATTAGTAATTCAAGATGTTGGTGGTAGAATGATGCCAGTAGATACTTACGCATCTGAATTGTTACGTAAGATTTCTAAGAGTGATACTTATGCAGATTTAACGGCTAATCAAGTCTTTTTAAGTATTCAAGAAAGTCCAATGCTATGGTATAACGTGCCAGTAATTCATTTAAATTATCAAAAAGCAGATTCATTACGTACTATTTTAGGTCTTCCTAAAACTCAAAAATATGCTACATTATTAGATTTCTTTTCGGACGATTTTAAATATAAATTGGATCCGTATTTAGAGGAAGCTACATCGGCAAAAATTAAATCAGGAATTCAAAAAGAATTTGCAGAAGCTAATGAACGTGTTAGTATATTATCTGCTGCAATAGAAGGAAGAGCTTTAAAAATATATCCTATTCCAGGTGATGATAATAACAAATGGATTTCTGCTTTCGAATATAAAAACGAAGACTTTAAAAAACAAGTTAACGATACTATTTACGGGAATTACATTCAGTCGAGTTTCGATTATTATTTATACAATTTAAACAACGATAAGCAGACTAAAGATTTTACAAAATCTAAAAAATTACTAAGCGAGTTTACTAAACTTCAAAATAAATTAGGAGTAGAGGTAATGTTATCCGAAGATAAAGTTAATACTGAAGTTGCTTATAATAAAATTGATGTTTTTAAGAAATTATTTAGTTGGTATAGATTTGCAGGTATTATATTATTTATTTTACTAATTGTCCAGATTTTTAAAGACAAAAGTAAAGGGATAAGTATAGCAGTAAATATTTTTAAAATTTTAATTATTGGTTTATTCATAGTACATACTTTAGGATTAATTGCACGTTGGTATATATCTGGTCACGCACCTTGGAGTGATGCTTATGAATCTATGATTTATGTAGCTTGGGCAACTATGTTTTTTACACTAACTATTGGTGTTACAAAAAAGAAATCAGCGCTAAAAGGACTTAGTGTATCGGATAAAATAAAATCATTTTTTAATGTAAGTACATCAGATTTAACCTTAGCGGCAGGAACATTTGTAACCGCTATGATTTTAATGATTGCACATTGGAATTGGATGGATCCAGCTATCGCAAACTTACAGCCGGTTTTAAATAGTTATTGGTTAATGATTCACGTTGCTGTAATTGTAGCCAGTTACGGACCATTTACTTTAGGAGCGGTTCTAGGAGTTGTAACGTTACTATTAATTATTATGACTACAGATAAGACAAAAGCCAAAATGGATTTAAATATTAAAGAATTAACAACCATTACAGAAATGGCTTTAACAGTTGGTTTGGTTATGTTAACTATTGGTAACTTTTTAGGTGGACAATGGGCTAACGAAAGTTGGGGACGTTATTGGGGTTGGGATCCAAAAGAAACTTGGGCTTTAATTAGTATTATGGTATACGCTTTTGTAATCCATATGCGTTTAGTTCCAGGATTAAGAGGTAGATGGCTTTTTAATCTAATGTCTATTGTTGCTTATGGTAGTATTTTAATGACTTATTTTGGAGTTAATTTCTATCTAGCAGGTTTACATAGTTATGCTAGCGGAGATCAAATATTAAGCTTTAAGCTTATTGCAACAACTTTGGGTCTTTTAGCTGTTTTAGGATTCTTTTCTTATAGAAAATATGCTAAATTTTACAAAAAATAAATACATTTGAATTTTAAATAAACTTGTAATTATCAATTTTATTGACTTAGTTTTAACAAATACATTTACTAATAATGGATTTTATAAAGAAAATAGGCATCGCAAATCTATTGATGCTATTGTTATGTTTAGTGATTATTGTTTTTGCTGAATACCAATTTTTATTGGGAAGAAAGCTCGAAGCTATTTTTATAGGTCTTTGGTGTCCAACGTTATTAGGTGTTTTAATTTATTTTAGATTAGTTAATAATGGAAAGTAATTATCAAATTTTTTGGTTTTCTATTATTGTATTTATTTGCGTGTTCTTTTGGGCTTTTACAATGATTAGAGCTTATAATAATTCAAAAAATAATTCAAAAAATAATTCAAAAAATAATTAGAATAATTCTAATTGCCTTGTTGCTAAGTTATTTTTAGTTTCAAAAATACTTCACGTAATAATTATGAAACTGTTAAAAGAATTTAAAGAGTTTGCTGTAAAAGGTAATATGATCGATATGGCTATTGGTATTATTATAGGAGCTTCCTTTAATAAAGTAATAGATGTCTTGGTTAAAAAAGTATTTTTGCCTCCTTTGTCTTTATTGACTGATGGATTAAATTATCAAAACAGAAAATGGGTTTTAAGAGAATCTGTTTTAAGTGAAGATAAATCAATAAAAATACAAGAAGTCGCTATTTATTATGGCGAATTATTTGAAGTCTTTTTAGATTTTTTTATTATTGGATTTACCGTATTTGTTGTTGTTAAAGGAATGAATCGCTTAAGAGAAAGGTCTCAAGACATAAAAGATAAAACGGTTAAAACGCCAAAAGATATAGAGTTGTTATCTAAACTTAATGATTTAATGGAAGAGCAAAATAAAATATTATCAAATCTAAACCAGAAAAATGGGTAAAACAGGACGCGAAAAAAACACCAAAAATAAAGCGAAGCATTCCAGGTTATTGGATAAGAAGATGAATAAAAAAAAGCAAGAAGAAGCAACAAGAAAGCTTCGCTTAAAAGAAATTATACAAAAATCAAAAGAGCACGAATAGTGTTCTTTTCTATTTTAGAATTATATACTTTAAAGAATATTATATAAAGACTTATATTTGCAGTATATAAATAATAAGTATATTAGAAAATAGATTTTTTAATACATTTCACTTAAAACCGCAATATTTTGCATCCACAAAACCCTCACAAAAACAATTACGATTTAAAAACGCTAGCAAAAAAAACACCTGAACTAAAGGACTTTATTTTTGTAAACGATTATAATACAGAAACTATAGATTTCTCTAAGGCAGAAGCTGTTAAAACACTTAATAGAGCCTTGTTAAGACTTCACTATGGTATTAAGCACTGGGATTTTCCCAATGCACATTTATGTCCACCAATTCCAAGTCGTGTTGATTATTTACACGAGTTAAATGATGTGCTTGCAGTTTCAAATTTAAACGAAGGTGCAAAAATATTAGATATTGGAACAGGCGCAACCTGTATTTATCCATTATTAGGGCAAGCTGAGTTTGGTTGGGATTTTATTGCATCAGATTCTGATAAAAAATCTATTGAAGTTGCTAAGAAAATTGTAGATAAAAATAGTTTGTCAGAAAAAATAGCTATTCGTTATCAAGCTAATTCACAACATATTATTCAGCATATTTTAAAAGACGATGAGAAAATTACAGCTTCGGTTTGTAATCCACCTTTTTATGCTACAGAAGAAGACGCCATTAAAGCAACGCAAAAAAAATGGCGTGGTTTAAAAAAGGAAGAAAATCAACGTAATTTTTCAGGTAAAGCTAACGAGTTATGGTATAAAGGTGGCGAAAAAGCTTTTATTCAAAATTACATATACGATAGCCATTTAGTTAAAACACAATGTGCTTGGTTTACAACTTTGGTTTCAGATAAGGACTTATTAAGACCTTTAAAAGTAGTACTTAAGAAATACAACCCAAAACAAGTTAAAGTTATTAAAATGACACTTGGAAAAAAAGTAAGCCATATGCTGTTATGGACGTATTTATCTGAAGATGAATTAAAAACATTTGAAACTAAATAAAATGAAGTTAGATATTTTAGCTTTTGGAGCTCATCCAGACGATGTAGAATTAGGTTGTGGTGCAACTATAGCTAAAGAAATATCTAATGGAAAAAAAGTTGGTATTGTAGATTTAACCAAAGGTGAATTAGGAACTCGTGGCACAGAATTTACACGTAAAGAAGAAGCAGCTAATGCGGCAGAATTTTTAGGTGTTCATGTTAGAGAGAATTTAGGTTTTGCCGATGGCTTTTTTACAAACGATAAAACACACCAATTAGAAATTATAAAAATGATACGTAAGTATCAGCCAGAAATAGTATTATGCAATGCTATAGACGATAGACATATTGATCACGGAAAAGGAAGTAAATTGGTAAGTGATGCTTGTTTTTTAAGTGGACTGGTAAAAATTGAAACCGAAGTAGAAGGTAAGCCACAAAAAAAATGGCGACCAAAATTAGTATACCATTACATACAATGGAAAAATATTGAGCCAGACTTTGTTGTTGATATCACTGGTTTTATGGATATTAAAATGAAAAGTGTTTTAGCTTATAAAACACAATTTTTTGATCCAAACAGTAATGAGCCAGAAACACCAATTACAAGTAAGAACTTTACGGATAGTATAAAATATAGAGCAAGAGATTTAGGACGACTAATTAATAGCGAATACGCAGAAGGCTTTACAGCAGAACGTTACGTAGCAACAGAAAGTTTATTTGATTTAAAATAGATTTTTTTACAAAAAAAGGTTTGCAGTAATTAAGAAAATAATTACATTTGCACTCGCACTTGCAAAAGTGTTTAAATGGTGATTGTAGCTCAGTTGGTTAGAGCGCCGGATTGTGATTCCGGAGGTCGCCGGTTCGAGACCGGTCTTCTACCCCAGGAATAAAAGGCATTCATCGCAAGGTGGATGCTTTTTTTGTTTGTAGCTCAGTTGGTCATCCCTTATAGCAAAAAATGATACCCTCATCAAAGGCTTTAAGACTAATGGAGTGGTCAACGTCTTTGAAGGGATGACAGATTTTCTTTCTCTTCTCACTCTGATGAGGACTGAAAGCATCCACGGTGATTCCATTTTGATGCACTCTGTTAGTTCTTACAATCGAACCCTTAACCTGATTCAGGAAGGTGGGTATCAAAGGATCAACCTTTTTCTTGATAATGACAAGTCAGGAAGAGAAACGGCAACTAGGTTTCAAGATGAGCTTAAGTATATTGTGAAGAATCAGAGTGAGTTGTTTTTGCCTTTTATTGATTTGAATGAGATGTTAAAGCACCAGAAGTGAGACTCGTGAAATTTTGTAGAACTTTTTTATTAGTTGGAGACTACCATAAGGTAATAACAATTATCAAATATATTTATTCAAGATACGGCCGAGTAGTAGGCCTCAAACTAAAAATTATAATATGTTATTTGAATGTTAGTTCTGTCCAGAAACTAATCCTCGCAAGTAAGCTTCTTGTTCTTCATCAATTGAACTAAGTTCCTTAGCGCTAAATAGTTTTATCCAAGTACGGTTAATGTTTCTTTTATGGAATGGCAAGACACTGTGATTATCATTATATGTAATGCGATAGCCTTTCGTAGC
>JAWUZD010000006.1:0-191833 GCA_034110465.1 Mesoflavibacter sp.
GTAATAGTTATTGTAGAACTACTACAGTTGTCGGTAGGTATAGGTTCTGTTAAACTAGTAACTTCACATTCTGCATTGATAAAGAATGGCAATAAAACGTCTATAGTTGGATCGGTAACATCATCAATAATTATATTTTGAGATTGTGTCGTTGTATTACCATTACTATCATCATAAGTCCAAATAACTACAGTAGTCCCTTGTGTTGTAATAGGCAAACTTGCATCATTTGTTATTGTAACTGTACCACCACAGTTATCTGTAGTATTTGGAGTAGGTAATGTAGTTACTTCACATTCATCCGTTATTGAAGCAGGTAATGAACCATCCAATAAAGGAGCCGTTACATCATCAATCACCACACTTTGAGTTTGTGTTGATGTATTACCATTACCATCATCATAAGTCCAAGTTACTATAGTAGTGGTGCCTTCTCCTGAAATAGGTAAACTAGCATCATTTGTAATAGTTATTGTAGAACTACTACAGTTGTCGGTAGGTATAGGTTCTGTTAAACTAGTAACTTCACATTCTGCATTGATAATTAATGGCAATGCAGCGTCTATAGTTGGATCGGTAACATCATCAATAATTATATTTTGAGATTGTGTCGTTGTATTACCATTACCATCATCATAAGTCCATATTATCGTTGTTGTACCTTGCGCTGTAGTGGTTATAAAATTGGTTGTACCAGTAACAGTACCTGCACAATTATCTGTTGCTGTTGGTGGTGTCAAATCACTTTTGTTAACTAAACATTCATCAGTGAAAGCTACTAATGTAGCGACATCGATAACCGGATCTTGATTGTCTACTATCGTAATCGTAAATTGACAAGTAGATTGATCACCATCTTCATCTGTTGCTGTGAATTCAATAGTTGAATTTCCAAGTGGAAACTCACTTCCCGAAGGCAACCCCAATGTTTGGGCAACCACTACATCACCTCCTTCTGGATCTACTGCAACAGGTGTTATAAATGTTGCTGTTCCATCGCATATACCAGGGTCTGTTATATAGATTTCATCTCCAGGACATGTTATTTCTGGAGGGGTTTGTGCTGAAATATGGTATACACAGCACATAAATAATACTAAAGAAAAGTATATTTTTTTCATAAGAGGGGGATTAAGTTAAATATGGAGTAAATTTAATATTTTTTTATGACTTAAAATGAAAATATTTTATAATTTAATGATTAAGTATTTTTCCCGATAAATAAATGTGTTATACCAATTCTTGATAAAGACTTCCTATATGGCTGTCAAAATCAACATGAGATTTTATAAATTCCAAGGTGTACTTTCCGTAATACAATACTGCGTAGCGATGATTAATGTAAGAGGCTTTAAATACCGCTAATTGAAGTTAGACGAACTCTTATCTAATATGGAACTTAAGTTCTTCCCAATCAAATTCACCGCTACTTCCTGGGGTGTATGACTGACGAATAAAGGCTTCTTTCGTTTTTCTAATGGAGTTGCAAGTCTTGGTGTACCCAACAGTATATCCTTGGAATTTAACCCACTCGTAAATGTCTATTTTCTTTAACAGCTACTTAGGTAATCCTAAGGATTTATTTTCTGTGTTTTTTTTTAAAAGCAAATCAATAGCAGATTGTACTTCAAGAGTTAAACGAACTTTTGAACGTATTCCTAGATGGTACGTTGGTACAGATAATTTAGTAATATTTACCTATGGCTTTTTTTCCTTTTTGGAGATAACTGATCAATGTATTTCTTGACCATAAGTCTGCTTATTTTTAACTCTCTCGAGATAGCTCTCTGACTTCTACTTTAACGATAATACCGAAGTACTATTTCTTGTTTTGTATAAATGTTAATCATATTTAACCAATATAAAAAACTTATTGAGGTCAGTATTTACGAGCATATCGATTTATCTTGATATATTATCAGATTTGACCATCCTAGCGATCAAATGTATACTCATTACAAATAGGAACCAGAAAAGGCGGGTTTAATAATTTGAAAATTATCCGTCAACATATTTTTGAATTTGTCGTCTAACAAAATTCTATTTTCTGAAAATTCAAGTACCTTTATTCTAAAATCTTCAAATTTGAGATAGAATTTATTGTAGACCACTTTTAGCTTTAGAATTTTCCAAAGTCTTTCAATAATATTTAGATTAGGAGGATACGGAGGCAGAAATTTTAAGACAATCCTTGGATGCTCTTTCAGAAATTATTTTACAATTATTGAATGGTAATACCTTACATTATCTAAGATTGTATAAATTTTCCCTTCTTTTTGTTTGTCTAAAATTAAGATTAGCACTGCAATCATGGTTTGGCTGTTTATCTGATCATCCTCTACGTATGTTGCTAACTAAAGTACTCCATTTACATGGGTTCTTTTGCGCCCATTATTGGTTTTTAAATGTTTTGTTTGTACCTTTTTTATCCAATCATAATGAGTAATACTGTTGTGTTGTGGATACACACCATCCATAAAATAGATTTGGTCTTGGCTACCCAAGTTTTCTATTAATTCGTTGTATTGTTCTACAAACTCTTCCTACGCTTCTCAATATAAAAATGATCTTGTCAAGGATCAATACCCTTTATTAAAATCAAAATACAATAACAAAAGCCTCATTTATATATTAGGAACTCTACTACTTATATCATTGATTATCAATTATATATTTTACAAAAGAGCGCGGGAAGAAAAATACAATCTTGATTATAAAGAAATACTTTCTCCACAAGAGCAAAAAGTATTTGAACTAATGAATCAAGAACTATCAAACAAAGAAATTGCTGAAAAGTTATTTGTCAGTTTGAGTACTATAAAAACACATATTAATAATATTTATAGTAAGTTATCAATATCTTCTCGTAAAGAAATAGGTGCTCATTATCGATAGTCTCCAGAGATAGGCTCTATTTTTTTCGAAGCAATGCTTCTAACAAAATTTCAATAACAGCATCCAATTCTTCTCTAGTATTATGTTTACAAAAAGAAAAACGAATGGAAGTTTTGCTAGCCTCTTCTGGTGATAATATAGCATTTAAGACATGAGATCCCTTATTACTTCCACTTTGACAAGCACTTCCTCCTGAAGCAGCAATACCTTTAATATCAAGTGTAAAAAGCAACATCGGATTTTCTCCTGGAAAACGAACATTCAATAAGCAATAGGTACTATTTTCGATATCCTCTGGATTTCCATTAAATAAAACTCCAGGAATATGAGTTTCTAATTGCTCTTTAAAATAGTATTTTAAATTTTTAATATAGGCTATATCTTCATCTACAGTTTCATATACAAGTTCCAGCGCTTTCTCCATTCCTATAATCCCATGTACATTCTCAGTTCCTGCTCGTGTCCCTCTCTCTTGAGACCCTCCTGTAAGCATAGGTTCTACAAGACAACCTTTTTTAAAGTAAGCGAAGCCTACACCTTTTGGTCCATGAAATTTATGAGCACTTGCTACTGCGAAGTCTATATTCAATTCTGTTAAGTCAACATTGTAATGACCAAGTGCTTGTACGGTATCTGAATGAAAATATGCATTATTTTCTTGGCATAGAGAACCAACTCTTTTTACATCAAGGATAGTTCCTATTTCATTATTAATATACATTAAACAGACCAACGCTTTTTCATCATTAGACGTTAATAAAGTTTCCAGATGATTTAAATCTATCGAACCATTTTCTAATAGATCAACATATAAAATTTCTGTTTTGTATTTCTTTGCTACTGCATCTAAAGTATGAAGAACTGCATGATGCTCAATTTTAGAACTAATAATTCGTTTTACACCAAGATTCGTTACTGCATTATGAATAATCATATTATCTGCCTCGCTTCCTCCAGCCGTAAATACAATTTCGCTCGCTTTTGCATTGAAAATTTTTGCAATGTTTTTTCTTGCTCTCTCTATTTTGGACTTCGCAGATCTACCAAATTGATGCATCGATGATGGGTTTCCATAAATTGAACCCATAGAATCTGTTATTACTTCGATAACTCGAGTATCCAGTTGAGTTGTAGCAGCATTGTCAAGATAAATTCTATCCATATTGCAAGTTGACTAAAAATAATTACTTCTATTTACATTAATACCAACAAAACTATTACTTTTGTTCGAGTAAATTATCAATTAAATGAAAAAAATTCTTTCACTCTTAGCCTGTGTTTTATTAATTTCTTGTGATGATGGAGATTTTGATGTTCCAGCATTTGAATTTGGTGAAACTGTATATAATTGTCCTTTAAAAGATAATTCATATACCCTTTTTCGATTAAGTGATTCTGAGGCATTGATAATTATAGTAACAACTTCACAGATTAAAAACGAAGTTTCAGCAACACCTATAACAACCTCTATCAGCTCAAGCAATGTAGTTTATAGAACATTTAACGGAGATGTGTCAGAAAGTTATTTCTGCGAAGATATTCCCCCTCTTGCGCCTTCGGTATTGTCAAATTGGACTGGAGTTACTGGGGATTCTAGTGCAATTATAATTGAAACAACAGAAGAACTAGACAATACCAATACTCTTACTGGATATAAACATACAATCCGTTTTCAAAATTTAACTTTAGAGAATGGGAATAGTTCGTTAGTTTATGCAGAAGAATTATTTGGCAGTTTTATTACTTCTTTATAATTTTTTTTAATTAATTTCCTTTTTTTGATTAATGTAAACTTCAGTTGCGCCAAGTCCGTACTTCTGATAGGAAGCTTCTTGAATACTGACATTATAATTGTTAAAAAGATAATTTAATTCTTGTTTTAATACGCCTTCACCTACTCCATGAATAAAAACAATTCTCGGAATTCTATTTCTTATGGCAAACTCAATTTTGTGTTTTGCAGTATCCATTTGTAAAGATAGCATATCGTAATTGTCCATTCCTCTTGAGGATTTAGTCAATTTATCAATATGCAAATCAACTTCCATTGGTGGAATACCATCTTTTTTACTCTTTATTTTGATTTTATTTGTTTGCTTTTTATAATCTTCTTTGTAAGAAGTACTCATATCAACAATCACTGACTTTGCTATTTCTGACTGCTCCATTCCTATCTTAACCAATTCATTTTCAGAAAATTTCATTATAAATCCATCACTAGTCTCAATAGAAACTTCATCTGTATCAATGAAAGTAACAGTGCCTTTTAGTACATCGTCCATTACTGCAACTTTATCACCTTTTTTAAGTTTCATATTTGATAACTATAAATTAATTTTAATTTAATATACATATTTGATAAAAAGTATATTTTTACACAAAAATACTAGGATGATAGAAACTTCAACAATGAAAACGAAAAAATTCTTCAATGATGCTATAAAAGAATTTGAAATCCCTACTGAAAGAAAGGTATTACTAAATTCTATTGCTCAATTTATCAGTGACGAAAGAAAAAAGTTTAATAAAGTGAGAGTGAATTTTATATGTACACATAATTCTAGGAGGAGCCAACTTGCTCAAGTATGGGCACACTACGCAATTTCATTTTATAAATTAAAAAGAATAAGAAGTCATTCAGGAGGAACTGAAACAACAGCATTTCATAGAAATACAATTAGCACATTACAAGATGTTGGTTTTAAGTTTACTTTAAAAGAATTCTCTCATGAAAATCCTATCTATGAAATTTCATACAAGGGTATAAAAAAACCTATAATAGGTTTTTCAAAATTATATGATCATAAAATAAATAAAGCCCATTTTATAGCCATTACTACGTGTTCATCGGCTGCTGAAAATTGCCCTTTCATTCCAGAAGCGGCTCAACGGTTTCATTTACCATATATAGATCCTAAATCATCTGATGATACTGAATTCATGAGCGAAAAATATCTTGAAACTAATCGTCAGATTGCTGCAGAAATGAATTATATATTTCAACAGGTTTCTAAATAACGGTTATTTAAATTTCAATATTCTTATCGTAAGGAATCGATTTTAAAACATGCTGAATTACTGCAATTCTTGCTTCAGTCTTACGGTTGGCTCTGATAATTTTAAATGGAATTCCATTCTCTTTAGTCTTGGCAAACATCTTATTTTTATAGAAAGTATAACTATTCCATAATTCTTGCGCCTTCTTATCAACAGCAGTCATTTTCCATTGCTTCAATGGATCAGATTTTATCTCATCAAATCGTTTAGCCTGTTCTCTCTTAGAGATAGACATATACATTTTTACAATTCGTGTGCCTGACTCTGTAACCATTTTTTCAAAACTACTCACTTGATTCATGAATATTTCATGCTCTTCTTCTGTACAGAATCCATTTACTGGCTCTACGACAGCTCTATTATACCAACTTCTATCAAAAAAAACAATTTCTCCTCCTTTTGGGAATTTAGAAACATATCGTTGAAAATACCACTGTGAATACTCCTCTTCTGTCGGCTTAGAGAGTGCAACAATTTCATAATTACGTGAATTTATTCGCTCTGTTAATCTTCTAATTGCCCCTCCTTTTCCTGCAGCATCTCTTCCTTCAAAAATGATAATAATACGCTCATTATTCTGAATTGCCCATGTTTGCAACTTGACCATTTCAATTTGGAGTTTCCTTAACTTTTTTTCATAGTCAATAAACCTAAGTGTTTTCGAATAGTTTAGTGGCTCTTTAGAGAATAAAGCAACTAAACCTTTAGTGGAATTTAATTTTTCAACTATCTCTTGTGTGAATTTTAATCTTTCCATACTCTAGTCTATTTGTTTATTTGAACGAAAGTAGCGCATTACAATATTAGGATCTGGATGCAAGGAAATTTTAGCCTCATCCTTGCCTTCATAGTCAAATTGTGAAAGTACATATCTAATACTTTCTAATCGAGAAGCCTTTTTATTGTTTGCTTTAACAATTATCCATGGACTATATGCAGTATGTGTGTTGGTAAACATTTGTTCCTTGTAAATTGTATAGTCATCCCAAAGTGTTTGCCCTTTTTGATCTACAGGACTAAATTTCCATCTTTTTAAAGGGTTTGCAAGACGCGCATTAAAACGTTTTTCTTGCACATCTTTAGAAATTGAAAACCAAAATTTAATTATTGTAATTTCATCTTCATAAAGCATATGCTCAAACTCTGGCACTTGTACCATAAATTTTTTATATTGTTTATCATCACAAAAACCCATAACTGGTTCTACTACAGCGCGATTATACCAACTACGATCAAAAAAAGCTATTTCTCCAGGATTTGGTAATTTCTTAATATAACGTCTGAAATACCATTGTCCTGATTGCGTTTCAGTAGGCTTTGTAAGTGCAACAGTCTGCATAGATCGAGGATTCAAATGTTCAGAAAATCGTCTAATATTCCCTCCTTTACCTGCTGCATCGCGACCTTCAAAAATAACGATTACTCGTTTCTTGTTTTTAGAAATCCATTGTTGCAGTTTAACCAGTTCAACTTGTAACTCGCGTAACTCTTTTTCGTAATTCAATCTCTTTAAAACCTTATTGAATGGGATCTTTTTTCCATCAATAATAGACAATAATTCTTGATTGGAATTGGCACCCTGAAAGTCACTACTTGTGAGTGTAGCTCTATTTTTTGATGTGGTTTTATCTGACATATAACAAATATATGAATTGCATTATAAATTTACAATTCTATTAAATATAATGTATAAAAAAACCTCTGAAATTTCAGAGGTTTTTTATATGAGAAAAAAATTAGACCATTGTTGCTCCAATTCTTTTATAAATTCCTTTTTCTAATTTACTTCTTATTGAAGAAAATGCGGTAATTGTCTCATCTATGTCCTCTTGCGTATGGGTTGCCGTGGGTATTAATCTTAATATAATTAATCCTTTCGGTATTACAGGGTAAACAACGATCGAACAAAAAATACCATGATTTTCTCGCAAATCATTTACCATTGCCATTGCTTCTGGTATATCTCCTTTTAAGAATACAGGCGTAATACAAGTTTGTGTAGTTCCTAAATCAAAACCAGCTTCGCGTAAACCAGACTGCAAACCATTAGTATTTTCCCACAACTTTTCTTTTAATTCTGGCATGGTACGCAACATATCTAAACGTTTTAATGCGCCTTTTACCATGGCCATTGGCAATGATTTTGCAAACGTTTGAGAACGCATATTATATTGTAAATACTGAATTACATCTTTGTTTCCTGCTAAAAAAGCGCCAATACCTGCCATAGATTTTGCAAATGTAGCAAAATATACATCAATATCATCTTGCACGTCTTGTTCAAAACCGGTCCCTCTTACATATTTTCCTAAAGTTCCAAAACCATGCGCGTCATCTACTAACAATCTAAAGTTATATTCTTTTTTTAAAGCTACAATTTCTTTAAGACGACCTTGTTCACCGCGCATTCCAAAAACTCCCTCAGAAATCACTAATATTCCACCACCAGTTTTTTCTGCCATTTTAGTTGCACGTTTTATATTTTTCTCAAAACTCTCCATATCGTTGTGACGATATACAAAACGTTTTCCTGAATGCAAACGAACACCATCTATAATACAAGCGTGCGTATCCATATCATATACAATGATGTCATTTTTAGTCACCAAAGCGTCTATTGCAGACATGATTCCTTGATATCCAAAATTTAGTAAATATGCTTTTTCCTTATCCACAAACTCTGCACATTCCCGCTCTAATTGTTCGTGGTAAGGAGTATGACCAGACATCATTCTAGCACCCATTGGATATGCCATACCGTGTTCTAAAGCAGCTTCTCCATCAACTTTTAAAACTTCTGGGTGATTTGCCAAACCTAGGTAATCATTTATACTCCAAGTAATAACCTTTTTTCCATTAAAGGACATTCTATTCGAAATAGGTCCTTCTAATTTTGGAAATACAAAATATCCCTCAGCTTGTTTAGCCCATTTACCAAGAGGCCCTTTATCCTCTACTATTCTTTCAAATAAATCTCTCATTCTTAAATATTAATAAATGTAAAAATAATCATTTTTCCCTGTTTTTTACGATTACAAATTAACTGTTTTTTTGGCAAATAGTCAAATAAAAAGGGTGTCGAATACGACACCCAATATTAAAATTATATTTAAATAATGCTATTTAATAAATTCTATAGTAGCATTTTCTTGTTTTTGACTGTCAAAAAAACCTTGTTCTCTCATCCAGTTATCACTATATACTTTACTCATATAACGTGAACCATGATCAGGGAATATTACCACAACTTTACTGTTCTTATCAAATTCTCCTTTAGCGGCATATTGTATTACTGCTTGCAATGCTGCACCACTTGTATAGCCTGCAAAAATACCCTCAGTTAAAGCAATTTCTCTTGCTCTATGGGCGCTCTCTTCATCTGAAACTTTCTCAAACTTATCAATGATTTCAAAATCAGTAGCAGTAGGAATTAAATTTTTTCCTAAACCTTCAATTCGGTAAGGATAAATTTCATTTCCATCAAACTCACCCGTTTCATGAAATTTCTTCAAAATGGATCCAAAAGCATCAACTCCTAGAATTTTAATATTTGGGTTTTGCTCTTTTAAATATTTTGCAGTTCCAGAAATAGTTCCACCAGTTCCACTAGCAGCAACTAAATGTGTAATCTCTCCCTGTGTTTGTTTCCAGATTTCTGGGCCAGTAGAAGCATAATGAGCATCAATATTCAATTGATTGAAATATTGGTTTATATATATTGAATTGGCAGTTTCTGAATGTAGTCTTTTCGCTACTTGATAATAGGATCTAGGATCATTAGCGCTTACGTTTGCAGGGCATACATAAACTTTGGCTCCCATAGCTTTCAACATATCAATCTTATCACTTGATGACTTAGAACTAACTGCCAAAATACATTTATAACCTTTTGTTATACTTACCATTGCAAGGCTAAATCCAGTATTTCCAGATGTAGTCTCAATAATAGTGTCTCCAGGTTTTAAAAGGCCTTTTTTCTCGGCTTGGTCAATTATATAAAGTGCTATTCGGTCTTTAGTCGAATGTCCAGGGTTATATCCTTCAAATTTTACTAGAAAATCACCCTCTAAATCTTGAGTGATTTTATTTAATTTTATCATTGGTGTCTCACCAATTAGTCCTAGTATATTTTGATGTATACTTAAATTTCGTTTCATGAATTAATAGTCAATTACAAGGGGCAAATCTACACTTTTTTTTTTAATTAGCTTCTGTCTTCTTCTAAATCAAGTAGAAAAGAATACTCACGAGCCACTTCTTTCAGACTATCAAATCTGCCTGAAGCTCCTCCATGGCCAGTACTCATATCAATATGGAATAATATTAAATTAGTATTTACAGTCTGCTCACGAAGTTTAGCAACCCATTTAGCAGGCTCATAATATTGCACCTGAGAGTCATGTAAACCTGTAGTAATCATTAACTTAGGTAATTTTATATTTTTAACATTATCATAAGGTGAATATGTTTTTATATAATTGTAATACTCCTCGTTATTAGGATTTCCCCATTCATCATATTCTCCTGTAGTAAGTGGTATTGAATCATCTAGCATTGTAGTAATCACATCAACAAATGGCACTCCAGCAATTATCCCATTATATAATTCTGGAGCCATATTTACGACTGCTCCCATTAATAGGCCTCCAGCAGAACCTCCCATTCCGTATAAATGGCCAGGTGATGTATATTTATTATTTATTAAAAATTGTGAACAATCTATAAAATCAGTAAAAGTGTTCATCTTGTGCAACAATTTTCCATTTTCATACCATTTTCTTCCCAGATACTCACTTCCTCGTACATGTGCAATTGCAAACACAAATCCTCTATCTAGCAGACTTAATCTTGTTGTACTAAAACTAGCATCTATAGTATGGCCATAAGATCCATAGGCATACAAGAGCAAAGGAGTGTTTTCGTTTAATTGGGTATCTTTTCTATGAACTAGGGAAACTGCAATCTTTTCACCATCTCGTGCCTCAGCCCATATTCTTTCACTTGTATAATTATGTTTATAAAACTCTCCTCCTAAAACCTCTTGTTCTTTTTTAATTTCTTTTGACTTATCAATCATATTAAAATCAATCACCGAACTAGGAGTCGTCATAGAATTATAACCATATCGAATTATATTTGTATCAAATTCTGAGTTAAAAAAAACTCCTGCAGAATAAGTTTCTTCTTCAAATGGTAAATAATAATCTTCTTTGGTTTCCCAATTGATAATGCGAATCTTATTCAATCCGTTCGACCTTTCTTCAATAACCAAGTGTCTTTTAAAAATTGAAATGTCTTCTAACAACACATCTTCTCTATGTGAAATTACATCTGACCAATTCTCCTTTAAAGTAGAATTCTCAGAAGTTTTCATCAATTTAAAATTAGTTGCGTTGTCTTTATTGGTAAGAATATAAAAATCACTATTATAATGAGCAATACTATACTCTAGATCTCTTTCTCTAGGCTGAAACACTCTGAATTCTCCAGTTGGATTATCAGCTTCTAAAATTTTATATTCGGTAGAAATCGTATTAAAAGAACCAATAACAATATATTTTTCAGACTTGGTTTTATAAACAAATGTCCCAAAAGTTTCATCTGATTCATAATACACTTCAACGTCCGTAGAAGTATCTGTTCCCAAAACATGTCTATAAATTTTTTCACTACGTAAAGTTTCTGTATGCTGCTTGGTATAGAAAACTGTTTTATTATCACTTGACCAAATAGCAGATCCTATAGTGTTTTCAATTTTATCTGGATAGATTTCTCCAGTCTCCAAATTTTTAAACTCTAGCGTATATTGTCTTCTACTGACAGTATCTATTCCATAAACAATCAATTTATTATTTGGGCTAACAGACAATCCTTTTAAATTATAATATGAAAAACCTTCAGCCAATTCATTTACATTGAAAAGAATTTCTTCTTGAGCACTTGAAGTGTCTTTCTTACGACTATAAATAGGATACTGTTTCCCTTTTTCATAGCGTGTAGTATAAAAATAACCTTTCTTTAAATACGGAACTGATTGATCATCTTCCTTAATCCGGCTTTTCATTTCGTCAAACAAATCCTTCTGCATATTCTTAGTATGTGAAGTCATTTTGTCAAAAAAATCATTTTCAGCATTTAAATAATCAATTACCTCTGGATTTTCTTTTTCGTTCAACCAATAATAATTGTCATTTCTTACATCTCCATGTATAACTAATTCTTTTGGTTTTTTAGCAACTTTAGGAGGTTTAATTGTAGTCGGTTTTATCATATGAATTTAATTCAGAGTGCAATAATAAGTTTTAGTAGTCATAAAGCAAACTATTGAATTCTTAATTTTATACAAAAATTTAATAGCAAAAATATTTTGGGTTAAAAATGATTCTCTATTCCTCAAAAAAATCATCTTTAAAACCTATTAAATATAATTTTTCTTGTGCTCTAGTGACTGCAGTATACAGCCATCTCAAATATTCTTTGTTAGGCCCTTCTGGCAAATATGGCTGTTCAATAAATACAGTTTTCCATTGTCCACCTTGTGATTTATGACAAGTCATAGCATAAGAAAACTTGACTTGTAGTGCATTAAAATATTTATTCTTTTTTATAGCCAACAATTTTTTATACTTCGATTTCTCACTTTCGTAATCTTTCGCAACTTCTTGATACAATCGGTTAGATTCTTCATAAGGAAGTGATGGCGTTTCTGAAGTTAAGGTATCTAATAATAAAACAGTATCAAAAGGTCGTTGTCCTTTATAATCAATCATACGAATTTTTACTTCGGCAAATCGGAAACCATACAGTTCTTTGATACTTCTTATTTCTAATATTTCGCAGGTATCACCATTGGCAATAAATCCAGCATCAGATGAATCATCAAGCCAGAAATAATTATTTTTTACAACCATTACATAATCTCCCGTCGAAATCTCATTTTCCTGACCTCTTATTTTACCTCGGATCTGCTGATTGTATTGATTGGCTCTTTTATTGGAACGGACAATAAATGCGGTGTCCTCTACTCCATCATTATCATACGCAACTGTAATTGCATCTTGAATGTCATATCCGTCAACTAATCGTGTAATATCAGAAAAACCAAGTTGAAATTTAAAATTATAATCTCCATATCCAGAGAGTTTATATCTTAACTCAGTAGCATTTACAAGAATTCCAGAATCGGAATGCTGGCGCATAACCTCACTTAGTTCAATTTCATTTACATCTTTCATATAATTTAATGAAAGGTTATTTTTATCTAATGCAGGACTTAAATCCAATTTTACTGGTGGTAATTGTGCTGTATCTCCTATTAAAATCAATTTACATCCTGAGCCTGAATAAACATAAGAAACTAAATCATCTAACAATGAGCCGTTTTCAAACAATTTTGAATTATGAGTAGCATCAGAAATCATGGAAGCCTCATCAATTATAAAAAAGGTGTTGGTATGTTTATTCGTCTGTAAAACAAAATTTACGCCTCCATTTTTCGCTTTTCTAGGTTGGTATATCTTCTTATGGATTGTAAAAGCTTGTCTACCAGCATAATTAGAAATAACTTTTGCTGCTCTTCCAGTTGGCGCAAGCATTACAGATTTTTTTCCTGTTTTCCATAAGTCTTTAACAACGGTACTTATTGTTGTTGTTTTTCCAGTTCCAGCATACCCTTTCAACAAGAATAATCCTTTTTCATTTTTATCAAAAATGAATTCGGACAATTGCAATAGCAAAAGATTCTGAGTTTCTGTAGGTTTAAACGGAAATGATTCTATCAGTTGATTGTAAAATTCGGAAGCTGTTTTGGTCATTAATCTGGTTAAAAGCTCAAAGATACAAATTGATTTATGTCTAAAAATTTTTAACAATGAAAAAAAATTGTAAGTTTGCGTAAATCAATCTAAAATTATTATCAAATGTTGAAAATTATCTTAATCTTTTTATTAGGAATTGTAGCTTGTTATTTTATTGCTAAAGCAATCTTAAAATTTGTGCCAAAAAAAGTACAGCCATTAATTTCAATAGCACTTTTAATAATTGCTGCTTTGTTAGCATATCTTTCTTATCAAGGAGTTATGACTCCAATAAAATTTAATCAAGAGAAAACAAAACGTTACAGTAAAGTAATTGATAATTTAAAAATGATTCGTAAAGGTCAAACTGCTCATAAAAGAGTAACTGGAAAATATGCTCCTAATGGTGCTGATCTAGTAAAATTTATTGATACTGCTAAGTTTGCAGTAACAGAGGCACGAAATGAAACAAGAACAATTAATGTAGGTGGAGGATTATCTGTCGAAAAAGAGTTTAGGGTAGTTGATACGACAGGATATACCGATGTAAGAGCATCATTCGTAGGAAAAAATTATAAAACTATGATGAAAGTTCCAGACACAGATACAGAGTTTACTATGAAACTAGGAGAAGTGCAGAAAATGCATGGTTATATGGCTCCAGTATATGAAGTAAGTGTTGATAAAAAAGTGGTTCTTGCCGGAATGGATGCAGGTTTAATTAAACAAGAGTTAGAAGCATATGCCAATGACCAAGTTAAAGGAAGTGTCGTAAAGGTAGGTTCTCTTGACGAAGTAAGTGATAGCGGAAACTGGCCTACAGATTATGATCAAGCAGAAATTCAAGCCTTAATTAAAAAATAAGTCATAGAAAATTTAAGTTTAGAAAATAAACATTTATCCATCCTACTTCGGTCGGATGGATTTTCTTTTTGTGTTTTTGACAAAAACAACGAAGAGTATGTTCTTATGCAAGATTTAGAATATTCTAATCACACAACACCTCAAGATCAAATAGATTCTATTACGACCTTATTCGACTCTAATAAGGTACTGTCTAATGGATATAATTCTATAAGTGTTGTTCACTCTAACAATCTTTCCTCTATTGTCCCTAAACCTTTTTTTAACGAAGAAAATTTAGCCGCGTATTTACAATATACTATCAAAGTATTAAAAAATGATTTTATCACCTATGACACGTTTAAAAACATTGAAATGATCAATGTTTATATACCTTCAGTATATTTAAATAATTTCTTGTTTGATAAATTTGGTAGTTTTGATTACAAGCATTCTTCTACAATATTGGTTGAAAATCTATTAAAAAAATATACCAATTCAGAAAGCATGCATTTTATCGTAAATGTAGAGAGAGACTTTTTTCAGGTTATCATACTAAAACAAAAAAAGTTAGAATTTTATAATTCGTTTAACTTCAGTACTAAGGAAGATTTTATTTACTATATCCTTTTTACTGCAGAGCAGTTACATCTTAATCCTGAAGAGTTTTTATTAACTTTTATGGGCGATATTGAAAAAGAATCTGAACTGTATTCAATTGTATACAAGTACATAAGAAATATCAATTTTTACGAACCTTCATATTCAATAAAAGAAAAATTTGGAGTTCCTGACCATTCGAACTTTGTACTTCTTAACCAACACTCATGAGAATTATTTCAGGAATACATAAAAGCAAGCGAGTTTTTGCTCCGAAAAATTTACCTGTTCGACCGACAACAGACATGGCAAAAGAAGCTTTGTTTAATATTTTAAACAACACCTACTATTTTGACCAAGTTTCTTTCCTTGATTTGTTTTCTGGAACTGGAAACATCAGTTATGAATTTGCTTCACGAGGTTGTACTAATATTACAGCAGTTGATGCATATTATGGATGTGTAAAGTTTATTTCTACTACTGCTAAAAACCTTGATGTTTCAATTGATGCTTATAAAAGCGATGTATACAAGTTTTTAGAAAAAACTCGTTTAAAGAGTGATATCATTTTTGCAGATCCTCCTTATGATTTTGAAAAAGAAAAGTTTGAAAATATTGTAGAATTAGTTTTTAAAAATGAACTCTTAAATACAGAAGGTGTTTTAATTATAGAACATTCTAAACATACTGATGTTTCTGATAATAAGCACTTTACTTATTCTAAAAAGTATGGAGGAAACATGTTTAGCTTCTTTGAAAAAGAAGAATTATAATAAACTCTTAATAATTTCTTCCTCTGTAATCCCTTCAGCTTCAGCTTTGTAATTTTTTACAATTCTATGGCGTAATATTGGAAATGCAACTGCTTTTACATCTTCTATATCTGGAGAGAATTTTCCATTAATTGCAGCATTCACTTTTGCTCCTAAAATAAGGTTTTGGGAAGCTCTTGGTCCTGCTCCCCAATCTATATAATTATTAATATTTTCAGGTGCCATTGGAGTATTTGGACGTGTTTTTGAAACTAATTTCACAGCATATTCAATTACATTATCAGCAACAGGAATACGTCTTACTAATTTTTGATATTGAATGATTTCACTGCTATTCAATAAAGAATTAAGTTTCACTTCTCTATCTGAAGTAGTGTTTTTTACAACCATAACTTCTTCTTCAAAACTTGGGTAATCAAGATTAATTGAAAACATAAATCTATCAAGTTGTGCTTCAGGAAGTGGATAAGTTCCTTCTTGCTCAATAGGGTTCTGAGTTGCTAGAACGAAAAATGGTAATGAAAGTTTATGGTGCACACCTGCAACTGTCACTGTACGTTCTTGCATTGCTTCTAAAAGTGCCGCTTGAGTTTTAGGAGGTGTACGGTTAATTTCATCAGCTAGTATAATATTAGAAAAGATAGGTCCTTTGACAAACTTAAAAGTCCTATTCTCACCCAAAATTTCACTTCCTAATATATCAGAAGGCATTAAATCTGGAGTAAATTGAATCCTTTTAAAGTCCAATCCAATAACTTCAGCAATGGTATTAACAAGTAGTGTTTTCGCAAGTCCTGGAACACCAATTAATAAGGAATGCCCTCCTGAAAGGATAGAGAATAACACATGATCTACGGCCTCATCTTGACCTATAATCACCTTAGAAATTTCCGCTTTTAACTGCTTGTACTTTTCCCTTAACTCATTTATTTCTGAAACATCTGACATTAAATTATTTTTTACTCCAATTTTTATCAAAAGTACAATCTTTATGCCCTTCGTTTATTTTTATATAAGTACCTTTAATTTTCTCTTTTGCCCATTTATCAATTGTCTCCTCTTGTTTCTTTTGAGTTGCTAGTTGCTGAATCTTTACATAATCATTCGAATAATCTGCCTTATGAGCATCCGTTTTGGATTTTAAAAGAAGAATCTTAAACATTTTTTCTCCTTCTCTTGTTTCATCATAAAAAGGATCAGTAACTTCTGTAGCATTTAAACTTGAAACACGGCTATATAAGGTAGGATCCATACGTGTCAATTCAAAATGTGAATCTCCAGTAGCTGGATTTACAATAACTCCTTTATTGGTTCTAGTAGCTTCCTCTTCAGAATATTCTTTTACTGCATCTTCAAACGTCAAAACTCCTTCAGCTATATCTTTTTTTACTTTTTCAAGAGTGCTTTTTGCATCCAATAATTTATCCTCATCTATTTCTGGTTGAATTAAAATATGACGAATATCAATCTGTTGTCCTTTTATTTTTTCTACTTGGATAATATGATAACCAAATTGTGTTTTAAAAGGTTCTGATACTTCCCCTGCATCCATACTAAAAGCAACTTCTTTAAATTCTTTCACAAATCCAGTTTCACGAGTAATTGAATAGAACCCTCCTGATCCTGGACCAGTTCCTGATACTGAAGGATCATCTGAATTTAAAAGCGCTTTCATCTGCATGCTAGAACCTGCCTCTACATCTTCTTTTATTTTAGTCAGCTTATCAATTATTCTTTTATTCTCTTCTTCGCTTGGTTGAGCATAAATAACAATCTGAGATAATTCAATTTCTGCACCCAATTCTGGTAAGCTTCCTTCTTCTTTTAAATTATTAAAGTAAGTACGAACCTCATCTGGAGTAACTTCTACATTTTCAACGATACTTGTTCTTTCACGTTGAGTAAGCATTTGTTCTTTTTGGACATCAGAAAGTTCTTTACGAAGATCATCCTCGTCATTAAATCCATAAAACTCAATGACTTTATCTATGGTTCCCAATTGTTGTGTAAAAGATCCTAAAACTCGATCAACTTGCTTCTCAACCTCATCATCAGTAACAACAATACTATCAATTACAGCATGATGTGATAACAACTTTTGTGTCATTATTTCCTCAAGCATTTCACAATCAGAAATCTGAATTTTCCCTTCACTTCTCTGCTCAACTTCTAGTTTAAATTTCGCTATGTCTGAATCAAGCACGATATTCTTACCTACGACAACAGCAACACCATCAACCTTAACTCTTTCTTGAGAAAAACCATTAATTCCAACAATATATATTGCTACTAATACTACTTTTTTAATCATATTTATATTTTTCAAAATTTTCATTTTTAATCGCATCATTTAATAAATCTATTTCTATTTTTCTTGATAATTCTAATTTTCTTTTCTGCAAGATAATCTGCTTTATAGTTGGAGTGATATAACTTATTGGCGCTGTATCATTCCTCAATAAAACGTCTTTTACAGTTATCAAATATAATCCTAATGAGTCTTCTTTTTGAATAAATTTTAATTTTTTTAAAACAACATTTTTAGGGACGTCTTTTAAAACATCAATCTTATTGAAAACCTCATTATAATTCACCCAAATTGAATCGTTAAAATTATATGATATAAACTCAAGTTGCATGGATTCAAGTTCCTCAATATCTTCATTCTTCTTTGATTTAAACAATTTAATTAACTTCTTTTCGTCACTTCTATTGTTATTAAAATGAATATATTTTAACTGAACAAGTTCTTCATTGAGTTTGAAATTTTCATAACTTGATAAATAAAACTGTTTTACTTGTGTATCTGAAACAATTGTGTCCAATTTATTAGAAACGAGTGCTTCTTTATAAGCATTGATGTATAAAGTCGATCTATAATCTTCTACTAATTTTTCAAATCCTAGCGACTCGATTTCTAGATTAATTTCGGCTTGATACAATAGCAATTGCTGTTTTGCCCAAGAATCAATATAATTTTTAATAATAAGGATACTATCTTGTTCAGAGACATTTGATTTAAAAAGGTCTTGAACGTCTTCTTTAAATAAAAATATGTCGTTAACTCTAGCAATAGGAGGTGTCTCACTAATTTTCTCCTTAATTGTAGGCATATACTCACAAGAGACTATCAATAAAAATATAACTATGTAAATCGCATTTCTCATCTACAACTTGCTATGTTTGCTAATTATGGCCTCGACAACCGAATCATTAATATGTACTGTGTAAGTTTCACGTAAGTCCTGAATCCATTCTTTCTCTAAATAATCTTGATAATCACTGATTACCTTCCCTTTAATTTTTTCAAATTCTTGCTGTCTTGCTAATACAATCTCATCAGACTTCACAAAAATAAATTTCCCATTTACTTCATGTATTTTTGAAATACCTTTTGCAAGCGTATACTCAGATGGAAGCAACTCATTATTTTCTGTAAATATTCCTGATTTTAGTATCACACTTGATGCATCTATATTTTGTACAAAGATTTTGACATCTTCTATAGACTTATTCTTTCCAAATTGCTTTCTGACAAGTTTCGCAGTTTTTTTATCAGGACTTACAACTAGCGTTCCTACTATACTTTTATCAGACTTATACTTAAATAAATTATCCGTATAATAATTTTTAAGAGCCAACGTATCTTTAGATTTCTCCCAAATACGGCTTTGCATTAATTCAAATAATAATAAACCATCCTTATACTCGCTATATAGAGATCCAAATTCTTTATTTTCGCTATCAATATTATTCTTATAATAATCCAATACAACTTTGTCTTTAAACGCTTCAAACAATGGTTTAGTAACCTCTCTATTATTTAAAAATTGAAAAAAATCTTGTATAGTACTATTTTCATCTTGGACTGTTAACAATACATTTAAGGACTCTTTATTCAGAGAATATGTATTCGTATTTAATTGTTCTAAAATTAACTCATCAACCTTAATTTCGTACTGATCCTTTAGTTTATGGACAATTGAATTATTAATAAAATTAGACCTATTTCCTCTTCTTACTTTGGCTGTAAGTTTCTCTTTTACAACATCATAACTCTCAATTGGAAATGTAGCATCCAACCTAATAATATGCCAACCAAATTTTGATTTAAAAGGTTTAGAATAGTCTCCTATTTTTTCTAATGAGAACGCTACTTCTTCAAATTCTTTTACCATTTTCCCAGTTCCAAACCTTCCCAAAGAACCTTCTTGTTTAGCAGAAAAAGTATCTTCAGAAACGTTTTTGGCAAGAAAAACAAAATCTTCACCGTCATTCAATTGCTTATAAATTGAATTTATTTTCTCAATAGACTCAATCGAATCATCTTTAATCATGATATGAGAAGCTTCAATCTCTCCCTTAGCTTTTCGAATATCATATACTTTGATAATATGATAACCAAATCTCGTTTTAAAAGGTTGTGAAACACTATTTAATGGAGTATTAAAAGCAATACTCTCAAAAGTATAAACCATGTTAAAAGCAGAAAAATATCCTAAATTTCCATCATTCTCCTTTACAGAAGGATCATCAGAATAAGTTTTAGCGATTTCAACAAAATCTGCACCATTTATTATTTTATTCCGAGCATCTGTAATCTTATTAAATGCCTTTAAAGTATCACTAGCGGAAGATTTAGCATTTACTTTTACAAGTATATGACTCGCATTTATTTCAAGTAGACTTCTGTCATAAGCTTCTTTAACCAATTTTTCAAGAATCGTATGATCCCTTAAATAAGGTTCCATTAATTGTTTTCGATAACTTTTTAATTCAGATTGATAAGATTGAATGGTATCTAATTTTAAATCGTAGGCCTGCTTTATTTTTAACTTATAATTGACAAATAGATCCAAGTAGTTATTAATATCTTTTTGATTTTCATCTTTTACAATATCAATATTTTTATTATAAACGCTTAAAAATTCCGAAACATAAATTTCATCATCTCCTATTGTAAAAAGAACTTTATCACTTTCTTGTCCGTAGGATTGAATAGATAAGAATGTAAAAAGAAAGAACAGAATGTTTTTAAAAGTCATTGTTTTTTTTTTGAGTATGAAAATAAATATTCAAGCAATTAATAATTTAAAGTTAGTGCGCAATTTATTCTTTATTTATAAGTATATCTGTTAAAAAAATTATAAAGAAATAATACCTTCAACTTTTTCTGCCGATTTATATTTAGAGATTATTTCATCAGAGTTTTGCATTTCAATCAATATAGAAACGCTTGTATACTTGCCTTTTTTAGAAGACTTTGTATCTATTATTGCTCCACCATAATTAAAAATTGATTCTATCTCTTTAACTTTCAAATCATCAGCTGGAACGATAAATTTATATAAATATTTTGAAGGAAAGGTTGTTGTTGCATCAAGTCTTTCTTTTAATTTTTCGTAAAAATCATTTTTATCACTCATACACTTTATGTTATACTATTTAAATAGAAATATTATAACTATGTTTCTATTAAATCAAATACAAAATTACATTTATAATTGGTAAATTTGAAGAAAATATAAAAACAATTCTCAATAGCTTATTTTTGTAACATGCAAGAAAAAATAGTCATAACAGGAGGTCCCGGAACTGGAAAGACATCTATTATTAAAGAACTTGATAAGCGAAATTACTTTTGTTATCAAGAAGTCATTCGTGAATTAACTTTAGAGGCTAAAAATGAAGGTAATCTTGAAGATTTATCTACCAATCCTATTGCAAAAGTAAATGACTCATTAGGCTTTAATTTAAAACTTTTAAATGGTAGAATTAATCAATTTAAAGATTCTAACAACTTAGAAGACAAGATTGTTTTTTTTGACAGAGGTGTTGCTGATGTGCTTGGCTATATGGATTACTTTCAGCAATCTTACAATGCAATTTTTACTGATGCTTGTAAAGAAAATATGTATACCAAAATATTTTTACTACCTCCATGGGAAGATATTTATGTTTCTGATAATGAACGATTTGAAAGTTATAAAGAATCTGTTGAAATTCATTTTGCATTGAAAAAAATCTATGAAAATTTTGGTTATACAATTATAGAAGTCCCATTCGGCACTGTAAAAGAACGTACTGACTATATTTTAGAATCTTTATAAATCTATGGAAACTCCCGCATCCATACTTGAAAAATATTGGGGGTTCACAAGTTTCATTGATCCACAGGAAAAAATAATTAATCATGTAATTGACGGGCATGATACTATCGCATTACTTCCTACAAGCGGTGGGAAATCAATATGTTTTCAAATTCCAGCGTTACTTAAAGAAGGTACTTGTATTGTTATTTCTCCTCTTATATCATTGATGAATGATCAAGTTAACAATCTTAAAAAGAGAAATATAAAGGCAATTGCATTGACTTCACAATTATCAGAAGATGAGATTGTCAATGCTTTTGACAACTTACAATTTGGAAATTATAAATTTTTATACTTATCTCCTGAAAAAATTCAATCTGAATTTATACAAGAGAAAATAAAACAACTCAACGTTCAGCTTATTGCTATTGATGAAGCACATTGCATCTCTGAATGGGGACACGATTTCCGCCCTTCATTTTTAAATATCAATATACTTAGAACAATTCATCCTAAAGCGCCTATAATTGCTCTTACTGCATCTGCTACGGAAAAAGTTGTGGAAGATATTATTACTAATCTAAACCTAGAAAGTCCAAAAATTGTTAAAAAATCTTTTTTCAGGTCAAATCTCGCGTATCAAATTTTTGAAGTTGAAGACAAACTTTATAAAATCGAACAGATCCTTAAAAAAATTAAAGGTTCTAAAATTATCTACAACAATTCTAGAAGGCAAACTGTTGAGTTATCAAACCAACTCAATTCTTTAAATTATCAATCAACATTCTTCCATGGAGGAATGAATTATGTTGATAAAATGAAATCTTATGATGAATGGCTGGAAGATAAAAAACCAATTATTGTTGCAACCAATGCTTTTGGGATGGGAATTGACAAGCCTAATGTGAAAGCTGTAATTCATGTGAATATTCCTCTTTCTATCGAAAATTATATGCAAGAAGCTGGTCGTGCCGGAAGAGATGGAAAAAAAGCCTTTTCAGTAGTTCTTAAAAATAAAGCTGATGTCTATGATACACAGATGCTAACTAAAAAAACATTGCCTAAAATTGAATTTGTTAAGAGCGTATATATTCACCTAAATCACTATTATCAGATTTCGTATGGTGAATTATTAGACAAAATTTATGATTTTAATTTGACTGATTTTTGCAATCATTATAAAATTCCCATTGTAAAAACTCACAATGCAATCAAGGTATTGGATAGAGAACATATTATTTCTTTAAATGAAAGCTTTTATCGAAAATCAAAACTAAAGTTTATTGTTTCTAACAATGAAATCTTTACATATATGGATAGCAATCCTTCTGAAAAAGATTTAATCACATTATTATTAAGGACCTATGGAGGGGTTTTTGACGCATTTAAAACAATCAATGAGAATTATATATCAACTCAGTTGAAAATTTCTTTAAAAGAAATCATAAGTTCATTGAGACTGTTTCATTCTCATCAACTAGTTTCATATCATGGCTCTAATAATAACACTCAAATAAAGTTTTTGGTTCCAAGGGAAGACAACATTACTATAAATCATATTTCAAGAAATGTAATTAAGCGGAATGAATTAAAATTATTTAAGGTAAATCGATTGATTGAATTTATAGAAGATGTTACTATATGTAGAAGTAAGCAACTTCTCGCCTATTTTAATGAATCAGATACGAGTAATTGTGAAATCTGTGATGTCTGTATTTCTAATAAAAATAAAAACACTTCCACAGAAGATCTTTCAAAAGAAATAATAGACCTATTACATAATTGCAATTCGATATCTTCTAAAGAGATCATCAGTCATTTTAAGCAGCCAAAAGATAAAGTTCTATTTAATCTACAATTACTTTTAGAAAAAAATATTTTAACCGTAACTTCGCATAATAAATATAAAATCAATAAAATTGAATAGGGAATTACGTGTCGTCTTTATGGGAACTCCAGAGTTTGCAGTAGCAATCTTAAAAGGACTTTTAGAAGAGAAAATAAATGTTGTAGGTGTTATTACAGCTCCTGACAAGCCTTCTGGTCGTGGACGTAAAATGAATCAATCTGCAGTGAAAAAGTTTGCTCTAGAAAATAATTTGCCTGTTTTACAACCTACCAATTTAAAAAACGAAATATTTATTGAAGAGTTGGCTGAATTAAAAGCAAATCTTCAAATTATAGTTGCATTCAGAATGTTACCGAAAGTGGTATGGGATATGCCGGATTATGGAACCTTTAATCTCCATGCTTCTCTACTTCCTGAATATAGAGGAGCTGCACCCATAAATTGGGCAATCATTAATGGTGAAACTAAAACCGGCGTAACAACATTCTTCATTGATGATAAAATTGATACTGGAGAAATCATCTTACAATCAGAAACTGAAATTAAATCTGATGAAACCTTAGGTGACTTACATAATACACTTATGAACCTTGGTTCTGAGTTGGTCAATAAAACGATTGATTTGATTGCTAATAGAAAGGTCAAGACTTATAAGCAACCTTCCAAAGAGGAAAAATCAGCACCTAAAATTCATACAGAGACTTGTGAAATAGATTGGTCAGATGACCTTATTACTATTTATAATAAAATAAGAGGACTAAACCCTTATCCTGCTGCTTGGACTACTTTACAAAATCAAGATGAAGAAATCAATGTAAAAATATATGATGTAAGAAAGGAATACTCTAAGCATAAATTAGCTGTTGGAATTATTGTTTCGACCAAAAAAGAATTGAAAATTGCAACGAAAGATGGCTACCTTATTATAGACAGTATAAAACTCGCTGGAAAGAAAAAAATGGATTCGAAAAGTTTATTAAATGGGTATACATTTTATCCAAATTCAAAAATGCTCTGAATCCCTTATTATATATAGGGTTGTTCATTTTAAGCATAAAATGGCCATGGTTATTAACATTTTTAACACATTTATTAACAAATTAAGTGTTTTTTTACCCAAAAATTTGCATAAACCCTTATTCCTTCTATATTTGTTAGGCTTATTAGAAGCAATTAATTATTTAACCAATAAATTAAATTTAAAATTATGAACAAATCAGATTTAGTTGATGCAATGGCATCAGATGCAGGAATTTCTAAAGTAGCAGCAAAAACAGCATTAGATTCTTTAACAGCAAATGTAACTAGTACTCTTAAAAAAGGAGGAAAAGTTTCACTAGTAGGATGGGGAACATGGTCTATCTCAAATAGAGCAGCTAGAACGGGTAGAAATCCTCAAACTGGAGCTGCAATCCAAATTAAAGCTAAAAATGTAGTAAAGTTTAAAGCAGGTGCTGGATTGAGTAGTTCAGTTAACTAATAAAATCAATTTTAAAGATTTATTATTTATTTAAACTCTCTTACTAAGTGGTTCTTATAGAATCTCTTTGGTAAGAGAGTTTTTTTATCCAATTATTTTATCTACATTTAACAAGTAAACTTATTAAAATGCTAGATTTAAAACCTACAAAAGGAAGATTACTTATTGCAGAGCCATCAATACTGAATGATCGTTCTTTCAATAGATCTGTAGTTTTAATAACTGAGCATAGTAGTATATCTGGAAGTATTGGGTTTATAATGAATAAACCTATGAAATATAAAGTAAGTGACCTTGTCCCAGAAATTGATTGTGATTTTACAATATATAAAGGAGGTCCTGTATCTCAAGAGAATTTATATTTCATTCATACTGTTCCAGACCTTATTCCAGAAAGTATTGAAATTACAAAAGGAATATATTGGGGAGGTAATTTTAATAGCGTCACTAAACTACTAGTCGACAAAGTTATTTCTACTAAAGATATTCGTTTTTTTCTAGGTTATTCAGGCTGGAGTGAAAATCAATTATCAGAAGAATTAACTGAAGATTCTTGGCTGGTCATTGAAAATAGTTATTCTAATATTTTAACAACTAATTCTTCCATCTGGAAAAATAAGTTAATGGAATTAGGTGGTGACTATCAGATTTGGGCAAATGCTCCTAAAAATCCAGCATTGAATTAAACGTACTCTTTCTCCAATAGAGCTCGCATTTCTTCACCTATTTCCGTTTTATATATTTTTTTTCGATAATTAGTTACAGACTGGATATCTATGATGCTATTGGTGATGAATAATTCATCTGCTTTTTGCAATTCAAATGGTGAAATCTCTCGTTCTACAGTTGAATACGTCGGATTCTTCTTTAGAATCTGAATTAACTTATTTCTAATAACACCTTTTATGCAACCTTCCGTAATAGATGGAGTAATAATTTCAGTTCCTTTTACTAAAAAAATATTCCCATGGATAACTTCAACAATTTGTTTTTTTTCATTCAGGAAAATACAAGAGTCCAATTCATTTTCAGTTGCATAAATACTAGAAACAACGTTTAAAATTCGATTGGTAGATTTAATCGTTGATAAAATCCCTGAATGTACATAGTGATCTTTAAAAAGATCAACTATATACTCACTTTTAGGTTTTACAATTAATTCAGTTACTTCTATTACATAGTCGATTTCATTAGTCAAAGGGAAGTATTTTCCACCATCTTTTCTAAAAACTGTCAACCGAACCCGTGAAGAATCGATTAAACCTTGTGCATTGGCAGTCTTAATAATTTCTTTTTCTAAATTTTCTTGCGTAAAGTCCATAGGTATTTCCATACGAATCATACGCATAGATGCCATTAATCTAAAATAATGCTCCTCAAAAAAAATAATTTTGGAATTGACAATCTTTAAAGTTTCAAAAACTCCATCACCATATTTAAAGGCTCTGTTGTCGCTAGTAAGTGCTACTGTAGTATATGGCTGTAAATTGCCATTGTAATTTATCATTCTATTAAATTAAAATGCAAAATTAACTAAAAAATAAAAAAAATCAATTATAAAACCCTACTAGTATTAGTATTAAGCACCAATTTTATGCTTCAATTCATCAATTTGGTTTTCCCATAGCATTTTAGACTCTTCTACTTCATCCTCTTCAGCAAAATCAACAATCATTAAAGATACATCTTTAGTGATTTCATCAACTTCAATTCTAAACTCAAAATAAGAATTATCATCTTCACTTTCAAGCCATTTAAAACGTATTCTTTGATCAGTACGATTGGCTAAAACTTTTGCTAATTCTTCTGTTCCATCCCATATAAAAGTAAATTCCTCTCCCCTAGAGTTTACATTATCGGCAAACCACTCGGATAGACCTGATGCAGATCCAAAATATTGATATAACATCTTAGGAGATGCGTGAATCGGGAACTCAATTTCAAACTTTACTTTTTCACTCATAATTGTTTGTTAGATGCACAATATATATATATTTTTATTAATATAAAAATAAAAAAATAGATGAAAAATTCATCAGTAATTGTTGCCCAAAATAATAATTATTTTATATTTGCACCCGATTATGGCGTGGTAGCTCAGTTGGTTAGAGCGTCGGATTCATAACCCGGAGGTCTGCAGTTCAATTCTGCATCACGCTACTAAAAAACTCAAGCAATTTGCTTGGGTTTTTTTATTTTAAATCAGGATTGATATCGAGTACATTATTGATAAGATATTGATTTAAAAATTCTTGAGTAAAATTTTTACTCCCTACTATTTCTTCTTCTAATAGCATTTCTTTGAGTGAAATTTTTAAAAACTCATTTAACATTTTGCTTGAAGTGGATGTATAACTATAATGCCAAGGCTCGTATTTAAAACCTCTCCTTTCTGAATCATTCGTATAAACAAGGCAAAAACCATAATCTCCAGCGTTTATATCCAACCATTTTTTAAGAGCATGATAGATTCCTTCTTTTTTAAAATGTCGTGTCAATAAAGCATCTTTTGGTTTCGCTTTACTTCCATCAATAATATCAATATCTGTTCCCCAATGATGCCTAGAAGTTCCAGGAATTGTTGAGTATTCTATTATTTTATCAATTGCCTCTAGTGGTAATAAACCTTGAGAAATATATTTAGAATACTTTCTTGTCCAAATCCTCTTCTGATGTTTAAAACTTCGATAACTAGATACTATTTCAATATCTATTCCATCTTTTAATGCTTCTGATTGCATTAAGTTAAAAGCATCATATACTTCTTTTCGTACCTTATATTCATTCTCATAGTGATTCATTGGAGCTTTACCAATCAGCTCCGCTTTAGAATAAATTTCAGATTGCTGAAAAGTAACAGCAAATAGAAATAATACAATCGATGAAATAAATTTATGCATTCGTAAACTTTTTATACATATTAAAATGACCTCCTATATATTGAATATCAAACTCCTCTCCAATTATTTCATACCCTAATTTCTTATAGAAGTCAAGTGCACCAATACGTGCGTTAAACCATAAAACATCTGCTTTTCTTACTTTTAAAACCTCTTCTGCTTTTAAAATCAATTTTCTTCCCAACCCTTTTCCTTGATAAACTCTATCTGTAGCCATACCTCTTAGACGGTATTGATTCCCTTTAAAATATGAGTTTTTATTTTCTACAAATGTCGCCACACTGACCAATTCACCATCAATAAATGCTCCTAAATGAAATGTGCTTTCTTTAAAATCTCCTTCCGTTTTTTCAGTCAAAGGAATGTTTTTTCTAAGCATTTCTTTTCTTATTTCATAGGTTTCTTCAGCAGAGATTAATTTTATTTCAATCATAAAAAATAAACTTTTATCTTTACGAAAATACTAATTTATAATGAATTCATTTGAAATAAAAATCTTACCAAAAGAAAATATATTTGACATCATTCCACTACTCAATCAGTTGAATGAAAATACTCCTGAAGATATTTTAAAAGAACGATTGCTGGAAATGGTAGCACAGAATTATGAATGTGCAATTATGTATGACAAGTTAAAAATCGTAGGTATATGTGGGATTTGGTACATGACAAGACACTATGTCGGGAAAAGCATGGAGGTTGATCATGTGGTTATTGACAATTCGTATCGCTCGAAAGGATTAGGAAGAGTTTTCTTTGATTGGATTTACAAACATGCCTTATCCAAAGGTTGTGAAGCCTCAGAATTAAATGCGTACGTAAATAATCCTAAAAGCCATAAATTTTATTACAATGAAGGCTATAATATTTATGGGTTTCACTTTTTAAAAGTTTTAAGAGAAGATAAAAAGTTTTATTAATTCTTGCCTAAAAATAGTTGCAGTTAAAAGAAGGAGATGTATATTTGTAATCGGAAATGCGAAAGTAGCTCAGTTGGTAGAGCGTCAGCCTTCCAAGCTGAATGTCGCCGGTTCGAACCCGGTCTTTCGCTCTAAAAAACTCTGATAGAAATATCAGAGTTTTTTTATTTAATTCTTTAATTTTTTTTCGAATACAAATAGTAATACAATAGGTATTGCGAGAATTAGTACCATTCTCATATTTTCCTCTATCACATTAGGAGACAGTAGAATAGTCAATACATATCCAGCAATTGCTCCTCCGATATGTGCACTATGCCCAATATTTCCAATACTCTTTTTCATCCCATAAATTGAATATAATAAATATCCTATTCCAAATATATATCCTGGAATAGGGATTGGAATAAAAATAAAACCTAACCTCATTTCAGGAAACAACATAATCGCAGCATATAAAATACCCATTACTGCTCCAGATGCTCCTACAGCACTGTAATACAAATCATTTTTATGATAATTCAATGCAAATAATCCACTAAAAATCAAACTCCCAAAATAAATCAACACAAACTTCCACACACCTATCAATTCAACTACATTATCAGCAAAAAAATATAAAGTCAGCATATTAAAGATAAGATGCATTTGATCAACATGTAAAAAACCTGAAGTAAATACTCTCATGTATTCACCTTTTTTAATGGCTCCTATCTGAAACTTATTTTTATTAAAAAAAACTTGATCACTGAACCCTTTCATTGAAAATAAAACGTTGGCAACAATGATAATTAATACGACTTGACTCATTTTTATTTTTTATACTTTCAAAGATAAAATTATATCCGATATTTGCATGAAAATTATATGCAATTACTCGTTTACATACTTTTATATCCATTAATTTGGATTATTTCTCTACTTCCATTTAGATTACTCTATATGTTCTCTGATCTAATTGCATTTCTATTTTACTATATCATAGGATACCGAAAAGAAATTGTTTTAAACAATTTGAGAATTGCATTACCAGAAAAGACCGATAAAGAACTAAATAAAATTAGACAAAAATTTTATCGCCATTTTGTTGATATTTTTATGGAAATGATAAAATCATTTACCATTTCAAAAGCTAGTCTTAAAAAACATTATTCATATACCAATATTGATTTATTAGATGACTTATATAAAGATGGTAAGAGTGTTGTTCTTGTAGGCTCTCATTATGCAAATTGGGAATGGATTGTTGGATTAAATTCCTTAATGAAATATAAAGGGTATGCAGGTTATACTAAAGTAAATAATAAATACTTCAATGCTAAAGTTCTAAAATCTAGAGAGCGTTTCGGAGCAAATTTCATCCAAACTTCAAAACTTATTTCAAAAATAGATAAAAATCAACGTGATAAAATCCAAGGATTCTATGGATTATTAAGTGACCAATCTCCTCAATTAAAGAGAACACATTATTGGAGTGAATTTTTCGGAGTTAAGGTTCCTATTCATACTGGTGCTGAAATGCTTGCTAAAAAATATAATATGAATATTGTATTGTTGAGTACAAAAAAGATAAAAAGGGGTTATTACTCTTCAACGTTTGAAGTTATTTCCAATGATGTGAAAAAATATTCAGATTATGAATTAACGGATATTTTCTTACGAAAAACTGAAAAACATATTCTTGAAGAACCTAAATATTATTTCTGGACACATAATCGTTTCAAGCACAAAGATAAACTTGTAGAAAAAGTAAATTAGTCTTTATGAGTTTTGGCAGAGTCTTTAACAAGTCTATCAATTTCTTGCAACTCATCATTTGTTAAATCTCTCCATTGACCTTCTGGAATATCAAGATTGATATTCATAATTCTGATACGTTTCAATTTCAACACTCGATAATCCAAGTAATCACACATTCTTCGAATCTGCCTATTTAGTCCTTGTGTAAGGATGATTTTGAATTTGTTATGAGCAATTTTCTCAACATTACATTTAAAAGTTACTGAATCTAAAATTGGGATTCCATTACTCATTTTTTCAACAAAATCCTCAGTAATTGGTCGATCAACAGTTACAACATACTCTTTCTCGTGGTTATTTCTTGCACGTAATATCTTATTGACAATATCTCCATCGCTTGTTAAAAATATCAAGCCTTCACTCGGCTTGTCCAACCTTCCAATTGGAAAAATACGCTTCGGATGATTAATATAATCTACAATATTATCTTTCTCAGCATCTGTATCTGTTGTGCATACAATTCCAATAGGTTTATTGAAAGCGATATAAGTATGTGATTCTTTAGACTCAGAAATCAACGCGCCGTCAACGTGAACTATATCATTTGACGAGATTTTAGTACCCAATTCTGGCACTAACCCATTAATTGTCACTCTATTTTGATCGATTAGTTTATCTGCTGCACGACGGGAGCAATAACCGACTTCGGACAAGTATTTATTAATTCGCTTTAAAGGAAGTTCTTCGCTCATTTATTTTTTTGACAATTGAAAACGTGTTCCTACCACAATTGTTTTTTCAAAAAACGTAAAATGTTGTGACGCGGAATCACTACTATTCATTGTAGTCCTGATATTATCCATATTGATATACCCAACTTTTAAATCAGATTGTACAAAGAAATATTTAAAAAATGTAATATTCAATCCCACATTTGCACTTAGACCATATCCTGCAACATGAAACTCATCATATCTATCTCCACCAAATAAAGTGGTATTCGTTTTTGGATATAAAACACCTACTCCTATTCCTTCAGTCAAGTTGAACTCAAAATCATCATTATTGATTTTTAATAGTTTATTCAAACTGTCAAATCGATTTACTTCAACGTTCACAAAGTTTAATCCATCTGTATGCTCAAATGTTAAGAATTCATGAGTCAGCAATATATCATCATTATCATAAGAACCATCATATTGATTTCCTGCATTAATGGTTCCGTCAATTTTAACTGTCTGATAATTGGTCATTACGTATTTCATATGATCATTTCCGATAGATACTGTATAATTATCACGAAAGAAATATCCTATACGATAGTTGTTTTGTGGAATAGAAATATTCGCTGGATTGATATATTTTTTAAAAGAAAATGGTGTGATTCTATCTTTAGCCTTCACATCTTGGAGTATAAAATCATAATTATCTCCTTTAAATTGGATATCAGAATCACTAAATGAGGCTCTATTCCATCCCCAAACTAAAAACATTTTCCCTTTATTGCCTTCTTTCTTCTTTTCTTCAGAACCTTGAGATATAACGGGCAAACTTATAAGTACAAATAATACCGCAATTATTTTATTCATTATATCAAATCTTTTATTTCACCAATAAAACGCTCCGCTAATGAATCAGCAGAAGATTGCGAAGTACTTTCAGTATATATTCTAATAATTGGTTCTGTATTTGATTTCCTCAAATGAACCCATTCTGTATCAAAATTTATCTTTACACCATCAATCGTCAATACATCTTCATTCTGATATTTAATTGTCATAGCACTTAAAATTGCGTCAACATTTATCTGAGGTGTCAATTCGATTTTATTTTTACTCATAAAATAGTTAGGATAACTATCTCTTAACTCTTTACAAGTCATATTTTTATTGGCCAATAAAGATAAAAACAATGCAACTCCTACCAATGAGTCTCTACCGTAATGAGATTCAGGATATATGATTCCTCCATTTCCTTCTCCACCGATAATAGCATTCGTATCTTTCATCAACTTTACAACGTTCACTTCACCTACAGCACTTGCTTGGTAACTTCCTCCATGTCTTTCAGTAACATCTCTCAGGGCTCTTGAAGACGACATATTAGAAACTGTATTTCCACCCTTTCGAGACAACACATAGTCTGCACAAGCAACTAAGGTGTATTCTTCTCCAAACATAGATCCATCTTCACTTACCAATGCCAATCTATCTACATCAGGATCGACTACTATTCCTAGATCTGCTTTTTCTTTCACTACCAATTCCGATATATCCGTCAAATGTTCTTTTAACGGCTCTGGATTATGAGGAAACTGACCATTAGGTTCACAATATAATTTTACACACTCTACACCCAACCTTTCCAATAACGCAGGAATAAAGATTCCTCCTGTAGAATTTACAGCATCTACTACAACTTTAAATTTTGCTTTTTTAATAGCATCAACATCAACCAATTCTAATTTTAGAACTTCGTCAATATGCTTTTCTACATACGTAGTGTTTTTCGAATAGATTCCTAAATCGTCAACTTCAGCAAATAAGAAATCATCACTCTCAGCAATTTCTAATATTTTATTTCCTTCTTCTCCGTTTAAGAATTCTCCGTTTTCATTCAATAATTTTAAGTCATTCCATTTTTTTGGATTATGAGATGCTGTCAAAATGATTCCTCCATCTGCATTTTCAATAGGAACAGCAACTTCAACAGTTGGTGTTGTTGACAATCCTAAATCAATTACATTGATTCCTAGTCCTACCAAAGTATTGGCAACCAGAGAACTTACCATTTTACCTGAAATACGTGCGTCACGCCCTATAACTACTGTTAATTTTGATTTATTTGGGTTTCTTTTTAACAACCAACCTCCATAAGCAGAAGCAAACTTTACTGCATCAATAGGTGTTAAATTATTTCCTACTTCTCCGCCTATCGTTCCTCTTATTCCTGATATAGATTTTATTAAACTCATTCAATTTTTATTTATGGCAAATATACCTTTTTTGAAGTACATATTTAATTTGTCAAACCTAGTTTTAAACATTATACAAAACAAAAAACCGTTTCAATTTCTTGAAACGGTTTTTATAAATTTAAAAATGTTTAGTGATTATTTACCACTTTCCATTTTATCTTTAAGAGCCTGTAAAGCATTATTAGCATCACCTAATGTTGGCTTTTCAGCTTCAATAGATTTTTTAGTATTTGCTTTAATACTTTTTTTCTCTTCAGCTCTGAAAATTGCGGAGTGAGAAATTACCAATCTTCTGTATTCTTTGTTAAATTCTAATACTTTAAATTGAGTAGTTTCACCTTTAGCAAGTTTCGTACCGTCTTCTTTATCCATATGACGTCCTGGAACAAATGCATCAACACCTTCCTGTAAAGTTACAATTGCACCTTTATCAGTAGTTTCTTTGATTGTTCCTTCGTGTACTGAATCGATTGTATAGGTAGTTTCATGAGCATCCCAAGGATTAACTTCTGTTTGTTTATGACCTAAATTCAATTTACGTCCTTCAACATCCAATTCTAATACTTGAACTTTCAATGTATCACCTATCGCACAGAAATCTGATGGATGCTTTACTTTAGATGTCCAAGATAAATCAGAAATATAAACCAATCCGTCAATTCCTTCTTCTAGTTCAACAAACACACCAAAGTTTGTGTAATTTCTTACAGTTCCTTCATGTGTAGATCCTACAGGATATTTCTTAGTAATATCAGTCCATGGATCTGGATGTAATTGTTTGATACATAATGACATCTTACGATCATCTCGATCCATAGTTAAGATTACAGCTTCAACCATATCTCCTACTTTTACGAAATCTTGTGCAGAGCGTAAGTGTGTAGACCATGACATTTCAGAAACGTGTACCAATCCTTCAACTCCAGTTTCAACTTCTATAAATGCTCCATAATCAGCAATAACTACTACTTTACCATTGATTTTATCACCAACTTTTAAATCAGCATTTAAAGCCTCCCATGGATGAGCACTTAATTGTTTCAATCCTAATTGAATTCTTGTTTTCTCATCATCGAAATCAAGGATTACAACATTTAATTTTTGATCTAATTCTAATACTTCACTTGGATGATTAATTCTAGACCAAGATAAGTCAGTAATATGAACCAATCCATCAACACCACCTAAATCAACGAACACACCATAAGAAGTAATGTTTTTAACAACACCTTCAAGTACTTGTCCTTTTTCTAATTTACCGATGATTTCTTTTTTCTGGATTTCAATATCAGCTTCAATAAGAGCTTTATGAGATACAACAACGTTTTTAAATTCGTGATTAATTTTCACAACCTTAAATTCCATTGTTTTATTAACGTAAACGTCGTAATCTCTAATTGGCTTAACATCAATTTGAGAACCTGGTAAGAATGCTTCAATACCAAATACGTCTACAATCATACCACCTTTAGTACGACATTTAACGAATCCATTAACAATTTCTCCAGTTTCGTTAGCCTTGATTACACGATCCCAAGCTTGGATTACTCTAGCTTTTCTGTGTGATAATACTAATTGTCCTGTTGCATCTTCACGGATATCAATTAAAACCTCTACTTTGTCTCCAACTTTTAATTCTGGATTGTAACGGAATTCATTTAAAGATATAACACCTTCAGATTTTGCGTTAATGTCGATAATTACATCACGATCTGTCATATGTACAACAGTTCCTTCAACAACTTCGTCATCTAAAGTATCTACAAAATTTTCAGATACTAATTTTTCAAATTCTTTTAATTGAGAATCTTCAACCTCATCAATACCTTCTTGGTAATTGTGCCAGTTAAAGTCAGTTAAGAATTTTTCAGGGTTTGCTTGAGCTTCAGATATTACTGGTGCTTGTGCAGTTTTTGCTTCAGTTGCTTCAACTTCCGCTTTGTTTGTGTTTTCAGCCATATTGGTTTGCTGATTAAAAATTTGTATTCTGAGTGCTTAGGTTTTCTACGCGATTGACACTTCAGAAGTGTTAAAATTAAATTGTTTTATCCCTTTAATAAACCATTTACCGCTAAAAGGAGTGCAAAAATAACATTTATTTTTAGATAAAACAACCTTAAAAACACTTTATACCACTTTCTAATAGCTTCATTTTTAAGGAAATAAAAAAAACTTTTGAAATGTTAAATTTTTGGAATGTTATTTGTTATATTTATAAAGTATAATTTAAAACACATAAATAAAATGGCATTAAAAGCAAAATACCAAAGCGTTCTTGATTTAGGAGAAAAGTTAAACATCCAAAACGGAGACGTAAGAGAAGAAGAAGGCGTTCTTAAAATTAAAGGAACTGCAGCAACTCCTTACGAAAAAAACTTACTTTGGGATGCAATTAAAGAAGCTGGCGGAGATAACGCTAAAGATGTAATGGCTAACATTACTGTTGCAGACGAGTCTATTTACGCAAAACATACTGTTACTAAAGGTGAAACTTTAGGTGGTATTGCAAAACATTACTTTGGAAACGCTATGAAATACAAAGAGATCTTTGCTGCTAACGGAAACGTATTAAACAATCCAGATGTAATTCATCCAGATCAAGAATTAGTAATTCCTAATTTATAATTAGAAGTTAAATAATTATTTAAAAAGCCCAATTGGAAATCTCAATTGGGCTTTTTTTGTATTTAATAAGTTACAAACACATTTTTATTAAATAAAATTTTGGTCTTGTATATTGTGATTTTACCAAAAGTATCACTTGTCATAATCTTTTTCATATGCTCTTGTAAAATAAATCCTTTAATGTTCTTTTTACCAACAACATTTGAAACCACTCTAAATTTGACTTTATTAGTCTCCTTGTTTCCAAGAAAAGAATCTATACGTTTAATATTATCATCGTGAGTATTTTCAATACTTGCTATTATAGAGTATCTATTTTCATCTACATTCCCTTTATATATAGCATAGTGAATACTTTTTCCTAATTTTATAGTATCACTTATTTTCAAATCTATATATGAACTATTATCTCTAAGTATTTTTCCCTCTGAACTATAAGTAATATACTGATTAATCAGAGGTTCTTTTTTATCAGAAAAAAAAATTTCTCTTTCTTCTAATAATCTTTTAGATTTTGAACTGTATATATTAAACCAAATCAAAGTGTCATTTTCAAAAAGATTGTTCTCATTACCATTCTTTACCAAATTAGTGAAATCAAGCCGAGAATCAAGAATATAAACAGATCTATTAGTTTTATTACCTCTACTATTAGTTGGGTTTAAGGCAGAGATATCTTTTGTGATTGAAAAATTTGTACTTTTTGATTTTTCAATTTTTGTTCCTTTATTATTACAACTAATTAACCCAATAAAAAGAAATAGTATTACTAATTTAAATCTCATCTGCCTTAGTATTAATTAATATTGCTTATTTTTAACCAATCTCCTACTCCAATCCTTCTAAAGTAATGTTTACTAATTGTAACACTTTATCAAATTGTTCTATTCTAGTTAAATGAGAATTGTCTATTTCTATAGCATCGTCTGCTTTTACTAATGGAGAATCTTCTCTGTGAGAATCTATATAATCGCGTTCTTGTACGTTGGTTAAAACATCTTGGTAATCCACTTTATCTCCACGTTCTATAAGCTCGTCGAATCTACGTTGTGCTCTGGTATCTGCAGAAGCAGTCATAAATAATTTAAGCTCTGCATACGGAAAAACTACGGTTCCAATATCGCGTCCATCCATTACAACACCTTTATCTTTACCCAGTTTTTGCTGTTGTTTTACTAACAAATAGCGGACTTCTGGAATTGCAGCGACTTTACTTACATAGCTTGACACTTCTAAAGTTCTAATAGCGTGCTCTATGTTTTCGCCATTTAAATACACTTCGGCAAAACCAACCTCTGGATTAAATTTAAATGAAATAGTTAAACTATCTAACTTGGTAATAAGCTCTTCAACTTTAAAAAAATCTTTGGCTATAAACTTATTCTGCATAGCAAAATAAGTTACAGCTCTATACATAGCACCAGAATCTACATAAACATAACCTAAATGTTTAGCTATTTGCTTTGCAATGGTACTTTTTCCTGTTGAAGAAAATCCGTCTATGGCTATGGTAATTTGTTTCACTACTTTAAATCTATTTGTAATCCGAAGAAATTAATATTTGATGCTGCCGAATATCTAGCATGCGTATAACTGAATCGTAATTTATTTAATTTTATAGCAAATCCAGCAGAAATTCCTGAAAAATTACGTTGTTCTTCTATCCTAAGTTCTTCAGCCTTTCTAAAGTTATAACCTAAACGAATATTAAACCCTTTATCTGGAAACAACTCTGCTCCTAATATAGTATGTCTAACAACTTGACTAAAAAAGCCAACTTTTTCTTCGGTAATATTACCTTCTAAGTCTGTTTGTACGCGACCTGGATTAGACGCTGCAATTGGCCACTGCTGTAAATTCTCTAAAGTAACATGCCAACGTAAGTTAATATGCTCTAACGTTTGCGACATTCCAAAATTAACCTCTAAAGGTAAACTTTCTTGTAAACCTGCGTAAGTAGTAATCTGTGTCCCTAGGTTTCTAACCACAAGTGTTGCTTGGAATTCTAAACGCTCATCTATATATAATAACGCTAAATCTGTTGCTACTCCAAAAGAACTGTATTGTTCTAAAGTAGATGTAATTAACTTTACGTTTGCTCCAGCATAAAAATCAGAATAACCTACTTGTTTTGCATAACCAACAGATAATGCCGCTTCTCTACCTGTAAATTCTCCAGTAGGATTTCCTTGCTCATCATAACCATCAAACGTACCATAATTTACGTAAGTCATTCCAGCGTGAATGGTTTGTGTTCGTCGATCCCAAGTGTATGCATAAGCTGCAGTTCCGTAAGAAATGTCACCAAAATAACTTGTGTAATTTATCGCTAATTGGTTATCCATCTGATAGTTTATGGTAGATGGATTATATAACGCTTGTGTAACATCGTAATCTACATTAGTTAGCACTTTTCCTCCTAAAGCAGCTTGTCTTGGTGATGAAACTAAGTTCAAAAACTGATATGTTGAATTACCACCAAGCTGAGAAAACGCTGTGGTGCTAATTAACAAGCAAATAATAAACAGTTTTGTTTTAACCATTGAGGTGCAAAAATAACTAAATCTAATGTAGAACGTTTAAATGTTTACTTTATTTTTTATTAGATGCAATTTCTAATTTTTTAAAATTTTTAACATTAGAATTAGTTAGGGCATATTTTATAACATCCTTCATATCAGAAACATAATGAAATGTTAAGCCTTTTAAATAATCGGCTTTAATTTCTTCAATATCTCGTTTATTACTTTCGCACAAAATAATTTCTTTGATTTTTGCACGCTTTGCTGCTAAAATTTTCTCTTTTATTCCGCCAACGGGTAACACTTTTCCACGTAAAGTAATTTCACCTGTCATAGCCAAATTCTTCTTTACTTTCTTTTGAGTAAATAAAGACACTAAAGAGGTTAACATAGTAACTCCAGCACTTGGTCCGTCTTTTGGAGTTGCACCTTCTGGAACGTGAATATGTACGTTATAGTTATTAAAAAGTTCTGATTTAATTCCAAAATCGTCTGCATTAGCTTTTATAAACTCCATTGCAATGGTTGCAGATTCTTTCATAACCTTACCTAAGTTACCAGTAATAGTCATTGTACCTTTTCCTTTAGACAAGATAGACTCTATAAATAAAATATCTCCTCCAACGCTTGTCCACGCTAAACCAGTTACTAGGCCTGCAACATCGTTATTTTCGTATTTATCTCGTTCTAATCTTGGGCTTCCAAGTACTTCTATAACATCTTCATTAGATATTTTTAGATTGTATTCTTCTTCCATAGCAATATTTTTTGCTGCATTACGCACCATTTTTGCTATTTGTTTATCTAAACCACGAACACCAGATTCTCTTGTATAACCTTCTACAATTTTTTCTATTTGAGGTTTTGCAATTTTAAGATCTTTATCTGTTAAACCGTGTTCTTTTAATTGTTTTGGTAATAAATGCTGTTTCCCAATTTCTACTTTCTCCTCGATAGTATAACCAGATACATTTATAATTTCCATTCTATCTCTTAGTGCAGGCTGAATATTTCCTAAACTATTAGATGTAGCAATAAACATAACCTTAGAAAGGTCGTAACCCATTTCTAAGAAGTTATCGTGAAACTCGCTATTTTGTTCTGGATCTAAAACTTCTAACATTGCTGAAGATGGATCGCCTTGATTAGAGTTTGTTAGTTTATCTATCTCATCTAAAACAAACACAGGATTAGAGGTTCCTGCCTTTTTTAAACTCTGAATAATTCGTCCTGGCATTGCACCAATATATGTTTTTCTATGTCCTCTAATTTCTGCTTCATCACGAAGTCCACCTAAAGAAATACGCACATATTCTCTACCCAAAGCTTCCGCTATAGATTTCCCTAAAGAGGTTTTTCCAACTCCTGGAGGACCATAAAGACATAAAATTGGTGATTTCATATCGTTACGAATTTTTAGAACAGCTAGGTATTCTATAATTCGTTTTTTAACATCATCTAAACCATAATGATCACGATCTAATACTTTTTTAGCACGTTTTAAATCGAATTTATCTCTACTAAACTCATTCCAAGGTAAATCTAAAAACAAATCTAAGTAGTTACGTTGTATAGAATAATCTGCAACTTGAGGATTCATACGTTGAAGTTTTGCAATTTCTTTCTTGAAATGCTCATCTACTTTTTTATCCCATTTTTTAGATTTAGCACGAGTTTTCATTTCTTCCAATTCCTGCTCATTGCTTACGCCTCCAAGTTCTTCTTGAATCGTTTTCATTTGCTGATGTAAGAAATAATCACGCTGCTGCTTATTCATATCGTTTTGCACTTTCGACTGAATATCGTTTTTAAGTGCAAGCTTCTGAACTTCAACATTCATAAACTTTAGCGTTTCTAAAGCGCGATTTTTAAGGTTTGCTATTTCTAATAATTTCTGTTTTTCTGGAACATCTAAGTTCATATTAGAAGACACAAAATTGATTAGGAACGAATCACTTTCAATATTTTTAATCGCAAAAGAAGCCTCACTTGGTATGTTTGGACTTTCGTCAATAATCTGCAAAGCAATATCTTTTACAGATTCTATAATTGCTTTAAATTCTTTATCTCGTTTAGGTTTAACTTCATCTACCTCTTTAACAGTTGCCATAATATATGGCTCCTCTTGAGTGACTTGATCTATAGCAAAACGTTTTTTTCCTTGAATAATAACAGTTGTATTTCCATCAGGCATTTTTAAAACCTTTAAAATACGTGCAACAGTTCCGGTTTGATGTAATTGTTCTGCAGTTGGATCTTCTACAGCTTCGTCTTTTTGGGCTACAACACCAATAACTTTACTACCTTTATTAGCATCGTTAATTAGTTTTATAGATTTATCTCTTCCTGCAGTAATTGGTATAACTACACCTGGAAATAAAACCGTATTTCTTAAAGACAAAATTGGTAAAGATTCTGGTAAAGCTTCATTATTTATAGCTTCTTCATCTTCTGGTGTCATTAATGGAATTAATTCTGAATTCTCGTCGATATCTTGTGATGACAAACTGTCAAGTGTAAAAAAATCTCTTTTTTTCATAAGTATATATTAAGCCAAAGTGTCACTAAATAGCAATCACACTTTATCTTTTAAATTTAAAAAATTAGCAAAACCAACTGATAATCAGTTAAAGACCAATATTGAGTTAGTTTCTATTACATTAAAATTCAATTAATATGCCAATGTTTAAAACTGAAATAAGAGATATTTATAAGTAAATAGTAATAAAGAATAAAACACGTTAAAATGTTTTACGAAAACGATTGAAATATCTATTTTTGCGCAAGTTAAACACATCAACATAACTAAAACAAAAAGAATGTCAACTAACGAAACTTACGAAAGTGAATTAGCATTTCAAGCAGACAGACGTCGCGCTACTGTAGAATTTATCAAAATCGTTAGCGATTTATGGTACGATAAATCTATAGAATTGGTCTTATTTAGAAACCAATTAATTGACCGTACGGTTAGCGATATCTTAAATCTACACGAATATGCAGAAGAATTTGTTCAAAAACCAATTTCGGTATTTGACTCTGTAGAAATAGCAGAAGCTATTAAAATGTTAGATGTGCCGCCAGCAAAATTGGATATTGGAAAGTTAACTTACGAGTATCATTTAGAAGAAAGTAAATATGGTAATGCTACTGCATTTGTTGCAGATAAACTTAAAGGTGCTAAAAAACTAGAAGCTATTAAACCTAAAGACGTTGTACTTTATGGGTTTGGTAGAATTGGTCGTTTAGTAGCAAGAGAATTAATGACTAAAACTGGAAAAGGTAGCCAATTACGCTTACGTGCTATTGTAACTCGTGGAAAAATTGATGCTGTAGTTTTACAAAAACGTGCCGCATTATTAATGAACGATTCTGTTCACGGTGATTTTTCTGGAACTGTAACTGTAGATTTAGAAAACGAATCTTTAATTATTAATGGTACAACAGTTAAAATTATTTCTGCTAACCAACCAGAAGATATAGATTATACAAAATACGGAATTAACGATGCTTTAATTATTGATAATACAGGTGTATTTAGAGATAAAGAAGCTTTAGAACGTTTAAGAGCTTCTAAAGGTGCAAGTAAAGTATTATTAACAGCACCAGGAAAAGGTGTTCCAAATATTGTGCATGGTGTAAACCACTTAGAAAACGATCCTGATAAAATTGATATTTTCTCTGCGGCATCTTGTACTACTAATGCTATTACACCTATTTTAAAAGCTGTAGACGATACATTTGGTGTAAAAACTGGACATTTAGAAACAATTCACGCTTATACAAACGACCAGAATTTAGTAGATAATTTCCATAATAAATACCGTCGTGGTAGAGCTGCTGCATTAAATATGGTAATTACAGAAACTGGTGCTGGACAAGCTGTAAGTAAAGCCTTACCAAGTTTTGAAGGTAAATTAACAAGTAACGCTATTCGTGTTCCTGTTCCTAATGGTTCTTTAGCAATTCTTAATTTAGAATTAGATCGTGAATGCTCTATAGAAATTATGAATGCTACCATTAAAAAATATGCTTTAGAAGGCGATTTAGTTGAGCAAATTAAATACGAATTAAGCGACGAGCTTGTAAGTAGTGATATTGTTGGTTGCTCTGCGCCTTCAATTTACGATAGTAAAGCTACCATTGTAAGAAAAGATGGTAAAAATGTATTGCTTTATATCTGGTATGATAACGAATATGGTTATAGCCATCAAGTTGTACGTTTAGCTAAATACATTGCCAAAGTAAGACGTTTTACTTATTACTAGTCCTCAATTTATAGATTATAAAAAAACCTCAGATTATTTGAGGTTTTTTTATGCAATATTCTTACCTTTAAGTACATATCTTTGTATTTTTACAATCTATTAAGAAACCTACAATTATTATGTTATCTAAACATTTTTTAAGTTTTATATGTGTTGTACTTTTTGCAACTACAACCGCTTTTTCTCAAGTAGATTCTACAGCAACAGCTGCTCCAGAACTATCTTTAACAAAAAGTACAATTTCTAATCAGTTTGAGTACCTTATTCAAAAATCCTCTAATTGGAGAGATGAAAAAGGACAAAACTACGAAGTCGTAAAAAAACAATGGGTTGATCAATTAAAGGAACATACTTTAGACACATTAAAAGTAATTAAAGATAAACATACAGCTACTCTAGTTACTATCTCTAAACAAGAAAAAGAGATTAAAAACTTACAAGCTAAATTAAACAATACACAAACCGATTTGGATTCTGTAAATTCTAAAAAAGATGAAATATCTTTATTTGGTATGGGATTATCTAAAGGCGCTTACAATACTATTCTTTTTTCTGTTATTGCTGTTTTAATTGGTTTATTAGCCTTTTTCATCTATCAATTTAAAAACAGTAACATACTAACTAAAAAAGCCAAACACCAATTAACGGAAGTTGAAGCAGAGTTTGACGAACATAGACGTAATGCTTTAGATCGTGAACAAAAAGTAAGACGCCAACTACAAGACTTAATTAATAAAAACAAAGGGAAATAAGTTTTTATTGATTTTTAATATTTAAAAAACGCTTCAATTTATATTGAGGCGTTTTTGGTTTTACAGACTTGACTTTGTGTTTTTTTTTAACTAAATTCGTTTAGTTGTTAATATGAAATATTAAAAGAGATTCATAGTATCATACTTTTTTAATTCATAACTTCTTCGCAATAACTAAATTCACTGATTTTCTAATTCACAAATGCGATATTTCATACACTTAGGATTCGATGGTACCGATTACAGCGGTTGGCAAAGACAAAACAACACACTAAATACAGTGCAAGAAGTCCTAGAACAAACACTTTTTAAACTCTTTAAGAAAAGAGTAAGTATTTACGGTTGTGGCCGTACCGATGCAGGTGTTCACGCCAGTCAATATGTTATAGATATCAATCTTGATGAAGTGCCTACATTCGATTTAAAATTTAGATTAAATAAAAACTTACCCAATAGCATCGCTGTTTTTGAAATCTTAGAAGTTAACGAAGACCAATATGCGCGTTATGGAGCAGTTTCACGCACCTACGATTATTTTATTCATTGGAACAAAAACCCAATACTATTTCACAATAGTTCTTTTTATGAAGATTTAGTATTAGACTTCGACTTAATGAAAAAAGCTGTAAAGCTTATTCATGAAACCAAAGACTTCAAGGCATTATGTAAACAGCCACATTTATACGAGAATACGCTGTGTGAGATAAGTAATTGCGAATTGTTTATTAATGAAGCACAAGGACGTATGCGTTTTACTATTACTGGTAATCGTTTTCTACGCGGTATGGTAAGAATTTGTGTTTATTATTTGTTGGAAGTAGGACGTTGCAAAATGACCATAGATGAATTTAGAGAAATTTTGAACCTGAAAAGAGAATTGAAGGTTAAGTATTCTGCGTATCCAAACGGTCTTTTTCTCAGCAAGGTGGAGTATCCTTTTTTAAAATTAAATGATTCATTTAATTTGGTCAAAATGTTGAGCGTTGGGTTGGAGTAATTATAGTCTGACAGAAATTAAAAAGAAAAGACCTATTGACGAATTAGGCAAAAAATGTGAGCACATAACAAAGAACTGATGTAAAAATAATTCTTTCTTTAATTAATTTTAAATACTAATAAAAAGTCCACTAAGTTTTAATTTATTCTGTTTTCACACAAAATGCTTCAATTTAAATTGAGGTATATTCGGTTTTACAAACTTGACTTTGTCAAATTTTCAACTAACTTCGTTTAACTGCTGATATAAAACATTAAAGCGTATTCATATCATCTAAAAAGTTAAACGAACTTTCTATAAAAACAATACGTTTTAGAATTCTAAAAAGTATAAAATAACGAATTAAGCCTAATGTATTTTTCTTAAATTGTTAATCGAAACTTAAAGCAGCTTTTACAACCCTTTTTATTAAATTTTAATGATGTACGATTACGTTATAGTTGGTAGTGGTTTTGGAGGCTCAGTTAGTGCTTTACGATTATCCAAAAAAGGCTACAACGTTTTAGTTGTTGAAAAAGGAAAATGGTTTAAAGCTAAAGATTTCCCTAAAACCAACTGGAATTTCAGAAAATGGTTATGGATGCCAGGATTACGCTTTTTTGGTATTATGAAATTAAGTGTTTTTAGACACGTTGCTATTTTATCTGGTACTGGTGTTGGTGGCGGTTCTTTAGTTTATGCTAACACATTACCCATTCCAAAATCAACTTTTTTTAAAACAGGCAGTTGGAGCAAACTTAACGACTGGGAAACAGAATTAGACCCCTATTATAAAGAAGCACTAAGAATGCTTGGAGCAACCAAAACACCTAAATTATTTGATGGCGATATTGGGTTGAAAAAAGTAGCTCAAAAACTTAATATGGAAGATAAGTTTGACGCTACAAATGTTGCTATCTATTTTGGTGAAGAAAATATAACTAAAGAAGATCCATATTTTGATGGTTTGGGACCAGAAAGAACTGGTTGTAACTTTTGTGGCGCTTGTATGACAGGTTGCCGAAACAATTCTAAAAACACATTAGATAAAAATTATCTGTATTTAGCTCAAAAAAATGGTGCAGAAATTCTATCCGAAAATGAAGTATATAATGTCACACCAATAGAAACAAAAGATGGCTCTAATGGTTACGATATAGCACTAAAAACAAGTACAAAATTCTTTACAAAAAAAACTACAATTAAAAGTAAAGCTGTTATTTTTTCTGGTGGCGTTTTAGGAACCGTAAAACTTTTACTAAAACTAAAGCCTAAAGCATTACCAAACTTATCTAATAAATTAGGACAAGATATAAGAACCAATAACGAAACCTTAGTAAGTGTTTCCAGTCTTGAGAAAGATAAAAACTATTCTAAAGGTGTTGCCATAGGAAGTATTTTAGATACCGACGAAAATAGTCATCTTGAAATTTGCAGATATTCCGAAGGATCCAATGCCTGGAAGTTTATTCATTTACCTTATGTTACTGGCAGAAATATCTTTTCTCGTTTTGCAAAGATTGTGGTAGTTTTAGTAAAATCACCCATAAAATATTTCAAAATTTACTTTGTTAATAGTTGGGCAAAAAAAACAGTTGTACTTCTATTTATGCAAACTTTAGATAGCACGCTTAGATTTAAGAGAAATAGTTTTGGCTTTGTGAGTTCTACCGTTAGTAAAGGTAAAAAACCAACGCCTTTTATTAAAGAATCTGTAAAACTGATTAAAGAATATAGTAAAGCTGTAAATGGCGTAAGTACCTCTTTTGCTTTAGAAACTATTGCAGGAATTCCTTCAACCGCTCACGTTTTAGGTGGCGCAGTTATGGGAAAAAACGCTTCTGAAGGTGTAATTGATAAAAACAACAACGTTTTTGGCTATAAAAATCTATATATTATAGATGGCTCAATGATTTCTGCAAATCCGGGCGTAAATCCATCGCTATCTATAACAGCAATTGCTGAGCGAGCTATGGATCAAATACCTCATAAAAAGGATTTAGGTTAAGTTATCATCATCAAGATTATTCAATTTATAAACCAATGAAATTAATTCTTAAAACTTTAAAAATTATAATTGCTTTTATTATAGTTATAGTGCTAGCTATTGTTCTCTTATTTGGTCATAAAGATATTCCGTTAGATGAATTAAAAACAAAATACGCAAACTCAGAGTCGTTTTTTATTTCTGTGAATGAAATGGATGTTCATTTTCGTGACGAAGGAATTAAAACCGATTCTATTCCAATTGTACTTATACACGGAACTGCATCTAGTTTGCACACATTTAATGCTTGGACTGAAAAACTAAAGAACTTTAAACGTGTAATTAGAATGGATATTCCTGCTTTTGGACTTACTGGTCCATTTTCAGACAACAGTTACAGCATAAGTAACTACACTGATTTTCTAAAAGATTTTTTAAATGCTTTAAATATTAAACAATGCATTTTGGTAGGTAATTCTTTAGGCGGAGAAATAGCTTGGAATTTCACCTTAAAGCAACCCAATATGGTACAAAAGCTTATTTTAATTGATGCTGCTGGTTATCCTAAAAAATCCAAAAGCGTACCAATTGCTTTTAAGTTAGGCCAAACTCCAATACTTAAAAAAGTATTAACTTATATTACGCCGCGTTTTATGGTTAAATCTAGTCTTGAAAATGTCTATTTTGATACTTCTAAAGTAACAGATACTTTAGTAGAAAGGTATTTTGAATTAACTCTAAGAAAAGGTAATCGTCAGGCATTTGTAGATAGACTTGGTATATCTACAAATGATAATTACACTAAAATTAAAAATATAAAACAACCAACATTTATAATTTGGGGAACTAATGATTTATTAATTCCTGTTGAGAATGCTTATAAGTTTCAAAATGATTTACAAAACTCTAAATTAGTTCTATTAAAAAATTCAGGACATACACCAATGGAAGAAAATCCAATTAAAAGTTTAGAATCTGTTCTTGCTTTTTTAAAGGAATAACTTTATCAGACTTAATCATCCATTACCAGTTACTCTAATCAAAATTTTACATTTATTTGGTATTATTTTACATTTCATATGGCTTAAAGAAAATCTTTAGGCATAAGTTTGAAAAAAATCACCTTTGAAAAAATCTTATTTATTTTCTCAAACTTATTTATTAGTATTCACACTTATTTTTTTATGGTCTTGTAAAGGACAGATAAATTCAAACGATACTAAAACTGAGCTTTTAGAAACTAAAAACTCACAATTAGGAGATTATGTTGTTGGAGGTTTTGAAGATTCTAAAGGAAACCTATGGTTCTCAACTTTAACTAAAGGCTTAGCAAAATTTGATGGTAAGGAATTGACTTACATTACAGAAATTGGTAATAGAGTTGGAAGTATTGTTGAAGATTCTGAATTTAATTTATGGATTGGAACACATACAGGCGTGTATAAATACGATGGTAAAACATTCACTAATTACCCTGTAACAGATGGCTTATGCAATAACCTGGTTTCTAATGTATATATTGATTCTAAAGGTATTTTATGGGTTGGAACTTGGGGCGGGATTTGTAAATTTAATGGAATTCGTTTTATTCATTTTCCCATTCCTAATCCTGATATTACAGTTCCTAAATACCAAGAAACAACACATTGGATAAGCGAAATTACGGAAGATTCTAAAGGGAATATGTGGTTTGGTAGAGATGGCTATGGAGCAACGAAATTTGATGGTAAGTCTTTTACATTACTTACTAAAAAAGATGGACTTACCTCTAATAACATAACAGATATTGTAGAGGATAAATTAGGACATATTTGGTTTGCTTCTAGAATTACAGAAAAAGACAATCCAGATGTTAACAAGAAAAAGGGAACTGGCGGCGTAGTAAAATATAATGGAAAAGAGTTTATACGTTTTCCAAATTTAGATGACTTACATCATAGCGATGTGTATCAAATTTATCGAGATTCTAAAGAAAATATTTGGATTGGCACTACACAAAATGGACTCTATAAATACAACGGAACTAATTTTACTAACTACAAAAGAAAAGATGGCAAAACAACAAAATCCATTATGAGTATTTTAGAAGACAGCAAAGAAACTATTTGGATTGGTTCTGTAGATGGCTTATTTAAACTTGAATCAGACGTTATTATTAATTTAACAACAAATGGTCCTTGGAATTAAATTTTAATTTAATTGACTTTCTTATTGTTTTCATATAACTTCGTTTATCTTTTTATTTAGATTAACAAAAACGAAATATTATGAAAAATATAGGACTATTATTAATTGGACTTATCACATTATCTTGTAATCAGTCCAAAAAGGAATCTCAAGAAATAAATATAAAATCTACTACTTCTATAGAAACTACTAAAAACTTTAATTGGCTATTAGGAAAATGGCAACGATTGAACGAAGAAGAAGGAAAAGACACTTTCGAAAACTGGGAAAAAATCAATAATACTGAGTATGCAGGTATAGGTTTTACAATGCAAAATGGAGATACTATACAACAAGAAAAAATCACTCTAAAAAAAGAAAATAAAAAATGGAATTTAATTGTAAAAGCTCCCGAAGAAACAGAACCGACTACTTTTAAAGGCGCCAATTTTAATGAGAATGAATTTACTTGCGAAAACAACGAGATAGAATTTCCTAATAAAATAAGATATTGGAAAAATGGTTATAAACTTAATGCAACAGTTTCAGCTGATGATTTTGAAATTAACTTTGAGTTTGAGAAGCTGAAATAAGAATACTTCTACTCCACTTCCAGCTTATAACCAACACCATGAATATTGGTTAGTTTTATAGACTCATCGTCTTTTAGAATTTTACGTAATTTAGAAATATACGTATCTAAGCTTCTACCAACAAAAACACCTTGATCTTCCCAAACACGTTTAGTTAACTCGTCTCTTTTTATAATACTATTTGGTTGTGCTACAAAAATAACTAACAGCTCACATTCTTTTTTAGAAAGGTTAATTTCTATAGCATCTTTTACTAATTTATTTTGTTCAGGATAAAATTTAAATTGTCCTAAACTATAAGTAACGTGTTCTATTTTAGTTTCGTTTTTGACTTCGACATCTATTTTAGATACAATTTCAGACTTCGATTTCATTTTAAAGAAATCTATTAAAGCAATAAACACTATTACACCTAAAAGGAATAACCAAACATTTTTATAAGTCGCTAAAAAACTATCTTTTGTAATAAATCGCACTTTAACTTCGTAACAGCTGTTGGGTAAAACTCTTCCCATACAAGGAATTACAGTTTTCTCTTTCTCGGCATTCATTTGATAGCTATACGCAACTTCTTCATCTTTACAATTAATAACCTCTACTCTATAGTTCGTTGGTAAACCAACCTTTTTAAAACTTTTATCAATTGTTTTTACTAATGTTTTAGGCTCCAAAAGTAATTGGTTATTAAATGCTAATTTATAGGAATATGGCTTTAGTTCTACAACAGGCAATATTAAAGACGTAGAATCTTTATCGGCTAACAAAAGACCATTACCAGCATCTCGTAAAGCAATTTTTACAGTTTCAGAAAAGGTCTCATTTTCTGTGCTTTTATTAGATAGTAGCCATAAGCTAACTAATAAAATTGCTAATCCACAATAGGTATATATCTTCTTTTTATTCATAATTAGGGTAAAGAACCTACAATTTATTTACATTTTACAAGTGTTGACACTTCTTTTACATTTTTTTGACACTTTTTAATTAAAGTCCTTATAGTTTTATCTCGAACATTAATTTAAAACGTTACTATTATGAAAAAACAAGTACTAATTACAGCAATTATAATTTTCACAACACTGCTATCTTTTGGACAAGAACAGCTAAATATTAACACCATTAAAAGTAATCTAAAATGGAATTGCGATTATGCTTTTTATTTTGGCGGACATTATGGCGATGTTAAACTAAAAGAAGGGTTTTTTATTAAAACAAATAACGTTATAACTGGTGGCACGTTTATTATAGACTTAAACAGTATTACAAATACAGATATAGAAAATGAAGAAGCTAATACCGGATTAATAGAACATATAAAAAATGAAGATTTTTTTAATGTAGCAAAATATCCTTCTGCAAAATTAGTGATTACTAAGACTAAATATGACGATAACGAGCAATTAAAAATTTATGCAAACCTTACTATAAAAGGCATAACTAAGCCTATCGATTTTCAAGCAAAAATTAATTACGAGGCTAAAACATTAACTACAAAACTTAAAATAGACCGTACACTTTGGAATATTAATTACAAATCCAAAAGCGCTATGGACGATTTAAAAAACACAGCAATAGCAGATGGAATTAGTTTTGAAATTACTCTAGCTTTGTAGACTACAGTTTATCATTTATTTATCTTACAAAACCAATGCTTTAAATTTAACATAAAGCATTGGCTTTCTATTCCGTTTTAGCTTGATATTTTCATTTTTTTTTTCTAGTTTCGAAGCAACACGTAACAACTCATTAAAATTAAAATGTCCCAAAAAGGAGAATTAAAAGAAGTTGCTAAATTATTTTTCAAGTTAGGCTGTATTGCTTTTGGCGGACCAGCATCTCATATAGCAATGATGGAAGACGAAGTTGTTAAAAAGCGACAATGGATGACGGAACAGCATTTTCTTGATCTTATTGGTGCTACAAATTTAATTCCTGGTCCAAACTCGACAGAAATGACTATGCATTGTGGCTATGAACGCGCAGGTTGGAGAGGTCTTTTTGTTGCTGGGTTTTGTTTTATTTTCCCTGCAGTTATTATCACATCTGTTTTTGCTTGGATGTATCAAGAGTATGGACAATTACCTAAAGTTGAACCTTTTATATATGGTATAAAACCTGCTGTTATTGCCATAATTATTATGGCAGCTTATAAACTTGGAAAAAAAGCGATAAAAACAGTAGAACTTGCCATTTTAGGATTAATAGCTTTAATAGCGTGTTTGTTTGGTGTTAACGAAATAATTGCGCTTTTTGGAAGCGGTTTATTAGGTCTGCTTCTATATTCATTCAAAAAAAACACAAATAACTTAAAGAGTTTTTCTCCTTATTTACTTATAACATTACTAAATCCTGTAAAAATTGGAATGCTTAAAACATTTCTAACGTTCTTAAAAATTGGAGCTATTTTATATGGTAGTGGTTATGTCTTATTTGCATTTTTAGATACAGAATTAGTTGCAAATGGTTGGTTAACTAGACAAGCATTAATAGATGCAGTTGCTGTTGGACAAATAACACCTGGACCAGTTTTATCTACCGCAACCTTTATTGGTTGGCAATTAAACGGATATATTGGAGCAATTGTAGCTACTTTAGGTATTTTTATTCCGTCGTTTATATTTGTTTTAATCTTAAATCCATTAATGCCAAGAATTCGTAAATCTAACATAATTGGCGCTATTCTAGATGCTGTAAATGTAACTGCTGTTGCTTTAATAATTGCCGTTTGTATAGAAATGGCAAAAGACACCTTAACAGATTGGCGTACCATTCTAATTGCCGTTATAAGTATATTAGTTGTATTTGTATTCAAAAAAATAAATAGTGCTTATATTGTTTTATGCGGTGCATTGTTTGGTTATGTGTTGACCTTCATCTAAGCAATATATGCATTGTCATTTTTTTTAACTAAATTAGTTTAATTACTTGAATAGAATAATCTTACTGATTTTACTTCAACATTAAAATGATTATTTATTATTAGTCTTAAATTAAATATTACGAGATGAAAACGTTTTTAAAAACAATATTAATAGCATTACTAGTTATTTCTTGTTCATCTAAAGAAAATGAGATTGACAACCAGATTATCTATCCTACTTTTGGACCTGAGATTGATGTTACAATTAATGGTTTATCTTTTGACCCTATGGAGCCATTTATTTCTGCTAATGGAAATTATCTTTTTTTCAATAATTTAAACGATGGTATAAACACAAAGCTCTATTACGCTGCAAAAGTTAACGACTCTACTTTTAATTACGTAGGAGAAATAAATGGGACAAATCAAGTAACAAGTCCACATTTAGACGCAGTAGCAGATATGGCTTCTAATGGCGATTTTTATTGGACATCTACAAGAAACTATCCAACTGAATTAAACAATCTATTTTATGGAAATTTTAACAATGGTAATGTTAGTGATATAGAAAGAGTTCAAGGAGATTTTAATATGAACACACCTGGTTGGTTAGTAATGGATCACGGAATCAGTTTAGATGGACAATATTTATACTACAATAATGCTAGATTTGATGATACTAATTGTACTGGAGCTTGCGAAACGACTTTAGGAATTGCTCAAAAAGAAAGTACTGCAACATTTAATACAATTCCAAATTCTGAAGAAATCTTACAAAACATCAATAACTCCAATTATATTTATTACGCACCTTGTATTAGTAGTGATAACCTAGAATTGTATTACACTAGATATTTAAAAGATAATATTACTGCTGCTACATTATTTGAAATTTGTGTTACTATTAGAAGTGATTCTAACGCTGTGTTTTCAATTCCAAAAGTTCTATTCTCAGAAACAATTTCAAATTTAATTGAAGCACCTACACTTACTTTAGATAAAGAAATTATGTATTACCATCAAAAAACATCTAATTCTCATAGAATAGTGATGAGATACAGATCTACTTTATAGTTTCGGTTAATTGAACTTTTATAAAAGTAAAAACCTGCATTAAAACAAAATGTTTCAATGCAGGTTTTTTTATGTAAAATCTTAAACTTCTTACTTATTTAAGAAAGCTAAAACGTTTTTTTCTATACGTTCTTGTATATTATCTACGTTAGCTTTTGTAAAGCTTTCGTCCATAATTTTCTCGTAAAGTTCTATGTAACGTTCGCTAACTGTTTCTATATAATCGCTAGACATTACCGGAACTGTTTGTCCTTCTAAACCTTGAAAATCATTACTAATTAACCATTGGCGCACAAACTCTTTACTTAACTGTTTTTGAGTTTCGTTTTTATCTTGACGTTCTTGATAACCATCAGCATAAAAATAACGCGAAGAATCTGGTGTATGTATTTCGTCTATTAAAACAATTTTTCCATCTTTAGTTTTACCAAATTCATATTTAGTATCTACTAAAATCAATCCTCTAGAAGCTGCAATTTCTGTTCCGCGAGCAAATAATTTACGGGTATAATCTTCTAAGATAATGTAGTCTTCTTCCGAAACTATGTTTTTAGCTATAATATCTTCACGCGAAATATCCTCGTCATGATCGCCCATTTCTGCTTTTGTAGCTGGTGTAATTATTGGTGTAAAAAACGCATCGTTTTCTTTCATTCCTTCTGGCATTTCAACACCACAAAGCATACGCTTTCCTAATTTATATTCTCTAGCTGCATGGCCTGACATATAACCTCTAATGACCATTTCTACCTTAAAAGGCTCACATAAATGTCCAATTGCTACATTTGGATCTGGAGTTGCTATTAACCAATTTGGGACTAAATCTTCGGTTTGAGCCATAAATTTTGTTGCAATTTGATTTAAAATTTGTCCTTTGTATGGAATACCTTTTGGCATAACCACATCAAAAGCACTTAACCGGTCTGTTGCAATCATTACTAATAAGTCATCGTTTATATTATAAACTTCTCTAACTTTTCCTTTATAAACACTTTTCTGTCCTGGAAAATTAAAATTACTATTTGTTATAGTCTTACTCATCGTTTAAAAGCTTCAAAATTTTAAAGTTGTAAAATTAAATATTACTTAGCTATTAATCTATATTTTCTATACTTTTATAAGCAGCAATAATCTTTTTAACTAATTTATGTCTAATTACATCTTTTTCGTCTAAATAAACCATACCAACACCTTCAACATTCTTTAGAACTAATAAGGCTTCTTTTAGCCCTGAAACTGTATGTCTTGGTAAATCCACTTGTCCTGGATCTCCGGTTAATAAAAACTTGGCGCTTTTTCCCATTCGAGTTAAAAACATTTTCATTTGTGCGCGAGTTGTGTTTTGTCCTTCATCTAAAATAACAAAGGCATTATCCAGAGTTCTACCACGCATAAAAGCTAATGGCGCTATCTGAATAGTCCCATTTTCTATATACTGTGCTAAACGTTCTGCAGGAATCATATCTCGTAACGCATCATATAAAGGTTGCATATATGGATCTAATTTTTCTTTTAAATCGCCAGGAAGAAACCCCAATTTTTCTCCTGCTTCTACAGCTGGACGCGTTAGAATAATCTTTTTAACTTCTTTATTTTTTAGCGCTTGCACTGCTAAAGCAACACCTGTATATGTTTTTCCTGTTCCAGCTGGACCAATAGCAAAAACCATATCATTTTTACGCATTAACTCTACCAATCTGCGTTGGTTAGGTGTTTGTGCTTTTATTAATTTACCACTTGCGCCATGAACAATTACTTCACCGCTTTTAGCAGATGTTTTATAATTGTCATCACCATTACTGGTTAAAACACGTTCAATTACGTTTTCGTCTATCTTATTATATTTAGCAAAATGTTTTAAAAGCATTTGCATACGCCTTTCAAACTCGTTAAGCATATCTTCGTCTCCTAAAGCTTTAATTGTATTACCTCTAGCTACAATTTTAAGTTTAGGATAATACTTTTTTAATAACTTAATATTATCGTTTTGTGTTCCAAAAAACTCTTTTGGAGATACATTTTCTAATTCTATAATAATTTCGTTCAAATGGCTTAGGGTTTTTAATGCGTTATTTAATCTAATTTCTTAGCTTTGTTTAAGATATGAAATTAATGAAAATTCTTTATTAATTTTATCTAAAATTTAATAAAAATATCAACATTTATTAATGGCTATTATAACATTAACTACAGACTTTGGCGAAAAGGATCACTTTGCTGGTGCTATTAAAGGTGCTATCTATAGTGAACAACCTGATGTTAGAATTGTTGATATTTCTCATTCTGTTTCGCCCTTTAATATTCCTGAAGCTGCTTATATTATTCAAAATGCCTACACTAGTTTTCCAAAAGGAACTATTCATATTATTGGAATTGACTCAGAATTAAACCAAGAAAACAAACATATTGCTCTAAAATTAGACGATCATTATTTTATTTGTGCCAATAATGGTATTTTAAGTATGATTACTAATACGATTGTGCCAGAAAAAATGGTGGAAATAAATATTCATGATAATGTACAAACCAGCTTTCCTGTTTTAGATGTCTTTGTTCAAGCTGCTTGTCATATTGCTCGTGGAGGAACATTGGAAGTTATAGGAAAACCAATTACAGAAATCAAGCCTATAAAAAATTTGGTACCTTATGTTAACGAAGAGCAAAATCAAATTATTGGAAGTGTAATATATATAGATAATTATGGAAATGTAATTACAAATATTACTGAAACTTTCTTTGAAAAATTACAGAAAGGTCGAGAATTTGAAATTTCTGCACGACATAATAAATTTAAAAAAATAGTTACTAAATATAGTGATGTAGTTGATTTTACAAAACCAGAAAATCAGCGTCACTCTGAAGGAAAAGGTTTAGTCATTTTTAATGCTTCCAAATATCTAGAAATAGCAATATACAAAAGCAACACACAATCTGTTGGCGGTGCTAGTACACTAATGGGATTAAACTATAGAGATACAATTACTATCAACTTTATTAAACCTGAAAGACCTGCCATTTATTAAATTAAAATTATGCTTGTACGTATTGTAAAATTAGGAATAGACACCAAACATATTAAAGCTTTTTTAACTAATTTTGAAAGTTCTAAAAAAAGTATAAGAGGTTTTGAAGGCTGCCAATTTCTAGAATTATATCAAGAACAAGACAACAAAAATGTCTTTTTTACTTATAGTTATTGGAACTCTGAAACCGATTTAAATAATTACAGACATTCCGATTTATTTCAAGGTATTTGGGCTAAAACAAAACCAATGTTTAACGCCAAACCTGAAGCTTGGAGTGTAAATAAATTACATAGTTTGAAATAAAAAACACTTTAGAATAAATCAATTTATATCTAAAAAACTAATAACTAAAAAGAATGTTCGCATTATTAAAAAAAGAATTTAACTCGTTTTTTGCTTCACCAATTGGATACTTGGTAATAGGGTTATTTCTACTATTAAATGGCTTATTTCTTTGGGTTTTTAAAGGTGATTTTAACATCTTAGATAGTGGCTTTTCCGATTTAAGTCAATTTTTTTTATTAGCACCTTGGATTTTAATTTTCTTAATTCCTGCGGTTACTATGCGTTGTTTTAGCGATGAAAAAAAACAAGGGACTTTAGAGTTATTATTAACCAAACCCATTAGTAAATTAAACATTGTTTTGGGTAAGTTTTTTGGCGCATTAATACTAATTGTTTTAGCCTTATTGCCTACTCTATTATATGCATACACAATTAATCAACTAGGAAGTCCTATTGGTAATTTGGATTCTGGAAGCACTATTGGTTCTTATTTTGGGTTACTGTTTTTAGTAACTGCTTACACAGCAATTGGTGTCTTTGCTTCTACGCTTTCAGACAATCAAATTGTGGCTTTTCTAATCGCTGTTTTTATTTGTTTTGTGTTCTACATTGGTTTTGAAGGCTTATATGATATTACATCCATTAAATTTGTTGAATACCTTGGAATGAGCACACATTTTAAAAGTATGAGTCGTGGCGTTATAGATTCTAGAGACTTAATTTACTTTAGTGCTGTAACTATCTTATTTATTGCATTAACTGTTTTTAAATTACATAAAGAGCAAGGGAAAGCTACTAATTGGAAACAATTTGGCGGATTAATTGCTGGAATTGTTGGTTTTTGTTTTTTAGGACAAAACTTATACAAACGTTTAGATTTAACATCAGATAAACGTTATACTCTAAATAAAGCAGCATTAGATATTACAGACAAGGCAGATTCACCTTTAATGGTTGATGTTTTTTTAGAAGGTGAAAATTTTCCGTCGGAATTTAAACGTTTACAAGCTGAAACGCGTCAGACTTTAGAAGAATTTTCTGCATATAATGACAATATTCAATTCAACTTTATAAATCCTCTTGAAGACGAAGCAACTCGAGATGCCAATATAAAAAGTCTTATGGAACGTGGCTTAATCCCACAGCAAATAAGTGTTAAAGAAAATGGCTTAAATACACAATTAGTATATGTACCTTGGGCTTTAGCAAGTTATAATGATATAACAGTAAAAATTCCTTTAATCAAAAATAAATTAGGTGTTTCTCAACAAGAATTAGTGACCAATTCTATTCAGCATTTAGAATATGCATTTGCCGACGGATTTAGTAAATTACTAAATCCTAAACGCAAGAAAATTGCCATATTAAAAGGAAATAACCAATTACCAGATATTAACATAGCCGACTTTGTAAATAGCATAAAAGAGTATTATTACATTGCTCCTTTCACTTTAGATAGTGTAGCTTCAAACGCAAATAAAACACTCGAAGATTTAAATAATTACGACTTAATTATATCCGCTAAACCAACCGAAGCCTTTTCTGAAGAAGAAAAATTAGTATTAGATCAATATACTATGAATGGAGGAAAAAGTCTTTGGTTAATAGATCAAGTAGCCATAGATAAAGACAGTTTATACAATGAGCAAGGAAAAAATGTAAGTATTGCAAGAGATTTAAATTTAACCGATTTCTTCTTTAAATATGGCGCAAGAATTAATCCTGTTTTAATAAGCGATTTATATTCTGCACAAATCACATTAGCATCTGGAGATGGCAGTCAGGCACAATTTCAGCAATATCCTTGGTTTTATTCGCCTTTAGCAAATCCAGATATTAATCATCCTATTGTTAATAACATTAATTATGTTAAATTCGATTTTGCCAATCAAATAGATACATTAAAATCTTCAGGTAAATCCGTACAAAAAACTATTTTATTACATTCTTCATCTCTTTCAAAATTAGAAGGATCACCAAGAGAAATAAGTTTAGAAACTGCTACACAACAACCAAATCCTAAAGCATACACCAGACAAAATATTCCTTTAGCCGTTTTATTAGAAGGCGAATTTACTTCGGTTTACAACAATAGAGTAAAACCTTTTCAGTTAAAAAAAGAAGCCAATAAGAGTACACCAACAAAAATGATTTTAATTTCTGATGGTGATATTATTAAAAATGGTGTAAGCAGAAAAGGTCCATTAGAACTTGGTTTTGATCGTGCTTCCGGACAAGTCTATGGAAACAAAGAATTTTTGTTAAATGCAGTAAATTACCTTTTAGACGAAAATGGACTTATAAACATTAGAACCAAAGAAGTAGATATTGCCTTTTTAGATCTAAAAAAAGTAACCGAACAAAAAAGTAAGTGGCAAGCTATAAACATTGTGCTTCCACTATTATTTTTAGCTATTTTTGGCGTAGTTTTTAATCTAATTAGAAGCAAAAAATATAGCGCTTAAATGTTAATAAGTTTGTTTCCTTATTTTAAGGGTAAACAATATCTTTGTTATCACTAATTATTACAAAAAAAACTGCTAGTCAGTTTATAATTTACATAAAGTAAAAACTATGAAATTTATAGTATCAAGTACATATTTACTTAAACAATTACAGGTTTTAGGAGGCGTAATTAACAGCTCTAACACTTTACCAATTTTAGATAATTTCTTATTTGAATTAAACCAGAAGCAGTTAATTGTTTCTGCAAGCGATTTAGAAACTACAATGTCTTCTACTCTAGATGTAGAAAGTGATAATGAAGGAAGCGTTGCAATACCTGCAAAGTTATTATTAGATACACTAAAGACTTTTCCTGAGCAACCTTTAACATTTGTAATAGAAGATAACAATACGGTAGAAATTAGCTCTAACCACGGAAAATATGCTTTAGCTTATGCAAACGGAAATGAATTTCCAAAGTCTGTAGCATTAGAAAACCCAAGTTCTACAACTTTAGCAGGAAACATTTTAGCAACTGCTATTAATAAAACTATTTTTGCTGCTGGAAACGATGATTTACGTCCGGTAATGAGTGGTGTATTTTTCCAATTCTCTACAGAAGGTTTAACATTTGTTGCTACAGATGCTCATAAATTAGTAAAGTATTCTCGTGAAGATATTAAAGCATCTGAAACTGCTGAATTTATAATGCCTAAAAAACCTTTAAACTTACTAAAAGGAATTTTAGCTTCTAGCGAAGAAAACGTAACTATTGAATATAACGATTCTAACGCTAAATTCACTTTTGAAAACACGGTTTTAATCTGTAGATTAATTGATGGGAAATATCCTAACTACGAAGCTGTAATTCCAAAAGAGAACCCAAATAAATTAACTATAGAACGTAGCCAATTTTTAAGTTCTGTAAGACGTGTAAGTATTTTTTCTAATAAAACTACACATCAAATACGTTTAAAAATAGCTGGTGCGGAATTAAATATTTCTGCTGAAGATATAGACTACTCTAACAAAGCAGAAGAACGCTTAACCTGCGATTATCAAGGCGATGATATGCAAATTGGTTTTAACTCGCGTTTCTTAACAGAGATGTTAAACAACTTAACATCTGATGATGTACAGTTGGAAATGAGTATGCCAAACCGTGCAGGAATTCTAACACCAATAGATGGTTTAGATGAAGGAGAACAAGTTACAATGCTTGTTATGCCTGTTATGCTTAATGCGTAATTCTGTTAGCTGTTAGCTGTTAGCTGTTAGCTGTTAGCTGTTAGCTGTTAGCTGTTAGCTGTTAGCTGTTAGTAAACTTAAAATATTAAAAAATCCACTTTAAAATTAAAGTGGATTTTTTTGTTCTATAAATTAACTAAGACTTAGTTAATTACTTAAAAAAGTTTATGGACGACTTCTCTAAATCTAAATTAGCTACTTGAGGAAATTCTGCGTGAACTATTAAACTATTTTCGTGATGTTGTTCTAAGTTACTCAATACTTTTCTATTTAATAGCATAACTGTAGAATGTCCGTGGTGATCCAATTTATCTAAGATTGTTTCACCATTAAATTCACAAACCCAATGTGTCTCCGCCATATTCTCTTTATAAAAAATCTCTACAGTTGGAACCTGAAAATAACTATGCGCTCCAATACCTTCAAAATCGAATACTAAACGAAGTAACCCACTTTCTAAACTAGTAGCTTCTTTAGTAATTCCTAAATCTAAAAAAGACATTTTCCCTGTTTTTGGCTCTGTAAATTTTACTTTAATTTCTCCTTGGTTTAACTCTACCTTACTCATCTTTGTTTGTTTTAATTTTATACTCAAAGCTAAGAAACAAATATGCTAAAAAGGATGACTTATATCATCTCATCATTACTAAATATCCTTTAAATAATAATGTATTTAAAACAAAAACATTTTTTATTAATACTAAAGAATACTTGATATTGATATTTTTTTTACGCTAACTTGGTTTAACTACTGATATAAAACATTAAAATGTGTTCATCTCATCTTGTTAAACAAAAATCATAAATCAAAAAAAAAGCAACCTTAAAAGGTTGCTTTTTTAATTCTTCTTTTTCAAATTAAGAATTTAGAATACTAAATCTACGTTCAAGTCAAACTCATCGTAAATGGCTTTATCTTTTAAACCATCGAAAAAACTAGTAGAACCATAACGCACATCAAATTTAGTACGATCTACCTTTAAATTAGCAGTAGCTTTATTTCCATATATAGACATTGTAAAAACTTGCGTATTTGTTTTGCCTTTTATAGTTAAATCGCCTTCAACATTATAAGCGTTTTTACCATTTGGCATTACTTTAGTAATTTTTAAAGTTGCTGTTGGAAAGTTTGCTACACCAAAGAAATCATCAGATTTTAAGTGTCCATCTAAGTTATTTTTCATTTCACCTTTTAAATCTGTTGTATTAATAGAAGTCATATCTATTTCGAAATTCCCACCAACTAAAACAGCTTCATCAAAATTTAAATTCCCGCTTTTTATAGCAATTGTTCCTTCATGAGAACCTGTTACTTTGTAACCTTTCCAAACCACTTTACTTTCTGAAGCTTTTACCGGTTTTGTTTCTGTTAATGTTGCAAACGAGAAGCTTACAAATGCCACTAAAGCAGCTAAAATTGTTGTTTTAAATACGTTTTTCATAATATATTTTTAAGTTTGTTTATTTTTTACATTGCAAAGATCCAAGATTTTAAAGGTATAAAAAATAAGGTAGATTATTAAATGATGTTAATATAGGTTAACATATTTTATCAAATTAATACCCTAACCCTACAAAAAGAAATAGAATTATTCCTTTAATAATTGGCGTTTCATTTTGCTAAAAAACTCTTTAGTAATACCTAAGTAAGAGGCAATCATATATTGTGGAATGCGCTGTTCTAATTCTGGATACGTATCTCTAAAAATGACATAGCGTTCTTTTGCCGATAAGCTAAAATTTCTAACAATTCGTTTTTGTGTAGCTACAAATGCTTTTTCTATAATCTTTCTAAAAAAACGTTCTAATTTAGGAATAGCTTCAAAAAGCGCTTCGATATTATGATACGAAAACTGAATAAGTTCTGTATCTTCAATACATTGCACATTAAAATCTGCTGGAGTTTGGGATATAAAACTTCCAATATCTGATGTCCACCAATTTTCTATAGCAAATAATATAATATGTTCTTGACCAGAATGATCTGAATGAAACATTTTTGTACAACCAGAAACTATAAAACATTCCTGTTGCGCAATATCGCCTTGTTGTAAAATAAACTGACCTTTTAAATACTTACGCTTAGTCACGTAAGTTAACAACGTAGTTTCTTCCTTTTTAGTCAAAGGAACTACTGCGTTTATATAATCTAAAAGTGATTGAAAAGCCATAACACAAATTTAGTTTATTTGTTCTTCTCCTCTATCCACTTACTCATATATTTTGAGCTTTGTAAGGTTTGATGTTGCAACACATGACTTATAAAATGTTGTTGTCTATGAATAGTTAAATGAATTTGTAAATCTTCTATTTTAGCATTAAAATCGGTTTCAAAAAGTGATTTTGAAAAACGTTTCTTTAGAACTTTCAATCCATTTTCTTGAGCGGTTTCCCATTCTGATTTGTTATTGTATAGCTGAACTGTTTTAGCAATAAAGTCATCTATTTGGTCTTCTGTTATTCCATTTGGACTTAGGTTTCCAAACATTCCTTCGGAAGCTATAGAATTCATAGCGCAAGGTGTTCCATTTTTCATTGCATCTAATAATTTACCTTTTAAACCTGCACCAAAAGGCAGATATGCGCTACAAATTTTAGCATTTTGCATTACAGACGTTACACTTTCTGCAAAACCTTTTACGAAAAAACATTCTTTAGGATTATTAAGTTGTGTCGCTTTTTGAGACACATAAGAGCCATAGATATGTAATTCGGCTTGTGGTAATAACTGACTTAATTTTGGCCAAATCTGTTGTTTTAAGAACAAAACCGATTGCCAATTAGGCTCGTGCATAAAATTACCAATAGTAACAATATGCTTTCTATCTTCAAATTGAGGTGTGTTTTTTAATACTTCTGAGTTTATATCAATTAAAAAAGGTAAATAGTATAATTGAGATGCTTGAATATTGAATTTAGTTTGAAGTAAATTGATTTCAACTTCGGAAATCATTAGCGTGATATCGCATCTTAGAATACTTGCAATTTCGCGTTTAGCAAAATCGTTGTATAAATAAGTATCATTAAAATCTTCTTTATTTTTGAAAGCTTGCTGTCTTCCTTTTCTTAACGAATGAAAATCTTCTGTGTCTAATACTTTCAATGCATTTGGACATTGCTCAGATACACGCCAACCAAATTGTTCTTCAATCATAAATCGATCGAACAAAACAATATTTGGTTGTAGTTTTATTATAAAATTATCGAAACTTGAATGATTTAGTTCAATTTGCGCTGTTTCTACATTAATAGAATCGAGATTAAATGCATTTTCTATTTTAGTACAAGCAGTTGCAAATGTAATTTTATAGTTTGCTTTTAAAAATAAATCTATAATTTGAAGCATTCTAGATCCCGCAGCAGAACTTTTAGGTTCTGGCCATACAAAACCAATAATTAGCAATTGTTTTTTAGACATTTTAAAACCTGAAATTAAAAACTATTGTGCTACGTCTTTTTGAAGTGCATAAAAAGCACGTACATTTTTAGCCCATTCTGTAACTTGCCTAATCTGATCGTCTGTTAATTTAGCATCGCCATGTGTATAAGTATAAGATTCTAAAGGCATATTCTTCGCTTCTACTTCTTCTATTAATTCATCTAATTTATGATCTTTTTTCTTCATTGAATAGGTTGACCATTCAGACACATTAAAATGACCTTTCCCATGCTTAACATGATCTGCTAACCAATAATTTACAGGTGTAATAGAATTATACCAAGGATAACGCGTGTTGTTACTGTGGCAATCAAAGCAATTATTCTCTAAAATAGATTTTACGTCTTTTGGTGGATTGGTTTCTGTTATAAAGGGTTTTATATCTTCTAAATTACTTTGGTTTTTCTCTGGACCAAAAAATTGAGCAATTAAAAACACTAATAATAATACAAGTAATATCTTTTTTGTAATTTTCATCTCTAAATCGGTTTAAAAACATAAAAATAACTAAAATTGTGACAACAGAAGCGCTTTACAAAGAATTAAACTACGTAAATCATTCTAGAGAAAAACGTACATTCTATGCTAATTTAGTTATTAAGCAACCGGAATTGTTACCTCAACTTCTAGATATTTTATTTATGGTAGATGATAAAATTTCTCCAAGAGCTGCTTGGGTTTTAGAGTTTTTCTGTAATGATTATTTAGATAAATTTATACCATATCTTGATAAATTCTTACCTGAATTAAAACGCATTAAATTAGATTCTGCTTTAAGACCTTGCGCTAAAATTTGTGAATATATAGCAAAGGCTTATTTTGGAAAAGAAGAAAACGACATCAAAACAAATTTAACCAATAAACAAAAAGAACAAATAATTGAAGCTTGTTTTGATTGGATGATAACCGAACAAAAAGTTGCAGTAAAAGCCTATTCTATGAGTACTCTATATTTGTTTGGAAAAGAATTTGATTGGGTTTATCCAGAATTACGTATTATTTTAGAACGCGATTTTAGTTTTCAAAGTGCCGCTTTTAAAGCTAGAGCTAGACATATTTTAAAAAAAAATATAGTTACCTAGCTTTATATTTAAAGCTACAAACGTTTCTCTTTTAACTTTGTTGCGTATCTTAGCGCCTTTCTAAAAAACTTTTAATATATGTCATTATCTGCCCTAAATGCTATTTCACCAATTGATGGTCGCTACAGAAGTAAAGTCGAAAAATTACAATATTATTTTTCTGAAGAAGCTTTAATAAAATACCGTGTTCTTGTAGAAATTGAATATTTTATTGCGTTATGCGAAATTCCATTACCTCAACTAAAAACAGTTGATTCTTCAGTTTTTGAAGATTTAAGAGCTATTTATAAGAATTTTTCTTCGGAAAACGCACAAGCTATAAAAGACATTGAAAAAGTAACTAACCACGATGTAAAAGCAGTAGAATACTTTATTAAAGAACAATTTGATACTTTAGGATTAAGTCAGTATAAAGAATTTATTCACTTTGGACTAACTTCTCAAGACATTAACAATACAGCAATTCCTATGAGTATTAAGGATGCAATGAATGATGTATACGTTCCTGAATATTTCAAGGTTTTAGAAAAAATAGAAACGTTAGCTAAAGATTGGGCACATATTCCAATGTTAGCACGTACGCACGGACAACCAGCTTCTCCTACACGTTTAGGAAAAGAAATTGAAGTTTTTGCTGTACGTTTAAAAGAACAATTTAATTTATTAAATGATATTCCTAGTGCTGCTAAATTTGGTGGTGCAACAGGAAACTTTAATGCGCATCATGTTGCATATCCACAAATAGATTGGAAAGAATTTGGAGGTAAATTTGTACAAGAAAAACTAGGCTTACACCATTCTTTTCCAACCACTCAAATTGAGCATTACGACCATATGGCCGCTTTATTTGATACTATGAAGCGTTTAAACACGATAATTATTGATTTAGATCGTGATGTTTGGACTTATGTATCTATGGATTACTTTAAACAAAAAATTAAAGCTGGAGAAGTTGGAAGTAGCGCAATGCCACACAAAGTAAATCCTATTGATTTTGAAAATTCTGAAGGAAACTTAGGTCTAGCAAATGCTATTTTTGAGCACTTATCTGCTAAATTACCAATATCTAGATTACAACGCGATTTAACTGATAGTACGGTTTTACGGAATGTTGGTGTCCCATTTGGACATACCTTAATTGGTTTTACTAGTACTTTAAAAGGTTTAGAAAAACTATTATTAAACGAAGCTAAATTTGCTCAAGATCTTGAAAATAATTGGGCTGTAGTTGCAGAAGCAATTCAGACTATTTTAAGAAGAGAAGCTTATCCAAACCCATACGAAGCTTTAAAAGGTTTAACACGAACTAACGAAGCAATTACCCAAACGTCTATTGCTAATTTTATTGACACTTTAGAAGTTAGTGATGCAATTAAAACAGAATTAAAAGCTATTACGCCAAGTAATTATACTGGGATTTAGATTCTACTTGAAACTTTAATTGATATAAAACAAAAAGGCTTTCCCACACGGAAAGCCTTTTCTAAATTAACCAATACTATAAACTTTATTTAAGAAAGTCTATAATGCCTTTTAACTTGTTGTCGTCCACATTTGCATCCTTCATTTTAGAAATTAAAGTTGCTATTTTTTCTGGACTCATATCATCTCCTAAAACTCTAATTGCTGCAAATCCCATGGTATTAGAACTTGCTAAAACTAAAACTTCATCTACCGTGTTTTCTTCTCCAATAGAACTAATTTTAAATTTCATTCCATCAGAACTAAATTGCATTAATTCTGAATAATGTGGATTTTTAAATACTTTTTGAATCTTTTTCAATTCATTAGTATATGGAACTTGGGTACTATCTGTTGCCTTATACATTAAGACATGTAATTTGTCTAAAGAGTTGTATGCTTCTCGCTCATCTTCTGTTAAATCTGTAGCAGAGAAATCTATTAATGTTTTAGAAATATCTACTAAAGAATAACTTGGTTCTTCTTGATGTTCTACAAAAAAGGTTTGTATAGAATTTTCGTCTTTACAAGCAATTAAAGTTAAACATAGTAAGCAAATGTATAGTAAGTTTTTCATCTTACTTTTTGTTTTTCTTATCCAATGCATCTCCTCCAGGTAAATTCATTTGACTAGTTAATTTAGAGATTTGATTTAAATTTATATCTCCAGTTAAAGAAATAACTATAGATTCTAATGTTCTCTTTTTACCGTTAAGTTTTACATCAGCCTCACTTGTAATATCTGTTAATCCGTCTACAAACATTAATAATTCGCTAACGTGATCTTCATCTTTTCCTTGTTTTACATAAAAAGTCATTACTACACCATCGTCTTTAACTTTCATTAATTCTTCTAATTTTTTAGAAGCTCCATTTACATACTTTGTAAAATCTAAAGCAATAGATTTATCGCTAGTCATAATTGTTTTAAAACTAGTAATACTATTTACCATATCAATGTACTGCTGTGCTTCTTTATCGTCTGTATCAATATCCATTTTAGCTAAAAGTTTAAACATTTTTGGCTTAATAGAAATGTAAGTTACTTTACTGTTATCCGAATATTTACTAAAAACGTCTTGTGCTATTGCTGAAGATGTTATTAACAAGGCTAAAGTAAAAAGTGTAATTGCTTTTTTCATTGTCGAAGTAATATTTAATATAGTGTTCATTTTGTTATTTTTTTAAATTGTTATTGAGTTTTGTTTGATAGTTCTAAATTGCGCTAGAACGGACAAACTTTTCGTTTTTAATTGTGATTAGTTTAGTTATTCATTTTTAATGTTCTACCTATAGGGTTTTGAAAATCGTTTAAGTAACCTATTTGCTCTTTAGCAATATCTAGTTCTTGCAAATACGATACAGAAGTTGCGCCTTTATTAAAGTTTTTAGACACCATTTGTAACGATTTTACAAACTCATTATATGCTAATTGTGTTTGGTCTTCATTATAAGTTCCTAAATCTTGAGCATTTACAGACCAATTAAAATACATTCCAAAAGAAATAGCTACTACAGCCGCAATACTTAACCATTTATACTTAATGTTTGTTTTAGATTTTAATGGAATTGTTACTATAAAAGTATCTTTTTGACTTGCTGTAAAATAATTAAATAGTGGTTTATAAGCTTCTAAATGTGCGGGCACAGTATCTTGATTAAAAAAGCGCTTTAACTGTTGCTCTTCTAGAAGCGATGTATTACCATCTAAGTATTTTGTTATTAATTGTTCTATATTATTTAAGTCCATAACTATGGGTTTTTAGTAATTGTTCGCGTATGGTTTTTCTTGCTCTAGATAAGGCTACTCTAATTGCAGTAGGTTTCATATCTAACATTTTTTCTATTTCATCAAACTCATACTGTTCTATGTCTCTTAATTGAATTACTAATTTTTGCTGTTCTGGCAATCCTTCTATTAATTTTGAAACAAAATCTAAACTATCGTTTGCTTCTACTTGATTTTGAAGCGATATACTATGATCTTGATAATTACTATGTACAATTTTTAAATTCTGTGATTGTTTTGACTTTAATTTATCATAACAAAAATTCTTTGTCATTGTCATAGAAAAAGCTTCAACATTTTTATAACTTTCAATTTTGCTTTTATTATTCCAAAGTTTCAACAACACTTCTTGAGTCGCGTCTTCTGCTTCTTCTCTAGAGACAAGTAATCGTTTTGCTAAACGAAATACCTTGTCTTTAAAAGGTAATACCAGATGTAAGAACTCAGTCTGTGTCATTTTGGTTTTAGTTATGCGGCGGTTTAGGTCGCTTATGTTATTACGACGATACAACTTCTAAATTGTTACATCTATTTTAAAAAATATTATTCGTAAATTTATAAAAATCATTCAAACACCTATGAATCTTAAAAAAGTTCTACATTTTTACGGCTTACTATTCTTATTAATTTCTAGCTGTGCAAACGATTTAGATGATAATCCTGTAACTACTAACGATATAAACGATTTTATTTACAAAGGTTTAAGAACCTATTATCTTTATAATGAATTGGTTCCAGATTTAGTTGAAAATAAAACGTTTAGTCCTAACTACACTAATTACTTAAGCTCAAATTCGCCTGAAAACTTCTTCGAAAACTTAATATATGATAGAACTACAACTGATAAATTTAGTTGGCTAACAAGCGATTATCTTGCTTTAGAACAACAGTTTCAAGGCACAAACCAAGTTAATGGAATGGTTTACGGGTTAGATCGAGTTTCGCCAGGAAGCGATAACTTGTATGGTTACGTAAAATATGTATTGCCAAACACAAGTGCTTCATCCGAGAATTTAATGAGAGGCGCTATTTTTACACAAGTAGACAATCAAGATTTAACAATTTCTAATTACCGTAGCTTATTAGATAATAGTTCTTATAGTATACAATTAGCAACTTACAATTCTACAACAGATGAGTTTGATGTTAATGGAACGACTATAAACTTAACCAAACAAACCTATACAGAAAACCCTATTTATAAATCTGAGGTTTTCACGATTGATTCAGATAACGTTGGTTATTTAATGTATAACAGATTTAATTCAGAGTTTGATGAACAACTAAATAACGAATTTGGAAATTTTGCTGCAAATAACATTGATCATTTAGTTTTAGATTTACGTTATAATCCTGGTGGATCTGTAAATACAGCAACACTTTTGGCAAGTATGATTACTGGACAATTTAACACAGAAACATTTACTAAACTAAATTACAACACTAATAATTCAGGCTCTAATCAAACCTATAATTTTTCAAGTTCAATTAACGGACAAACCATAAATCATTTAAACCTTACAGAAGTTTATGTTTTAACTACAGACAATACAGCTTCTGCAAGCGAAATGATTATTAATAGTTTAAGACCTTATATTAATGTAATTCAAATTGGAACTACAACTGTTGGAAAATCTCAAGCCTCAATTACCTTATACGATTCTTCAAATTTTTCTAGAAATAATTTGAATCCGCTACATTTATATGCAATGCAACCTTTAGTCGCAAAAACAACTAATAAGTTAGATGTAGATGTTCCAAATACAGGATTAGTTCCTAATATTATTTTAGCAGAGAACGCACTTAATTTAAATGAATTAGGTCAAATAACAGAGCTTTTATTAGCCGAAGCTTTAGCCCAAATAGATGCTAATAATAGAATAATTCAACCAGAAATAAAAAAGGAAATTTCTAACCCTATACATTCAACCAACTTTTTCAAGTTTAATCAAGAAATGTTTATAGACCATTTACCTAAAGATTAATGCAGCCACATAAAACCTACTTTAATTGGAGCTCTGGAAAAGACTCAAGTTTCGCCTTATTTTTAATATTGAAGAATAAGGATTATAATGTTGACTTATTAGTCACTACCATAAACAGTTTTCACAATAGAGTTAGTATGCACGGTTTAAGACGAAACGTTTTAGAAGCACAAACAAAAGCATTAAAAGTACCCTTAAAAACGATAGAATTACCCGAAATGCCGAGTATGGAAGATTACGAAGCAATTATGACAAAAGCCACAAACGATTTAGTTTCTGCAAATTATACACATTGCATTTTTGGCGACATTTTTCTAGAGGATTTAAGAACCTACAGAGATAATAACTTAAAACCATTTAACCTCACGGCAATTTATCCGTTATGGAAAATGGACACCAAGGAACTAATAACACAATTTATAGATTTAGGATTTAAAGCGGTTGTTGTTTGTGCTAAAGCAGAGTTTTTTAACAAAGAGTTTGTTGGAAAAACACTTACGCATCAACTTATAGAACATTTACCTAAAGACGTAGATGTTTGTGGCGAAAACGGAGAATTCCATACCTTTTGTTACGATGGGCCTATTTTTTCTTCACCTGTAAATTACAAATTAGGCGAAAAAACCTATAGAGAATACGATACACCAAATATAGAAAATGGCAAAAGCGGATTTTGGTTTTGCGATATTGTATTAAAATGAAAGTTAAATTGAGATAATTATATTTACAGAATAACAGTAACTAAAAGCTATTTTATTTACGGGATATCGGTAATAAAAATTACTATATAACGAGTTTGGCAAACATTTAAAACAACATTTCTTTAACATTAATAACCATTGCCAGACTTATAGGAAAACATAAATAAATGAAGATAACCATTAGCGTAGTAATTTTATTAATATCAAGTCAACTTGCGTTTGGGCAATCACGAGAGAAAAAAATTGATTCAATTTGTCAAGCAATCTATAATAAAAATCCAGAAGTCGCAATTAGTCTAGGATTTATAATCAACGAAAAAGAATATTTCTTTAATTATGGAAAATTAAGTCGAGAAAGTAAATTGAAAGCTGACGAAAATACAATTTATGAAATCGGCTCTATTACGAAATTATTTACTGCCAATTTAATCATACAAGCCCAAGATGAAGGGAAATTGAAAATTGACGACTTTATAGACAACTATCTTCCGAACGAATACGTATTGTCCGAAAAAATAAAAGGCAAACTTAGAATTTCGGATTTAGCTTCTCATCAATCAGGTCTGCCGGATTTTGATTTCGGCAAACTTATCGAATTGAACCCGAAACAACCTTTGGACATAAGCAAAGAGGCTATTCATTCCATAATCAACGACAGTACGGAGTTATCAGATTATGGTAATTATAGATACTCGAATATAAGCTATGTTTTAATGGGTATTATGTTAGAAAATATCTACTCAAAGAGTTTTGACAAATTGGTAAAGGAAAAAATACTCATTCCTTCAAAAATGAATAATACTTTGACAACGGACTTTAATGTTAAAAACAAAGTTGTCGGTCACGATATAAATGGAGCCCAGCAAGATTATTTTGTTTGGAATTCATTATTTGCACCAGCAGGTTTGCTAAAGTCAAATACATCTGATATGTCGAAATTGTTGAAAACACTTTTAACAAATAAAGGCGAGATTGGAAAAGCAACTTCAATAACAGAACAAACTTTCTATAAAAATACCCAAATGGAAATTGGTTTCGGACAAGAAATAGAACGAAACGGAAATGACACTTTCTTTTATAAAGCAGGCGACACATTTTCCTGTTCCTCAATTATTGCTTACGACAGGAAATCAAATTGGGGAATTGTGATAATGATAAACCACAAAAATTCCGATTTAATAAGAGAGTTGATTAATACGATTTATAAACAAGCATTGGGATAAAAAACGTTTGCTAACACAGGATATAACAAATAAAAAAGCATCCAGTACTTGACCAAAAAAATCATCGTTTATTTTAAAAGCTGGATTGTTTAAATCCTACTTTTAGCGTCTATTTTAGCCTTACTATTCCTATATACAAAAACATTATACTAAAAAAGCTACTTCTTTCGAAGTAGCTTTTCAAATTAATATCATTGGTTGGTTGATATGATAATAAACTAAATATATTTTTAGTTGAAGTAAACTTTACTCGGTATAATATCCATTTCTATAGTATTTAATAAAGCACCAGAAATTGCATTGTAAATTAGTAAATCTCCATTAGAAACATAATCTTTAACATCTACACCTAATATATTCCCATTCTTTACAGTCATACCATAAAAACTTACATCTGAAACCAATGCAGTTGTTGGAAGTGTAGTTGCCGTTTCTAAAACACTAAAGACTTTGCTGTCTTTGTAATAATACAAAGTTCCGTTTTCATAATTTAAAAAACTAACAGAAGCATCTGAAGTTAAAGTAGTTTCTACTGTATTAGTTGCTGTAGCAATTTTTTCAATAGAAGTATTTGTAGAAACCCATAAATCATTATTAGAATCTAATTGAAAAGCATTAGGAGATGTTCCCACTGTAATTGAAGAGTCTAATGTATCTGTAATTGAATTTAATACATCTACTTTATCTCCATTACCATAAATCCCAGTTGCGACATAAAGATTATTATCAACAGAGATTATAGATTCTGGTAAATAACTTGAAGATATTGTTGAAGAAACAGAATTATTTTCTAAATCAATTACTGCAACATAATCATCAGTAGTATTAGAATAATCACCCCAATTTGTTACATAACCTTTTCCATTCGCGAAAGCCATATATCTTGGATTAGAAAATCCAGCATCAATAGAACCTTCACTAATAAATGTATATCTATTAACTATTTCTATGGTATTAGAACCATTTTCAATAATGTAAGCCAAGTCGCCATTAAAAGCTATACTTTGGACTACGTTTCCTAAAGTTGTTCCGTTTACGTTCTCATAAACTCTATCTTCAACTGTTTGTAAATCTCCCGAAACATAAGTTACAGTTCCAACTCCTCCACTAAAATTCCCTTCGTGAGAAATTAATAATCCGTTTTCGTAATCGCCTCTTGGTGCTACATTAACTGTATCGTTATCATCTGTACAAGATGTAAATACAAAAAGGTTTGCTAAAGCAATAAATGCTAATTTTCTAAGTGTCATATATTTAAAAATTAAGTGTTAATTGTAAATTATAGTTTCTATTAGGCATTGGACGCAATGCTACGTTTTCGTAATACGTATTAAAAAGATTATTGACTTTAAAATTAAAGCTATAATCTATATTTTTTAGGTGTTTGAAGTTGTAACCAATTCCTGCATTAGCTACTTTATAATCTACTAAAACATCGCCTATAATATTTACTTGATCTGTATATAATAGTTGTCCAAAAAGGGTTGCATTTTTATAACCATAAGCTAAGTTTATGTTTCCTTTATGTCTAGGCACATAAATTAATTGCTTATTATCTTTTATGTTTCTAGTACTTGTAAAACTGTATTTTAAATCTGCATTAAGATTATGATTTCCCAAACGTTTAGAAAAAGACGTTTCAAACTCTGCTCCTACGCTTTCTACTTCATTAACATTTTTAGGCGACCAAAATCCATTTTCTGGTGTCCATTGAATCATATCGTTAATTCTAATATAATAAGTATTCAATAAAAACTGAACCGATTTAAATTTCATCTCTTGACCAAAATCTGCTTGATAAGATGTTTCCGGTACTAAATCTAAATTTCCGCCTGGTCTCCAATATAAATCGTTAAACGTTGGAACTCTATAATTTTTTGAGGCGTTTATAGTTACGGTATAATCTTTAGTTAACTTATAATTAGCATCGGCAGAAAACACCAAAGGACTCTTAAAACCAGTGGTTACATCTTGCCTTGCACTTAAATTATAGGTGAATTTATTTATATTTTGTTGAAACATTAGCGTTGCAGAAAACGCATTACGTTTAGGATCTCCAAAACTGCTACCTTCACCTTTAAACGTATTATATTCTATAACAGAATTTAATTTTATACGTTTTGGTAATTTGTAATCAAACTCGTGTTTTGCTATAAATTGCTGCACATTTCCAAAAGAAAAATTGTCGTTTTCTTTATTTTCAAAATATTTAAATTGTTCTTTTAAAGCAGCAAATTTAAAAGCAGATGTATAAGTATTCCCAAGATGTTGCCATTCTAATAAATGTCTAAAATGCGCATCGTTATACTTACTTTTGGATGGCGCGACTAAAGTTGCAGATAATTCGCGTTCGCCAACAAATGTGTTCGTATAAAACTTAACAATATCATTATTACTTATTGTATAACCAAGGTTTGCAAAAAATGTGGTATTATTAAAAGCACCATTTGTATTAACTTGATCTTTACCAATAAACTCGTAATCATTATCTGAACTTAATCTATTAAACCCAACATTTAAAGCCAAACGTTTTGTACTTGCAGCAACTTTATAGGTTAATTGTTTAGTGTTAAAACTACCGTAACTTAATTGCACCGTATTTTTTAAAGGAGAAGAAAAATCTAAATTATTATTTAAATGAATAGATCCACCAATAGCTCCAGAACCATGCTGTACGCTTCCGCCACCACTTTTTATAGTAACTTGATCGAAACCTGCTAAAGACAACGCACCAAAATCTGTTTGACCGTTTAATTGCGAATTAATATTTATGCCATTCCACAATACTGCAGTTTGCGAGGCACTTGTTCCTCTAAAAGATGGCGAAGAAACCATTCCAAAGCCATTTTCTTTAAAATAGATATTAGAATTAAAAGCAAATAAATTAGTAGAATTTGTGGGTTGCTGATTTAATATAGAATCCGTTAAAGTTGTTAATTTATGACTAACTCTAAGACTTTTAAGTTTTACATCGCTTAAAACAACTTCGTCTAACATTTGTATAGAATCTAATTGCGCCAACGCCAAAAGCGGACAACATAATAACACTAAAATGTAAACTCGTTTTTTCATAAATCAGTAAGACTCTTTACCCGAAAGCCTGTATTAATGATGATGAAAAAGGCAGGTCTCCTGACTTGCGTCTTATTATAAGTCTTCCCAGAAATAAATTTCCAGTGACGTGAAGTGTTATAATAAGCGTTCTAAAAAAGAACTAAGCTTACAGTTGCGGGAACAGTATTGGATTTTAACCAAATTCCCTTTTAATTTTTATCCATTGCGAACAAAAAACCAAATTCGGGGCAAATGTAAGGATTAAAATGAAGTAAAAAATTTAATTGATATATAATTCCGAATCAAATTAAAACAATGCTCTAAAATGCAGGATTAAAAAATAATAAGAAAAGAGAAAAACACAGCAATAACAGTACTTACAAATTGTTTTTTGTTATTAAAAAAAATAAAAATCTAAAACTAATCTAATTAATTGTTTGGAAACTTGTTTGGTATAAGCTTACTTTTGATGCAAATTTCAACTTAAAAATGAAGTATTTCTATTTTTTAATTATTAGCTTTTTATTTGTTTCGTGTAAAAATAACATAGAAACTTCTGGTGTTTTACCTCAAACAAAAACACAGCGAAAAACATTAAAATATGCTGAAGGTTTTTCGATTATAAACTATGGAGACTATAAAATTCTTCAGATTAAAAATCCTTGGAAAAATGCAGACAAAACCTACTCTTATGTTTTAATTAATAAAGAAAGTACTGCAAAAAACACATTTAACGCAGCAAATTTTGATGGTATAATTACCACACCAATTTCAAAAGTAATTACAACAAGTACAACTCATATTCCTGCGTTAGAATTGTTAGAAGTAGAAAACTCTATTATAGGATTTCCTGGAACTAAATATGTATCGTCTAAAAAAACAAGAGCATTAATAGATAGCGGTAAAATTGTAGAAATTGGTAAAAACGAAAGTTTAAACACAGAACGTATTTTAGAATTACAACCAGATGCAATTGTTGCTTTTGGAGTAGATGGCGCAAGTAAATCGCTTAATACCATCAAAAATGCCAATATTCCAATTATCTATAATGGCGATTGGGTAGAAAAAAATCCTCTAGCAAAAGCAGAATGGATTAAGCTTTTTGGTGCTTTATACAATAAAGAACGCTTAGCAGATTCAATATTTAACACTATAGAAACTAATTACTTAGAAGTAAAAAAACTAGCACAAACTGTAAAAAATAAACCAACTGTTTTAAGTGGTGCTATGTATAAAGATGTTTGGTATTTACCAAGTGGAGCAAGTACAGAAGCACAAATTTTAAAAGATGCTAATGTTAATTATTTATGGTCTGAAACAACTGAAAAAGGAAGTTTGGCTTTAAATTTTGAAACTGTTTTTGTTAAAGGAAAAGAAGCAGATTTATGGATAAGTCCTAGTTATTACACTAGCCTTAAAGCTCTAGAACAAGGAAATATTCATTACACTAAATTTGATGCCTTTAAAAATAAAAAAGTATTCTCTTTTTCTAATACCACAGGAGAAACTGGTGGCGTAACCTATTATGAACTTGGAATAGCAAGACCTGATTTGGTATTAAAAGATATCATTAAAATTTGTCATCCAGAATTATTAAAAGATTATAAAACCACTTTTTTTAAACCATTAAATTAATTTGAAGCCTAACAAAACATACAAATTCACCTTTCTAATACTTATTATAGTATTGGTATTTTGTTTTGTATTAAATTTAAGTTTAGGATCTGTAAGTATTCCTTTCTCTGAATTAATCGGTTCTCTTTTAGGACATTCAGATAATGAAAATTGGACGTATATTATTCAGAATTACCGTTTACCTAAAGCTATAACTTCAATTTTAGTAGGCTCAGGATTAGGGATTTCTGGTTTATTAATGCAAACGCTTTTTAAAAACCCATTAGCCGGACCTTATGTTTTAGGAATAACTTCTGGAGCTAGTTTAGGTGTCGCTATTTTAATTTTAGGAAGTAGTTTGTTTGGCGGGTTTTTAGCCACTATTTTAGCGTCTAATTGGAGTTTGGTTATCGCATCTTCTTTAGGTAGTTTCTTAGTATTATTAACTGTTTTGTTAGTCGCTAATAAAGTAAAAGATACAATGACGTTACTTATTATAGGTCTTATGTTTGGTAGCTTAACATCTGCAATTGTTACTGTATTATCCTATTTTAGCCCTGCAGAACAACTACAACAATACATTTTTTGGGGCTTTGGAAGTTTAGGCGATTTAAGTTGGGAGAAAATCAGAATATTTTTAATCTTCTTTTTAATTGGCCTAGTTTTAAGTATCACCGCTTTAAAAGCCTTAAATAGTTTGCTTTTAGGAGATCAATACGCAAAAAGTCTAGGATTAAATTTAGAAAGAAACAGATACATAATAATTATAGCTGCAAGTTTATTAGCAGGAAGTATTACAGCATTTGCTGGACCAATTGCATTTATTGGATTAGCCGTACCACATTTAACAAGACAATTATTTAAAACGTCAAGTCACAGTATTTTGTTACCAGCAGTGATCTTATTTGGTGCTATTTTAATGTTGGTATGCGATAGCATTGCACAATTACCGACAAGCGATTACACCTTACCAATTAACGCAATTACATCTTTAATTGGTGCGCCAGTTGTAATTTGGTTATTAGTAAGAAAAAGACAAATGAGTTTTTAATTTAAGGTTAGAGGTATAGAATAGGAATTAAATTAAAATTAATTGAATAACAACAAGCAACATAGCGTTTTAAAAGCCGAACATCTTTCTATTGGATATCAATCTAAAAAGGAAGAAACTGTTATTGCTTCAAACATTAATTTCGAATTATTTCCTGGAGAATTGGTTGGTTTAGTTGGTGCTAACGGTATTGGAAAATCTACTTTACTTAGAACACTAACACAATTACAACATCCTTTAGAAGGTTCTGTTTTTATTGATGAATCGCCTTTAAAATCATATAGCAATCAATTATTAGCAACAAAGTTAAGCTTAGTTTTAACCGACAAATCACTTTCTAAAAATCTTACTGTTTTTGAATTAGTATCGCTTGGAAGACAACCATATACCAATTGGATAGGCAAGCTTACAGAAAAAGATATTTCTATAGTTAATAAAGCCTTAGAACAAACTCAAGCATTAAGTTTAGTGCAAAAAAAATGTTTTGAACTTAGTGATGGACAATTACAGAAAGTCCTAATTGCAAGAGCTTTAGCACAAGATACGCCACTAATAATTTTAGACGAGCCAACTACACATTTAGATATGTATCATAAAGCTTACATTTTAAAATTATTACAACGTATTGCAAAAACGGCTAATAAAACCATCTTATTTTCTTCACACGAAATTAATTTAGCGATTCAATTATGCGATAAAATGTTGGTTATGACAACCGAAAACACGTTCTACAACAAACCTTGTGAATTAATTGAGCAAGGTGTTTTTCAAACACTATTCCCTAAAGATATTGTAGAATTTGATACTGTATCTGGAAGTTTTGTTGTTAAAAAATAAGCAATCGTATTATAAAAACTTTATTATAACTAACTTTATAAAAACATATATTTATTATGAAAACATTTAAATCAAGCATAATTGCATTAATTATACTATTCACCTTTTCAAATTGTCAGGTCCAAAATTGGAAAAAAATAAAAGGAAGTGGAAACATTACAACTATTACTAGAACAGTTTCAAGTTTTAATAACGTATCACTTTCTGGACCTATGGACTTTGAATTAGTAAAAGGACGAGAAGGAAAAATAACTATTGAAGGAGAAGATAATTTGTTAGATTATATTATTACTGAATCTAAAGATGGTAATTTAATAATTGAACAAAAAGATAATTATAGTTTAAGCCCAAGTAATTATAAAACTATAAAAATTACAATTCCATTTGAGTCCATAAACAATATAACACTATCTGGTTCTGGAGATGTAATTTCTAAAAATATAATAGAAGCAGATAGTTTTACTACAAAGATTTCTGGTTCTGGAGATATCACTTTAAATGTATTAGCAAAAACTACAAACGTAACTATTTCTGGTTCTGGAGATATTATTATAAAAGGAAAAACAGATAATCTTAATGCTTCAGTTACTGGTTCTGGAGATTTTAATGGTAAAGAGTTAGAAGCAAATTATACAAATGCAAAAGTAACTGGATCTGGTGGAATTCAAATTGTGGCAAATAAATCTTTAATAGCAAGAATTACAGGTTCTGGAGACATTAATTATTCAGGAAATCCTTCACAAATTGATAAAAAAGTAACTGGTTCTGGAGATATTAGTAATTAATATAATTTTAAATAAAATATAAAAAAAGGATTTTGATTCAATTCAAAATCCTTTTTTATTCTCAATACTGAAAACCAAAACTCGTATCTTTGAATAAATCTTACTATCGAAAATGTCCGACAACATCATTCTAATCATTGCTATTTTTCTTTCTGTCTTAATTGGCGCATATTTAGGCAAACTTTTTTCAAGTTTAAAAACGAAAGGAGAACAAAGTACACTTGAAGAACGAAATACTAATCTTGAAAAACAATTTGAAGATTTTAAACAATTTTCTTCAACTGAAAACGAGAAACAAAACCAACAGTTTGCCTTACAATTAAATACTTCTAAAGAAACTATATCTAAAATTGAAGTAGAAAGAGAAGCTATTAGACGAGAAAAAGAATTTTTAAATGCTGAATTAACTCGAAAATCAACAGAATTCGAAAACTTACAACAATTAAATATTAAGCGCGAGGAAGAAGTTGAGCTTAGACAAGAGCAACTTCGTAAGGATTTTGAATTATTAGCCAATAAAATTCTTGAAGAAAAATCGGAAAAATTTACACTTCAGAATAAAGAAAACATCAAACAAATATTAAGTCCGCTACAAGAAAAAATTCAAGGCTTCGAAAAGAAAGTTGAAGATTCTCAAAAAGAAAGCATTAGTATGCACAGTTCTTTAAAAGAGCAGCTTATTGGACTTAAAGATTTGAATTTACAAATGACTAAAGAAGCTACTAATCTAACCAGAGCTTTAAAAGGTGATAGCAAAATGCAAGGAAATTGGGGCGAATTAGTTTTAGAACGTGTTCTTGAAAAATCGGGATTAGAAAAAGATCGTGAGTATTTTGTGCAGCAAAACTTTACCAGAGAAGATGGCACACGTGTTTTACCAGATGTGGTTTTAAATCTTCCTGATAATAAAAAAATGATTATTGATTCTAAGGTTTCTCTAACGGATTATGAACGTTTTGTTAATGCAGATGATGACCAACGACCAATTTTCTTAAAAGCACATATTAACTCCATAAAACGCCACGTAGAACAACTATCCGCTAAAAACTACCAAGATTTATACGACATAGAATCACCAGATTTTGTATTACTTTTTATCCCTATAGAACCAGCATTTGCTATTGCTATAAACGAAGACAATTCGTTATACAATAAAGCTTTCGAACTTAATATTGTTATTGTTACGCCTTCTACTCTACTGGCTACTTTACGTACTATTGATACCATGTGGAATAACGAAAAACAACAACAAAACGCTATAGAAATTGCACGTCAAGCTGGTGCTTTATACGATAAATTTGAAGGTTTAGTAAAAGATTTAACTGGTGTTGGAAAGAAAATAGACGATGCTAAAAAAGACTATTCTGCCGCAATGAATAAGTTGGTTGAAGGAAAAGGAAACCTAATTACCAGCGTAGAGAAAATAAAAAAATTAGGTGCAAAAGCAAAAAAAGCCTTACCAGAAGCTATTATTAAACGTGCTGAAGGTGATAATAATTTATAAAATCAAATTAATCATTTTGTATTGAATTAACACATAGAGATTAATTCAATCTTATATTAGTACAAAACAAACCTATGCCTAACTACAAAAAAGTAGACGATTCTAGAATAAGTATTTCAGAATTAATGTTGCCATCGCATTCCAATTTTAGTGGTAAAATTCACGGTGGTTATATTTTAAATCTAATGGATCAAATTGCATTTGCTTGTGCTAGTAAACATTCTAAAGCTTATTGTGTAACCGCAAGTGTAGATACTGTAGATTTTCTAAATGCAATAGAAGTTGGCGAATTAGTAACTATGAAAGCTTCTGTAAATTACGTAGGAAATACGTCTATGGTTATTGGTATTCGTGTAGAAGCAGAACATATACAAACTGGATCTACAAAACACTGCAACTCATCCTATTTTACTATGGTTGCAAAAGATGATAATGGAAAAAGCATTCAAATTCCTGGGTTAATTTTAAACGATAAAACAGAAGTTAAACGCTACTTAAAAGCCATTAAAAGGAAAGAAATGAAGCTAAAACGTCAAAATGAATTTGATCATGCAGATTTTTCACACCATGATTACACAGAAGAATTAAAACAACATAAAGTAAGAATAGAACTACCTGAAAAATTTGATTAAAAAAAGCTTCACATTTCTATGAAGCTTTTTTTAATATACAATATAAGTTTATTACTATTTACTCAAGTACATTTTACGTCTTGAATATAAATCGTAAAACTCGTCATCTTTTAAGCTATCTATAAATAAGATACTTTCTCCAGTACTTTTCATTTCTGGTCCTAAGTTTTTATTTACGTTAGGAAATTTATTGAAAGAGAATACAGGTTGCTTAATAGCATAACCTTCTAACTGAGGATTAAAATTGAAATCTGTAACTTTGTTATGACCTAACATCACTTTAGTTGCATAATTTACATAAGGTTCTCCGTAAGCTTTTGCTATAAAAGGAACTGTTCTTGAAGCTCTTGGATTGGCTTCAATAATGTAAACTTTCTCGTTTAATACTGCAAACTGAATATTTATTAATCCAACCGTATTTAAAGCGACTGCAATTTTCTTAGTATGATCCTTAATTTGTTGCATTACTAAATCACCTAAATTAAAAGGTGGTAATGTTGCATTAGAATCTCCAGAGTGAATTCCGCAAGGCTCAATATGTTCCATTATACCAATAATGTAAACGTTTCCATCTGCATCACAAATTGCATCTGCTTCTGCTTCTATTGCGCCATCTAAATAATGATCTAATAGTAATTTATTTCCTGGAATTGATTTTAATAAATCAATTACATGTTCTTCTAACTCTTGCTTATTAATTACAATTTTCATCCCTTGTCCTCCAAGTACATAAGATGGACGAACCAATAATGGAAAATCTAAAGTGTCTGCTAAAACCGAAGCTTCTTCTGCACTTTCTGCTATTCCAAATTGAGGAAAAGGAATCTCTAACTTTGTTAATAATTCTGAGAAACGTCCGCGATCTTCCGCTAGATCTAAAGCGTCAAAAGAAGTTCCTAAAACTTTAATTCCGTATTTAGATAATTTCTCTGCTAATTTCAACGCAGTTTGTCCTCCTAATTGAACAATAACACCTTCTGGTTTTTCATGACGAATAATATCATAAATATGTTCCCAGAAAACTGGCTCGAAGTATAATTTATCTGCAGTATCAAAATCGGTAGAAACCGTTTCTGGATTGCAGTTAATCATAATTGTTTCATAACCACATTCTTGAGCTGCTAAAACACCATGAACACAAGAGTAATCAAATTCTATTCCTTGCCCAATTCTATTTGGTCCAGAACCTAAAACCACTACTTTCTTTCTATCTGTAACAATAGATTCGTTATCTACATAAACTTTTCCGTCTGCTGTTTCAATTTCAGCTTCAAAAGTAGAATAGTAATAAGGTGTTTTTGCTTTAAATTCTGCCGCACAAGTATCTACTAATTTATAAACACGATTAATATTTAATTCTTCACGTTTATTATATACCTGGCTTTCTAAACATTTAAGCATGTGAGCAATTTGTCTGTCTCCATAACCTTTTTGCTTAGCTTCAAGTAATAAATCTCTATCTAATGTATCTACCGTAAATTTAGATATTTCTTTTTCTAAGTTGAATAATTCCTCGTACTGACGTAAGAACCACATATCAATTTTAGTAATTTCATGAATACGTTTTAATGGAATTCCCATTGCAATGGCATCATAAATTACAAAAACACGATCCCAACTTGCGAAGGTTAACTTTTCTATAATTTGATCGTAATTAGTGTAGCCTTTTCCGTCTGCACCTAACCCGTTACGTTTAATCTCTAAAGATTGCGTTGCCTTATGAAGTGCTTCTTGGAAAGAACGTCCAATTCCCATAACTTCTCCAACAGATTTCATTTGTAAACCTAAAGTTCTGTCCGAACCTTCAAATTTATCAAAATTCCAACGTGGTATTTTTACAATTACATAATCTAAAGTTGGTTCAAATAAAGCCGAAGTAGATTTAGTAACTTGATTTTCTAATTCATCTAAATGATAGCCCATTGCTAATTTAGTAGCAATTTTAGCAATTGGATAACCTGTTGCTTTACTTGCTAATGCAGAAGAACGCGAAACACGAGGATTAATCTCGATAGCAATAATATCTTCATTTTTATCTGGACTTACAGCAAATTGCACATTACATCCACCTGCAAAATCTCCAATACTACGCATCATATGAATTGCCATATCACGCATTTTTTGGTAGGTTTTATCGCTTAAAGTCATTGCTGGAGCAACTGTAATAGAATCTCCAGTATGAATCCCCATTGGATCCATATTTTCTATAGCACAAATAATAACAACATTATCATTTGCATCTCGTAATAACTCTAACTCATATTCTTTCCAACCTAAAAGTGCTTTATCAATCATTACTTCATGAATAGGAGATATTTCTAGTCCATGAGATAATAATTTATCAAAATCAGATTCGTTATAAACAATTGCAGCTCCTGCGCCACCTAAAGTAAAAGAAGAACGTATACACAATGGAAAACCAAACTCTTGTGCAATTTCTTTACCTTTTAAAAAAGATGTAGCTGTTGCTTGTGGCGCCATTGGAATTCCAATTTTAGCCATTAAATTTTTAAATTGCTCTCTATCTTCCGTAATATTAATAGCATCAATATCTACTCCAATAAGTTCAACTCCAAAATCTTCCCAAATTCCTTTTTCATCTGCCTCAATACATAAATTTAAAGCCGTTTGTCCTCCCATAGTTGGTAAAACAGCATCAATTTGTGGATGTTCTTTTAGGATTTTAACTAATGACTTGGTGTTTAATGGTAATAAATACACATGATCTGCCATAGACGGATCTGTCATTATTGTTGCCGGATTAGAATTTATCAAGATTGTTTCAATTCCATCTTCACGTAAAGAACGTAAAGCCTGAGTTCCTGCATAGTCGAACTCACAAGCTTGTCCAATAACAATTGGTCCCGAACCAATTATTAAAATTGATTTTAAGTTTTGATTTTTAGGCATAATATTGATTTTGAGCTTACAAAATTAATTTAAAATATGATGTAAAAAAAGGCGTTACACCTAAGTAACGCCTAATATATATTAACAAATGTTAATCATTATTTTTTATGTCTTGTTTCAGAAGATACAGAAATCTTTTTTCTTCCTTTAGCACGACGACGAGCTAATACCTTTCTACCACTAGCAGAAGCCATTCTTTCTCTGAAACCATGTTTATTTCTTCTTTTTCTTTTCGATGGTTGAAACGTTCTTTTCGGCATGTCTTATTTTTTTAAAATCTGAATAGTAATTGTTTTTATGTTTTAGAATGCTCCCTAAAACTGAGGGCAAATATACAAAGTCTTTTTAATGTAACAAACCTAAAATTAATTTTTTTGTTGCTTTTTTTTAAATCGCATATTTCAATAAATTTTAGTTTCTTTGCACTATTAAAATTTTCAAGTACAAATTTATACTTTTTTACATATGTTTAATAAGAATTTCAAAATAATAATTGCCGCATTAATAATAGCTTATGCTATATATGAATTTACTCAAGGTCATATAGGTAATGGTATTATGTATATATTACTGTCATTAATTTTTGTGTTTTTTTATTTTAAGAATGAATTTATTTTACTAGCCTTTTTAAAATTACGTAAGCAAAACTTTGATGGCGCTAAAAGTTGGCTAAACAAAATTAAAAACCCAGAAGCAGCTCTAGTAAAAAAACAACAAGGCTATTTCCATTACTTACACGGTATTATGTCTTCTCAAACTGATATTGGAGAGTCTGAAAAACGATTTAAAAAAGCAGTTACATTAGGTTTAAGTATGGATCACGATATGGCTATGGCAAAATTAAATCTTGCAGGTATGGCTTTGACTAAACGTAAAAAACAAGAAGCGACTATATTACTTAAAGAAGCTGAAAAGTTAGATAAACAAGGTATGTTGAAAGATCAGATAAAAATGATGAAAGACAACATGAAACGTGCGCAAGGACCTACACAACACTTTGGACAAGGTGGATCTGCAAGAGCACAAAGACGTTCTAAACGTTAATTATCAAGTCTATTTTTTTCTTTAAATAAGTTATTTAGCATAAAAAAGATCCTGCATCGTGGGGTAAAGAAGAGAAGTTAAAGAAATTTAAAAATAGTTTCTATATCTGAATTAATTTTTGCCATAATAATACTGATATAGAAACTATTTACTAAAAAACATTTTTATAGCGACTAAGACCAAAAGAATACTAAATATTTTTTTAAGTAACGTTTCGTTAATAGAAATTGCAACTTTTGTTCCTAAATAACTTCCAACTACAAAACAAGCTGCAATAACTAAAGCATATTTAAAATTTATAGGATTCTCACCTGATTTATGATATGTATATGCGGCTAATAAGGTTACTGGAACAGCAAGTACTGCTAAACTCATTCCTTGTGCTTGGTGCTGTGAATAACCTAATGTAAATATCATTAATGGCACCATAATTACGCCGCCACCAACACCAAACATACCGCTAAACAATCCTGCTAAAAGCCCAATAACAATTAATATTAAAATAATATTCATTTTCATAAATTAGAATTAATCGTAGCTACCAACTAGAGGAATATCTATGATGTACAATTTACCTGACTTATTATTTAAATGTGGTTCTCTTAACCAAGGATTATGAATCTTTAATATTTTATAATTTATACCGTAATCTTTTGAAAAAGATGCAAAATCGGATATTGCTGAATCTACTTCTATAGATTTAGTTTCAATATTTTTATACAAATCTTTAGTCCTAAAATTAAAACCATATTTGTCTGGGTGAGACATAATTTCTTTTAAAGCTACAATTCTAAACATATAACGTCCAGTTTCTTCTCCTAACAATAAATCGCAATACTCAGTAACTTGTTGTTCTTTTAGACGTCTAGATATTCCTGCATTTCCAGCATTGTATGCAGCAGCAGCTAATGTCCAACTACCTAGATTTTCTTTAGCAGCTTTTAAATATTTACAAGCTACGCGAGTTGCTTTTTCTAAATGATAACGTTCGTCCACATTATTATTAACTTCTAAACCGTATTCGCGACCAGTTTGTTTCATAATTTGCCAAAAACCACTTGCTCCAGCTGGAGATTTCACATTTTGTAAACCAGACTCAATAATCGCTAAATATTTAAAATCGTTTGGAACGCCATATTCTTCTAAAATTGGCTCAATAACTGGAAAATATTTATGGGCGCGCTTGAATAATAACAACCCATTAGATTGCCAATAGGTATTTACTAACAACTCACGATCCATACGTTCGTGAATATCTGGATTTTCTAAAGGTATTTTTTCACCTGCAAAATCAAGATTTTCTGGAACTTGCAATGCATAAACATTATAATCGTTTATAATTTGTTTCTCTACAAACTCATCTGTTGGCGGTTCTTGTAAGGCATTTATTGATACTAAAATAATGGTTAATAATCCTACAAAAATTAATCCTTTTTTAATCACTTTCATCATCTTCTAATTTTGTTTAAAACTAATTTAATTTTATTAAAAAACGCCTATCAACCAAGAATAATTTTAGGCAAATTCTCATTAAACCATTTATACTTATATATTATCATTACGTGTGTTCCTTTAGGTATAGATAGGTAATTGGTTATATTATTAACTGGAAAAACCGCATCTTGTTCTCCATGAATATGAATACAATTAGGTATTGGTGTTTCTTGACTCCAGCACACCATTTCTTTTATTGCCCAATCTAAGTAGGTTTTATTACTTACTGAAAGGTACTTTTCGTACAATTCTGCGCGCTTAGTTAAAGTTTCTCCAAAGGCATATTTAGCTAATAACTTTACGTTGCCTAATAACTGTGTTGGAAGAATTTTATAGGCTTTAGTTTTGGCAACTAACTGTAAACGCTTAGGGATTTCGTGTTTTGTCTTAACTGTTGAAACCAAGATAAGTTTTCTTACCTCTAAAAACCGACTCATTTCTTGTACCAAAATTCCACCAAACGAAACTCCTAAAAGTACGGGCTTATTATGTGTAACTTTTAAACTCATCCGTTTTGCGTAATCTTGTAAGCTTTCTTTTGCTAAAGGAATCTCCCATTCTAGCCAATGAATTTTAAATTGGTCTTCTGGTAATTTTATGTGTTCAAATATTGTTGGATTTGCTGCCATTCCTGGCATTAAATAAACGTGTATGAGTTCCTGAGCCATAAGTAATTAGCGGAATAAGAATAGTTTATGCTGATTATTTTTTGTAAATTTACAAGATAAATGTATTAAATTCTTAGCTTTTATTAAAGTGAAAGCAGTTTAATTGAAATAAAAAATTAATGATTGATCCCGAAGCTATTGTAGATAATGAATTTTTACGTCAGTTTGAATTCACTAAAGATGAGCAATTAGCGACTATAGAATATTCTCAACAAGACCGCAAAATTTTCTTAACAAAACTTAATATACCTGAAGCTATTGCTTCTGATGAATTTGAATTTGAGTTTATTAAAGTGATTTTAGATCGTATTAAAGAAAACGAAAGCCTAAGTGTAATGCCAACGCATCCAAGCATTGTAAAGTTTATTAGAAAAAATAGATTATATAAATCTATGCTTCCTGTTGGCGTTAGAATTTAATCTTAAACAATTAGACTAAAATATAAAAGCTTCAAATTCTAAATAAATTTGAAGCTTTTTTTTTATAAAATTTCAAATAAATATCATACAAACTCAAACCTAACCAATCCATCATCATCAATTTTAGTTAGATTGACATTATGAATCGTGTTTACTAATTCTGGATTCCACGTTGATTTTACTTTAACGTAATTCTCTGTAAATCCGTGAATATAACCTTCTTTATTTTCGCCTTCAAAAAGCACACTTCTATTACTTCCTAGTTGATTTTCGTAAAAAGACCTACGTAATTTAACACTTAAACCACGTAACATTTTACTTCGTTTAGTTCTTATATTTTTAGGCACTACGTTTTCAAAATTTGCAGCTTCTGTATTATCACGTTCCGAATAGGTAAACACGTGTAAATAAGAAATATCTAAAGTGTTTAAAAAATTATACGTTTCTAAAAAGTGCTCGTCTGTTTCTCCTGGAAAACCAACAATAACATCTACACCAATACAAGCGTGAGGCATTACTTCTTTTATTTTTGCTACACGATCCACATATAATTCTCGCATATATCTACGCTTCATTAGCTTCAAAATATCATTATGTCCACTTTGTAATGGAATATGAAAATGCGGTACAAAAGCTCTAGATTTACTTACCACATCTATGGTTTCGTTCTTTAATAAATTTGGCTCTATAGAAGATATTCTTAAACGTTCTATACCTTCAACTTTATCTAAAGCTTGAACTAATTCTAAAAAGGTATGTTCGTGTTTTTTATTACCAAATTCACCTTTTCCATAATCACCAATATTAACACCAGTTAAAACAATTTCTTTAATGTTTTTAGCTGAAATTTCTTGGGCATTTTTAACCACATTAGCTAATTCATCGCTTCTAGAAATACCTCTTGCCAAAGGAATTGTGCAGTACGTACATTTATAATCGCAGCCATCTTGAACTTTAAGAAAAGCACGAGTTCTGTCGCCTATAGAGTAACTTCCAACATAAAAATCGGCTTCATCAATATCACACGAATGCACTTCACCCATATCATTTTTAGACAAATCGTTTATATAATCTGTAATTTTAAATTTTTCGGTAGCACCTAAAACCAAATCAACACCATTAACATCTGCTAATTCTTGCGGTTTTAATTGTGCATAACAACCAACAGCAGCAACAAAAGCTTCAGGATTGGCTTTCTGTGCTTGTTTTACAACAGTTTTAAATCGCTTATCTGCATTTTCTGTAACAGAACAGGTATTTATAACGTAAATATCTGCTTTATCTGAAAAATCTACGCGTTCAAATCCTTCGTCTTTAAAATTTCTTGAAATTGTAGATGTTTCTGAAAAATTCAGTTTGCATCCTAATGTATAAAAAGCGACTTTTTTCTGTTCCATATTATATATTCTAAAAATCAAGATTGCTTTAAAGCTTATATTTCTTGGTTTTCAATTTTATAAAGTGCAAATTTACGTAATACTTTTAAACCATAAATTATAAACACAATTTATGCGTGTTTAATTTTCTACTATGACATTAAAAGAACAACGCATTTCTGAAGTAAAAACCTTTTTAATAAATAAAGATTTAGTACTTGGTTACAGAAAACTAATGGATTGCGGTATAGACACGCAAAATTTAAGCATTTTTGAATCTTTAATAAAACTAACCGATTGGAAAGAACAAAACCCAACCGAAGAAACTTTAATTATTGAAAAATCTATTGAAATTCTTAAAACCATTGAAGCTACTCCAATTAAAAACTATTCCAATTTAGAACCTATAATTAGCTGTTCTAACTTAGAGAAAAGTTATGGTAAAAACAGATTTAAGCTTGGACCAATTAGTTTAGATATTAAAAAAGGACAAGTTTATGGTTTAGTTGGCGAAAACGGAAACGGAAAAACTACTTTACTTAGAATTCTAGCTAAAGAATTAAGTTTTAATTCTGGAAAAGTACATTATAATTTTAGCGCCAATTTAAAAAACAACTACAACCTACGGTCTAAGTTAGTTTATATTCCGCAACGTACCGAAAAATGGTACGGTAGTTTAAAAGACAATTTAAAATTTGTACTTTCTAGTTATGGTGTTTCTGAAAAAGAAAACGAAACACGTGTTTTAATGATGATTGCCAGAATGGGTTTATGGAATTATAAACACTTAAAATGGAGAGAATTATCTTCAGGTTACAAAATGCGTTTTGAATTGGCTAGAACATTATTACGCCAACCAGAAGTGTTATTATTAGACGAACCTTTGGCAAATTTAGATGTTTTAGCACAACAAATTATATTAGAAGATTTAAAATCAATTTGTAATTCGTTAAGTCATCCTATTGCTTTAATATTAAGCTCGCAACAACTTTATGAAGTAGAAAAAGTGTCCGACAATGTTATTTTCTTAAAAAACGGAAAGTACAAAGACAACACTTCTAATTCTGAAGACAAAGAAACGCAACAACTAATTATAGAATTAGATTCTGATACTGAACGTCACGTTTTGGAAACCGTTTTTGAGCCTTTACAATTAGAAAAACTGCTATTTAATGGTGGAATTTATATTGGTTATTTTAATAAAACCACCTCATTTTCTTCAATTTTAAAAGCTTTAGGCGAACAAAACATAAAAGTAACATACGTTAGAGATATATCATATTCTACACGTCGTTTTTTTGTTTAAAACACGATACAAATGAAAACATTTATACAAAACATAAATAAATACCTCGTAGAACGTTATCCTAATATTTGGAATATCAAATTAGTTTGGGTTATTAGTGTAAGTTTGCTTTTCCACATTATCTTTTTTCTATTAGGAATGGCAGGATTAAGCAATCCAGAAAGTTTACATAGCTATAATGCAGAAGATGTTTTTTTTAATAGTGGCGCTATATTTTTTAATGTAATTCTATCTATATTAATAGCAGTAATTTGGTTAGTTTATCTATTAAAAAACAATGCTTTTAAAGCATTCTACCCAACCAAGCGCTTAGATTTATTTAAGCAATTTTGTTGTTATTTTATAGCTATATTTTGCTGTTCTAGTTTCTATTTATCTTATTCTACAGGATTAAAAACCTATATAAAAAACACATATCCAGACCAGAAAATGGTGGGATATATTACAACTGCCAACGATGCTTCTTTATTTTTAACTCACAGCATAAGTAACTATACTATTGATAATAAACGTTTTCCTGATTTCTATTTTGATAATTATTGTGAAACAAACGAAGATTTAATCGACTATAAAAAAACCTACTACTCTACTTTCGAGTTTGATTATCAGTTTTATAATGTAAAAAGTGAAGATGTTCTATATAGTCAACTCAATAGAACAGATAGTAATGACAAAAGGTATAATGTTGATGATGTGATTGAAGCTAATTCATACAGTGGTTTCCTTCACAAAAAAAAGAAAGACTCTTTAACAATAACCTATTACTATAAAGATTCTGTTCTCAATGCTAGATCTTTTTTAAAAACATTAGAACCAAGCTATTATAATTATGCAGAAACATTTTACACTAACAATGATTTAAAAAATGACTATAGCCAAGACGTTGTAACTAAATATTATAGTACTAATAAGAGAAATCAGACGTATAAAAACTACACTAAAGAACGCTATTTGAGGAGTAAAAAAAACACCACATTATTAGATCGAAATAATCCAATAGAAATAAAAAGCGTATTAAATAACTTTTTAGAAGTCTCTAAATTATTTAAAATTAAGAACAATCTAAATACAGACAAATGGTTTGATCTGATTTACAATCCAACTAATTTTGAGATTACCAACATTATTAATACCCAAAAACCAAGAGATTATAATTATAGCTCCATAAAGGAGTTAACACTTTCTGAGAAATTTGCCAAAAAACATAAAACCAAGTATTATTTAGAAAGTGAAAAATTAAAAAAAGTGTTTATCAACATAGACGATATTAAAGAATCTACACCAGTTCTAGAAGGTCTTCACGTATTTGCATGGCTTGCTTTTGGATGCTCTTTATTAATATTTATGTTTAGAGTAACAGACTTAAAAACACTTTTATTTAGTATAGTTACCACAGGTATAGTTACATTATTATTTACACTACTTATGTTTCTTATTTTCTATGTCTTTAGAGCTAACAATACAGAAGAAGAATATACTGTATCTTACATAGGCTTATTAGTAAGTGCACTAATACTATCTGTTCCTTTGTTTTTTTATAAAAATTTAAAGAAAATAATTGTTGGGATTTGTTTAAATATTAGTTTGGCTGGATTTTTACCGTTTTTATTATTAATAATTGTTATTATATCAATACATCAAGACGATTATTATAGAGATATTTACACAAAATACAGCGAACATCCAGATACATTAATTGAATCTCTTGGCATTTTATGGAGTCCTGTATTTTTAATTATTGGTTTTATATTTATCTATCTTTACAGCGGAATCATAAAAAAATGGAAAGCTTTACCAGAAGGTTAATTTTAAAATGAACATAAAACATTACATCTCATATATTAGTATTATCACCTTGTTTTTTTCTTGTCAAAATGAAGAAAAACCAATTGATGGCACAACCGTTTTTAGATATAACGAACATAAAAATATTGGTTCTTTAGATCCTGCGTTTGCAAAAGACTTAGCCGATATTTGGGCAACTAACCAATTGTTTAATGGTTTGGTTCAAATGGACGATAGCTTAAATGTAAAACCAAGTATTGCAACAGATTGGACAATTAGTCAAGATGCTCTAACTTATACATTTAACCTTAGAGATGATGTGTTTTTCCATAAACACCAACTTTTTGGAAAAGATAGTATAAGAACCGTAAATGCTAAAGATTTTGAATATAGTTTTAATAGAATTTTAGACAAAAAAATAGCATCTTCAGGTCAATGGGTTTTTAATAAAGTAGATAAATTCTATGCTACTAACAATTCCACTTTTGTTGTGAAGCTTAATCAACCATTTCCTGCTTTTTTAGGGCTACTAACTATGAAATATTGTAGTGTAGTTCCTAAAGAAATTACAGAACATTATGGATCAGATTTTAGATCTCATCCCATTGGAACTGGACCTTTTAAATTTAAACGTTGGGAAGAAAATATAAAATTAGTCTTTAGAAAAAACAACCATTATTTCGAAAAAGACAACAAAGGACAAACCTTACCTTATTTAGAAGCTGTAGCAATTACTTTTTTACCAGACAAACAAAGTGAGTTTTTACAATTTGCGCAAGGTAATATTGATTTTGTATCGGGTCTAGATGCCTCTTATAAAGATGATATTTTAACAGCTACCGGAAATTTACGTCCACAATACGAAACAAACGTAAATATGATTCGTGGACCATATTTAAACACAGAATATCTGGCTTTTTATATGGAAAGTGATCTAACCGAAATACAATCTGAAACACTTAGAAAAGCCATAAACTATGGTTTTGACCGTAAAAAAATGATGACTTATCTTAGAAATGGTATAGGAATTCCTGCTAATGGCGGATTTATTCCAAAAGGATTACCAGGTTATAATAAATCAATAGGTTTTACATATCAGCCAGGAAAAGCAAAAGAACTAATTAAAGAATTTAGTAGTGAAACGGGAATTAAAAGCCCTAAAATAACCATTACTACAACAGGTAATTATTTAAGTTTTTGTGAATTTATTCAACGAGAATTACAAAAAACAGGCTTAACAGTTAACATAGATGTTATGCCAGCTTCAGCATTAAAAAGCGGAAAAGCTAATGGTAAATTAAATATGTTTCGTGCAAGTTGGGTTGCAGACTATCCAGATGCGGAAAATTACTTATCACTTTATTACAGTAAGAATTTTGCGCCAAACGGACCAAATTACACACATTTTAAAAACGAAGAATTCGACACTTTATACGAATCTGCTTTTAATGAAACTAACGTTTCTAAAAGGCAAATTCTATACACAAAAATGGACTCTTTAGTAATGAGTAAAACACCTATTGTGCCTTTATTCTATGATGAAGTGGTTCGTTTTACTCGTAAAAACGTAAATGGTTTAGGTATAAATCCAATTAATTTATTGGAGCTGAAACAGGTTTTTAAGAAATAACACTATAATTATAAACTATAAATCTTCTTCCGATTTACCAATATCGTTAATAGATAATTCCACTTTGTTCTCTCTTTTAGACCAAGATTTTTCAAGTAAGTAATAAAATAAATAACAAGTTGCTATTCCAAAAGGCAATGCTATAACAGACAATATAAGAGTGTTTTTCCAATCTATCCCTAAATCTAAAAAAGCATCTAAAAGACCTAATACAACGCCACCAATTGTTGTACCTACATAATAAGTTACCACTCCTAGAATAGCAAAAAGCCATTTCTTTTCGTCGTATTTAATTGCTAACTCATAAAACCTTTTACCTATAAAATAGAGTAATATTAATCCTAATATAATTCTTGCTTTTTTTAAATTTACAGCTACTCCTTTCTAAACTGCTTGGTATCTTCAAAAACGTGCGTTAAAATAGCTTCGTCGTGTGCTGTAAATTCTATTTGTCGTCTTGACATTACTACTTTAGCAACCTCAAAAGCTTTACTTGTTAAGTAAGTGGTAAATCCGCTTGCTCCACCCCAAGAATAACTTGGTACAAAATTTCTTGGGAAACCGCTTCCAAAAATATTTGCGTTTACACCAACAACAGTTCCTGTATTAAACATAGTATTAATTCCAGTTTTGCTATGATCTCCCATAATTAAACCACAAAATTGTAAGCCTGTTCTTGCAAAACGACTTGTTTCGTAATCCCAAAGTTTCACTTCTACGTAATTATTTTTAAGATTCGAATTATTAGTATCTGCTCCTAAATTACACCATTCGCCTAAAACAGAGTTTCCTAAAAACCCATCATGACCTTTGTTAGAATACCCAAAAAGAACTGAATTATTAACTTCTCCTCCTACTTTACTATGTGGTCCAATAGTTGTAGCACCGTAAATTTTAGCACCTAATTTTAAAACTGCATTATTACACAATGCCAATGGTCCACGAACTAAACTGCCTTCCATAATTTCGGCATCTTTACCAATATAAATTGGTCCAGAACTAGCGTTTAATGTAGCGAATTCAACTTTTGCGCCTTCTTCTATAAAAATATATTCTGGTGCTATAATGTTATTACTTTTTGGAATAGGCTCAGAAACTCGATCTTTAGTTAACAACTCAAAATCGGCTTTAATAGCTTCATCATTTTTAGAAAAAATATCCCAAGTGTTTTTAACAGTAAGAACTTCATCGTTATATTCTAAAGCTTCATAAGATGCTAAATCAATTTCATCTTGAGAATCTTTTGTATAAAAGGCAATTATATCTTCATCTTTAAAAATAGCTTGATTCTCTTTTAAATTCAACACCATTTCTACCAAAATAGTGTTTGGACAATACGATGCATTAAGCATTATATTTTCCTCTAATTCTACCATTGGGAATTTATCCGACAAATAATCTTCTGTAACAGATGTTGTTGTGGTATTTAAAAATTGTTCCCATTTTTCACGAATAGTTAAAATACCTATTCTAATATCTGCAACAGGTCTTGTGTATGTAAATGGTAATAAATGGTTACGATTTTCACCATCAAAAAGAATGTAATTCATTTTTAAACTATTAAAAGTTGTGTGTATCTCAAAAGTAATTTAATTATATAGAATAAAAAAAGCCTTTTAGTAAAACTAAAAGGCTTTTAATAAAAATATTATAAAAAATATTATTTTTTGAATTTTGCGTATTTTGTTTTGAACTTATCAATACGACCAGCTGTATCTATTAATTTAGATTTACCAGTGTAAAAAGGATGAGATGTTCTTGAAATTTCCATTTTAATTAAAGGATACTCAACACCATCAACTTCTAAAGTTTCTTTTGTATTTGCAGTAGATTTAGTTAAAAACACATCATCGTTTGACATATCTTTAAATGCTACTAATCTATAATTTTCTGGATGTATATCTTTTCTCATCGCTTTAATGCTTTATAATTGTATTGTAAATTCGAAGTGCAAATCTACATACTTTTTTATGATTCCACAATCTTTTCTAAAAAATATTTCACATTTTATTTGTAACAAATTTAATACCTTGCAGACTAACAAGCAAATCAACTTAAAAACAATCAAAATTATGGAAAAATCAATTAAAGCAATTGCAGTAAATTACGGAGTTTATTTAGGTGTAGGATTAGCTATAATTACAGCAGTCTGTTATGCTATGGATGTATTACTACTAACAAATATGTGGCTTGGAATAGGCTTATTAATTTTAGTTTTAGGTATTTCAATATTTTCTTCAGTTTCTGCTAAAAAAGCACAAAACGGTATTATTTCTTTTAAAGAAGCTTTTACAGCATTTTTTATAACATTAGTAATTGGATTATTAATTAGTTCTATTGTCTATATTATTATTTTCAACTTTGTAGATCCTGAAGCAGCAAATATTTTGAAAGAAGCATTAATGGATAAACAAATAAATATGATGAAAGATTTTGGTGCTGACAGTAATGCAATTGCAATGGCTGCTGAAGAATTTGAAAAAATGGAAAACATGTATTCTATTGGAAATGTTTTACAATCTTTTGTTTTTCAATTAATAGGATATAGTATAGTGGGTTTAATTTCATCTTTAATTATTAAAAAGACAGAAGAATAAATCAATAAATATTTTATCTTTGGAGTAAATATATCAAACTACAAAAATGAATATATCAGTAGTTATACCACTACTTAACGAAGAAGAATCGCTCTTAGAGCTTCACGATTGGATTGCAAAAGTTATGCAATCCAATCGTTTTTTATATGAAATTATTTTTATAGATGATGGTAGCACAGACACTTCTTGGAATATAATTTCAACTTTAGGGACTACAAATCCAAACGTAAAAGGAATTCGATTTTTAAAGAATTTTGGTAAGTCACAAGCACTACATGCTGGTTTCAAAAAAGCAAAAGGTGACGTTATAATTACTATGGATGCGGATTTACAAGATAATCCTGAAGAAATCCCAGAACTTTACAAACTTATTATTGAAGATGAGTTTGATTTAATTTCTGGTTGGAAAAAGAAACGTTACGATAATAAACTTACAAAAAATCTACCATCTAAACTGTTTAATTGGGCTGCACGCAAAACATCTGGCGTACAATTAAACGATTTTAACTGCGGACTTAAAGCTTACAAAAATGATGTTGTCAAACATATAGATGTAAATGGCGAAATGCACAGATACATTCCTGTTTTAGCTAAAAATGCAGGGTTTATTAAAATTGGCGAAAAAGTAGTTTTACACCAAGCTAGAAAATATGGCGAAACAAAATTTGGTGCAGAACGATTTGTAAACGGGTTTTTAGACCTAATTACAATTTGGTTTTTATCTCGTTTTGGAAAAAGGCCAATGCACTTATTTGGTGCTTTAGGCGTTATTATGCTAATAGTTGGTTTTATTTTTACCGCATATTTAGGTATAGACAAAATATTTTTCAACCCTTATGGAAGGTTAATAACTGAAAGACCTCAATTTTTCATAGCCTTAACCACAATGCTTTTAGGAACTCAGTTTTTTATTGCTGGCTTTTTAGGTGAACTTATTTTAAGAACAAAAAAAGATTCTAAACGTTATTTAGTAAACGAAGAATTAAATTTTTAAGAATTCTTACTTGTTTTCAAATTTTGTACTTTTGCATTTCAATTTTTATAATTCATGACGCAGTCAAGTAACACGTTAAAACAACGCATAAATAATTGGTTAACACCAACTTTCGATTTAGACACACAAAACGCAATTAAAACATTACAAACCGAAAATCCAGAAGCTTTAGAAGAAGCTTTTTATAAAGATTTAGAGTTTGGAACTGGTGGAATGCGAGGAATTATGGGCGTAGGTACTAACCGAATTAACCCATATACGTTAGGAAAAAACACACAAGGTTTAGGTAATTACTTACACCAATCGTTTCCTGACAAAGAAATTAAAGTTGTAATTGCTTACGATTGTAGACATAATAGCAAAAGCTTAGCACAAATAGTTGCAAATGTATTTTCTGCTAATGGCATTAAAGTCTTTTTATTCGAAGATTTACGTCCTACACCAGAACTATCTTTTGCCTTAAAATATTTAAATTGCCAATGCGGTATTGTATTAACAGCTTCTCATAATCCACCAGAATACAATGGTTATAAAGTATATTGGGAAGATGGCGGACAATTAGTTCCACCACAAGACAATGCCATTATTAATATAATTAACGATTTAGATTATAGTGCTATAAAGTTTGAAGCAAATCCTGCTTTAATAGAAACTATTGGAAAAACTATAGACGATGTTTTTATAGATGCATCGGTTAAAAACGGTAGTTTTACTACAGATGAAGCTAGAAAAAATTTAAACGTTGTTTTCACTTCTTTACACGGAACATCTATAACAACAGTTCCAGAAACTTTAAAAAGAGCAGGATATAATTCGGTTCATATCGTTGAAGAACAACGTGAACCTAATGGCGATTTTCCAACGGTAAAATCTCCAAATCCAGAAGAGCCAGAAGCTTTAAAACTAGCTATAGAATTAGCTGAAGAAAAAAATAGTGATATTGTTATAGGTACTGATCCAGATAGCGATAGACTTGGTATTGCTGTTAGAGACCTAAACGGGAAGTTGATTATCTTAAATGGAAACCAAACAATGGTTTTAATGACGGATTTTTTACTTCAAAATTATAAAAATGATAAAAACAATCCGTTTATAGCAAGTACTATTGTTTCTACTCCAATGATGCAAGAATTAGCAAACGAATATAAAGTAGATTATAAAATTGGTTTAACCGGTTTTAAATGGATTGCAAAAATGATAAAAGATTTTCCAAATCAACATTTTATTGGTGGCGGAGAAGAAAGTTTTGGATTTATGGTAGGCGATTTTGTTAGAGATAAAGATGCTAATACTTCTACTCTACTCGCTTGTGAAATTGCTGCACATGCAAAAGCAAATAATAGTTCTATTTATGAAACACTTTTAGAACTTTACACAAAACACGGCTTTTATAAAGAACGCTTAGTATCAATTACAAAAAAAGGTATTGAAGGTGCTAACCAAATCAAACAAATGATGATTGATGCCAGAGAAAACCCTTTAAAAGTAGTTGCCGGAGAGAAAGTGGTTCTAATTGAGGATTATCAATTATCTCTTTCAAAAAACCTTCAAGTCAATGAAGAAACAGAATTAGACATTCCAAAATCTAACGTTTTGATTTATTACACAGAAAACGGAAATAAAATTGCTTTAAGACCAAGTGGAACAGAACCTAAAATAAAATTCTACATAAGTGTTAATTCAACTTTAAATAAGATTAAAGATTTTGAAAACATAGAAAATCAGCTAGATCAAAAAATTGAAGCTATCTTAACAGACTTGAAACTGAACTAAATGGATTATCTAAAAAAAATTCTTAAATACGCATTACCTTATAAAAAATATGCTTTTCTAAATATTATTTGTAATGTATTTTATGCATTATTTAGCACATTAGCTATGGTATCATTAATACCAATGATTAATGTTATTTTTGATAAAAATACACAACTCACAACTAAGCCAATCTATACAGGTATTAGTGATCTAAAGGATTATCTTGCTGACTCATTTAATTATACAATAACCTCTAAACTTGTAAACGATGGTGCTGAAAGCACATTGTTTTTTATGGTTACCATTATAATCTCGTTATTTCTTCTGAAAAACTTTTTTGGTTATTTAGCAATGTATTTTATCACATTTTTAAGAAACGGCTTACTTAAAGACATAAGAAATGAATTATTTAACAAAATAGTTACTTTACCAATAGCTTACTTTTCAGAGAAAAGAAAAGGAGATGTAATTTCCAGAGTTGTTTCTGATGTTGGAGAAGTACAACATTCCTTTCTTTCTATTTTAGAATTGTTAGTAAGAGAACCTTTAACCATCTTATTTGCAATTATTGCTATGCTTTTTTTAAGTGTTAAATTAACTTTATTTGTTTTTATCTTTATTCCTGTTGCAGGACTAGTGATTTCAGCAATAGGTAAAAAACTAAAAAAACAGTCTGAACTTGCTCAAAAAGAAAGAGGTGTTTATCTATCTATTTTAGAAGAAAGTATTCAAGGCTTAAAAATTATAAAAAGCTACAATGCTGAAAATAGATTTTTCAACATATTTAAATCTTCAACTCAAAGGTTATTTGGGTTTAATAATGATTTAATGAATAGACAAAATTTAGCTTCGCCAACAAGTGAGTTTTTAGGCGTTGTTACTATTGCTACATTATTATGGTATGGAGGACACATGGTACTTATAGAAGGAACTCTTTCAGGTGGATCTTTTATAGGTTTTATGGCTTTAGCATATCAAATATTAACTCCTGCAAAAGCAATAAGTAAAGCTAGTTATAGTGTTAAAAGAGGAAATGCTTCTGCAGAAAGAGTTTTAGAAATTATTGAAACTGTCAACCCGTTAAAAGATTCATCAACTAGTAAAGAAATCTCAAGTTTTGAAAAGGAGATTACCTTTAAAAATGTATCATTTAAATATGAAGATGACTATGTTTTAAAAAACTTTTCAATTACAATAGAAAAAGGAAAAACAGTTGCTTTAGTTGGTCAATCTGGTAGTGGAAAAAGTACAATAGCAAACTTAGCTCCAAGATATTATGATGTAACAAAAGGAGAAATTTTAATAGATAATATTAACATAAAAGACTTAAAAACCTCTTCCGTTAGAGGATTAATGAGTATAGTTGCGCAAGACTCTATTCTGTTTAACGACACTATTAAAGAAAATCTTTTAGTTGGAAAACAAAATGCTACGGATCAAGAAATTGAAGAAGCGTTAAACATTGCCAACGCATGGGAATTTATCAAAGACCTACCTAAAGGTATAAATACAAATGTTGGAGATTCTGGAAATAAATTTTCTGGAGGGCAAAAACAGCGCTTGAGTATTGCTAGAGCTGTCTTGAAAAATCCTCCAATTATGATTTTAGACGAAGCAACATCTGCCTTAGACACAGAAAGCGAACGTTTAGTTCAAGTAGCTTTAGAGAATATGATGAAAAATAGGACTTCTATTGTAATTGCACATAGATTATCGACTATACAAAATGCAGATTCAATTATTGTTATGCATAAAGGTGAAATTGCAGAACAAGGTAACCATTCAGAATTATTAGCTAAAAATGGGATCTATAGAAAATTAGTAGAAATGCAAAGTTTTGAATAAATTTAAAATCAGAATTAAACCTTTTTTTAAAACTTAAGTCTTAATACTAAAACATATTTGTGATAGATGAACAAGAACTAGTTAAAAATTTAATAAACGAAAGCACAAGACAAAAAGCTTTTAGCACACTTGTGTCTTTATATAAAGAGCGTTTATATTGGCATATCCGTTATATAGTTAAGTCTCATGATGATGCTGACGATGTTTTACAAAACACATTTATTAAAGTATTTAAAAGCATCTCTAAATTTAAAGGCGATTCTAAACTATATTCTTGGCTATATCGCATTGCAACTAACGAATCTATTACGCATATAAACAAAAACGCAAAACGATTACAAATAAGCAACCAAGAAGCACAAGACTTGGCTATAAACAACTTAGAAGCAGACGTCTATTTTGAAGGCGATGATATTCAATTAAAACTACAAACAGCTATTGCAACTCTACCAGACAAGCAACAACTAGTCTTTAATATGAAATACTTTCAAGAATTAAAATATTCGGAAATCTCTGAAATTTTAGAAACTAGCGAAGGCGCATTAAAAGCTTCTTACCACATAGCATCTAAAAAAATTGAAGCTCATTTAAAGAGTCATTAAACCTTTTATAAAAAATGAAGTCTTAATAGTATGAAACAGAATAACAAAAATAACGGTTTTAAAATCCCAAAAGACTATTTTGAGTCTTTTGAGGATAAGCTTCATACAGAATTAGGGTTACATTCAATAAAAAAAGAGGCATTTAAAACACCCGAAAACTATTTAGAAAACTTTAAAATAGACACATCTCTAATAGAGACAGAACAACCTAAAGTTATTTCTATTTTTAGTAGACGAAAACTATTTTTGGCTACAAGTATTGCCGCTACCATTGCATTATTATTAACATTAACACTTAACAAACCTTCTAATACTTTTGATACTTTAGAAAACGATACATTAAAAACTTTTGTTTTAAACGAAACGTCTACACAAGATTTTGCTTTATTTCTAGATGATGTAAATCTTGAAGAATCAGATTTTTTAACTATTGATTCAGATGAATTTGAAACTTATTTTAACAATATTGACTTAGAAGATTTAATAACCGAATAAATTTATTATTATGAAAAAATCCACATACATTTTTATTTTAGCTTTATGTTTTTCTCTAGTTAGTTTTGCTCAACAAAATAGAGAAAAAATAAATGCTTTAAAAATAGCACATATTACGCAAGAATTAGATTTAACATCTAACCAAGCTCAAAAATTTTGGCCTATTTATAATGCTTACGAAAGTAAAACAGCAGAATTAAGACAAGCTGAAGGCGCTGCTAACCGCAAAACAGACTTTAAAAACATATCTGAAACAGATTCTAAAAAATTCATAGAAAATATGTTAAAAATGGAAGCTGAAAGAACTTCGCTTCAAAAAAAGTTTATAACTGAATTATATAATGTTATTTCTGCAAAAAAAATAATTATATTAATTCAAGCTGAACGTAGTTTTAAGCTTAAAATGATTGAAGAATATAAAGGTCGATTAAAAAACAGAAAAGGAAGAAGTTAATTTCTTCCTTTTCTGTTTTTTCTAAAAGCTACCTTTTACTACACTGTGAAAAATCTATTTTCAATATCATTAAAATTAACACAAAACGTTCCTTTTATTTAAAATGTAATTTACTCACTCTTCCATTTCCTGCTGCGTAAGCAATAGAATCGTTTAAAAATCTTATTGTATAATAACTTTCATCAGACAAGTGTTTCCAAGTATTTCCTGAATCGCTACTATAATCTATTCCTTTAAATCCTAGTGCAACTAATTGTTTTGCACTACTATTTGGCACATATTGCACACAACTTCTATAACCAGGATTAGCATTTTCTGCTACTAGCTGCCAAGTTTTTCCACCATCATTGGTTCTAATTTTATTGGCTTTATTATCTTCTGGCTTTGTATAATCTCCACCAATTGCAAAACCATTTAACTCATCATAAAAGTCTAAAGAATACATTCCTGTAGTTTCTAAACCTTGCACTATTGGAGTATTAAAAACTTCCCAAGTTTGACCTTTATCTGGAGAATATAAAATCCTACTTGTCTTTCCTCCAGTTGCAACCCAAGTTTTATCACCTACTATTGCAATATTAGTATCGCTTGCAGCAAAAGCGGCTTCGCCTTCTTTAGCTTTCGGTAATTGGCTACACGGTAATTTATTCCAGGTATTTCCGCCATCTCGGGTTATTAAAACACTTAAACAATTATCTGTTGGATCTCCAATGGCAATACCTTCGTTATCATTCCAAAAATCCATAGAATCGTAAAATGCTTTTGGATGATTTTCTTGATAAACTAATTCTTCGTCTTTAAATAATAATGTTGGAGAAGAAATACCTAATGAAAAGATACTTCCTCCATTTGTAGAAATAGCTCTAAAATTAACTTCCAACGAATCATAAATCTTATTTCTCTCTATCAATTTCACAGGTGGAATTGGAATTGTTATAGGGTCAGAAACGATTATTACTTTTCCAGATGAAGTTGCGATAATCAAACTACTTCCCCATGTATCCATTGCTCTAACATTCAATGTTGAATCCTCAACAAAATGATTTATTTCAACTTTATTAAATGAAACCTTTTTCTCATTAACTTCTAAAACGTTTTTAGGTTTTGTTCCACAAGAAAAAACTACAGCCATAAAAAGCAACATTAAAAAATTTTTCATTTTTTTAATTTATTATAAGATTTAATCTAAAATAGAAAAAGCTTCACAATTTCTTGTAAAGCTTTTCAATTAAAATATTATTTTATTTAATAAACAACTGTTATTTATTTGGCTTTCCTCTTTGCATAGCCTTTTTAATAATAGATTTAAAGTCCTTTTTCTGTTGTTCTGTCTCGCAAATTTTTAAAATTGCATTAAAATGGGTAAAAGTTATTTTTCCTCTCAAAGCCATTTTATACCCCATACTGTTTGTTAAACTATCTAATTCTTTAGTAGAATAATCTTTATTTCCAATATTAGTAAACAATTGATCTTTTATTTTTTTTGTTTCTTTAAATATTGATTTCATTTCATTTTCATGATCTTTATTTAAAGCTTCAAACTTAATCATTTGAGATTCATTAAAATCTAACTGTTTAGCTACAAAACTGCCTGGATTATGTCTTTCTCCTCTATTATGCTTCTTAAAATGAAGAAACACAAACACAGCATTAGAGATTACTAAAACAATAATAAGTAGATATAATAAACTATTTTTTTTCATAATTAAAATTGAATTAAAGTTTCTTCTGAAACTGATAAATTATAAGATTCCGAAAACGTATTTAAATCACTATTATAATTAGTTTCAGAATAATTATAAATAGTAGTTACATTAATTAAAACAATTGCAACTATGGCAACAAATTGAATTTGAGGAGATAAAACACGTTCAAGAAACGTTACTTTCTGTTCCTCTTCTTTAAAAAGAATATTTAAAGTACGTTCTTTAAAAAAAGGCGAAACTTTAACTGCAGATATAATGTCTAAACTATTAAATGCTGCCGCTGTTTTGTCTTCTATTTGTTTTGTTGTTTCCATAATATTTTAGATGATATCTTGTTTTAAAACTTGCGTTTAGAATTCATTTTTATAAAAATAATCCAATTTTTGCTTTAGATTATGTTTTGCTCTATGCATTAAAGACTCAACAGAATTAATACTTTTTTCTATTATTTCACTAATATCATTGTAACTCTTTCCATCTATTTTATGCAGTGTAAAAACCAAGCGCTGTTGTTCTGGCAATGTGTTAATGGCTTTAAAAATAATTTCGGAAGTTTCTTTTTGCTCTAAAACTATACCTGGATGTTTTATATCTGTATAATAATTGGTTTTGTCTATAGAAAAATTATCACTAAATAAAGATTGTAAAAAGCCGAAACGTTTTTTAGTGTTATGTTTTCTTATAAATTCCAAACATTTATTCGTTGCTATTCTATAAATCCAGGTAGACAACTTAGAATTGCCTTTAAATTTGTGAACAGAATTAAAAACCTCTATAAAAACATCTTGTGCAACATCTTCAGCATCTTCTCTGTTTGGGATAAAAGATATACAGGTTGAAAACACTTTTTGCTGATAATCTTCCAATAGCTTATTGTAAGCTTTTGGTGTTTTCAAAATTAAGGCTTCTATAAATTCGGTTTCGGTCAAAAAATATTTTTCTGCTATTTTATTAATTGTGTTTAGATGCATATACAAGAACAAAACTTGCGCTAAATTTATGTTTTTTTCTAAAATAATTAAAACTTAGTAATTAAGTTGAATTGAAATCACAAGATACACATTAAAAATGTACCTTTGTAAGCTTTTAAGTAAAGCCAAACAGCTCAAAATTATTCATTTATAGAATTAATTTTAGCTTAATATAACACCAATGAGATTACACAGAAATTTATGTTTTGCCACTGTAGATGGCTTACTATTAATATTTAACGAAGGAAAATACGCAGATAAAGTAGTACAAACACTTTTAAAACGTGATAAACGCTGGGGAAGTAGAGATAGAGGTTTTGTTGCTGAAACGACTTACGATATAGTAAGATGGAAACGTCTTTACGCAGAAATTGCAGAAGTTAAAGAACCTTTTTCTAGAGATGATATATGGAGAATGTTTGCTGTTTGGGCAACTTTAAAAGGCATAAAATTACCAGATTGGAAATATTTTGAAGGAACACCTTTACGAAGAATTAAAGGTCGTTTTGATGAGTTATCTAAAACCAGACGTATAAAACAGTCTATTCCAGATTGGATGGACGAATTAGGCGTAAAAGAATTAGGCGATAAAGTGTGGTCTAAAGAAATTGATTCTTTAAATCAGTTAGCTCAAGTTATACTAAGAGTAAACACGCTTAAAACAACTAAAGAAAAATTAAAAGCAGAATTATTTGATTTAGATATTGAAACTGATGAGCATAAAGATTATCCAGATGCTTTAATTCTTAGAGAAAGAGCTAATGTTTTTACAACGGAAGCCTTTAAAAAAGGTTATTTTGAAGTGCAAGATGCATCTTCTCAACTAGTAGCACCATTTTTAAACGTTAAACCTGGAATGCGTGTTATAGATACGTGTGCAGGTGCTGGTGGTAAAACATTGCATTTAGCTGCAATGATGGAAAATAAAGGGCAAATTATTGCTTTAGATATCTATGATCATAAATTAAAAGAGTTAAAACGTAGAGCAAAGCGAAATGGCGCTCATAATATAGAGCAAAGACATATAGATTCTACTAAAGTAATTAAAAAACTTTACGATTCTGCAGATGCTGTTTTAATAGATGCGCCTTGTTCGGGTTTAGGTGTATTACGTCGAAATCCAGGTTCTAAATGGAAGCTACAGCCAGAGTTTTTAGATCGTATTAGAAAAACACAAGAAGAAATACTAGAATCTTATTCTAAAATGGTTAAACCTGGAGGACAATTAGTTTATGCCACTTGCTCTATTTTACCATCTGAAAATCAAGATCAAATTAAAAAATTCTTATCTAAACCGAACGATTTTAGTTTATTAAAAGATAAAAAAGTCCTATCTTGTGAAGCTGGATTTGATGGTTTTTATATGGCATTACTTCAGCGTAATAAATAACAAATATAACTTAGATGAAAAAAAATTACATTTTAATAGCACTCTTATGTGTATTTAATATTGCTTTAGCACAGATACCTGCTGGATATTATAATTCTGCTATAGGTTCTGGATATACACTAAAAACACAATTAAAAGACATAATTGATAATAATAACGACGGATTAAGCCCAGAATACCAATCTGTTCAATTAGCTTATGGTGATTTATACGACACTTACGAATTATCAGATGTAGATATCTATTATGATCATTCTGGTCCTATTCCAGCTACAAATAAGCCTTTACTTGATATGTATTCTGAAATCCCATCTGGAGCAGATTCTTATGAATATATTTATGGAAGTGCTCAACAAGATGATGGAACTCTTGGAAATGCAGAAGGCCAAAGATTTAATAGAGAACACACCATTCCAAACTCAGTGTTTGGCGGTAGTTTTCCTGAACGTAGTGATGCACATTTTGTAATACCAGCGGATAAATACATTAATGCCCAAAGAAATGTATTACCATATGGTGAAACAAACGCGGCAACACAAACTTTTTCTAATGGTACTAAAATTGGACCTAACAGAAATGCAGATTACACATCAGGTTATACAGATCCTGTTTTTGAGCCAATTGATGAATTTAAAGGTGATATAGCTAGAATATATTTTTATTTTGTAACGCGTTACGAAGACGACTTAACAAGTTACGGTTCTTATGATATGTTTGATGGATCTGCAAACCAAGCTATTGCGCAACCTTTTTTAGAGACTCTATATAATTGGCATATTCAAGATCCTGTATCGCAGCGCGAAATAGACAGAAATAATGCTATTTTTACTCAACACAATAACAGAAACCCGTTTATTGATAATCCTTCTTATGTTTATGAAATATGGCAAAGTGTTTTGTCTACAAATAGCTTTACATTAACAAATGATGCGGTTTCAATTTATCCAAACCCAGTAACAAATAACGTTATAAATATAGCTTCAAATAAAAATTTAGATGTTTCTATATATAATGTATTAGGGCAGAATATTTTATCTACTAAAACTTCACCAAATACAAACACTATTAATTTAGAAAGTTTAAATTCTGGTGTATATATTGTTAAATTAAAATCGATCACAGGCACAACAACAAAGAAATTGATTAAAAAATAATCTGTGAAAAACTTATTCTTTTTTTTATTTATAAACTTTGTAACAAGTAGCTTAGGGCAACAAGTATATTATAATGACGTCGATTTAAATTTAACTGGTTTAAATTTAAAAAATGAACTGGCTACTAAAATAATTAGTACACACACTAACTTCTTATCCTACGCTGAAGCTTATCAAGTTATAAAACAAACAGATGAAGATATAAGTAATAATTCTAACGTTATTCTTTTTTACAACAATCAATCTGAACCTAAATTAAATACCATAGGCGGAGGAAACACATCTAATCCAGAAGTGTGGAATCGTGAACATACTTTCGCGCAATCACAAGGAACTCCAAATATTGGCACGAGTGGACCAGGTAGCGATGTTCATAATTTAAGAGCTTGTGATGCTGTCGTAAATAACAACCGAGCAAGTAGATTATTTGCTTCAGGAACTGGTAATAATGGAACAACCGGTGCAAATTATTATCCAGGAGATAATTTTAAAGGAGATGTAGCACGTATTATTATGTATATGTATGTTCGTTATGGAACGCAATGTTTACCAAGTAATGCAGGAATTGGAAGTTCTGCTTCTACTCCAGATGACATGATTGATCTATTTTTGACTTGGAATGCAGAAGATCCAGTATCGCCTAATGAAGCACAAAGAAATACAGTTTTAGAAGCATTACCCAATGGACAAGGAAATAGAAACCCGTTTATTGACAATCCTTATTTAGCAACACTAATTTGGGGTGGACAAGCTGCGGAAGATATTTGGGGAATCTATACAACTCCTGACGCACAAGATCCAACTACACCAACAAATTTAGTAGCTTCAAACCCAACATCAGGCTCAATACAATTAAATTGGACTGCTTCTACAGATAACAATACGGTAGCATCTTATGATATTTATCAAGATGGTTTAAACACCTATAATTCTACTAGTAACGGTTTTACTGTAACGGGATTAAATGCGTCAACTAATTATTGTTTTACAGTTCAAGCAAAAGATCAAGCAGGTAATATATCTACTCAAAGTATACAAGACTGCGAAACCACATTAATGGCTGGTGCAAGTGGAACAGATTGTGCTATGGAAGATTTTGAAAATATTACAGCTGGACAAACTAATTATGATGTCAGAACTTGGACAGATGTTAACACTTTAACTTGGGAAGCTACAGACGCCAGAACTGACCAATCTATTACAGGAAAAGCTATTACAATTAAAAATGGTTCTCTTACGTCGCCAACTATTAATGGTGGGATAGGAAATTTAACTGTAACTACTAAACGAGTTTTTGGAGGTTCATCAGGAACTTTTGATGTTTTTATTAATGGATCTGTTACAAATTCGGGAACCATTCCTTATGGAAATGAAAATGAAATTACAACTACTACAATTTCTAATATAAATATTGAAGGAAATATAAATTTAGTATTAACCAATACAGTTAGTGGTAATAGAGTTGTTTTAGATGATCTAAGTTGGACCTGTTTTACTACGCTTTCTACAAATAATTTTTCTAATGAAGAAATCATTATTTACCCAAATCCAACAACTTCAGGCATAATAAATGTAGAAATTTCAGAAAACTCTAAATTTACAATCTACAATATGATTGGTCAAAAAAAACTCACTACACTAATTAATAAAGGATCTGATAAAATTGATGTATCAAAATTAAATACTGGTGTTTTCCTCATAAAAATTCAAAATGATACAAAATCATTCATTTCTAAAATTATAATTCGCTAAAAAACAGCTTAAATGCTGTTTTTTTTTATTTAAACTTTATTCAAAAATTAAATATTATTACAACTAAAAAAATTAAATTTGCAATTATAAATCATATTTAAATTATCACCTAATGATTCATTTCTTTGGAAACACAAGCAGTAAACTATTTGCTGTTCAAACAACAAAAGAATTATCAACCGAAACTATTTCAAAATTATCGTGGTTATTTGGCGATCAACCAAAACTTGAACAAGCATCAATAGATGCTTTTTTTATTGGGCCAAGAGCAGCTATGATTACACCTTGGAGCACTAATGCTGTAGAAATAACTCAAAATATGGGAGTTTCTGACATTATTAGAATTGAAGAGTTCGAAACTTCAACCGAAGAGTTTAAAGACTTTGACCCAATGATTTCTGAGAAATTTAATAGTTTACATCAAGACATGTTTACTATTAATATAGAGCCAGAAGCTATTTTAAATATTGATGATATTTCAGCATACAATAAACAAGAAGGATTAGCATTAAGTGAAGATGAAGTAGAGTATTTAGAAAGTGTTGCAACTAAAATAGGACGTTCTTTAACAGATTCTGAAGTCTTTGGATTTTCGCAAGTAAATTCAGAACATTGTCGTCATAAAATTTTTAATGGTACTTTTATTATTGACGGCGAAGAAAAAGAAACATCACTTTTCAAATTAATACGAAATACATCTGCAGCCAATCCTGGAGAAATTGTATCGGCATATAAGGATAATGTGGCTTTTGTAAAAGGTCCAGTTGTGGAACAATTTGCACCTAAAAGTGCAGATAAAGCCGATTATTACGAAACTAAAGATTACGAATCTGTAATCTCATTAAAAGCAGAAACACATAACTTCCCTACAACAGTAGAGCCTTTTAATGGTGCTGCAACTGGTGCTGGTGGAGAAATTAGAGATAGACTTGCTGGTGGGAAAGGTTCATTACCTTTAGCTGGTACTGCGGTTTATATGACGTCTTATTCAAGATTAGAAGACTATAGACCTTGGGAAAAAGGAATGGAGGAACGCCAATGGTTATATCAAACACCAATGGATATTCTAATAAAAGCGTCTAATGGTGCATCAGACTTTGGAAATAAATTTGGTCAACCTTTAATTTGTGGTTCTATTCTAACATTTGAACACGAAGAAGAAGCTCGTAAATTAGGCTTCGATAAAGTAATTATGCAAGCTGGTGGAATTGGGTACGGAAAAGCAGAACAAGCTTTAAAAGACAAACCAAATGTTGGCGATAAAATAGTTATTCTTGGTGGAGAAAATTACCGTATAGGTATGGGTGGAGCTGCGGTTTCGTCTGCTGATACAGGTGGAAATAGCGCAGGAATAGAATTAAATGCTGTTCAACGTTCTAATCCAGAAATGCAAAAACGAGCGGCTAATGCAGTTCGTGGAATGGTAGAAAGCGAAGAGAACTTTATTGTTTCTATTCACGATCATGGTGCTGGTGGACATTTAAATTGTTTAAGTGAATTAGTTGAAGAAACTGGAGGGAAAATAGACTTAGACGCTTTACCTGTAGGAGATCCAACATTATCTGCCAAAGAAATTATTGGTAACGAATCTCAAGAACGTATGGGATTAGTTATTGGTGAGAAACATATTGAAACATTACAAAAGATTGCCGACAGAGAACGTTCTCCAATGTATACCGTTGGAAATGTTACAGGTGACGATCGTTTTACTTTTGAATCTAAAACTAAAGGCGATAAGCCAATGGATTTAGCCTTAGAAGATATGTTTGGAAGTTCTCCAAAAACAATAATGGTAGACAAAACCATTAAAAGAAACTATAAAGAATTAGATTATAACTCTTCAAATTTCCACGATTATTTAGACCAAGTATTACAATTAGAAGCAGTTGGTTCTAAAGATTGGTTAACCAATAAAGTAGATAGATGTGTTGGTGGAAAAGTAGCTAAACAACAATGTGTTGGCCCGTTACAAATTCCGCTTAACAATGTTGGTGTTATGGCTTTAGACTATAACGGAAAAGAAGGAATTGCTACAAGTATTGGCCACTCGCCTATTTCAGGATTAATTAATCCAGAAGCAGGAAGTAGAAACTCTATTACAGAGGCTTTAACGAACTTAATTTGGGCGCCTTTAAATCAAGGGCTTAAAAACGTATCGCTATCGGCAAATTGGATGTGGCCTTGTAAGAATGAAGGTGAAGATGCACGTTTATACGAAGCCGTAAAAGCTATATCGGAATTTTCTATAGATTTAGGAATTAATGTGCCAACTGGAAAGGATTCACTTTCTATGAAGCAGAGATATCCTAATGAAGACGTTATCTCTCCAGGAACTGTTATTATTTCGGCAGCTGCAAACTGTAATGATATTACTAAAGTAGTTGAACCTGTTTTACAACCTAATTCTGGAGATATTTACTATATAAACTTATCTCAAGATAACTTTAAACTTGGAGGAAGTTCTTTTGCTCAAATTTTAAATACGATTGGAAAAGAGGCGCCAAATGTAAAAAATGCCACTTACGTAAAAACTGTTTTCAATACCATACAGAAATTAATTGTAGATGAGCAAATTGTTGCTGGTCACGATGTGGCTTCAGGTGGATTAATAACAACCTTATTAGAATTATGTTTTGCTGATGTTAATTTAGGAGCTGAATTAGATTTATCTGCTTTAAATGAAGAAGATTCTATTAAATTACTGTTTTCAGAGAATTCTGGAATTGTAATTCAGTCAAAAAATGCCTCAATAGAAAATGTTTTAACTAATGCTGGTGTAGAATTCTTTAACATTGGAAAAGTTGTTGAAGCTGATTTCTTAAGTATTATAAATAATAAAGAAGTATTTACATTAACAGTTTCAAGACTAAGAGATGTTTGGTCTAAAACTTCATTATTATTAGATAGAAAGCAAACCGCAAATGGTTTAGCAGATGCTCGTTTTCAAAACTTTAAAAATCAGCCTTTAAAATATACATTTCCAGAAAATTTTACAGGAAAACTAAAAGATATTATTGGTACAACTTCTTCAGTAAAACCTAAAGCAGCTATTATTCGTGAAAAAGGATCTAACTCGGAACGAGAAATGGCAAACGCCATGTACTTAGCTGGTTTTGATGTTAAAGATATTCATATGACTGATTTAATTTCTGGTCGTGAAAATTTAGAAGACATTCAGTTTATTGGCGCAGTTGGAGGATTCTCTAACTCAGATGTATTAGGATCTGCAAAAGGTTGGGCTGGTGCATTTAAATATAACGAAAAAGCAAAAGTAGCTTTAGAAAACTTCTTTAAAAGAGAAGACACCTTATCTGTTGGAATTTGTAACGGTTGCCAATTGTGGATGGAATTAGATTTAGTGAATCCAGAACACGAACAACACGGAAAAATGGTTCATAACGATTCTAAAAAACACGAAAGTTCTTTTACTTCTGTTAAAATTCAAGAAAACAATTCGGTAATGCTATCAAGTTTAGCAGGAACAGAATTAGGTGTTTGGATTTCTCACGGTGAAGGAAAGTTTAATTTGCCTTACGGTGAAGAAAAATATAATATTGTTGCAAAATACGGTTACGCAGGTTATCCAAACAATCCAAATGGTTCTGACTTTAACACAGCAATGATCTGTGATACAACCGGAAGACATCTAGTTACAATGCCACATATTGAACGTTCTACATTCCAATGGAACTGGGCAAACTATCCTAAAAACAGAAAAGACGAAGTATCACCTTGGTTAGAAGCTTTTGTTAATGCACGTAATTGGATCGAGACTAAAAAATAAGTTTTTATCATAATCATAACATATTATCACTAAAAAAAAGGAGTTTCTAACAAAACTCCTTTTTTTGTATCAAATTTATATTGTAATTTACGCTTCTGTTTAAAAACAACTTTTTTACTCTTATTCAATGACAGAAATTACACGTTTATTCGATTTTCCATATTATCAACTTGAAAAACATAATTTAGAGGCCGCTTTAGTCACTAAAAAAAATGGAGAATGGATAAAAACTTCAACAAAAGAATATTTAGATAAAGCTAATAAGGTTAGTCGTGCACTATTACGTTTAGGTATTAATAAAAATGACAAAATAGCCGTAATTTCTTCTACTAATAGAACAGAATGGAATATAATGGATATTGGTATACTTCAGACTGGAGCACAAAATATCCCTGTATATCCAACTATTTCTGCAGAAGATTATGAATATGTCCTAAACCATAGTGAAGCTATTTATTGTTTTGTTTCAGATAAAGAAGTTCTTGAAAAAGTTAATAAAGTAAAAGACAAAACATTATTAAAAGATGTGTATTGTTTTGATGAAATTGAAGGTTGTAATCACTATTCAGAATTATTTAAATTAGGAGAAGACACAAGTAACCACGAAGAAGTTCAAAAACGTAAAGATGCTGTTAAACCAACAGATTTAGCAACTATAATATATACATCTGGAACTACAGGTAAACCAAAAGGTGTCATGTTATCTCACGATAATATTACAAGTAACGTTTTAAATAGTATACCAAGAGTACCATTAGAAGATGGAGAAACACGTGTTTTAAGTTTTTTACCTATTTGTCATATTTTTGAGCGTGTATTAATTTATGTGTATCAACATGCAGGCGCTTCCATCTATTTTGCTGAAGGCATCGATAAAATTGGAGAAAATGCTAAAGAAATTAAGCCTAATTTAATGAGTGTTGTCCCTAGACTTTTAGAAAAAGTTTACGACAAAATTTACGCTAAAGGCGATGAACTTTCTGGAATAAAGCATAAACTATTCCATTGGGCAATTGCATTAGGAGAAGAATGGAAACCCTACAAAGAAAATGGTGCTTGGTATGAATTCAAACTAAGCATAGCTAGAAAATTAATTTTTAGCAAGTGGAAAGATGCACTTGGAGGACAATTAACCACAATGGTATCTGGTTCTGCTCCGTTACAACCTAGATTAGTTCGAGTGTTTTCTGCTGCAGGAATGAATATTATGGAAGGTTACGGATTAACAGAAACTTCGCCAGTTGTATCTGTTGGAATGTATAAAAAGAATCATTTTAAGATTGGAACTGTTGGAAAACCAATTGATGGTGTTGAAGTTAAAATTGCTGAAGATGGCGAACTCCTTATTAAAGGACGAAACGTAATGTTAGGTTATTTTAAAGATGAAGCTAAGACGAAAGAAGTCATGTCTGGAGATTATTTTCATACTGGAGATAAGGGTGAAATTGATTCAGAAGGATTTCTTAAAATTACTGGACGTAAAAAAGAAATGTTTAAAACATCTGGTGGAAAATACGTTATACCTACGCTACTTGAAAACGATTTAAAACAATCTCGTTTTATAGAGCAAGTTATGGTAATTGGCGAGGGGCAAAAAATGCCTGCAGCATTCATTCAACCTAATTTTGAATTTATAAAAGACTGGATTGACAGAAAAAATCAGAGTATTGAAAAAACAAACGAAGCAATTTGTAACTCAGATATTATAAAATCACGCATACAAAAAGAGTTAGACACTTGTAATTGTAAATTTGGTAAATGGGAACAAATTAAAAGATTTGAATTAACTCCAGATGTTTGGTCACTAGAAGGTGGACATTTAACACCAACAATGAAAATGAAAAGAAATGTTATTAAGGAAATTTACATAGATTTATATAATAAAATCTATGATTTATAAGAAATAACATAATTATTAGAACAACTTCTTAAATAATTAAAAAAATACTATGCACGCATAGTATTTTTTTTTACCTTTGGTTAAATCATTTTATAAATGAAAGATAGAACCATTGATTATATGCTGAGAACCACTTGGTTAGCAGTAAACAAAATGTATAATGAAGAAGCCGCTAAATTTGATAGCACAATGGCAACTGGTTTTACATTGTTAAGTATTGATAAAGAAGAAGGAACATCTTCTACTTCTCTTGGTCCTATAATGGGAATGGAAGCCACAAGCCTTTCAAGAATATTAAAAAATATGGAACAACGTGGTTTAATAGAACGTAAACCAAATCCTTTAGACGGAAGAGGCGTTATTATTAATTTAACCGATTTTGGAAAAGAGAAAAGAGAATATTCAAAAGAAAAGGTACTAACTTTTAATAATGATATTCGAAGCCAAATTTCAGAAGAAAAATTAAAACATTTTTATGAGGTAGCAGATTTGATTTCAGAACGAATTTCAAATAAAAAGATTTATAAAAAAACAAAAAAATAAACAACTAATAATAAGCCATAAATAACATGAGTAAACGTATTATTAAAAAAGTAGCCATTATAGGTTCTGGGATTATGGGAAGTGGTATTGCTTGTCATTTTGCAAATATTGGTATAGATGTTTTATTACTAGATATCGTACCAAGAGAACTTAATGCTAAAGAAAAAGCTAAAGGATTTACTTTAGAAGATAAAGTAGTTAGAAACCGTTTAGTGAATGATGCATTAACTGCTTCATTAAAATCTAAACCTTCACCAATTTATCACGCGTCATTTGCAAATAGAATTACTATAGGTAATATTGAAGATGATATTGCTAAAGTTGCAGATGCAGATTGGATTATGGAAGTTGTTGTTGAAAGACTAGATATTAAACAACAAGTTTTTGAAAATCTTGAAAAATATAGAACTCCAGGAACTTTAATTACCTCTAATACTTCTGGAATTCCAATTAAGTTTATGAGTGAAGGTAGAAGTGATGATTTCCAGAAAAATTTCTGTGGAACACACTTTTTTAATCCGGCACGTTACTTAAAATTATTCGAAATAATTCCTGGACCAAAAACGGATCAATCAGTTTTAGACTTCTTAAATAATTATGGTGAGCAATTTTTAGGAAAAACGTCTGTTGTAGCAAAAGATACACCTGCGTTTATAGGAAATAGAGTTGGTATATTCTCAATTATGAGTTTATTCCACGCTGTTAAAGATTTAAATTTAACTATTGAAGAAGTAGATAAATTATCTGGACCAGTAATTGGAAGACCAAAATCGGCCACTTTTAGAACTGTAGATGTCGTAGGTTTAGATACTTTAGTTCACGTTGCTAATGGAATTGGAGCTAACTGTAAAGACGACGAACGTTCAGAATTATTCAAACTACCAGATTTCATCAATACAATGATGGAGAATAAATGGTTAGGAAGTAAAACTGGGCAAGGTTTTTATAAGAAAGAAGTTTCAAAAGAAGGTAAAAAGGAAATATTAAGTTTAGATTTAAATACATTAGAATATCGTTCTTCTAAAAAAGCAAAATTCGCTACTTTAGAACTGACTAAATCTATAGATAAAGTTGCAGATCGTTTTAAAGTTTTAGTAAAAGGAAAAGATAAGGCTGGGGAATTTTACAGAAAAAGTTTTGCTGCTCTTTTTGCTTACGTTTCTAACAGAATTCCTGAAATTTCAGACGAATTATACAAAATAGACGATGCTATGAAAGCTGGTTTTGGATGGGAACATGGACCTTTTCAAATTTGGGATGCAATAGGTGTTCAAAAAGGAATAGAAATGATGCAAGCTGAAGGTTTAAAACCTGCAGATTGGGTAAACGATATGTTAGAATCCGGAAGCGATAGCTTCTACTCTATTAAAGATGGCGCTTCTTATTTTTATAATATCCCTTCAAAATTACAAGAAAAAGTACCTGGACAAGACGCATTTATTATATTAGATAATATTAGAAAAACAACAGAGATTTTTAGTAATTCTGGTGTTTCAGTTCAAGATTTAGGAGATGGAATTCTAAATTTAGAATTTCAATCTAAAATGAATACTATTGGTGGTGATGTTTTAGCAGGACTAAACAAAGCTATTGACATTGCAGAAAAAGATTTTGCAGGATTAATTGTTGGAAATCAAGGACCAAATTTCTCTGTTGGAGCAAATATTGGAATGATTTTTATGATGGCTGCAGAACAAGAATACGATGAATTAAACGCTGCAATTAAATATTTCCAAGACACAATGATGCGTATGCGTTATTCAGCAATTCCAACAATTTCAGCACCACATGGAATGGCACTTGGTGGCGGTTGTGAAATATCCTTACATGCCGATAAAATTGTTGCAGCAGCAGAAACTTATATGGGACTTGTAGAGTTTGGTGTTGGTGTTATTCCTGGCGGTGGTGGTTCTAAAGAAATGGCGCTAAGAGCTTCTGATACTTTCCAAAAAGGCGATGTACAGTTAAATACATTACAGGAATATTTTCTAACTATTGGAATGGCAAAAGTCTCTACCTCAGCTTATGAAGCATTTGACTTAGGGTTACTACAAAAAGGTAAAGATATTGTTTTGGTTAATAAAGACCGCCAAATAGCTGTTGCAAAACAACATGCTAAACTTATGGCAGATATGGGATATACACAACCTGTAAAACGTAAAGATGTAAAAGTTTTAGGTAAACAAGCTTTAGGTATGTTTTTAGTAGGAACAGATTCTATGCAAGACAGTAATTACATCTCAGAACATGATATGAAAATTGCTAATAAATTAGCTTACGTAATGGCTGGAGGAGATTTATCTGAACCAACCCTAGTTACCGAACAATATTTATTAGATCTAGAACGCGAAGCATTTTTAAGTTTATGTACTGAACGTAAAACTTTAGAGCGTATTCAACATATGTTAACTAAAGGAAAACCGTTACGTAATTAAAAATTACTAAGCGATTAGCCTTTAGCCTTCAGCTATTGGTACTTTGAATTTATAATTATAGACGCTAATAGCCAAAAACTAATAGCCAAAAGCCTAAAAAAATGAAACAAGCATATATAGTAAAAGCATACAGAACAGCAGTTGGAAAAGCTCCAAAAGGAGTATTTCGTTTTAAAAGAACTGATGAATTAGCAGCCGAAACCATCAAACATATGATGAAAGAGCTTCCTAATTTAGACCCAAAACGTATAGATGATGTTATTGTTGGTAATGCAATGCCAGAAGGATCTCAAGGATTAAATATGGCACGTTTAATCTCTTTAATGGGATTAGAAACAGTAGATGTACCTGGTGTAACTGTTAATCGTTTTTGTTCTTCAGGAATAGAGACTATTGGAATGGCTACTGCAAAAATCCAAGCTGGAATGGCAGATTGTATTATTGCTGGTGGAGCGGAAAGTATGAGTTCTGTTCCTATGACAGGTTATAAACCAGAATTAAATTACGACGTTGTAAAATCTGGTCACGAAGATTATTATTGGGGAATGGGAAATACAGCAGAAGCTGTAGCAAAACAATTCAACGTATCTAGAGAAGATCAAGATGTGTTTGCTTATAATTCACATGTGAAAGCTTTAAAAGCTCAAGCTGAAAATCGTTTTCAAGATCAAATTGTTCCTATTAATGTAGAACAAACATATATTGATTCTAACGGAAAGAAAGCAACAAAATCTTATACTGTTACTAAAGATGAAGGTCCACGTCAAGGTGGTTCTGTAGAAGCTTTAGCAAAATTAAGAGCGGTATTTGCTGCTGGCGGAAGCGTTACAGCTGGGAATTCATCTCAAATGAGTGATGGAGCGGCTTTTGTTATGGTAATGAGTGAAGATATGGTAAAGGAATTAAATCTAGAACCTATTGCAAGATTGGTTAATTATGCAGCTGCTGGAGTTGAACCAAGAATTATGGGTATTGGGCCAGTAAAAGCAATTCCTAAAGCATTAAAACAAGCTGGTTTAAAACAGGATGATTTAAGTCTAATTGAATTAAACGAAGCCTTTGCATCACAATCTTTAGCCGTAATTAGAGAATTAAATTTAAACCCTGATATCATTAATGTTAATGGTGGAGCTATTGCTTTAGGTCATCCATTAGGTTGTACAGGAGCCAAATTATCTGTGCAATTATTCGATGAAATGCGCAAACAAAATATGGTTGGAAAATATGGTGCTGTAACTATGTGCGTAGGTACTGGTCAAGGTGCTTGTGGAATTTTCGAATTTTTAAAATAATATAAAACTTAATACAAAATAAAATGTCAGCAACAGAAAAAGATATATTAAGAGGTGGACAATTTCTTGTAAAAGAAACTAATTGTGAAGATGTATTCACACCAGAAGATTTTACAGAAGAACAACATATGATGAGAGAAGCGGTTTCGGAATTTAACGAACGTGAAATCATTGCCCATAAACCAAGATTTGAAGCAAAAGACTATGCACTGACAGAAGAAGTTATGCGAAAAGCTGGAGAATTAGGCTTTTTAGGTGTTGCTGTTCCTGAAGCTTATGGCGGATTAGGAATGGGGTTTATCTCAACGGTTTTAACTTGCGATTATATATCATCAGGAACTGGATCTTTTAGTACTGCTTTTGGAGCACACACAGGAATTGGAACTATGCCAATCACACTTTATGGTACAGAAGCCCAAAAGCAAAAATATGTTCCAAAATTAGCCTCAGGAGAATGGTTTGGTGCTTATTGCTTAACTGAACCAGGTGCTGGATCTGATGCAAATTCAGGAAAAACAACTGCTGAATTATCTGAAGATGGAAAATCTTACAAGATTAACGGACAAAAAATGTGGATATCAAATGCAGGGTTCTGTAGTGTGATGATTGTTTTTGCTAGAATTGAAGACGACAAAAACATTACTGGATTCATTGTAGAATATGATTCAGCAAATGCAAATGGTATTACACTAGGTGAAGAAGAGCACAAATTAGGTATTCGTGCTTCTTCAACTCGTCAAGTATTCTTTAATGACACTGTTGTTCCTGTAGAAAATATGTTAGCTGGTCGTGGAGAAGGTTTCAAAATAGCAATGAATGCTCTTAACGTTGGACGTATAAAATTAGCTGCTGCCTGTTTAGATTCTCAAAGAAGGATTTTAACAACAGCTGTAAATTATGCTAATGAGCGCAAGCAATTTAAAACACCTATTGCTGACTTCGGAGCAATTAAGATAAAGCTAGCCCAAATGGCTACTAATGCTTATGCTGGAGAATCTGCAACTTATAGAGCTGCTAAAAATATTGAAGACAGAATTGCAATGCGTGAAGCTGCTGGAAATACACATCAAGAAGCAGAATTAAAAGGTGTTGAAGAATATGCTATAGAATGTTCAATTTTAAAAGTGGCAGTTTCGGAAGATGTACAACATTGTGCAGATGAAGGAATTCAAATTTTTGGAGGAATGGGATTCTCTGAAGAAACACCAATGGAAGCCGCTTGGAGAGATGCTAGAATTGCACGTATTTACGAAGGCACAAACGAAATTAACCGCATGCTTTCTGTTGGAATGTTAGTTAAGAAAGCTATGAAAGGTCACGTAGATTTATTAGGTCCTGCAACAGCAGTAGCTAACGAATTAATGGGAATTCCTTCTTTTGAAACTCCTGATTTCTCAGAATTATTTTCTGAAGAAAAAGCTATTATTGGAAGACTTAAAAAAGTGTTTTTAATGGTTGCTGGTTCTGCGGTTCAAAAATTTGGTCCAGATTTAGAAAAACATCAACAATTATTAATAGCAGCTTCAGATATCTTAATTGAAATCTATATGGCAGAGTCTACTATTTTAAGAACTGAGAAAAATGCAAAACGAACAAGTGAAAAAGAACAAGCTGTTCAAATAGCAATGTCTAAACTATACCTATACAATGCAGTAAGTATTGTTGAAGGAAAAGGAAAAGAAAGTATTATTTCTTTTGCTGAAGGCGATGAGCAACGCATGATGCTTATGGGACTTAAGCGTTATACTAAATATACAAACTATCCTGATATTGTAGATTTACGTAACGAAATTGCAGAAAAAGTAAAATCAGAAAACAAATACTGTTTCTAAAAAATATAAGAATTAAATTTAGTTTAATTATACAAAAGTGCTTCTCTCCTATTTTTTGAGAAGTACTTTTTTAATTTAGATGATTTTTACATTTATTTATTAAGAATTCATTAAAGCTAAAAAGAATTTCTTAAAAGTAAATTTCTAAATAATCCAAAAAAAAAAAATTAAAGATCACTTAGGTTTAAAGTTAAAAAAAAAAGACACATTAATTTATGTTGTTTTTTTTGTTATTCCTCCTAGAACCTATTACATTTATAAAAATAACGAAAACTATTACGTAATGAAGAAATATATTTTGGTCTTAGGAGTTGTATTATTAGCATTTGCAACAGGTTGCAAAGAAGACAAGAAAACCGTTGAAGTTGTTAAAAAAGAAGTGTTTGACAAATCTAAACTTGGAAACAAAGCTGAAATGACTATTACTTTAGAACCTAAAAGTGGAAGTAACGTTTCTGGTACTGTAAAATTTATTCAGGACAAATATAATTATGTAAAAATGATTGCAAACTTAACTGGTTTAACCCCAGGAGTCCACGCAATACACATTCATGAAACTGCAGATTGTAGTAGCGATGATGGAAAGTCTGCTGGTGGACATTGGAATCCTACAGGACAACCGCATGGGGAATGGAGAAGTAAAGCAGGGTTTCATAAAGGTGATATAGGTAATTTTCTTGCAAATGATCAAGGTGAAGGTTTAGTTACAATGCACACCAATGAATGGTGTATTGGTTGTGATGATACAACTAAAAACATTGTAGGAAAAGCCATTATTGTTCACGAAGGGTTTGATGACTTAACTTCTCAGCCATCTGGAGCAGCTGGGAAACGTGTTAGCTGTGCTGGAATTATTAAGTAAATTCTAATTAAACATTATATAACTAAGCCATTACTTAATTGTTATGGCTTTTTTGTTTTATATTATTTGATAAATTAAAAATGATAAAAAAAGCATCTTATTATAAAGGCATTTAAATTATCTTTGAACATACTAAATTAGTACTATGAACCCATCTTCCAGTGGTTGGATTAAAAAATATGAGACTTTAAGTAACAGTATTCATTTTGAAATAAATAGCTTTAAAGATATTTATACCATTTATAATTCTTGTGGTTTTGTTTATGGTTTTAGCACTGTTCCTATTTTTAACTTCGAATCAGAACAAAACTTAGCGCAAGAAGAAATAGAGAAACTTAATTTATTAACAGCACTTTTTTGTGTTTACAAATTAAGACATAAGCAAGTTCTTTTTAATAATTTTGTAGAATCTTTATTAATTTATTTTGAAAAAATTGATGTTTTTGAACTTAACTTATGGGATAAATTTATTGCTGGAAAAGACAAGTATTTACAATTAGAACGTGTTTTAGAAGAACATATACAAATAGACTCTAATGTATTAACAAAACATTTTAATAAAAAAACTACAAACAGTTTATTGTTTATTGATATCCTAGCATATTCTAATTTCTTAAACCAGAACATTGACCTAAAAGCATATTATAAAGGCTTAGAATATATTATTGTAAACATTACTAACGATGTTTACAATTTTAAAAAAGAAAAAGAAACACAAAAACAAAAGAAATCAACTTTAAAATCGATTTCTAATTCTTTTTCACTTCAAAACGAAACTAGTAATAAAGTAGACTTAAACTATAGAGTTACCATTGAATCTAGATATGAAATATTAGAAAAAAACTACTTCTTAGATATTGCTGCTTTAACTGTTTGGGAATCACTTTTTAAAGATGATAAAGCATACAATTTCTTAAAATCTTTAGGAACAGATATGAATGTTTCTGAAATTAATATAGCATTAGCTATAGACAACATGAGTATTTTTTACAACAAAGTAAAAGATGTAAAATTGTTCAAAAAAACGCATATATTAAATAACTTTTATGATAACGCTTCTGAGTTAGTTATTAGACTTATAAGGAGAAATAGCAAGCGCATTATAAAAGAACTATCACAAAGCAAGGAGTTAATGATTCTTTTAAGTCAATCTACCGTTAGAGAACTTACAAAAGAGGAACAAGAAAAAGTACAATTGCAATTATTAGATATATTAAAAACCATACCAAGTCTAGCAATTTTCTTATTGCCTGGTGGCGCTATTTTATTACCAATTTTCGCTAAATTAATTCCTAATTTATTACCTACTGCTTTTAACGATAATAAAATAGATAAGCAATAAATTGGATTAACTCCACTACTCCAACCATTGCTTAAATTCTTTTACGCGTTCTCTAGCTACAATAATTTCTTCTTCGCTATAATGATGTAGTTTTATTTTTAATCTTGAATTAGAGTAACTTATAATATCTGCAATTGCATTTATATTAATATAGAATTTACGATTCACCCTAAAAAAAGTTTGTGGTTCTAAATCGGATTCTAATTGTTCTAAAGATTGTTCTAAAACATAACTTCTGTTATCTTTTGTAAATGCGTAAGTGGCTTTGTTTTCACTATAAAAGCAATCTACATCTTCGTTATTAATTAATTTGATGTGTTGTCCAACTTTAACAGAAAAACGTTTTTTATACACACGATCTATTGGATTAGTTAACAAATTTTTAATATCGTCAAAATCCACTGTTAATTTGGCTTGTTTTGGAATGCGTTCTTTATACTTAGAAATGGCTTGTTCTAATTCTTCTTTATCTATAGGTTTTAATAAATAATCTATACTATTAAGTTTGAAGGCTTGCAGCGCATACTCATCGTAAGCTGTAGTAAAAATTATTGCCGATTTAATATCTACAGCATCAAAAATCTCGAAAGATAATCCGTCGCTTAACTGAATATCTAAAAAAATAAGATCTGGATGCGTATTATTTTGAAACCAATTTATAGCTTCTTCTACAGAATGTAACATAACTTCCGCAGTTACACCAATAGTTTCCAGCATACGTTTTAAACGTCTTGCAGATGGTTTTTCGTCTTCTATAATGAGTATATTCATTTTCTTAAATTATAAAACTATTAAAAAATTTATGCAAATAATAAGTGTAACTACTAAAAGTAATAAAAGCACTATTAATGTTTTACTTCTATTTTTATTTAATAATATACCTAACATAATTTAAAATATTATAATTTATTATTCTTTTTACGTTCCATAATTTTTTTTATTTTTTTCTCTTCCCATTCTTTACCAAACCCAATTTGTGTAATGAATACAGAAGATCCGTGAGCAACTAAACCAATTCCCCAAAAAAAGATAGTACTAAAATTTTGAAGTCTAAAGATACTTTTCGAAGAGTTAGTGTAATACATATTTACAGCAAGAATCATAATATTAACAACTATAAATACGGTTAGATGAACATAAAATCCTTTTAACTTTCTCACTCGTTTTAAGGCTCTATTATAGTTATCTTGTTGTGCTATTTGCTCTGAGTATTCCATTATTTCCAAGTATTTAAAGTGTTAGAACGATCTTTAGACATTAATTCTTTAATCTTTTTATCTTCCCAAGATTTACCATATCCAAAAACCTCTAACGCATGGAATGTTAAACCCATTCCCCAACCAAACATTGGAAATAAGAACCAATAAAATCCTGGAGAATATGATAAATTAATAAAAATCAAAAACGATATTACAAAAAGATAAGCTGTTGCGTTAGCGTAAAACCCTTTTATTTTCTCTACTTCTTTTTTGGCTTGAGTATATGCCATTTGCTCACTAAATCCTGTATTTTTTTCCATAATATTTATTTGTTTTGTTAGTATTGGTATTTTTGCTATAAAGTGTGTTTTTGTAGCGTTAATTTCTACTGTTCTATCTGTTAATAATTTGTAGCGCTGTACAATGTTGCTTAAACCTACTCCACTACTCTTTTTTAAAATTTGTTTAATCTGTAAATTATTTTGAACTATAATAGTGTTGTCTTGTTCTATAATATCTATTTTAAGTGGTTTAAAACTTGTTACCACATTATGTTTAACTGCGTTTTCTAAGAGCAATTGTAAAGATAATGGCACCACTTTACTTTCTGGATTTTGTGCCTTTTCAGGAATTTCGAATATTAAACTATCTTCAAAACGCATTTTTAATAAAGTCATATACGTTTTTGCAAATTTCAACTCTTCGTCTACGGTAACTAAATCTTTATTTTTTTGTTCTAAAACATATCTATAAACTTTAGATAATGCAGTCGTAAAGTCTTGTGCTTTTTCAGGATTCTCTTCAATTAAACTATTTAAAACATTTAAACTGTTGAATAAGAAATGTGGATCTAATTGGTTTTTCAAAGCATCAAACTTAGCACTTGCGGTTCCGGCTATTACTTTTTGCTCCTTTATTTTGTTCTGTTGACTTTTATTATAGAAGTAAATAAAATGAAACGTAATAACAATAGTTAAGGTTACCCATAAGCCAAATTGATAATTTCTAAACGATTCGTTTTCTAAAAAATAATTAACTGTTTTACCGTTAATTGCTATACTAGAAAAAGCTCGTAGAATAAACAAACCTATTATCGTAATAACTACAGAACCTACAATACCAATTACAATGCGCTTTAATCTATCTTGCTTTGCCCAAGTTTTTTGCTCTAAGTAACTAAAATAAGCCATATTAGAATAGCCTAATAGGAATGCATAAAGCTGGTACATTGAGAATGTTAATATTAAATGACTAACATTATTATATTCAAATTCTTCAAAAAATATGGCACCTACTAAAAAGACAATAGTTCCGATTAAGAATGTTATGGCTGCTTTTTTCATATAATACTCACTTTTTATTTACAATTTTTTGATGCTAATATTGCGTCTTGTTTTCCCCAACTTGGATGTTGGTTACTTTCTTGCTTAAAGGTATCAAAAAGTTTTACGGCTTTTTCTAAATCGGCACAAAAAGTGCTAGTATCACTTCCAAAAAATTGTGCCGAACCAATTCCCCATTGTGCTTTACTTAAAACTACACGTGGATTATTTGGATTTAAAACATAAGCATCGTTATATAATTTAGAAATTATTCCAGAATATTGTCTGCCATAAACGGCACTATTACTTACCACATAAACTAAATACAATTTAGCTTGCAAAACAATTACTTCTTCATTTTTAAGTGTTAAGCTATGTACTTTATCTAAATACGTTTGAGCCTTTACCAATTTTTCTTTAACAAAAGCTGCCTTTTGGCTATTCATTAAAGCTTCGGTTATTAATGTTTGTGCTGCATAATAATTAGGCAACCAATTATCTGTGTGCTGTTGAGATAAGTTTTCAAAAATGGAAATGGCTTTTAGTGTTTCATAATTTGTTAATGCCAATTTTCCTTTTTCAATATCTTGATTAAAAGTTTGAGCACTTAAAGTTGTTACTAAAAAAGACGTTACTAAAAATATTAATCTAGTCATAGGTTTATTGTTTTATAATTACAGTACAAATATGCAACAGATCTCACCTTTTTAAAATTATAAAAAACCGAACTGTTGTATTTTTAGGCTGAATTGTATTTTTTTTCAAAAAAAAGAGGTGTTAGCTGTAACAAAATGTAATTTTACGCTACTTATATAATAACCAAACCAGATAGATACCATTGGATAGTACTTATAAAGTAGAATTTGTTGCGCTTCTTGAAAAGCATCAGAATATTGTACATAAAGTCTGTAGGCTTTATACCAATAATTATGATGCTCATAACGATTTGTTCCAGGAAATTACCATTCAGCTTTGGAAAGCATTTCCTAAGTTTCGTGGCGAAGCTAAATTTAGCACTTGGATGTATAGAATTGGCTTAAATACAGCCATAACCTTATACAGAAAGTCAAAACGAAGAATAGCAACTCAAGAATTTGATGCTGTAGAATTTAGAATTTCTGCTGAAGAATATGATGATACTGAAGAGCAACAATTAAAACTACTTTACCAAGCTGTCCACCAATTAAACGATATAGATAAAGCTTTAGTCTTTTTATATCTTGAAGAAAAAAATTACACTGAAATCAGTGAAACTTTAGGAATTACCGAAGTGAATGCACGTGTGAAAATGAATAGAGTGAAAACTAAATTAAGAAACATTTTAAATCCGTAAACTATGGATGAATTAGAACTATTAAAAGGTCACTGGAAACAAACCGAGAATAAACATAAAGCCTTTTCTACCAAAGACTTAACAAATATGCTTCATAAAAAGTCGTCTTCTATTGTGAAAACACTTTTCTACATAAGTATTGCCGAATTAGCGTTCTGGGTAATACTAAACTTTATACCTTTTGTATCTCCAGATTACGAAGCTAAAATTAGGTCTGCTTTTGGTAGCGAAGCTATTTACACCACAATTAGTGTTTTTACTTTTGGTATTGTATTTCTGTTTATTTATTTGCTATACAAATCTTATAAAAACATTTCCACTACAGATTCTACTAAGGTATTAATGCAAAACATATTAAAAACTAGAAAAATTGTAAAGTATTATGTTATTTATAATTTAACAGCCATTTTATTAACCATTCCATTTTCGTTAAGTTTTTCTATTAAAAGTAACCCTAGATTAGCAAGTTCTATAGAAGGCTTTAGTAATACACAATTACTGATTTCTATATTAACCGTTGTTGCTATAGTTGGTGTTGTTCTTGGTTTTTTCTGGTTATTTTACAAATTACTTTACGGTATTTTATTAAAGCAATTGAATCATAATTATAAGGAGTTGAAGAAATTAGAAGTATAAATTAGTTTTTTTGATTTTGTAAAACTTGACTTTGTCATTTTTTTCAACTAACTTCATTTAATTGATTTTATAAAAAATTGAAACGTATTCATATCATCTAAACATATTATAATCAATTAGCAAAAAATGAAAATTAAAGGATTATCTATTATTGCATTAATATGTTTAGTTATAGTTTTGACCATAGACTTATCTTCATTTAAGATACCTGAGATAATTGTTGGTACAGCTAATAAGTCAGAGAATCTGAAACACACATTGTCAATTTCCTATTTAGCTAGTTATATTTTTTAAATATTTATCTAAGAGATAGACAAGAACAAAAAGCTATTTTCCCATTGATTGCAAACAATGTAATTAGTATAATTGTCAATAACCAATCTATAATAAAAGCCTTAAAAAATCTACCTATTAATAGTTCTTTAAAAGATTCACCTTCACAAACTGAATTTAAAGAATTACTTAAAGTTGTGAATCCAAAGGATAATGCACCAATGTTTTTTAAAGATAAATCTTGGATTTATCTTTTTCAAAATAGAAGAAAAAGTACTTTAAAAACCATAGATAAGGTATTTTCTTCTGGAAAACACGTAGATGATAATTTGCGGTTGATTTTACTTAAAATGCAATCATCTCTATATTTAAAAGAAGATTATGCTTTCAACTCTGATGATTATGATAAACAATCCTTAGAAACTTATAACCTTGTTTTCTACAAGTATTTTACACTAATTCAAGAATTAAATGATTTTTACAAAAAAAACTTAAAAAAACATTACGAACGTAGCTTACCTAACAAAATAAACGTACTAGTTCCAGTAGGTGACAAATTTAAACTCGAAGTAAAAGATAAGAAAGATTACTTATCAAAATAGGTGAAAATGCTAACTTAAGCTGTATAAAAAAACATAGAGCTTTTGTATTAACTCCAAAATTCTGTGTTTATTTACAAAGTCCTCTAAATATAAAATTTGGCATTTATAGTAGAAAAGATAAAAGCAAAATATTTATATTTAGCTAAGTTATAAACCTGAAATGTAGTGCTTATCATCTGCCCTACGTTTCTTATACTTAATGTTAAACCAACCTTAAAAACAAAAAAACCTCAATTAAAACTACGTTTTAATTGAGGTTTTTTTGTTTAAAACTGCGTATTGATTACTAAAAGACTGCAAACTATTAAACAGCTCCACCACGCAACTCATTCAATTCTTCTTGTTCTTGAATTTGTTGTGGTGTTAATACCTTTAAAAAAGATGGATGTTGCTCTATAGCATACTCTATTTTCTCAACAATATCTGCAATACTTTCGTTGTCGTAATCAATTACAAGTGGTTCTTTTATTTCAAAAGATTGTAAAATGTTTTTCTTTTTAATACGTAAGCCTTTTTTATCAAAACTACGTCTAAAACCATCAATAACTATTGGCACTACAATTGGTTTGTAACGCTTAATAATGTGAGCGGTTCCTTTTCTAATTGGCTTAAATGGTGTTGTTGTTCCTTGTGGAAATGTAATAACCCAACCATCATCTAAAGCTTTACTAATAGCAGAAATATCGCTCATTTTAACTTGTCGGTTAACATCTTTACCTTCGCTTCTCCACGTACGTTCAATAGAAATGGAACCTACGTAAGCTAAAATTTTTGGTAAAATACCAGAACGCATCGTTTCCTTTGCTGCTACATAATACATATTAAGCTTTGGGTTCCATAGGTAACCTACATTTTTAATAGAATCTCCTCTACCTTTTAAACTTGCATTAAATACGTGAAACATAGAAACCACATCTGCAAAATAGGTTTGATGATTAGAGATAAACAAAACGTTAGTCTCTGGTAAGTTTTTTATAATTTCGGAACCTTCAATTTGTAAATCATTAAATCCTCTAAATCGTCTATGAGACAAAGCTCCAAGAATACGAATTAGCCATTTTTTGACGAATAAATTATGTCCAAAAGGGTTTTTCTTAAATATCCCCATAGTTTTTTTGTTGATTTTTGAGGTCGCTAATGTATAAAAATTAGAACCTTAAAGCACGGATTTTAGTAAGTCTTTTACCTCACTAAGCATCATTGCTGTTGCGCCCCAAACTAAATGATTATTTAGCTCCATTGCTGGTACATTAAATTGAGACTTATCTTTTAATTGTACTTTCTTGGTTTTTAGATTATTATCATCTAAAAAATCTTGAAGCTTCACTTCTAAAATCTCTTCCACTTCTTCATCTTGCTTTATAAATAGCGGCGTTCTTGTACTAATTCCTAGAAAAGGAGATACATAAAAATTACTTGGCGGAATATACACTCTAGTTAAAGCTTTTAGAGGTATAATATGTTCTATAGGAACTCCAACCTCTTCAAAAGTCTCTCTTAATGCGGTGTATTCCAAGTCTTTATCTTCTAATTCTACTTTCCCACCTGGAAATCCAATTTGTGCAGAATGAACACCTTTGTACGTTTTTCTTAAAATAAGCACCAAATATGTTTGATTGCTTGCATTTGGGTAAAATAAAGCCATAACAGCAGCTTTACGTGCGTTAATTATATTACCAGCTTGTTGCCTAATTAAATCTTCTCGATATGGCGGCACCATTTTAAGATGAGATTGTTCTGATGGAAGCGTAATATTTTTTACTTTTGAAACTAATGTAACAAATTCATCAAAATTCATTTATGCGCTTATTATCTGGTTGGTTTATTTTTTTAGCATTGTGTTCTTGTAAGAATGAACCTCCTAATCAAGAAGTAATTCAACAAAAAAACAACCTACTAGGTACTAAAGATATAAAAACAGATTCAATTAAACCTAAAACAAACGAGTTTCCGTATTTAGAAAAAACCAATGCAATGGACTTTTTTCTAGAATATGAAAAAGAAAACAAAGAACAACACGTTAGATTAACAACAATTAAAGGTATTATTGAAATTGAATTATTTAATGAAACTAAATTCCATCGTGCTAACTTTATTTATTTAACGAAGCTTAAAGCTTTTGATAATACACAATTCCATAGAGTTGTTAAAAATTTCATTATCCAAGGCGGAAACACGGATAATATAGAAATTGCTAGAAAACGAAGAAAAATTGGACATTACCTTTTACCTACAGATACAAAACGTGGATTTAGACACGATAGAGGCGTAATCTCTATGCCAAGTAGTGATATAGAAAATCCACATAAATTAGCATCGCCATTTGAGTTTTTTATTGTTCAAAAAGACAGTTACCATTTAGATGGCAGCTATACAATTTTTGGTAAAGTAACCAAAGGTTTAGATGTGGTAGATAAAATAAATAGTGTTGCAACAGACGAGACTGATTGGCCTTTACATAATGTCTATATTAAGAAAGTAGAGATATTTTAGCTTAGTATTTTTAGTCTTTGATTTATAGAATTTATTTTCTTAATCAATTAAGATTTCTGAAAGTTTAAAAATGGATTCTGCGTTACTCAATCAAGCTGAGCACAGGTGTATCGCAGAATGACAAACGGTAGAAATTAATAAATTTTTACTTAAACTTATAAACATCTTTACATTTAAACAGTTAAACAGTTAAACCAAAGTCCAAACCTACTTATAAAGACTTGGTAAACTAATTTTAAATTTAACGGCTATAATCCTCACTAAAATAACGACTAAACCTGCTATTATAAAAATAAGATTACTTTCTAAAGGCAATAATTTTAATAAAAAATAGGCTACTCCACCAAGAATACAAGCGGTTGCATAAACCTCTTTTCTAAAAATTACAGGAATTTCATTACATAAAATATCTCTAATTACACCACCAAAACAAGCACTAATTGTTCCTAATGCAATACAAATTAAAGGATTTAAGCCTGCATTTATGCCTTTTTCTACACCAACAATAGTGTACAATCCAATTCCAATAGTATCAAATAAAAACAATGATGTTCTTAGGTAATCTATTTTAGATTTAAATAAAATAGTTAAAAAAGTAGATGCTAAAATAACATAACCATAAGTCATATCTTGCATCCAATTTACTGGTGTTTCCCCAATTAAAACATCGCGTAATGTTCCGCCACCAATTGCAGTTACAAAAGCAATAATTAAAACACCAAAAGCATCCATTCTTTTATTCATTGCTATTAAAACACCTGAAATAGCAAATGAAACGGTTCCTAAAATATCTAAAATATAAAACATTACATACTTTGTGTATAATAATTATAATCTTTTAAAATGGTGGAAATAAATTCTACATCATTAGATTGCATTTGCTCTCTAACTTCTACCACATCAACAATTTTTTGTCTTAATTTAATTAAAGTGGAATAATCTTTAGAATCTCTTGCTCTAATAAAAGTATCTTTAATAATTCTAGCATCGTTATCAGATAGCTTAATTACATTAGGATAAGTTGGCTGATACGTTTCTTCTAAATCTTCTAAAATAGTATGAGAAATATTTACTTTGTTTTTAATAGAAATTACACTTGTTCCTGCTGTAATATCTCCTAATCGTTGACTTTTTTTAGTAGAAACAATACAAATAATTCCAATAAGACCACTAAACGTATAAAAATCTATAATAAAGAAAAACCAACGTGTTATAAAATCTGGTAAAGATGCTTGGTAGCCATCAATTTTAACCACTTGGGTTTTCATTATACGCTTACCAATGGTTTGTCCGTCTAAAAGACTTTCTAAGGTTACTGTATAAAAGATGTAAGGCGTATAAAAAAATGCCATAATTGCCATTTTAGACCAACTATCCCAATCTTGTATAACATTTTGAAAGTCAAACACCTTAAAAAGCAATAACGAAATGGCTATTACATATGCTATCTTAATTATAAAATCTATTAAATAGCCTAAAATACGTTCGCCAATAGAAGCAGCTTCAAAATTAATATTAACATTTTGTGTGGTATTTATGGCTATTTGCGTCATTTAAAAAATTGAAATAAATTCTATTCAAATATATTTAAAAAAGTTAAAAAAATGCTTAGTTTTGAAACTATATGAGAGAAGTTGCTTTTATTAAACAAAACAAAGACAAATGGCTAGACTTTGAGAAAGCTATCTTTGGAAAAGAGCTTAAAAACCCAGACGAATTAGCATCTCTATACACGCATTTAGTTAACGATTTATCTTACGCACAAACCTACTATCCAAAAAGTAAGACCATTTTATATTTAAATAATTTGGCGGCAAAGGCTTTTCAAAAAATATACAAAACTAAAAGACAAGATAAAAACAGGTTTATCTACTTCTTTAAGACTGAAATTCCGTTAATAATGTATGAGTATAGACGCTATGTTCTATATGCATTTTTAATATTTGGTGTTTTTGTTGGTATTGGTTCATTATCTTCTAAGTACGACGATTCTTTTATTAGGTTAGTTCTTGGAGACGATTACGTAAATACAACTTTAGAAAATATAAAAAATGGAGATCCAGTAGCTATTTATAAATCAGGTAGTAATTGGGGCAGTTTTATAGGTATAACACTTAATAATTTACGTGTTTGTGTAGTAAGCGTCGTTTATGGTGCTTTTGGTGGTTTTGGAACTGGTTATGTTTTAATGGAAAATGGCATTATGCTAGGCGCATTCCAATATATGTTTCAAAAAGAAGGTGTTTTATGGGAAAGTGTTCGTGGCATCTGGATTCACGGTGCAATGGAAATTTTTGCTATTGTAATTAGTGGTTCTGCTGGATTTATTATTGGTGCAAGTATTTTGTTTCCAAAAACCTATTCTAGAATCACCTCATTTAAAACAGGTTTAAAAACAGGTGTAAAAGTGCTATTAAGTGTCTTTCCATTTATTATAGCTGCAGGTTTTTTAGAAGGTTATATTACACGATATTCTAACACAATGCCAAATTGGCTATCTGTTGGAATTATTCTTATTACATTAAGTATTATTAGTTACTATTATATTATTTACCCACATATTATAAACAAACAACAAAATAACCAACATAATGCAATTATATAAATCTAGAGATTTTTCAGCTTTTTTTGCCGATTCGTTTACCTTTTTAAAAGAAAATGGAAAACATTTTTTTAAACACTATTTTATTATAAATGGCGCATTATTAATTGTGCTTGCAGCTTTAGGTTATGTTTTTAGCGCCTATTTTATGCAAGATGTTTTTAATTCCGCTTATGGACTTGGAGATTCTAATAAATTTGAAAGTTTAGTTACAGAAAATACAGCCTTATTTATTCTACTTATTATTGCCTTTGTTTTAATTGCTTTCTTTTTTAGTGCTATTTCTTACGCTTACAGTCCTATCTATTTTAAGCTTTACGAAAAAAACAACAACTCTAATTTTGAAACATCAGATATTATAAATTCCTACAAAACACATTTAAGTAAAATTATTAAGTTTGTAATTCTAGGATTTCTATTAGCTATCCCATTAGCCATAGCTTTTGGAATAGCAGGATTAATATTAACAGTAACCATAATTGGGATTTCGTTATTACCGTTATTAGTTGGATTATTTTCTGGTTTATACAATGCTACTTTTTTAGAATATTTAGATAATAAACGCGGCTTTTTAGACAGTTTTGGTTATGCTTGGACTATAATAACTTCTAAATTCTGGCCTGCAGTTGGTTGTATGGGAATTTTTTATGTAATGGCTTATATTATTCAAATATCTTTAAGTATTATTCAATCTGCTTTTAATATTGGAGCGACATTAACTATTCCTACAGTAGACAATTTAGATGTTGGAGACACAGAAAGCAGTATGGCAATAATTATATTAACCGCTATACTTTATATTATTTCATTTGTAGCAAGTTTCATCTTAAATGCCATTTTACAAATCAATCAAAGTATTGTTTATTATGGTGTTAAAGAAGATAACGACAACATAAATCTTAAAAATGATATTGATTTAATTGGTTCTAGTGAAGCGTAACTTACTTTACATATTAATCTTACTTTTTATTAGTCTTTTTACTAATGAATTGTTTGCGTCTCAAAATCAAAACCCATTTAAAAACACAGACTCTTTAATTACTGATTATTCCGATGTTAATCCGCGTAAATTTGAAGATTTAAAGAAAAAATACAACGGAGAAGAGTTTATTTACGAACGAACTACATCAGATTTAAGTTGGTGGACACGTTTTAAAATGTGGGTTTCGGAAGTCTTTAAAGATTTATTCGATTTAAAATCTGCAGGACAAGCATCTAAGCTTACAGATTATATGATAAATATAGCTGGCGTTATTATAACGTTACTTGTTATATATTTTATTTTTAAAGCTATTATTAATAAAGAAGGCAGATGGGTTTTTGGAAAATCATCAGATAAGAGCCTTATTCCAAACGTTTCTTTAGAACAAAATATTCACGAAACAGATTTTGAAGCTTTAATTTCTTCATCCGAAAAAGATAACAATTACAGGTTAGTCATTCGTTATTACTACTTATGGTTACTTAAAGAACTAGCGCAAAAAGAATTAATAGATTACGACGTAGAAAAAACAAATAGCGATTACCAGTTTGAGATTAAAGACCAAACTGTTTCTAAAAAATTCGCATACACATCTTACTTGTATAATCATATCTGGTATGGCGAATTTAATATAGATGCGACTGAATTTTCAAAATCAAAAACAGCTTTTACTAACTTTTTAAATGATTTAAAATGAGTAAAAGTTTAAAATTTTATATCGGACTTTTAATACTATTAATTGGTTTTATCTTTTTGATTGAAACAACAACAGAAAAACCAATTAATTGGAATAAAACCTATAACGAAAAACATAAATCGCCTTACGGTACTTTTGTTATTCATAACGAATTAGAATCCATTTTTCCAGAGTCCGAAATTGAAACATTCGATAATACGATTTACGAGTTTTTAGATGGAAATTATAATTTTGATGAAGACGAATATAAGATTAATGGAACTATTGTTCAGATTGAAGAATATGCTACCATAGATGGAACTTCTGCCGAAGAATTATTGTATTATGTATCTCTAGGAAATACGGCTTTTTTAGCGTCTAATACTATTCCTGAAATTATTAAAGATTCTTTAAAAATAGACACAAAAACAAGTTTCAGTTTTAAAGGCAAAGCAACTTTTAAGTTAGTAAATCCAAAATTTAAATCGGATTCAATTCATCTTAAAAAAGGCGCAAACAATGTTTATTTTAAGAAACTAGATTCAAATACAACTACGGTTTTAGGAACGCAAACCTTTAACGATTCTACTTATGTCAATTTTGCTAAAGTAAATTATGGATCTGGTAGTTTTATATTTCATTTACAACCAGTAACATTTACTAATTATAATATTCTAAAAGTAGAAAACCAAACTTATATAGAAGCGGCTTTAGGTTATATTCCAGATAACAATATCTATTATAAATCTAAAAACAAACCTGGCAAAAACCTCGGAAACTCAAAGCTTCGTTTTATTCTAAGTAAAAAAGCTTTAAGATATGGTTGGTATTTAGGATTGATTAGTTTGCTTCTTTTTATAATCTTTAACGCTAAAAGAAAACAACGTATTGTAAAAGTAATTACACCACATAAAAACACAACTGTTGCTTTTATAAAAACCATTGGGAATTTATATTACGAAACTAAAGACCACAACAATTTAATTACTAAAAAAATCACTTACTTCTTAGAATACGTAAGACGTACTTACTTTGTAGATACTCAAATTTTAGACGATAAATTTGTAAAAAACTTAGCTTTAAAAGCCAATAAGAAACCACAAGATTTAAAAATATTAGTCAATAAAATAGCTTATTTACGTGCAAAAAGAGAATGCACAGAGCAAGATTTATTAGACCTAAACGCATTAATAGAAGACTTTTACAATTCATAATTATGGAAGATAACACGACAGATAACCAAGCTTTTGAAAATACATTACATCCAGAAAACACATCTGCAGATTTAAGTTTTACAAATCGTATAGATTTAACAGAATTACAAGCTGGAATTGCTCAAATTAGAACCGAAATTGGTAAAGTAATTGTTGGGCAAAAAGGAATGATAGATATGCTAATTGCATCTATTTTAGCTAACGGACATTCTTTAATTGAAGGTGTTCCTGGAGTTGCAAAAACAGTTTCGGCTAAACTATTAGCTAAATCTTTAGCAGTAGATTTTAGTAGAATACAATTTACGCCAGACTTAATGCCAAGCGATATTTTAGGAACCTCGATTTATAATATAAAGACATCTGAATTTGAGTTTAAAAAAGGACCTATTTTTTCTAATATGATTTTAATTGACGAAATAAATAGAGCTCCAGCAAAAACACAAGCTGCTTTGTTTGAAGTTATGGAAGAGCGACAAATTACTATAGATGGAAATAAATATAAAATGGATTTACCTTTTATAGTTTTAGCCACACAAAACCCTATAGAACAAGAAGGAACTTACCGTTTACCTGAAGCACAATTAGACCGTTTTCTATTTAAAATTGATGTAGATTATCCTACCGCAGAAGAAGAAGTTGAAATTTTAATGCGAGAGCAAACACTTCAAGACACTAATAAAACAGACAAAATTACGGCTACTTTAAGCAAGGCGCAAGTAGAGAATTTTCAGAAGTTAGTTACTCAAATAATTATTGAGCCAAACCTTATAAAATATATTGCAGATATTATTATAAACACTAGAAGCAATCCGTTTTTATATTTAGGAGCTTCTCCAAGAGCAAGTATTGCAATACTAAAAGCTAGTAAAGCATTTGCTGCTATGAATGGTAGAGATTTTGTAACACCAGAAGACATTAAACAAGCTGCAATTCCTGTATTACAACACAGAGTTATTGTAACTCCAGAACGTGAAATGGAAGGCGTAACCACAAAACAAATTGTAAAGCAAATTATTGAAACGGTTGAGATTCCTAGATAAACTATATTTTTAAATACTATTCATAGATTCTGCGTCGTAGCGCTGAATGACAAAATTAACGTCTAATCTCTACCTTTAATAACTTTTAAAATAAAATGAAAAAAATAAAATCTTTTTACATACAAAATCGCTTTTTCTATGCCTGTTTAGGCTTAGTCATTTTGTATGTGTTTAGTTTTTTATTTCCAGTATTTCTCAACATTACTTCTATCCTTCTCTTAATTTTTGTAGCACTTCTAGTTTTAGATACTTTGGTTTTGTTTTTTACAAAAAAGGGACTTGAAGCTAATAGAATTTTACCAGAAAAATTTTCTAATGGCGATGTAAATGATGTTCGTGTTTCTATTCATAATTATTACACCTTACCAATTTACGCAACCATTATAGATGAAATCCCTGAACAATTCCAAGTCAGAAATTTTGAGATTAATAAGAAAATTGAAGCGTCTAAAAGTTTAGATTTAAAATACGAATTACGTCCAACAGAACGAGGCGAATACACTTTTGGAAAGCTTAATATTTATGCTAAAACTATTTTTGGGTTGGTAGCAAGACGTTATAAGTTTTCGGACGAAGCAATGATTCCAACTTATCCAAGTTTTATACAATTGCGTAAATACGATTTATTAGCCATTAGTAATAACTTACATCAATATGGCGTAAAAAAGGTTAGAAAACTTGGTCATACTATGGAGTTTGAGCAAATTAAAGATTACGTTTTAGGAGACGATTTACGAACCATAAACTGGAAAGCTACTGCTAAAAGAAATCAGTTAATGGTAAATCAGTTTCAAGACGAAAAATCGCAACCTGTCTATTCTATTATAGATAAAGGCCGCACAATGAAAATGCCTTTTAACGGGTTAACATTAGTCGATTATGCTATAAATGCCGCTTTAGTAATTAGTAATGTGGCTTTAAAAAAACAAGATAAGGCTGGAATTTTTACGTTTTCTAAAAAAGTAGAAAATCGTGTGGTTGCAGAACGCAGAACATCACAAATGAATTTAATTTTAGAAGGTTTATACAATGTAGAAACCAACTTTAAAGAGAGTGATTTTGGGCGTTTATATGCCGATGTAAAAAGAAATATAACACATAGAAGTTTACTACTACTCTACACCAACTTTGAGACCTTGGATAGTTTACATAGGCAATTACCTTATTTAAAAGGTTTATCTAAAAGTCATTTATTAGTTGTGGTATTCTTTAAAAACACAGAGCTTAACGATATTATACATAACAAAGCAGAAACCATACAAGAAGCTTATGATAAAGTAATTGCAGAAAAATTTGCCTTCGAAAAACGTCTTATTGTAAACGAATTAAAAAAATACGGTATTTACAGTATTCTTACCACACCAGAAAACTTAACTATTGATACGATTAATAAGTATTTAGAGATTAAAGCTAGAGGATTACTTTAACCTTCAAAAAATAAAAATATAAATTTTGCACTTTTCATTTCAACCTTTTCACGCAAAAAAAGTATCGAGAAACTTACTAAAAAGCTGCTCGATACAAGTTTTAATATCTCCAAATTTACTCGAAGTAACTCTATATTAAACTAAATCATAATAATTGGTTATGATTACTTACAATAACAAACAAGACCAATTAAATAAGTACAAAAGATTCTATCCCAACCAAGCATTCATCATCCAAACCGTTTTTTCTTGTTCGGCAATAAAATCGCTCATCATAGAATTGGTTCCTTCATCGTTAGCATCTCCAGATTCAGCTAAAATGGTACGTTCTAATTTTAATAATTCACTTAAAGACGTTACAATTAATTTTACGGCATCAACATCGTTACTAATGTTTTTTCCTACTGGAACTTTTGCGTGTGAAATATAATCTTGAAATGTATGTAAAGGTGTGTTAGAAAGTGTTAAAATACGCTCAGCAATTAAATCTACCTTCATATTTGCATCTGTATACAACTCTTCAAACTTAACATGTAAATCAAAAAAGTTTTTTCCTTTTATATTCCAATGAATTCCTCTTAAGTTTTGATAATAAATCTGAAAATTTGATAACAATTCATTTAACTGATTAGAAATATCATTTGTTTTCTCTGGGTTTAAGCCTATTTTATTTAATTGCATATCTATATATTTTTATATTTATTCAAATTTACTTCAAAATAAAATCAATTTAACATAAGTTTTATTGATAGTTTTTATATTTTTATAGACTTAAACTATTATTATGACAATTACACAGCTAGAATACGTATTAGCAGTTGCAGAACATCAAAATTTCACAAAAGCAGCACAACATAGATTTGTTACTCAGCCTACATTAAGTATGCAAATTCAGAAGCTAGAAGATCAATTAGACATTTTAATTTTTGACAGAAGCAAAAAACCTATAGAATTAACCGAAGTTGGTAAACGTATTGTAGCACAAGCTAAAAATATTGTAAATGAATCTTATAGAATTCAGGATATTGTAGATCAACAAAAAGGATTTATTGGCGGCGAATTTAAATTAGGAATTATCCCAACGGTTATGCCTACTTTATTACCAATGTTTCTAAAAAACTTTATTAAAAAATATCCAAAAGTTAAACTTAAAATTGAAGAGTTAACCACGGAGGAAATTATTTCGCGTTTAAACGATGGTCATTTAGATGCTGCAATTGCAGCTACGCCTTTAGAGTGCGACACTTTAAAAGAACGACCTTTATATTACGAGCCATTTGTTGCTTATATTCCAGAAAATCACAGATTAAAAAACAAAACAAAGCTAGATGTTGCCGATTTAGATTTAGACGATATGTTACTTTTAGAAGATGGACATTGTTTTAGAGATGGCGTTATTAATTTATGTAAAGTATTTAAAAGTAAACAAGACGAAACATTTCAATTAGAAAGCGGAAGTATAGAAACTCTAATCCGTTTATCTAATGAAGGTTTAGGAATGACACTTTTACCTTATTTGCATACCTTAGAATTAAATGATGAACAAAAAGCAAAACTGCATTATTTTAACGATCCATCACCTGCTAGAGAAGTAAGTGTTATTTATCATAAATCCGAACTTAAAATGCAAATCATTGAAGCTTTAAGAGATACTATATCTGGTGTCGTCAGAGGTGCAATTGCATTTCAAAACGTTCAAATAATTAGTCCTTTAGCAAAAAAATAACAAACTATCATTCTTGTTTTTTTTCACCTTTAATTAATAAAAATTCAAATAAAAGGCAACCTGTTTGGGTTGCCTTTTTTAATACTAAAACTTAACTCCTATTTAGAATGCATACTGCAATCCAGCTGTAAAGGTTTCTTTAGTTTTTAATTGTATTCCATTTACATTTTGAAATAAAGGTTCTGCATATTCTAAACCTAATCTTAAGTTTTTGAATTTTCCTTTTGGAACATAAAAATTAACACCTAATCCTGAATTAATAAATTCTCCACCAGAATTAGAGTTGTCAGCAGTAATAATCATATTTGGGTTTAAATCTGGATTTGCGCTTTTAATACCATCTATAAAAACACCTTCTAAGCGCGCAGAAAAACTAATCCAATTATTAGCTTTAGCCGCAAACCAGCTATTAAAACTGTAACGGTTTCCTAAAGTATAACCGTTATTATTTTCATCTACTCTAATCAAACCTTTAATTTGCGAGCCAAAAGACCAAACATTTCCTTGTGTTAAATAAGTTGCGCTTAAATCTAAATCTATTGTACCACTACCAATTTGCATAGGATAAGGCAAAATAACATTATCTCCACCAGATGCTGGTGTTACGTCCTTATTATCAATACTACCTGTAGGTAACGACAATCCTAAATTTTCGTGAATTTTACTGCGTTTCTTTTTCTAAAAATCATATTAAACACCAACCTTAGTATCTCCTAATCCAGAAGATTTTGTGATAAAAGACATATTCATCGCTGTAAGGTGATCCATTTCCATAGACACATAGTTAGCCATAACATATAATGTTGCGTTATTATTTGGAGCATACATTGCACCTAACATATGCATTTGCATTGGCATATTTAATGGTGTTACCATATAAGTTCCTCCATTTGGCATTAATAAAGATTCTAATGTAGCATTATTGTTTACTACTAAAAGATCTTCCATATTCATTTGCATAAACCTGTAAGACACCATAAAATATCTTTTTCCGTGAGTATGATCTCCCATAACAGAAATTGGCGCATGTCCATCTGGTCTGTTTCCAGAATATTTTACTAAAGTATCTTTTGTTGTTTCTGTTTGAGCCATTACAAGGCTTGTTGCCATAAAGAATATGGCATATAAAGTGTTTTTCATTTTTAAAATAAGTTTTATTGAATATGAAGTTTTATTTTTTTTAACACATAGCATCTTTCAATTGAAAAGAAAGAACTAATTCAATTAAAAAAAAGCATTATTATTTTGCACACCAATTTTAGACTTGGCATCACCAAATCTTTAATTGCATACTAACGCATTACTATATTTTATTTATGTATAAAACTAAACTTGTGGAGGCTTAAAACTAAGCTGAAGAAATGATGTATAGTTTTTTAAAGTGTAATAAAAACTAGGCTTATTTGTTTTGTAAAATTTGTTTTCCAAGTCTTCCAATGTAACGTCTTGAAAGTATAGTGGATAAAAAGCTTCTGAAATTGTATTAAATACTGCTGCCCTATTTGTTGAATTAGTAGGTGTAACTGTAAGTTGTTTTGTTAAATGACACTTTCCGTTACATTTTAATTCTGGAACCTTCTTATTTACACAATAGGTTTCTATAATGTAATCTATATTCAATTGAAAATAAGCCACGTAACCAACATAATAAATTGGTCTAATGGCAAATGCTAAAAAGAGTAATATGACAGCTATTTTTTTCAGTGTGAAAAATTTTGCACAAAGATAAAATTAGAAAACAAAACCGCATAAAAAAAGCAACCTAATTAAAGGCTGCTTTTTACTATTTTAATTGAATTAAGCATTGACCTAATTCTGGATTTTTTATTGCTAAAGATTGAATAAATATTTTAAGTTCTTCAATCTCATAGGGAAGTAATCTTTTTAAGGCTTTTTCTACTTCTTTGCAAAATAAATTAGCGTCAAAACTTACTTTATTGAGTACGGTTTTAGTATACTCAAACATTGCTCTTGCCATAATTAATAGATTTAGTTAAAGTAGTTTTTAAACTATAAGCAATTTGTTTTAAGGTTTCTGATTTAAAGATACTAAAAATTGTAGTCTTTTTATTGCGACTTTAATACAATATTAACAAAGTTATTAACTAAAATTTATTGTCGCCATCTAATAGGTTTCCTAAACCTCCTAAAATACTACCTTCGCCTTTACTATTTCCACCTCTAGGTAAACTTGCAACAACACGTGCTGCTAATCTACTAAAAGGTAAAGACTGCACATAAACTATTCCTGGACCTTCAAGTGTTGCAAAAAACAATCCTTCGCCGCCAAAAACGGTATTTTTAATTCCACCTACAAATTCTATATCATAATTTACGGTTTGTGTAAAACCAACAATACAACCTGTATCTACACGTAAAACTTCACCAGATTTAAGTTCTTTCCTTGCTAAATTTCCACCAGCGTGAACAAACGCCATTCCATCGCCTTCTAATTTTTGCATTATAAAACCTTCGCCGCCAAAAAGTCCACGACCAATTTTTTTACTAAACTCTATGCCAATACTAACACCTTTTGCGGCGCATAAAAAAGCATCTTTCTGACAAATAAATTTCCCTTTGTATTCTGTTAAATCAATGGGTACAATTTTCCCTGGATAAGGCGATGCAAAAGAGATTTTACGTTTTCCTACTATATTATTATAAAAAGCAGTCATAAATAAACTTTCGCCAGTAAGGATTCGTTTTCCTGCACCAAGAATTTTTCCTAAAAAACCAGAATCTTTTTGAGAACCATCGCCAAAAAGGGTTTCCATTTTAATACCATCGTCCATCATCATAAAACTTCCAGATTCTGCAATAACAGCTTCTTGCGGATCTAGTTCTATTTCGATGTATTGCATTTCTTCACCAAAAATTTCGTAATCTATTTCGTGTGCATTCATATATAAATTATTTTAGTTCTATTTATATGTAGGCAAGATTGTTGTTTTGTTACAGATAATTATTAAAAATATATACCTAAGAGAGATTTTTTAGAGTGATGAATAATAAAATTTCATATTATACATTAAGTAGTTTCACCTTTAAATCTTCGACTTTACACTTTTTTAAAAAACCATTTTGCAGAACTACTTTTTTAGTTGTTTTTTTCCAAAAAACAAAGTTTAGTGTTGAAACTGAACCATACCTTTTTAACAAACCATTTTCTTCAACATATTCATACTCACATTTTATAACATTATTACCTCTATAGTATTCTGTTCTCCTCTTTTTACAAGTCAAAAACGTTATAAAATTATTAAACCTTTCATTTGAATTATCAATATTTGGGTAATAATGATTATGAGCAAGCCCTAAACCAACAGTTAACATTCCAGCATTATCTAATTCCATCCATAAAGAAGAATCCTCATATTCTTCAGAACTTATACTTATATAACTTCCTTCCTCAAATTCAGAATATATTTTTGGATAATTTGTTTTCAAAAATGATTTAATAATTAAAAACTTCTTCTCTTCTTTATTCATTTTTAAATTCTACTCTTAACCTTTACAGACCATTCAAAATTAAAAGTTGATACTACTACTCCATCTTCATTTGTTCCAACAGATTGCATCCAAAAGGTTTGTCCTTCATTCGTAGAAATTGCTTTTTCTAGAATTTCACTAGCTTTTAAACCATCATTACAGGTAAATGTAATGCGACCTATAGCTTTTTTAGTAAATGTAGCATTATTAGAAGTCACTAACATAGATACTTTTTTACCACTTTCTTGGATTTTAGCAATCATTAATGCGCCAGTAGAAAACTCTGCTGCCATACCTTGAACTGCCCAAAACATTGATTTAAAAGGATTTTGATTTATCCATCTATGTTTTACGGTTGTAATACATTGTTCATTATTTAAAACTTTTGTACGTACGCCACATAAAAATGCTGATGGTAATTTTATTGCGGTAAAACTATTGAGTTTACTTGGTGTTAGCTTCATTTATAATTTGATTTTCAGCTAAATTAATCAAAATAAATGACTTCTAAAACGTTAATAAAATGTTAAATTTTAGTACTTTGTATTGCATAATACCTTTTTTTAAACTTATCTTTGCATAGGATACTATTATACAATTTAAAAATTATGATTACAACACACCAAAAAAACATAGCTACATTTATTCATTTGTCTACGTTTACACGTTTTATTTTTCCGTTTGGAAATTTTATTGCGCCAATTGTATTATGGAGTTTAAATAAAGAAAAATCAGATTATATAGATCATCATGGAAAGCAAGCTATAAATTTTCAGATGAGTATTTTAATTTATGCTTTAATACTTGGCTTAATTACAGTGCCGTTTTTTGTATTTGGTTTATTTAGCCATTTTGATTTTCTAGACTTTAACACATTTAACAACATCACTATAAATGTAACCAAGCCTTCGCCTCTACTTTATATTGGTGGCGCTTTAGGCGGATTAGCAGTTGTAGTATTTATTTTAGAACTAACTTTTATTCTGTTAGCAAGTATAAAAGCTAGAGATGGCCAAAATTATAAGTATCCACTAACCATTAACTTTATTAAGTAAGTCTAAAAAGACAAACTCATGAAAAACATAAACACAACACAAACATGAAAATAGAAAACACAAAAGCTCAGATGCGCAAAGGTGTTTTAGAATATTGTATTCTTTCTGTCTTAAAAGACGATGATGCATATGTTGCTGAAATATTAAACACACTAAAAGACGCAAAATTATTAGTAGTAGAAGGTACTATTTATCCATTATTAACCCGATTAAAAAATGCCGGTTTATTAAATTATAGATGGGAAGAATCTACTTCTGGTCCACCACGTAAATATTACGGACTTACAGAAACAGGACAATTATTTTTAAAGGAATTAACCACAACTTGGGACGAATTACGCCACGCAGTAAATATGGTAACAAGCACTAAAACGACCACAGATGAATAAGACAGTAAACATAAATTTAGCCGGGTTATTTTTTCATATAGATGAAGAAGCTTACCTAAAACTACAACGCTATTTAAATGCTATTAAGCGTTCGTTTACAGATTCTCAAGGCAGATCTGAAATTGTTAGTGATATTGAAGCTAGAATTGCGGAGTTATTTACGGAACGTATAAAATCTAGTAATCAAGTTATTGGTTCTAAAGAAGTAGACGAAGTTATTACCATTATGGGGCAACCTGAAGATTATTTGGTAGACGATGATATTTTTGAAGACGAACCACAACCAACTCAAAAACGTTCTTCTAGTATTAAAAAACTATTTAGAGATACAGAAAACTCTTATATAAGTGGTGTTTCTTCTGGTTTAGGTCATTATTTAGGAATAAGTGCTATTTGGATTAGACTAATATGGTTGCTATTAATTTTTGGTCTTGGAACTGGAATTTTAATTTACATTTTACTTTGGATATTTGTTCCTGAGGCTAAAACCACAACGGACAAATTGCAAATGACAGGTGATCCAATTAATATCTCCAACATCGAAAAAAAAATTAAAGACGGATTTGATGGTGTTTCTGAAAACCTAAAAAATGTAGATTTTCAAAAACACGGCGATAAATTTAAAGAAGGATTTGATAACGTAACAGATGCTGTAAGCACATCGGTTAAAAACGTGAAAGAAAATTCTAACTTAAAAGCGACAACCACTTCGTTTTTTGATGGCATTAGCGATATTGTTATGTTTTTTGTAAAAGTATTTGCAAAACTTATAGGTGTAATATTAATGATTACAGGTATTGCAATGTTTCTTGGTACAGCTATAACAGTATTAACTATGGGAATTGCAGAAGGCGTAGATATGCCTGGTATAGATTTCTTCGATTTATCAAATAACTCTGGAGCTCCATTATGGTTAATCAGTTTAATAGTCTTTTTCTTTGTAGGGATTATGGGCTTCTTTATTTTCTATTTAGGATTAAAAATAGTTGTAAATAATCTAAAATCTATTGGTAGACCTGCAAAATTTGGACTATTAGGCATTTGGTTTTTATCTTTAATTGCTTTAATCTATTTAGGTGTAAGTCAAGGAATGAGTTTTCAAGAAAAAGCAACCATTACTTCTTCAGAAACGATGTATAACATAACAAAAAGTGATACATTAAATGTAGCAATGATTTATAATGAGAATTATACGGAACGTTTTACAAGTAGAAGCGGAATTAGAAGTGTAATTAACGAGGTTGATGAACGCGAATTCTTTTCACAAAACATAAGGTTTTCTATAAAATCTACCAGAGATTCTGTTGCTAAAATTAAAGTAGTAAAATCTGCTAGAGGTTATAATTACGATATAGCTAAAACAAGAGCTGAGAATATGGTATACGATTATAATACAAGTGGAAATGAATTATTACTAAATAATTATTTTTTAATAACTAACAATGCTTCAGCAAAAGATCAGAAAATTGAAGTGACTTTATATTTGCCAGTTGGAACTACTATTTATTTAGACGAAAACACTTACGAGTATAATCGTTTAAATTATAAAATGGATGAACACTTTTTAGTAATGACGAAATCTAAATTAGTTTGTACCGACTGCGAAGATGAAAATGATATTGATGACAACGATGAAGATGAAGATTTGGAAATTGACGTAAATATTAATGGTGAAAAAAGCAAATTAATTATTAATTCCGAAGGTTTAAAAACAAAAAGTGAGAATATAGAATTAACTATAGACAGCTCTGGAGTTAAAACTAATTCTGAACATCTGAAAATTAATATAGGAGACGGAAAAATAGAAATTAAAGACAATAATTAATTATGATAGCTTTAGCCGAAATTATAGTAACCTTTATTCTATCCATACTATTTTAACCTACTTTTTTGATTGATTTTTCCTAAACCATTCCAAACGTTTCAAGTTTGGGATGGTTTTTGTTTATATTTACCGAATCAATTAAATAGTCAATAATTTAGAGCATAAATTTTCTATTGGCTTCATTTTTAAAAACAGATTAAAAGAATGAAAAATCTTATTTTATCGTTAATTACAATAATTAGCATAAGCACAATTTCTAACGCGCAAGACAAAGAAAAAATTAAAGGAAGCAGAGAAATTGCTACAAAACTAAACACAGTTGCACCATTTAACCGTTTGGTTGTTGGCGAAGCGTTTGAAGTGCGTTTATTACGTAGCGATGAGTATTCTGTAGAAGTAACTGCAGACGACAATTTACATGACGCTATAGAACTTAAAAGTTTTGATGGCACATTATCTTTTAAAACTACAAAAAAAATTACATCATCTAAAAAAATGGAAATTACGGTTTTCTATTCAGACAGTTTAGATACAATAGAAGTTAAAGATAAAGCTGAAATCCACTCAGATGTTACTTTAAAATTTAAAGATTTAACTTTAGTAACTAACAATAGCTCTAAATCGTTTTTAACTATTAAATCTAATAAATTTAAATTAAGTCATAACGGAGACTCTAAAGCAGAATTAAATGTAACTTCAGACCATATGACTTTAGAGTTAAATGATAATAGCAACATTGAAGCTTTATTAAACGGAAAGAATTTAGAAATAGATATGGTACAACGTTCTAAAGCAAAAATTGAAGGAGACACATCTAACTTTGAATTAAACGTCGATAATTCTTGCCAATTTACAGGAGAAAAACTAACAGCAAACAAAGCTAATTTAACAACAAATAACCGTTGTAAAGTAGAAATAGAAGTAAAAGATGAGTTAACTATTAGTGCTTCTGGGACATCAGAAATTTCTATTTATGGTTCACCAAAAATAAACTTACAGAAATTTGAAGACGAAGCTATTCTTTACAAGAAGAAAAAATAATTAGTTACCAAACTAATACTAAAAGCCTCTAAATTAGTTTTTAGAGGCTTTTTTTATCCATACTAACAAGTTGTAACTTATCTAAAATTACTTCTAAACTCAACAAATAATTCACTTATATTTGTGCTAAGTTTAAATTATGAGCATTACCCTACTTTCATCACCACTACAAGGTTTTACAGACTTTAGATTTCGTAATGCATTCCATCATTATTTTGGAGGTATAGATACCTTTTATGCACCATATATTCGCTTAAACGGTAAACTAAAAATAAAAACATCTTACCAAAACGATTTACAACCCGAAAACAACTCAACACTAACTGTTATTCCGCAAGTTATGACAAATAGTGCTGAAGAATTTTTATTTGTTGTAAAATACGTGCAATCTTCAGGTTATAAAGAGTTAAACTGGAATTTAGGTTGTCCGTATCCAATGGTTACAAAATCGGGAATGGGATCTGGATTAATCTGTCAGCCAGAAAAAATAAATGACATCTTAAAGCAAGTGCATAACGAAACAGATATTACCGTTTCTATGAAAATGCGTTTAGGTTATGAAAGTCCATCAGAAATTATAAAATCCTTTAAAATTTTAGACCAATATCCACTTAAAAACGTGGCTATCCACGCCAGGTTAGGAAAACAACTTTATAAAGGTGGCGTAGATTTAGATGGCTTTCAAAAATGTATAGAAACCACTAAACACAAACTCTATTACAATGGCGATATTACAACTGTCGAGGCTTTTAAAAACCGACAAGAACGCTTCCCTAGTATAGATCATTTTATGATTGGTCGCGGTTTAATTGCTGATCCGTTTTTACCACAAATGATTAAGGCAAACACTACTGCATATCCAAAAGACAGATGGAAAATTTTTAAAGCATTTCACGATACAATTTATGCAGATTACGATGCGTATTTACAAGGACCAACACCAATAAAAATGAAGATGTTAGGCTTTTGGGAATACTTTTCGCAATCGTTTAGCAATCCCCAAAAAACATATAAGAAAATAAAAAAAGCAGGTAACGCTCATAAATACCAAGCTGCAGTAGCAGAGATTTTTGCACAGGAAGAAAAGCTTTAACAACCTACAAAATAAAAGTTATAAAATATTAAAACGATTTTAGATAATCAAAAATGTTAAACCAAATTTTATAACTCTACAATAAAAAAAATTACCACAAAACTTTCTTCATCGTTTCTGCTTTATTACAGGTTTCTTCCCATTCGTTTTCTGGAATAGAATCTTTTGTAATTCCGCCACCAACGTAAATATGCGCTTTGGTATCTGTTAATTGCATACAACGTAAATTAACAAATAAGTTTGAGATGGTTTTTACAGAACCATAGGCGTTATTTTCTACATTTCTGCGGTTGGTATTTCGACTTTTTTCTTCTTTCAGATTTAATTCGCCTAAAAAACCTGTGTAGAATTCACGGTTATAATTTTCGTTCTCTAAAATAAATGCTTTTGTATCATGTTTTGGTAAACCACAAACTGCAGGCGTAGGATGTAAAACACTCACCACATCTTTTAAATTTGCGTTTAAAGTGCCCGAAACTTTGGTACGTAAATGCAACAAGCTTCCTGCTTTTATAGTTTCTACTTTCCCTGCACTTAAACTATTAACAGAATCCTGTAAATTACTAACTAAATAATCGGTTACTAATTGCTGTTCTTCGGTTTCTTTAGCTTGCCAAGTACTTTTGTTATTAGCTGTTTGTGTTCCTGCCAAAGACATTGTTGTAAATCTATTTCCTGTAACACTTAACAAGGTTTCTGGTGTTGCTCCTAACCATAATCCTATTTTTGGATGATACCAACAATACACAAATGCAGTTTTATAGGTTGCTAATAAGCGTTTAAATAACGTAATTGGACTGTTTTCTTTAAGTAGAACAGTTTCCTTTCTAGAAACCACTACTTTTTTAAAATTGTCTGTTTTTATATGCTGAATGGCTTTAGAAACCATCTTAATATGAAATTCTTTAGCGGTATAATCTACTACTGTTCCAGATTTTTCTAATCCTAGTTCTATTGATTCATTTTCTAAAATATCAACTTCTATAACATCCGATTCTTCTAATGGAATTAAAACACTTTTTTCTTCGGAATTAAAAGGCGAAAACACAAAGCCAGTTTCTATAAAATCTTTGGTGTAAAAAACAGTCTCTGAATTCTGAAAAACACCTTTTACTTTTGTTTTATTCGGTTTTCTATATAAAACAAAAGGTAAAGCATCGTCAAAAAATTGCTGTGCGGAATCAAAAAACTGTGCTTGATCCATTTACTTTTTTTTAGGTAAAGAAATAGTAGATAATTTACATAACGATACCAACTCATCAGCTTCGTTAGTAACTCTAATATCAATTAATTGCGTAGTTCTTCCTTTATGGATAAATGTTGCTCTAGCAAATACAAAACCATCGCGAACACTTTTTAAATGATTAGCAGTAATTTCTAATCCTCGAATCATTAAGTTTTCGGAATCTAAAAAAATATGAGACGCAAAGCTTCCCACACTTTCTGCTAAAGCTGCAGTTGCTCCGCCATGTAAAACGCCATCTGGCTGATGCACTCTTGGTGTAACAGGCATTCTTGCCACTAAAAAGTCTTCGCCATAATCTACCATTTCAATTTCTAATGTTTCCATTAGCGTATTTTTATTGGCTTGATTTGCTTGCTTTAAAACCTCTACTTTAGAATACTTCATTTATATTTGATCTTTACACAAAAATACAAAACAGATTGCAGAAATGAATTCAGCTGAAAAAGAAATATCATATAAATCTACCAACTCCTATTCTGCTCTAAATACATTAACAAACGAGACTAAAAATGTCTGGTTAGTTTGTCACGGTTTGGGTTATTTAAGTCGTTATTTTTTACGTTATTTTAATAGCTTAGATGCTACAGAAAATTATATTATTGCTGCACAAGCGCCAAGTAAATATTATCAAGGAAAGCGTTTTAAACACGTTGGTGCGTGTTGGTTTACTAAAGAAAACACAAAAACAGAAGTTAAGAATGTGTGTAATTACTTAAACGCTATTTTAGAAACAGAAGCTATTCCTGAAGATAAAAACATTATCCTTTTTGGCTATTCTCAAGGTGTAAGTGTAGCTTTACGCTATTTGGCTAAATATAAATTAAAGTGTAAAGATATTATTATCCATTCTGGCGGAATTCCTAAAGAATTAGAACCAGAAAACTTCAAGAACTTAAAAACAAAAGTGTCTTTAATCTACGGAACAAAAGACGAGTATTTAAACCAAGAACGTATGATTTACGAAACCAATAGAGCCAAAGAATTATTTGGTTCTAATTTAGAGATTATTCCATTTAATGGAACGCACGAAGTTAATGTAGAATTAATTAACTCTTTCTAAATAATTATTCTACCAAATGTTTCACAATAGTTTTTACTGGTAAAATTGCTTTGGTATGTTCTATACTTGGTCCTGCAACCCAAACAGTTTTGTAAGTCGCTTTTTTAGCTGCGTTTTCGGCCGCTTTCATACCAATAGAAAAACGAATCATTTTAACCCATTTTTTAAGTTTCTTATTTTTATTTAATACGTTTTCTATCCAAGTTTGCTTAGTTCCTATTTTCTGAACGTAAGGTGTATTTATTACAGTACAAGGTGTTCCAGATATGCGCTCTGTCATTACAATATCTTTTGCACCATAATCTACACAAGCTTGCTTATAATCATCGGTTACAGAAGCTTCTATACTTGCAATAAATGGACTTCCAACAGATGCACCTTCAGCACCATAACTTATCATTTTATCAATATCTGCTTTACAACCAACGCCACCAGCAGAAATTACTGGAATGGTTAAAGACTTACTTAATTGATTGGTTAATTCTTCTGGAGTTAGATTTCCTCTATGTCCACCAGCTTGGTTATTTACAGCAATTGCGGCATCTGCACCAAGTTCTTGAACCTTTTTAGCAAAACGTAGGTCTGTAACGTCACAAAACACTTTAATTCCAGCTTTATGAGCTTGATTTATAGTTTCTTCTGGGCTACCAAGCGATGTTATTATAAAATCGCAACCTTCTTCGCAAATTACGCTAAGTTGGTCTTTATATTTTATGTTAGATTTGTTTACTATTAGGTTAAATCCAAAAGATCCACCTTCAATTTTAGCTTTTTTAAGTTCAATAAGTGCTGCTCTTAACTCTTCTAAAGTTCTGTAATTAAGTGCAGGAATACAACCGGCAACGCCAGCTTTCATTCCTTCTACTACCATAGAAACATTAGACACCAAAAACATTGGTGCAATAATTACAGGATATTTAATATTTAAAAGTTGAGTCAGTTTAGTTTGCATAGTAAAATTGAATTGAATATCAAATATACAAAAAATAGTATGCACGCATAGGAAATTCAATTATCAATTATCAATTATCAATACTGAAGACTGAGAACTAAAAAAAACTAATCCAAAAATCGATAATATCCACATTTTAAATAAGCGCCTTCAGGAAAACCTATAGGATGATCTGAATCGTGTTGCGTTTTTAGGACAACTTTATATTTTCGGTTAGAAGAACCTAAAGCTTGACTATTGATATCTAAAAAAGCCTGACTAAGTACTCTTGAAGAACAAGATGCCAAAACTAATAATCCGTTTTTAGCTGTTAATTGTTCGCCTAACTTTGCTAATTGCGAATATTTCTTTTTTGCTAATTCTATTTCCGAAGCTTGTTTAGCAAAACTTGGTGGATCTATTACAACCACATCAAAAGTCACTTTATTTTTGATTAGTTTTTTAAGTTCCTCGAAAGCATCGCCAGCATTAACTTTATGTTTACCAGAATAATTATTAAGCTTTCCGTTTTGTAATGCAATTTCTAAAGCTTGTTTACTAATATCTAAACTAGTTACTTCTTTAGCTTGATTAAACAAAGCGTGCACTGAAAATCCACCAGCATAAGAAAACACATCTAAAACCGTTTTTCCGTTACTCCACTCGCCTACTTGTTTTCTATTAGCTCTATGATCTAGAAAATAACCTGTTTTATGTCCTTTAATTACGTTTGCCGAAAAATTAACATTATGCTCTACAAATTCAACCACTTCGTTTTCTAAAGTTCCAAAAATAACTTCTCCGTTTTGTAATTCGTGTAATTTAGAATTTTCTAAACTTCTGCTTAATCTAACCACAATAGTATCTACATTACTAATTTGCTGTAGGCTTGGAATTATAGTTTCTAAATAAGGTAACCAAATTTCGGAATATATTTTAACCACTAAAACCTTAGCATAAACATCTGCTATTAATCCAGGAAAACCATCGTTTTCGCCAAATAATAAGCGGTAACTATTGGTGTTTGTTTTTAATAAACTTTCACGTTTAGAATAAGCATCTTGTATTTTATGGTGAAAAAATTCAGCGTTAATTTCGGCTTTTTCTGTACTACTATGTAGCATTTTAATTCGAATTGGTGAATTAGGGTCGTATAAGCCTAAACCAATCACTCTGTTTTTATTTTTCCCAAACACAATAGCTAAATCGCCAGCTTGAGCGTTGTCTTTAATCTTTACAATATTATCCGAAAAAACCCACGGATGGTTTTGCAATACAAATTGTTCGCCTTTAGCATTAAGCTTTACGGCTAAACGTTTTGGTCGGTAATTAGAATTTATTCTTGTAGAAAAAGACATTAATTTAGTTTGATGCAAAGGTAGTATTTTTGGATTTTAATGTGAGCTTCATTTTTAAAAGTTAAATGATTTATTTTAAATCGTAAGTATTCATTTAAATCAAAACAAAACGATTTAATCGTTAATAAATACCAACTCAAGTTTTTTTTCGTTAATTTTAGTGCAACCTACAAATAAACCTATGACATCTTACATTTTTGAATTGTTTCCAGATCTTAAACCGTTTGACTACAAACTGCATTATGATAACTTTTTTTTAAACAAAAACTGGGTTTTAGTAAATGGTATAAAACATAAAAAAGCCATTTATGTTTTTAAAGATGAAAACATATTGAGTATTACCGAAAACGAAACGGTATCCGAAACCTCTTGGTGTATAGACATTAAAAATACTTTTTCTATAGATACTGAAGATGGATTAATTACAGTAAAAGCATATTTTAAAGACAATGATGTTTTGGTTTTAAATCATAAAAATACAGACGATTTTGCACTTTATTTAAATGAAGAAAATTATAGCGAAGACTTAAATAGTTTTGAAGATGTTCAAAAATTTCTTCACGAAAAATATGCTAAAAAAGCAACCGATTTAATTTACGATCACGAGTTTTATTACATTGAACAATCTAAAGAATATGGGCCTTTTTCAGTTGAAGAATTAGCAAAAAAAGTAGAAGAAAATAAAATTAGTGAGCACTGTTTTGTTAGAGACGTGAATGAGCACGATTATTCTAAAAAAATACGAATAACAGATTTAACTAAGGCTTTTTAAAGTAAAATATCAAAGCTATTTAAAACTTGACTTTTGGATTTTTTTTAGTTGAAATTCGTTTAAATACTGATATAAAACATTAAAACGCATTCATATTATCCTGTTATACACAAGCAAAAAATGATGAAAAATATATTCATACTGATATTAATTACTATTTCATTAACTGTAAATGGACAGAATAAAAATGAACTTGAATTTATAATGAATGATTATGCTGAAAATTATGGAAAGCCTAATTATGGCGAAAAATTTGTAATTGAAAAATTAAATCCAACAATATTAGAAGTAGAGAGATTTACTTGCGAAAGTAAAGATATGGGACTACTAGACATTTTCCTAAAAATGATTTCAAAGACAAAAGGCTCAACAGATGAATTACAAGCTGACGTTTTAGCTGGAATGTTTATTTGTAAAAGTGAATCTATTCAAAAATATATTGAACAAATATATACGGAAAAATATTTTAAAGAAATGTTGGAATTAGGATTTAAAAACAGAACACATAATAAACAAAGTGAAATAGTAAACTATTCTTTCCTAAAAAAAAGATTAGAATATTTGATAAAAACTGAATAAAAAATTTTGGCTCGTGCTAAATCGAAAGTCGCTAATTTTCAATTCACGCACTAACAATTGCCTAACGTTAAACGAACTTTAAACTAAATCCAATAACGAGTTATTTGATTTTAAACCGCTTTATAACCACTAATAACTTTTCGCCATTTAACAAAGCCTACAAAAGAGAATACGGTATAAATCACAGTTAATCCAAAGTAATAATTAAGGTCTTTATCAAAATATAAAAATAAGGTTAACCCATTAATTACAATCCAAAATAACCAAGCACTTATTATTTTTTTAGCTTCTAAATAGCTAGCTATAAAACTAAATATACTTGTAAAAGCATCTAAATACGGACTTGATGCATCAGTATAGGTTTTAAAAACATAGCCTAAACTCAATGCTAAGCCAATACCAATTCCTATTAAGCCCAAATTCTGTGTAATAGAATTATTAGTAACTTTCATTTTATTAGAGTCCTTATCGTTTTTTGTCCAAAGCCACAAACCATAAAAGCCAATAATTACGTAATAAATATAAAGTATAGCTTCGGAATAGAGCTTTATTTTATAAAACAAAAAGATACTTAACAACGATCCTGCTATTCCAAAATACCAACAAATTTTCTGTTCTTTTATTAATAGGATTAAATACGTTAGTCCAAAAACTACGGCTAAAATTTCTAAAAAGGTATTTAATTCCATTAAAATAAGTTTAAATAATTGGTGTAAAATGTTTCGGAATTATATGTTTTTCCACGAAATGTAAAAATAGTGTTTGGTTTTGGCATGGAAAAGAAAGCAATTGAAAAACGTTCACTATTTTCTGTTTCGCTATAATTTACTTTATGGTTTAATCCTTTTAAATTATCTCCTAAAAAAAACTCTGCTCCAAAACCTTTAAACCCAAAAATAGTAGATTTAAAATCCAAGTCCTCTACTCTATTATTTGTGCATTTATAAGCCAAGCCTTTATCTAATCCATAAGGAAACATAGAAAACAAAGAGACATCTTTATGCATAGATAAGCGTTCTGTTATAGTTTTATCAGATATTTTGGGATAATAATTACAAGATATCATATGTCCAAAATTAGCCTTGTAGATTGTTAAAAAATCATCATCCTTAAAAGACTCTAAAACTTCTAATTCTAAATTAGTTACGGCTTTCTTCACCTCTAAAAACTCGGTTTTTAAATAAGAATGAAACTCTTTGGGAAAATCTTCTGTTTTTGTAAATTCCGAAAACACAAAAGAATGCAACTGGTCTGTGCTGTATTGGTTAAAACTATTTTCTTGACCTAAAAAAGAATAACCATCAAAAGCTCTAGCATACTTAGTTTGCAAAAACTGCGTTCTATAGTCTAAAGGCTGATTTAAAAATAACTTAAAAGCAGAAACTAAGTTGTTGCTAGAAAATGCTTCAACATTAAAATCGAAAATAGTGTTTTTAATCATTTGTAAATCAGCTTCATTTAAAAAGTAAAATTATAAAGCTTTGTTAACTGAAACTAATATTTTAGTCAAAAAAAATATTTTTAAAATATAAAAACCATCCAAATTGAAACGATACTTAAAATTAACTTTAAAAATAATTATAGTTAGCTGTTTACTACTTATTGGATTTATAACTGCGGTAAGTTATAATGTTTTTGGTAAGCTCTACTCGGAAGACGAACTATTAAATTATAAAAACGAAACAGCTTCTGTAGTTACTTCTGAAGACAACATTATTATAGGGAAATTCTATAACGAAAACCGTACAAATGCAGAATATAACGATTTTCCTGAGCATTTAATTAATGCTCTAATAGCGACTGAAGACGCACGTTTTTTTCAACATACTGGTGTAGATTCCAGAAGTTTATTACGTGTACTATTTAAGTCTATAATTATGCGAGACAAAAGTTCTGGTGGCGGAAGTACTATTACGCAACAATTGGCTAAAAATATTGCTGGTAGAAACCATTTTGGGTTTATGACTATGCCCGTAAATAAAACTAAAGAGATTATCCAAGCCAGAAGAATTGAATCTATTTACAGCAAAGAAAACATTATAACCTTATACTTAAATACGGTTTCTTTTGGCGAAAACGGTTATGGTATAGAGTCTGCTGCATTGCGTTATTTTAATAAAGCTGTTAAAGATTTAAACATTGAAGAATCTGCTATTTTAATTGGTATTTTAAAAGCTAACACATATTATAATCCACATTTAAATCCAGAAAATGCTTTAAAACGCAGACAAATTGTACTAAATCAAATGCTGACCTATAATTATTTAGGTCAAGCCGAAATAGATTCATTACAACAATTACCATTAAAACTAGATTATAACAATCTTAACAGTAATAATAATTCTGGGCATTTTATAGTTTTTGTTGAAAAAGAGACCAAACATATTCTGGATTCTATAAACAAAGCCACAAAAAAAAATTACAACTTAAAAAAAGATGGTTTAATTATAAAAACTACATTAGATTACAAAATGCAACGTTTTGCAAATCTATCGTTTAAACAGCATTTAAGCGTAATGCAAAACAAATTAAGAACTCAATACAATTCTAATAGTTCACAGAAAAAAAGTTTAGAGACATTAATAAATCAGCAATTAAAACGTTTAAAAATCAGCAAAGATTCTGCAAAAACAAAAACCAAACAATCTGTTTTTAGTTGGAAAGAAAACTATAGAGATTCTATTTCTTTAATAGATAGTTTAAATCTAGAAAACACGTTATTACATGCAGGACTTATGGCTATGTCACCAAAAACTGGAGCAATAAAGACCTATGTTGGCGGCATAAATCATCAGCGTTATGCTTACGATCAAATTTTTTCTCAACGACAATTAGCATCAACTTTTAAACCTATTTTATATGCTAATGCTTTTGAAAATGGCAAAACACCTTGTAATTATTTAGATAACGAAGAAATTATACTTACCGAATATAAAGATTGGCATCCAACAAATGCCGACAAAAAATTTGGTGGAAAATATTCTCTACAAGGTGCATTATTAAATTCTAAAAATGTACCAACAGTAAACTTATATTTAGAAACCGATTTTGTAAAATTAGATACCATTTGGAATCGTTTAAAATTTAGTTCGCGATTAAAAAACAATCCTTCCTTAGCTTTAGGAACTACAAACGCTAGTATTTATGAAGTTACCAATGCTTACGCTACTTTTGCTAATTATGGAAAACAAGTTAAACCTTATATAATTAGTTCTATTTCTACTGCAGATGGTACTATTTTATACGAACACAAATCAGAAGAACCAAAAACCATTTTAACCGAAAAAACAGCTACTTACATTAACGAAGTTTTACAAAACGCTATAAGTAGAGGAACTGGAACACGTTTACGAAATACTTATGGTGTAAAAATGCCTTTAGCAGGAAAAACTGGAACATCTCAAGATTACACAGATGCTTGGTTTGTAGGTTATAATCCAGATTTGGTTATGGTAAGTCGCGTAGGTTGTAATTCGCCTAAAATTCATTTTAATAACGGTTTAGGAGCTGGAAGTAGTTTGGCTTTGCCCTTAGTCGCTAAAACCTTAAAACAGATTGAATTAGATTCAGAATTAAATAAATTATATACTTCAAAATTTAAAGCCTTATCCGACGAGGATTTTTATAATTTAGAATGCGAAGATTACAAAGAAAGAACAGCTATAGAAAACTTCTTCGATTTATTTAAAAGTAATGAGAAATCTTTTGAGGAAGAACAAGAACGAACCGAAAGAAAAGAAGAACGCAAACAAAAAAGGGCTGACAAACGAAAAGCAAGACGGGAAAACGAGTAAGTCGTATTCAGCCTTTAATAAGTTTATATTTATTTGAATGTTCTTATTTATATTTCAATAAAAAAGCATCAAAATTTCTGAAAATTTGATGCTTTTTACTATAAACTATTAACTGAGTATTAATTACTATCAGAAGACTGAATTCCCCTTAAGATTAAAATTCCAATTCTGGCAATAATAAAGGAGAATAAACCAAAAGTAGCCGTTAATAAAGATATTTTTAATCCTGCAGCAAATAAACTTGGATTTGGATTACCCATTGCCTCAATAGTATCAAAAGCAGAAATTAAGCCTAAAATAGACGCGAAAAAACCAATAACTAGACCTAACAGACTACTTTCTGCAGCCATTTTTCGCATTTTAATAGATTGTGCAACTTTAGTCTTAGATGTTGTAAATCCTTTAAATAAAAAGAGAATTGAAATAGCTAAGCAAATCAAGATTAAGGACATCATTAGTGTTCCTCCTTCTGTAAATAAATTCGATAAAAAAATTGATAAAGTCATCATAATAAATGGTTTTAATTAAACATACCACAAATCTAAGATAGTAATATGCTTCTAATTTTTAATTGCGATGAACAACCAATTTTAATCGCGAATCAACAAAAATGTAGAAAAGCGTACTAAATTGGTTATTCGTCTATAATTGTTATTATGCAATCCTAATTTATAGTACTATTGTAGTATTACATTTAATAAGTTATGTTTTCAAAAAAACACATTTTAAATAAAATTGCACAAATAGTACTTCACATAGTATTTTGGAGTGTTGTACTTTTATTTTTTATGTACTTCTTTGGTTTTGAAAGTGAGGATTCTGATTATATCCTGACCTATTCACTTTTTTTAATGCCAATTACAATTGCAACAACCTACATATCAATCTATAAATTAATTCCAGATTATTTAATTACTAAACAGTATGCTCGTTTTGGGGTCTACACGTTTTATACTCTTGTAATTTCGGGATATCTAATTATACTTTCTATCTTTTTTGGACTTATTTTTCTATCTAGTTTTGAGTATAAAGAAATGCCACCAATTAGCCGAAACATCTTTTTTGTTATGCTTGCCGTTTATTCTATTGTTATTGTAGTTAGCGCTTTTAAGCTATTAAAATTAAATTTAAAACATACCGAAGAAACTAAGCGTTTAGAAAACAAGATTCTAGAAACGCAGTTAAAGTTAAAAGAACAAGAACTTAATTATCTAAAAATGCAAATTCATCCGCATTTCTTGTTTAATACCTTAAATACATTATATGGTTTTTCGCTTAAAAAGGCCGATGAAACACCAGAAATGATATTAAAACTATCTAATCTATTAGATTATTTATTATATCAAGTAGATAAACCTTTTGTTCTTTTAAGTGAAGAAATTAATCATATAAACGATTATATTACTTTAGAGAATATGCGTTTTAATAACCGCTTACGTGTTACATTTAATTATGATAATTGTTTAGAAAACACCTCTATTTCTCCAATGCTATTAATTCCTTTTGTAGAAAATAGTTTCAAACATGGTTATTTAAACAATGGTATTTTAGAAATTACTATTTCATTATCAAGCACCAAAGAATCTATTATTTTTTCTATAGAAAATACCAATTCTAAGAAAGAAATAACTAATAAAGGCATTGGATTAATAAACATAAAAAAACGATTAGAACTTTTATACAAAGACCATTACAGCTTAGATATAGTCGAAAACAATTCCACTTTTAAAGTGAATTTAGATCTAAAATTGAAGTAAATGATCACTCAGCAAAACATATCGTGCCTAATTGTAGATGATGAAGCTATTGCAAGAGAAATTATTGCAACACACATTTCTAAATTAGATAATATTACAGTGGTTGCCAGTTGTAGTCACGCTATGGAAGCGCTAAACGTGATTAGAAATCATGATATTGACTTGATTTTTTTGGATATTAATATGCCTGAAATTTCGGGGATTTCGTTGGCTAAATCCATTCCAAAACACATTAAAATAATTTTTACCACAGCTTATAGAGAATACGCAATAGAAGGTTTTGAGTTACAAGCAGTAGATTATTTATTAAAACCGATTTCTTTTGAGCGTTTATTAAAGTCGGTGAACACGTATTTTGATATTCATTATAAAACAAATAACACAACTGTTATTAAGGAAGAGAATAATCCCTTTATGTTTGTGCGTTCGGATAGAAAAATGATTAAAATTGACTTTAATGCAATTTATTATATTGAAAGTTACAGCGATTATATTAAAATTCACCTCAACAACGAAACTGTAGTCACCAGAGAAACCATTAGTGCAATTGAAGCTAAATTACCTGTATCTCAGTTTTTGAGAATACACAGGTCTTTTATTGTTTCTATTCCAAAAATAGACAGTTTTACCAACGAATATATTTCGATTAACAAAAACGATTTAACCATTAGCCGAAGCTATAAAAAAGAAGTTTTAAAACAATTGGAACAGTTTTAAATTACTACAACTACTTCCTTGTCAAATACGTTTCAATAGTACTTAAATGCACGTTTAAAGCTTTTGTAGATATTTGAATTTCCTTTATTAAAATAGCTAAAGAAATAATTAATAAAATTAATCCTATACCAAAACACCAAGCGGCAGTTGCTATAAAGTCAACATAGATTAAAAACATGGTTAATACACAAAACAATAAACTTGTTATTCCAAAAATTTGCATCCAACATGTTAAGTTTAAACGCTGTTTTATATTCTTAATCTGAAATATTAAAGATTTGTCTTTACTTTCTAAGTATTTATCTCTTAAACCTCTTACAATTGCAGCATAAGCTAAAAATCTATTGGTATAAGCCAACATAATTAAAGATATTTCCGAAAATAATAAGGCTGGTGTTGTAAGCGTTAATTGTTCCATGTTACAAAAATAAAAAAAGCGAACTCAAATGAGTTCGCTTTTAGATATATAATACTTCCAGTTATATTACACGTGTAAAGCTCTATCTTCAGTTGCAGCTAAAGCCGCTTCTTTTACAGCTTCAGCAAAAGTTGGATGTGCGTGAGACATTCTAGAAATATCTTCTGCAGATGCTTTGTATTCCATTGCAACAACAGCTTCTGCAATTAAATCGGCACATCTAGCACCAATCATATGTACACCTAAAACTTCGTCGGTTGTTTTGTCTGCTAATATTTTAACAAATCCATCTATATCTCCACTTGCTCTTGCTCTACCTAAAGCTCTAAATGGAAACTGACCAACTTTATACTCTACATTATCTGCTTTTAATTCCTCTTCTGTTTTACCAACAGCAGCCACTTCTGGCCAAGTATAAACCACACCAGGAATTAAATTATAATCTATATGCGGTTTTTGACCTGCCATAGTCTCGGCAACAAAAACACCTTCTTCTTCCGCTTTATGAGCTAACATTGCTCCTTTAATAACATCTCCAATAGCGTAAATGTTAGAAGCACTTGTTTGTAAATGATCGTTGACATCTATTTGTCCGCGTTCGTTAATTTTAACTCCAGCAGCTTCAGCATTTAAACCATCTGTGTAAGGTCTTCTTCCAACAGAAACTAAACAGTAATCACCTTTAATAATTACTTCTTCGCCTTTTTTATTATCTGCTTTCACGACAACTTCATCGCCAACACGTTCTACAGATTTCACTTTGTGAGACAAGTTCATTGTGCATTTAGCTTTCTTAAAAACTTTGTTAAGTTCTTTAGATAAACCAGCATCCATTGTTGGAATAATACGATCCATATATTCTACAACAGTAACTTCAGAACCTAAACGTCTGTATACTTGTCCTAATTCTAAACCAATAACTCCTCCACCAATAATAACTAAATGTTTAGGGATTTCTTTAAGTTTTAAAGCTTCGGTAGATGTTATAACGCGTTCTTTATCTAATTTTATAAAAGGCAATGTAGAAGGCTTAGAACCTGTAGCTATAATAATTTTTTTAGCTTCTATTTCTATTGTTTCTTCTCCTTTAATCGTAATATGAGTAGCATCTTTAAAAGAACCTAAACCATTATAAACAGTAATGTTATTTTTCTTCATTAAGAAGTCAATTCCACCAGTAGTCTGATCTACAACTGCTTGCTTACGACCAATCATTTTTTCAAGATTCACTTTAATATCTCCAGGAATTTCTATTCCGTGGTCTGCAAAATGTTTAGTAGCTTCTTCAAAATGATGAGAAGAACTTAATAATGCTTTACTAGGAATACAACCAACGTTTAAACACGTACCACCAAGTGTGCTGTATTTTTCTATTATGGTAGTTTTCATTCCTAATTGTGCACAACGAATAGCTGCAACATATCCTCCTGGTCCTGAGCCAATAATGGCAACATCATATGAATTCATAAAATTATTTTTTGTTGAATTTTTAAAACGATTACAAAAATACGATTTTGTAATTTATTAGACGAAATAGATGACTAAAAATTAATCTACATTTATTACGTGAGATTGTTTGACCTCATTAATTACAAACATACTATGTGTACTAGCAATATGGTTTATTGTCGTTAATTTTTCTACCATAAAAGTTCTAAAGGCTTTCATATCTTTTACAATTACTTTAATTAAGTAATCATAATCTCCACTAATATGGTAACATTCTAAAACTTCTGGCAATAAAGCAACTTCTTTTTCAAATCTAACCACATATTCCTGAGTGTGTTGAATTAATTTTACGTGACAAAATGTTACAAAATTTTTCTGAACTAATTCTTTAGAAACTAATGCTACATAATTTGTTATAATCCCTTGATTTTCTAATTTTTTAATTCGCTCATATACCGCAGTTACGGATAAGTTTAATTGGTTGGAAAGCGCTTTTGTAGTTTGTTTACTGTCAGTTTGTATTAACTGTAATAATTTTTTATCTATAGAATCTAAAGCCATAAACTAGATTGTTTTTAATATAGTTTTTAATTAGAACAACAATATCCGAAATTAAACCCATAAATTACAATAAAAATAGATTTTTTATCTAATTACAAACAAACTGATTGATTTAAAATCTAAAATAGTTGAAATTTGTAAAGCAAATAAAAGCTATGAAAGAATTTATAATAATTGGTGCAGGACAAGCTGGCTTATCTATGGCTTATTACTTAAATCAATTAAACAAAGATTACCTAATTATAGATGCTAATGATGTAATTGGAAAACCTTGGTTAAAACGCTGGGATTCTCTTAAATTATTTACACCATCGGAATATAATAATTTACCTGGACTTAATTTTCCTCATAAAAAAGGATATTATGCGAATAAATACGAAGTTACTGAATATTTAAAAACTTATGTCGAAACCTTTAAGATACCAATAGAATTTAATCAAAAAGTGAATTCGCTTGAAAAAAAAGAGAATTATTTTATTGTAAAAAGTGATGATAAAACCTACCAAGCAAAAAATGTTGTTATTGCTACTGGACCGTTCCATACACCATTTACGCCTTTATGCCATAAAAAAATAGATCCTTCTATTACCCAAATTCATAGTGAGTTCTACAAAAATCCTAATCAGCTTCAAGATGGAGACACATTAGTTGTTGGCGCTGGAGATTCTGGTGTACAAATTTTAGAAGAAATATCTAATACCAATAGAAATATATTCTTTTCAGGAAAAACTAACATATCATCTTTACCTCAAGAATTTTTAGGTAAAACTCTTTGGTGGTGGTTTAGTAAAATTGGTTTTTTATCTGTTAATAAGTATTCATTTATAGGAAAAAAAATAAGCAAAGGATTACAGCCTGTAATTGGCACAGATGTTAAGGCGTTATTTAAAAAGCCAAATATAACCTGTGTTGGAAGAACTTTAGATGCTAACGAAAAAGAGTTAGTATTTGAAAAAGATAAAATAAGTACCATAAAAAATATTGTTTGGGCTACAGGTTTTAAACCCAACTTTAATTGGATTAAAGATATAGAATTAGACGAAAATCATTACCCTGAAAACCATAGAGGAATTAGCACCACAAAAGGGCTTTATTATTTAGGGCTGCCTTGGTTATACACTAGAGGTTCTGCTACTTTAGGTGGTGTAAAAAAAGATGCAAAATATTTACATGATTATATAAAAAAAACAAGCTAAACACGCTTAATGAATGAAAAACAATTTTGATAACATAGAAAACAAGAGAAAAGACGGTTCTGTTTGGTTTAACGATTTAACCAGAAAGAGAACAAATGGTCCTACTTTTAAAGATCATCGGTATACTGAGTATTCTGATGAAACAAAATCGGTACACTCTGGACAATATGACGATCCAAGTACAGGTGCTTTAGGCACACCTATTTTTCAATGTTCAACATTTTATCTTAACGAATCTTCTTATAAAGCTATTGAAGAAGGACGTGGAAGAGACGAAATGATCTATACCAGATATGGCAATCCATCGCAATGGAGTGTTCAAGAAAAATTATCTGCTTTAGAAAATTCCGAAAGTAGCATTGTCTTTTCTTCTGGAATGGCAGCTATTTCTTCTGCTATATTGGCTATGATAGATAAAGGCAGTCATATTGTGTCTTCAAGAGATATTTATGGCGGAACTTATAATTTTTTATACGAAGATTTAGACAAGTTTGGTATGTCTGTAACCTTTACTTCTCCTACTAATATTAAAGAGATTGAAGCTGCAATTCAAGACGATACCAAATTATTATATTTTGAAGCGCTAACAAATCCGCTTTTAAAAATAACACCAATTGAAGATCTAGTTTTATTAGCAAAAAAACACAATTTAAGACTAATAATAGATAATACTTTTTTAACGCCTTACAATGTAAAAATGTTAGATTTAGGTGTTGATTTAGTTGTGAACTCTGCTACGAAATACCTAAACGGACATTCTGATTTAATTGGCGGAACAGTATCTGGCTCTCGTAAATTAGTAGATAGAATTTGGCCGCAAATGCTTAAAAATGGCGGTTCTATGGATCCACATGCTTGTTTTATGTTAGAACGTAGTTTAAAAACATTTGCGTTACGAATGAAAACTCACAATTCTAATGCGTTAGAATTGGCTGAATATCTAGAAAATCACCCAAAAATTAAACAAGTTTATTATCCTGGGTTAAAATCGCATCCACAAAGTGAATTAGCAAAAAAACAACTAAAAGGACGAAATTCTGGAATGATTAGTTTTGAAATTGAAGGTGGCGATAAAAAGTCTCACGAACTACTTCACGCTTTAAAAATACCAAAAGAAGCAACCAGTTTAGGTGGTGTAGAAAGTCTAATTTCTTTACCATATAATACATCTCAAGCTTCTTTAACCAAAGAACAACGTAAATCTATTGGTATAAATGATGGCTTAATTAGATTATCGGTTGGAATTGAGGATATTAACGATATTATTTCAGATTTCAATCAAGCATTACATTCAATTTTTTAAAACTTTAAACACATGTTAAACAACATAAACATATCTGGATTAAGCGAATACGCTAACGAAGTAAAAGAAAACAACATACAAGGAAAGGCTTCTTATGGTGTTGAATTAAATTGGGAAAGTGGTACAAAAACCCGTGTAAAAACAAAAAATATGGTCTTAGGAGATCATAAATTAATACGCGATTTTAGTTTTATAATAGATGAACCTACACAATTATTAGGTGTTAATTGTGCTCCAAATCCAGCGGAATATATGTTAGGCGGATTAGCTGGTTGTATGGCTGTAACTTTTATGGCTGGTGCAACAGCAATGGATATTCAAATAAGTGAATTAAAGCTTGAAATTGATGGCGAATTGGATTTACAAGGTTTTTTAGGATTAAATCCAGACGTAAACCCAGGATTTCCAGAGTTGAAATTTATTTTTCACGTTAAAGGTTCTGGTAGTAAAGAGCAATACAAAAACTTAATGGATCGTGTTACAAAACACTCACCAAATTATAATACCTTTAAAAATGAAGTTAAAATGATTGGAGAATTAAACGCTTAATTCAACTATTATATTAAATATTAAAAAAGCGAATTAGTAGTTTCTAATTCGCTTTTTTATTTTTAAATTTTCTCATTTATTTTCTAAGCAGCAATCAATTATTAAAAATACGTTTAGTTAACTGACCAATAAAACCATCCATTTTATCAGTTTCAGGTTTAAAAACTTTCATATTTAACCGGCTTTTATCTTTATATATTTTCAATTTGAATAAAGCAGAAGTTAAATCATCTGGATTTAAAAACGGATACCTTAAATCTAAATACTCATAATTATTTTCATCAACTTGAATTACATTATAATAATCATTACTAAACCAAGTTAAGACTTCTAAATCTGGAAACTTTTCTAAATCAATTATACGTTTTTTGGGGATTTTGTTCCAATTTGTAAATCGATTCGTTTTATCAAATAAAGAATAATAACCCACATAATAATCGGTTTCTGTTTCTGCTATAGCATACCATAAAAAATTATTTAAAATAGTAGGCTGAGAGGAAAATCTACTAACTTCAATCTGCTTATCGTGTAATGTTTCTCTAAATAAATAGTCAATATATAATTTATTACAAACAGTAAATAACATATATACAGAACTAATAATCAACCCGTAATGCAACCATTTTTTTCTGTTAATATGAGTTCGTTTGTATAACATTACAACAATTATACAAATCAGAAAAGGCAATGTGTAAAAAGGATCTGCAACCGCTATATTATTAAATGCCACTCTATAATTAGAAAAAGGCGCAAATAATTGTGTCCCATAAGGTGTAAAACAGTCTAAAATAGGATGTGTAAAAAGTGACAAAAAAAACAATAAAACCCAATCTTTTAACTCTGTTGAATTTACTCGTTTTCCAGAATTATATAATTTGTAAGTTATCCAACCAAAAGCTAAAGCTGCTAAAACCGAAAACAAAATAGAATGCATAAATCCTCTATGAAACAACATAGCATCAATTTCATTACCATAAAATAGACTTCCAATAAAAACATCTAAATCTGGAATTGTGCCACCAATAGCACCAAAGAGCAATGCTTTATTTCCTATTTTATTTCCTAAAACGGCTTCTCCACAAGCTGCTCCAAGTATAATTTGAGTTAATGAATCCATAATTAAAAGCTAAGTTACTACTATAGGTTTCTTATTTGCATAACTTCTTCAAAAATCGTAACATTACATTCCTTAAATAAAAAATAAATGCAAGACCAAAATAACTTATCTGAAACTAAAATTGAAGATCAAAAAATCATCAATAATAAAGAGTTAAACCTTTTTGAAGCTTTAATTCCTGTTGTGATACTAATGTGTTTGTTAGCTTATAATATCTTTTTTGTTGAAGATCAAGAATGGTTTGGTGGTTATACTAATCAAATCATTTTACTTATTGGTGGTTTAATTGCTGCAGGTGTTGGACTATTTAATAAGGTAACTATAAATACTATGGTCAAAGAAATTTGGGAAAACCTTAGAAGTGTTTTTGTCCCAATAATGATTTTATTTTTAGTTGGAGCATTGGCTGGAACTTGGCTAGTTAGTGGTATTATTCCTGCAATGGTTTATTACGGATTACAAGTTTTAAGTCCTGAGATATTCTTACCTGCATCTGTAATTATTGCAGCAGTAATATCAATTGCCACAGGAAGTTCTTGGACAACTTCTGCTACCGTTGGTATTGCTTTAATTGGAATTGGTACTGCTTTAGGAATTCCTCCAGGTATGATTGCTGGTGCTGTTTTATCTGGCGCTTATTTTGGAGATAAAATGTCTCCTTTAAGTGATACGACTAACCTAGCTCCTGCTATGGCTGGAACAGATTTATTTACACATATAAAATATATGGCTATTACTACTGTCCCAACAATACTAATAACCTTAATTGTTTTTGCAATTTTGAGTGCAAACATAGATACAACAGGTAATGCAGACGTATCGGAATTATTAAATACTATTAAAACTACATTTAACATTACACCAATGCTATTTATAGTTCCTGGTTTAGTAATAGCTTTAATTTTATTCAAGACAAAACCACTTATAGCATTAGCTAGCGGAATATTAGCCGCTATAGTTTTTGCTTTTATATTTCAACCAAACATATTAGATAATCTTGCAGATACTAAGTTTCAAGCTATTATAAACTCAATATTTACAGATACAAGCATCATTACATCAAACGAAAAATTAAATGAACTATTTAGTTCTGGAGGAATGAATGGAATGCTTTGGACTATATATCTAATTACATGTGCTATGTTTTTTGGTGGAATAATGGACGGAATAGGTGCTTTATCTAGGATTACTAACGCCTTATTAAAAATAGCAACTTCTGTCTTTGGGCTTTTTGCAAGTACGGTTATAAGCTGTTTAGGATTAAATATTGTGGCATCAGATCAATATTTAGCTCTAGTTATTCCTGGTAAAATGTTCAAAAAAGCATATGAAGATAAAGGTTTAGCTCCTGAAAATTTAAGTAGAACCTTAGAAGATTCTGGAACTGTAACTTCGGTTTTAATACCTTGGAATACTTGTGGAGCATATCAAAGTGGTGTTTTAGGTGTTGGCGTTGGAGAATACTTTGTTTATGCAATTTTTAATTGGCTAAGCCCATTTACAACTCTATTTTTTGCAGCACTAAACATTAAAATAAAACAACTGGTTAAGAAATAGTAAAAAATTATACTATTAATTATTAATTATAAACAAAACTTATAGAGTTATAAAAATTTAAGATTTTTATAACTCTATTTTTTTAGAAGTAGATAGTATCTTTGTAACAGAAATTAATAACAACATAAATATATAGATATGGCAATTGTAGGAAAAAAATTCCCTGATTTAAGCGTTAACGCAATGAATGAAATGGGCGATACTTTTAAATTAAATGTTTTAGAAGAAGCTATTAATAACAAGAAAAAAGTAGTATTATTCTGGTACCCAAAAGATTTTACTTTTGTTTGCCCTACAGAATTACACGCTTTCCAAGCTGCTTTACCTGAGTTTGAAAAAAGAAATACAGTTGTAATTGGAGCATCTTGCGATACTGCTGAAGTTCACTTTGCTTGGTTAAGTACAGCTAAAGATAATGGTGGAATTGAAGGTGTATCTTACCCATTATTAGCAGATTCTAATCGTAATTTAGCATCTACTTTAGGTATTTTAGATATTACTAACGAACAGTATAATGAAGAAACAGGAATTGTAACTGTAGACGGAGATAATGTAACTTACAGAGCTACTTATTTAATAGATGAAGAAGGAGTTGTATTCCACGAAGGTGTAAATCATATGCCAGTTGGACGTAATGTAAACGAATTTTTACGTTTAATAGATGCTTATTCTCACGTTCAAACAAACGGAGAGGTTTGTCCAGCAAACTGGGAAGAAGGAAAGGATGCAATGGCTCCTAATGCAAAAGGAACTGCTGATTACTTAGCTTCTCACTAATAAAATATACCATTTAAGCACTAGTAACTTATACAATAAGTATTGGTGCTTATTTTTTAAAAATAAAGTTATGATACAAGAATTAGAAAAAGATAATTTATCAGAAATTGTAAATTCTAACGAAACTGTTATAGTACAATACTCTGCCACTTGGTGCGGTAATTGCAGAATTATGAAACCAAAATTTAAAAAATTAGCTACAGAAAACAAAGCAATCACTTTTATTATTGCTGATGCTGAAAAATTCCCAGAATCAAGACAATTAGCTAACGTAGATAATTTACCAACTTTTGCTACATTTAAAAATGGCAAAATTGTAAATCAAGCACAAACCAATAAGTTTGATGTTTTGAAAGAATTAGTTAGCGAAGTTGTTTAATTATTAATAATGCATTTTCAGAATAACGAAAATTAAAATAAAAGTAATTTCATGAAACTACCAGTAATAAAACACTTAACGCAATTTATAGCAGAAAACGACGAAGATTACTTAGTTGAAACTATAGAAACACTTGAAGCTTTAACCGAAGTATCATCTTTAAAAGATGAGGAATTGGATGTTATAGGTGAATTAATTTCTAACATGTATGGCGCATTAGAAGTTAATAAAATGACTAAAGAAGGTATGCCTCAAAAAGAAGCTTTAAATAGTTTTATGAAACGTGTTTTAGGTTCTATTGATAAATAGTATCAGTTTAAATCTCTTAAAAAAGTCAGCTTTAACAGATATTGTTAAAGCTGACTTTTTTGATTAATTTTTAAGTATTTTTACATAAATCAACATATAATAAATATACAAATGGCAAAAATAACATTTAAAGGTTCAGAAATTAATTCCGTTGGAAATCTTCCAAAGACAAATACTAAAGCTCCTAATTTTAAATTAACTGCTGTAGATTTATCAACTAAAACATTAGAAGCTTTTAAAGGTAAAAACGTTTTATTAAATATTTTCCCAAGTGTAGATACTGGAACTTGTGCTGCATCTGTAAGACAGTTTAATACAGAAGCGTCAGAATTAGAAAACACTAAAGTATTATGTATTTCTAAAGATTTACCTTTTGCTCAAGCGCGTTTTTGTGCTGCTGAAGGTTTGGAAAACGTAATCAATTTATCTGATTTTAAAACAAGTGATTTTGGGAATGACTATGGTGTAACTTTAGCAGATAGTCCTTTAGAAGGATTACATTCTAGAGCTGTTATTGTAATTGATAAAGATGGAACTGTAGTTTATACAGAACACGTTGCAGAAGTTACAGAAGAGCCGAATTACAAAGCTGCTTTAGAAGCTTTAGCTAATCTTTAATTTAGAGATATTACTCGTTTTATATAAAAAAAAGAGGAACTAATTAGTTCCTCTTTTTTTATAATTTTCTAAAAAATCGCCTTTAGGTTTACCTTTAGAAAAAGAACTAAATGGTAACGAATAAAAAGGTCTTGTTATTTTTCGAGCTTCTTCATTAGTAGCACCTTCATATTCAATCTTATAAATTGCTGAATAAATCATTGCACGACCAGTGCCATGGTAACAATGCATTAAAACTGGATAGTTTGTTTTATCGTCTAAAATCTTATATACACTATCTAAATTTGCTTGTGTTGGTATTTGCACCGACGGAATATTATAATAATCTACGCCATTAATTGCATTTACGGCTTGTCTTTCTGCATCAATTTCTTTCATAGTAGCAGGATTTAAAGCATCTCCTACGCCTCCATGCCTAAAATCAATTACCGTTTTTATTTTATTTTCTGTAAGGTAAGCATCAATCTTATCTGGAGGAATCACACCAGATTTAAACATTTTCCCTTCAGTAACTACACCAAAATTATAGTTAACTTTTGTATTATATAAATGCTGTGCTACCATTGCAAGAATAATAGCTAAGACAACTAATCCTAATCGTTTAAAAATTCCTTTCTTCGTCATTTTACTCTGCTTTTAATTTTTTATCAATAATTCTATTCATATAATCTTGAATAAAACTTTTTGCCTTAATCCTTAATGGCTTTTTTATAGAGTCAGATATATTTATTAATGGCTTTTCTAATCCTTTATCATTAATATTATAAAACCCTATATCTTTTTCACTATCAAATACATAAATATAATCATCTTGCTGTAAATGAAATATTGAACTACTATTAGTAAGTGCGAAAGGTTTTACTAATGTATCGTTTAAAAGACTTCTTCCCCAACTTCTAATTGGTTTCTTATAACCTACAATATCGACAATAGTAGGATAAAGATCTATCTGTTGAGCTAAAGAATTATTAACACCTTTATAATTTCCGTTAGGTGAATACAAAATAATTGGAACCGAAAATCTATTTAAAGCTTTAGCATAATAAGGATAATCTATTAAATTGGTATGATCTCCAGTTATTACAAAAACAGAATTATCATACCAATCTTCTTTTTTTGCATCTTCAAAAAACTGTTTTAAAGCATTATCTGTATAACCAACACATTTATGCATTGGTAAATTCCCTAATGGATATTTCCCTTTATCTTCTTTTGGAATTATATATGGTGAATGAGAAGATAAAGTAAAAATTGTAGCCATAAAAGGCCTCTCCTTTTTAGCTAAAACAGAATTCACATGTTTCAAATAAGGTTTATCCCATATTCCCCAAAGTCCATCAAAATCATCGTCATTGTTATATTCCGTTTTTCCGTAATAATGATCAAAACCTAAAATATTACTAAAACCTAAAAAACCCATAGACCCGTTTGGAGCTCCGTGGAAAAAAGAGGTGTCATAATTCATTTCATTTAAAACAGAAACAATAGATTGCGTCTCTTGGTTTGCGTAAGGAGAAGATGTATAAGCCACTTTAAATGATGGAATTCCCGCTAAAACAGATGACATTCCGTGAATAGACTTTCTACCATTAGCAAACGTATTTGGAAATATTAAACTCTGTTTACTTAACGAATCTAAAAATGGCGTATAACTTTTAAAATTTGGAATATTAGTATCAATATTAAATGCACCAATATATTCTCGACTTAAACTTTCAACAATTAAAATAACAACATTTGGTTTATTTTCAATGGTTGTACTAAATTGTTTTATTGGAGTTAATACTGACTTAACAATATCTTCAGAGATTTTATCTTGTTTCTTAAAATAATTTTTATTTATTGTTCTAATCAATGCAAATGGTGTATTCAAAACCATATCTGCTTGCGATAATATTTTAACGTGCCTACTTGCATCTACCAATGTTATAGGTCTAGTACTATGCTTAAAATCGCCTCTAATTCCACCAATAGATAATGTTGCTATAACTAAAAAAACAATTACTGAACTTAAAAAATACCCTAAACCTAAATTACTTTTTTTATGATTTTTAAAATCCTTAAACTTATATGCTTTAATCCATATAACAGCAATTATAAAAAACAATACAAACACATGCCAATAATCTCTTAAAAACACAAAAAATAACGCTAATCCATTAGATTCGTTTTGTACAGCTTCTAAAGCTGCAGTTGTAGTTCTTGTTTGTGTAAATTTATAATAAATAAAATCTACAAAATTTAAGGCATAAGCTATTAAATTTGTAATGAAATATAAATAAAAAAGTATGCTTTGGTAGGTTTTAGACCTATTAACTACTAGAGGTAATATACTAAAAAGAATGAACAAGGAGTTTATATAAAGAATTGCTGTAGTATCAAAAGCAAAACCTCTATAGCAAATATTAAAGAAATCAGAAATAGAATGTATATCAATTAATTCTATATTATATATATAAAATAACACACGTGCTAATTGATAAAAAAAGAACACTAAAAAAAGTCTATAAAAAAATATAATGTATTCTTCTAATCTGCCAAAAAAAATCATTCAGGAAGTTTATATTTGTATTAAATTTATGCAAAATTACTAAATTAGAATGTAATCTATATCTATTATGAATAAAACAAAAGAAAGTTTCTTAGTTAATAGAATTAAAAGTGTAGGCTATGCTTTTAAAGGAATGTTGCATTTATTAAAAAATGAATCGAGTATTAAAGTCCAATTCTGCATTGCATTACTAATGATTGGATTAGGATTTTATTTTAAAATATCTACTTTAGAGTGGATACTTCAAACCTTTGCTATAAGTCTTGTTATGAGTATTGAAGGTGTAAATACAGCAATAGAAAAGATTGCCGATTTTATTCATCCAGAACATCATACTAAAATTGGTATAATTAAAGATATTGCTGCAGGTGCCGTATTTATAGCTTCTTTCTCTGCAATAACAGTTGGCTGTATTATTTATTTTCAAAAATTTATGGGTTAAACCTGTTGTTAATAAGTTCTACTAAAGTGATCTATTTATATCTGTCATTTTTTAGTATAACAATAATGAATTTGTATTTTTGTTAAAACCCTATTTTTGAAATGGCAAAAACTTCTAAAAAAGAAAAAACATCTAAACCTAAAACTAAATTGCCTTCTTTTAAATTTCCAAAATTTGAACTTACAAATCAGCAACGACTTATTTTAGGAAGTTTATTAGCTTGTTTAGGTCTTATTCTTTTTGTGTCTTTCCTATCGTCCCTGTTTACTGGACAAGCAGATCAAAGTACAATTTCCGAATTTACAGATAAGTCGGTTGAAACAAAAAACTGGATGAGTAAATCTGGAGCTTGGCTAAGTTATATATTCATTTTGAAAGGTTTTGGTGTCGCAGGATTTTTACTTTCTGGGCTTACATTACTTTCTAGTATTTATATATTTTCTAACGCTCCAAAAAAACGTATACAACAACAATGGTTTTGGGGACTTTTAATTATGACTTGGTTATCTGTTTTATTTGGTTTTTTTACAAGAGATAATGATATACTTAGCGGCGTAATTGGTTTTGAATTAAATACATTTCTTCAAATTTATATTGGAAAAATTGGAACTGTATTATTATTGTTATTCCTATTTATAACATATCTAGCTATTAGGTTTAAAGTAACACCTCAAAGTATTGCTGCATTATTTAAAAGTGCTAAAAAAGATATTACAGATGAATTAACCGAGGCTCAAAAAGATTTTGTCCCTTTAGACATCACATTGTCTGATGAGGCTGAAGCTATTAAACAAAGTATTAAAAATACGGAATCAACATTAAGCCCTTCAATAGATAATAATTTAGACATTGAAAACAATTTAGTTGAAGAAACGACTAAAGGAACTATTCAAGAGTTAGAGTCAACTGTAAAACCTACCGAAGTCTCTCCTATAAAATCTACAAGCGATTTTCAAATAGAAATCCCAAAAGACGAAGAAGAAATTATTGAAGAAAACGTAGAAATTCAAATTGAAAAAATAGGTGAAGAAAAATCTGAAACTGATAATCTTGCTAACAAATTAGTCGCAGATTTTGGTGAATTTGACCCAACCCTAGAGCTTGGTAATTATCAATTTCCACCATTAGACTTACTTAAAAAGTATGATAATGAAGGTGTTACTATTAATCAAGAAGAGTTAGAAGAAAATAAGAATAGAATTGTAGACACCTTAAATAACTATAAAATTGGTATTGCAAGTATTAAAGCTACAATTGGACCAACAGTTACACTGTATGAAATTGTGCCAGAAGCTGGTATTAGAATTTCAAAAATTAAAAATTTAGAAGATGATATTGCTTTGTCTTTATCTGCCTTAGGAATTAGAATTATTGCTCCAATACCAGGAAAAGGAACAATTGGTATAGAAGTACCTAATAAAAATGCAACTATCGTTTCGATGCGTTCTGTAATTGCATCTCAGAAATTCCAAAAAACAGAAATGCATTTACCTATTGCTATTGGAAAAACCATTAGTAACGAAACGCTTATTGTAGACTTAGCAAAAATGCCTCACCTACTAATGGCTGGAGCAACAGGTCAAGGAAAATCTGTAGGGTTAAATGCCGTACTAACCTCTTTACTTTACAAAAAACATCCTGCAGAAGTTAAATTTGTATTAGTAGATCCAAAAAAGGTAGAATTAACATTATTTAATAAAATTGAAAGACATTATTTAGCAAAACTTCCAGATGATGGCGATGCTATTATTACAGATAACACTAAAGTTATTCATACTTTAAATTCATTATGTATTGAAATGGATAACCGTTACGAAATGCTTAAAAATGCTTTATGTCGTAACATTGTTGAATATAATAAGAAGTTTAAAGACCGAAAGTTAAATCCTAACGATGGTCACGCATACTTACCATATATCGTTTTAGTGGTAGATGAGTTTGCCGATTTAATTATGACAGCTGGTAAAGAAGTAGAAACGCCTGTAGCACGTTTAGCACAATTAGCTCGTGCCATTGGAATACACTTAATTATTGCAACACAACGTCCATCTGTAAACGTAATTACAGGTATTATTAAAGCCAATTTTCCAGCACGTATAGCGTTTAGAGTTTCAAGTAAAATAGATTCTAGAACCATTTTAGATGCTGGTGGAGCAGATCAACTTATTGGTCGTGGAGATATGCTTTACACACAAGGAAATGATATGATACGTGTACAATGTGCATTTGTTGATACACCTGAGGTAGAAAAAATAGTAAATTATATTGGCGATCAAAGAGCTTATCCTGAGGCATATCAGCTTCCAGAGTTTGTTGGAGAAGAAGGTGGCATAAATCTTGATGTAGATATAGCAGATAGAGATAAACTCTTTAGAGATGCTGCCGAAATTATTGTAACAGCTCAACAAGGATCTGCTTCTTTACTGCAACGTAAACTTAAATTAGGTTATAACAGAGCAGGAAGAATTATAGATCAGTTAGAAGCTGCTGGAATTGTAGGAGGTTTTGAAGGTAGTAAAGCAAGACAGGTTTTAGTACCAGATTTTATTGCTCTTGATCAATTATTAGAAAACGAAAAACAATAGATTATAACACGTTAGATTATGAAAAAAATCATTCTTATTTGTAGTATTTTAGTATCAAGTTTGAGTTTTGCACAAAACAATAATTCTGCAAAAACACTACTTAATGAGGTTTCTACTAAAGTAAAGTCTTATAAAAACATAAGTATTGACTTTAAATATGTTTTAGATAATACTAAAGAAAACATACATCAAGAAACTCGTGGAGATGTTGTTATGTTTGGAGATAAATATCGCTTAAACATACTAGGTCTAACCAGAATTTTTGATGGAACAAAATTATACAGTATTTCTCCAGAAGATGAAGAAGTTAGTGTATCTAAAGAAGATGAAACAGAGGCAACTATTACACCAAGTAAAATGTTATCATTTTATGAAGATGGTTACACCTATAAAATGGATATTATTCAAAATGTCAGAGGTCGTAAAATTCAGTATATAAAATTAATTCCAATTGATAGTAATTCTGAAATAAAATATATACTATTAGGAATAGACAGTACGACTAAACACATTTATAATTTAATCGAAATGGGCAAAAACGATACAAAAACAACGTTGACTGTTAATTCTTTTAAAACAAACGAAACATTGTCGAAAACCTTATTTACCTTTGATGCTTCAAAATATAGCGATTACTATATTAACAACTTGGATTAACCATTAGTGAAAATACTAGACAGGTACATACTAAAAACCTTTTTAAAAACTTTTATCAGCGTGTTTGTTATACTCATGCTGATTTTTGTATTACAGGCTATTTGGCTTTATATTAAAGAATTAGCAGGTAAAGATTTAGATGTTGTAACTATTTTTAAATTTTTATTTTATATTACGCCTACTTTAATTCCATTAATTTTACCGCTTACTATATTACTATCTTCCATTATGGTTTTCGGTACTTTTGCTGAAAATTATGAATTTGCCGCAATGAAATCAACAGGTATTTCATTACAAAGAGCTATGGCAAGTCTTAGTATATTTATAGTTTTACTATCGTTAATAACATTTGTTTTTAGTAATAACATCATTCCATGGGCAGAATTTGAAAGTCATAATCTTAGAAAAAATATAGCTAAAAAGAAACCTGCTATGATTATTGCAGAAGGGCAATTTAATAACATTGGCGAAGATTTTAATATAAAAGTTTCTAAAAAATCTGGTGAAAACGGAGAGTTTTTAAAAGATATTATTATACATCAAAAATCAGGAAGATTACTTCAAAATCACATTGTAACCATTGCAAATAATGGTGAATTATTGAGTTCAAAAGACTCCAACATCTTACAACTTATTTTATTTGATGGTTATTATTATGATGATACACCAGCTAAAAACAGAAAAGACAATTACAAACCATTAGTAAAAACATACTTCAAAAAATATATTAAAAACTTAGATTTATCGCAGTTAAATAAAATAGATTTAGACGAAAAAAATGTAAAAGATAGATATAGTATGCTAGATATAGTTGCCTTAAACTATTCTATAGATTCATTAAAAAGTCAACGTACTGAAAACTATAAATCATTTTCTAATTCATTATATAAACGTACAAATTTAGAAAATCTTGATTTGGCTATGAATGTCAAAAAAGATTCCGTTTATAATGGTGAAATTTTAGATTTATTTGATTACGAGAATCAGACAAAACTATTAGACTACGCCATAAACACATTGTCAACTACTAAAAGTATAATTAAAACCAAAAAGTTAACTCTAAATCTAGAAAATTCAGGGCTAAATAAACACGGAATAGCGTTGCATAAGAAATTTGCATTAGCAATTGCGTGTATTATTCTATTCTTTGTTGGAGCACCATTAGGAGCGTTAATTCGAAAAGGTGGATTAGGATTACCTATGGTAATCGCTATTGTCTTGTTTTTAACTTATCATTTTATGGGGTTATTTGCAGAAAACAGTTCTGAGTCAGGTAGTTTAAACCCAGTATTAGCAGCTTGGTTTTCTACACTTATTATGCTTCCCCTTAGTATCTTTTTAACTACAAGAGCTAAAGCAGATCGTGGTATTTTTGAGTTTGATCATATTACTTCTAAATTAAAAAAATGGTTTAAAATTGAATCCAAACAAGTTGTAAGTAAAAGATTAACTACTATTTATAGTGGTTTAGAATCCGAGAAAAAACTGCAATTATTAAACTATCAATCTACATACAAGACAAGTTCTATTATTGTTCTAGTTAGCTGGGCATTATTAATTTTAACAAGTATTGGATTAATTATTGTAAATCAAAAAAATAATCCATTACTACCATCTATACTAAAACAACTTCTAATTATTCTTGTTGTTATTTATGTTGTATTCTACTTTAAAAGTGATCTTTTATTTTCTAAAATTGAAAAACAAATTCAATTGAAAGTTGTAACAAAAAAAACAAAATTAATTGGATTTTTTATTTATCCTCTACTCTATTCTATTCAAAATAATTATACTCAAAACGAAAGCTCTAATATTAAAGAAGTAAACAAAGATTATACAAAAACAAGAATTGCATTAAAAGATTTAAATGAAGAAGAAAAAAATGAATTGGATATATATAAAACTGATTTTAATACGACTTCTAAAATAACTTATACATCATATATTATTGCTACTGTTTTGTTCTTAGCTTATTTCATATTAAAAAACAACAAACATTTACCTTTAGCTACAGCAAGTATAAATATTAGTGGTGTCTGTATAATAATATATACAGTGTTTTTATTTAAATCTGAACAATTTATAAAGCAATACAGACTTCTATTTAACAGAGCATATCCATCAACAGGACAAAAACTATTAGGTATTCTTTTTTACCCATATTTACATAAATTAAATAAAAAATCAATCTAATATTTACTATTTCAACAATAGAAAAACCATTATGAGCACAACAACTCAAAAAAAAGATTTAAAATTAAATACTATTAAAGAAGCTATTAACGACATAAAAGCTGGTAAAGTTATTATTGTTGTAGATGATGAAGATAGAGAGAATGAAGGTGATTTCTTAGCTGCAGCAGAAATGGTTACTCCAGAAATGGTGAATTTTATGGCTACACATGGACGTGGATTAATCTGTACACCTTTAACAGAAAAACGCTGTAAAGAGTTAGATCTTCATGCAATGGTTTCCAATAATACAGATCATATGGAAACAGCTTTTACTGTATCTATAGATTTAAAAGGAAAAGGTGTAACTACAGGTATTTCTGCTGGAGACAGAGCTTTAACTATACAATCATTAATAAATAAAGAAACTAAACCATTTGATTTAGCAAGACCTGGACACATTTTTCCTCTAATAGCTAAAGAAGGAGGAGTTTTACGTAGAACAGGACATACAGAAGCAGCTATAGATTTTGCTCGTTTAGCGGGATTAAAACCAGCTGGAGTTATTGTTGAAATAATGAATGAAGATGGTACAATGGCACGTTTACCTCAACTAATGGAAGTTGCAAAACGTTTTGATTTGAAAATAGTTTCTATTGAAGATTTGGTAGCTTATAGAATGGATCATGATTCTTTAATTACTAAAAAAGAGGATTTTAATATTGAAACACGTTTTGGTCAATTTAGACTTAGAGCCTACCAACAAACAACAAATAAACAATTACATATTGCTTTAACAAAAGGAGAATGGACCACTAACGAATCTATTCTAACACGAGTAAATTCAAATTTAATAAACAACGATATATTAGGAACATTAACCAATAATGCTGATAAGAAATTAGATCAAATGTTTAGTGTTATAAATAATGAAGGAAAAGGAGCTATTCTTTTTATTAATCAGGAATCTCAAAATATTAATTTATTATCTAGATTATCTGAATTAAAAATTGCTCAAAAACCAAATCAAGTTGTTAAAGCTCCCGAAATTAAAATGGACAGTAAAGATTTTGGTATTGGTGCTCAAATCTTACACGATTTAAATATTCATAAACTTAAATTAATTTCTAATTCCCAACACACCAAGCGAGTTGGTATGATTGGATATGGTTTAGAGATTGTAGATTATGTAACTTACTAAAACTATTTATAAATAGTGATTACATTTATAAAAAAACCTTCAGAACTGAATCTGAAGGTTTTTTTTGTATTTACTAATTTTAGTTATATTTTCTAATAATAGCTGCCATTTTAATTGCTCTTTGCTTTACTTCTTCTTCCGTCCATCCAATTTTAATTAAACAAGAGATATTTCGACCTATAAAATGATCAGATTGAGAAAAGTCTTGCTCTGCAATTTTAGATAAACCTTGCTTGACAGATTCAGATAATGGAAACAAGCTTTTAGCTTCTTTTAAATGTTCCCATTTTCTAACATAATGCCAATTGTTATCATAATAATGAAAACAAACATCTATACCTTCTGTTTTAAAATCAGCCATCACTTTCCTGGCAATTTCTAAGGTTGGTAAAAAGAAATTTAAAAAGGCATAACTTTCTTCTCCTCCTAAAGGAACTGATCTAAATTCAATACTACTAATAGTACTTAATTCTTCTCTAAGAATTGTATAATGCTTTTTTTGAATAGTTAAAAATTCATCTAATCGCTTAAACTGTGCTAAACCAATAGCTGCATTTAATTCTGAAATTCTAAAGTTATAACCTAAATACGGATGTGTTTCTGCTCCACGATCTTTCCCTATATGATCATGTCCGTGATCTTGATATAAATCCGCATTAACTGCATAATCGTTATGGTTCGTAATTACTGCTCCACCTTCACCACAAGTAACTGTTTTAACATAATCAAAAGAAAAACAACCTGCATCACCTATTGTACCTAAATATTTACCATTATAAGTTCCCCCAATAGCTTGACAAGCATCTTCTATAAGCTTTAGGTTATTCGTTTTACATATAGATTTAAGTGCATTTAAATTAGCCATACTTCCGCACATATGTACAGGCATAATAGCTTTAGTTTTTGAAGTAATAGCATTCTCTACAGCTTTAGGGCAAAGCGTTAAAGTATTATCTATATCAACTAAAACAGGTGTTGCTCCTAGCATTAAAATAGCTTCAAAACTAGCCACAAAGGTAAAAGTAGGCATAATAACTTCGTCTCCAGCTCCAACGCCAGCTAATGCCATTGCAACAGATACAGCAGCTGTTCCGCTAGATACTAATTGTGCGTGTTTAACTTTAAATTTATTCTGTATTTCGGTTTCTAAATCTTTGGCTTTAAAAATATTGTTTCGCATACCATCAAAACCATAACGCATTAGTACTCCTGTTTCTAATACGTCATTAACCTCTTTACGCTCTAAATCACTGAACTTTTCAAATCCTGGCATAGTCTTAATTTAAATCGATTATTACTTCATCTAAAGGTTTTCTTACTTTTTTTAGTTCAGACATAAAATCGTCTTCTGCTCTATAACCTATAGGCATAACTAAAACTGATTTCAAATCCTTATTCTTTAGATTGAATTTGCTATCATAATCTTTAGCTGAAAAACCTTCCATAGGGCAAGCGTCTATTCCTAAAACAGCACAAACAGTTAATAAATTACCCATTGCTAAATAAGCTTGATTAGTTGCCCACATCTCTATATCCTTTTGACTTTTAGAACCAAAATCTGAAATTAAATAATTTCTGAACCCTTCTAAAACAGCATCAGGAGTCTCTCTAATTCTTTTGATTCTATCAAAATAAGCAGTTATATAATCTGAATCAATTTTTGTGTTTATACAAAAAACTAAAACATGAGAAGCTTGAGCCACTTGTTGTTGATTCATACTTATTGAAACCAAATCTAATTGTAGTGCTTTATTTTTTAAAATAGCAAGTTTTATAGGTTGTAAACCATAAGACGTTGCCGTTAAGTTAAAGGCTTCTTTTATATTGTTTATATCTATATCTGACACTAACTTACTGGCATCAAACTTTTTAGTTGCGTATCTAAACTGTAACGCTTCTATAATTGACATATCTTCTTTTTTTCGTAAAAATAACGATAGAAAAACACTAAACATATTATTTGTAACACTTTATCTTTCATTAAAAAAAAATAATAAAAAAGTATGCTTTTTCTTTGAATAGAATAAAAAAGGTGTCTATATTTGCACTCGCATTACACTAATAGTGTAGTGCATAACTAGGAGAGTTGGCAGAGTGGTCGAATGCGGCAGTCTTGAAAACTGTTGAGGGTCACACCTCCAGGGGTTCGAATCCCTTACTCTCCGCTTTAAAGCTCGATATCTACAAGATATCGAGCTTTTTTATTTTAAATACACTTCTTGTACCTTTACATTGAAAAAGAAAGTATCCGTATGAAGCTTAAAACAAACAAAAAATTCACCTCAACATTGCCTGCAGATGCTATTTTAGAAAATACTCCAAGACAAGTTAGCAAAGCTTGTTTTAGTTATGTTATACCTAAAAAAACACAAAAACCTAAATTATTACATATATCTCCAGAGTTACTTAACACTTTAGGTCTGCCATTAAAAGATGCTGAAAGTGAAAAATTTTTAAATGTATTTACAGGAAATGAGGTTTTAGAAAAAACCTCACCTTATGCTATGTGCTATGGTGGACACCAATTTGGACATTGGGCTGGCCAACTAGGTGATGGACGAGCTATTAATCTTTTTGAAATTGAACATAAAAATAAGAATTGGACCATACAATTAAAAGGAGCGGGACCAACACCATATTCTAGAACTGCAGATGGTTTAGCTGTATTACGTAGCTCTGTCCGTGAATATTTATGTAGTGAAGCAATGTTTTATTTAGGTGTTCCAACTACACGAGCTTTAAGTTTGGCTTTATCTGGAGATCAAGTATTACGAGATGTTATGTATAATGGAAATCCAGAATATGAAAAAGGAGCTATTGTTTGTAGAGTTTCTCCAAGTTTTTTACGTTTTGGTAGTTATGAAATTTTGGCCTCTAAACAAGATCAGGACTCCTTAAAAAAATTAGTGAATTTCACTATTACATCTCATTATCCAGAACTTATAGAGTCCACAAAATCTAATGATATAATTATTGATAAAAATACTTACAGTGCTTTTTTTAATGAAGTTGCAAATCGCAGTTTAGAAATGGTTATACATTGGCAACGTGTAGGTTTTGTACATGGTGTAATGAATACAGATAACATGTCTATTCTTGGTTTAACAATAGATTATGGACCATATGGTTGGTTAGAAGGCTACGATTTAGGATGGACACCAAATACAACAGATAATCAAAATAAACGTTACAGATTTGGTGCTCAAATAGATGTAGTGCTTTGGAATTTATATCAATTAGCAAATGCATTATATCCTTTAATTGGAGAAGCTGAAGGTTTAGAAAGCACTTTACAAAACTTCGCTGAAAACTCTAAAAATGAGTACTTAGATATGATGCGAAATAAATTAGGTCTAACCTTAAAAGAGAAATCTGATAGTGATTTAATTAATTCTCTTGAAGATTGTCTACAACTTACAGAAACAGATATGACTATCTTTTTTAGAAATTTAGCTAGCTTTAATTCTGAAGAACCAAATACTTGGCAAAAAATCATAAACGATGCCTTTTATAAACCTGATGCTATTTCTGAAACAACTATAAAAAGTTGGACAAATTGGTTTAATAGCTATGCTGAACGTTTACACTTAGAACACGTTACACCTAAAGAACGCTTAATTAATATGAATTTGGTTAATCCTAAATATGTATTAAGAAATTATATGAGTCAGTTAGCTATAGACCAAGCTAATAAAGGCGATTATAACTTAATAGATGAATTGTTTCAACTTCTTAAAAAACCCTATAATGAACAGCCTGAACATCAAAAATGGTTTAAAAAACGACCAGAATGGGCAAGAAACAAAATTGGTTGCTCTATGTTATCTTGTAGTTCTTAAATTTTAAAATAAAAAAGCTCAATTTTAAGAATTGAGCTTTTTTATTTTAAACACTAATTTAATCATTATTTAATTTTAAGGTAACTGTTCTAAAAATTCATACGTTGAAATTGGTGGTCCTCCAAATAAAGAATTAGATGGGTTATTAAAAATATTACTACTTATAAATGGGATATCTGAGTTTGCACCTATATATATTGTTTCTCCATTCATATCTACATCTGTATCAAAATAGCCTTCAGACTTATACGACCCCACTGGCGGACCTCCAAATAAAGAATTATCTGGATCGTTAAACACTTGACCACTTATAAATGGTGACTCCGAATTTGCACCTATGTAATTTAAACGACCATCATTATTTACATCTCCAGACCACATTCCTACTAAATCACTTGGCATACCAAAAGTAGTTTGCGCATCTGTTCCATATGTAATTTGGTTATTAGCATCTGTAAAATCAATAGAAACTACCGCGTAAGTTAATGCAACTGTATTAGCTGTCATAATTCCTAAATGGTTACGATGTTTAATTACAAAGTAATAATTACCTGGCATTTGTAAAAATATTAATGGCGATACACCATCTACACCTACTATATCTCCATCACGTTGTAATAATGCAGATTGAGAATCTATTATTACGGTATTATCTACACTATCTCTTAATTCTACAAAAACCCAATCCACAATAGCATTAGTTCCTGTTGTATTAAATACTGTACTCTGTGTTGTTAAACCATCTATAAAAGGAGTTACTGTTGGAATAATTCCTGCGACTCTTAAGTCGTCTCGCATTAAGGTTTCTTCTCCAGCATTAGGATTTAGTGTTGCGCCTTGTAAAAAGGCTCTTGGTGTTACTTTTACAATTGGTGCTGATGCATCATCTGTATTATCTAAGGGATCAAAAGCTATTAAAACTTCATCGCCATCGCTTATTCCACCATTATCTGTATCTTGATTATTTGGATTGGTCATATAAGTAATAACCTCTTCGAAATCTGATAAACCATCAAAATCTGAATCTGGGTTATTTGGATCTGTTAAATAATTAAAAACCTCTTCGCCATCCAATAAACCATCAAAATCTGAATCTGGATTAGTTGGATCTGTTCCATAAACAAAAATCTCATCGCCATCCATTAAATTATCAAAATCTGAATCTGGATTAGTTGGATCTGTTGCATAACCAAAATTACCAAATGCTTCGTCGCCATCAGATAATCCATCTGCATCTGAATCTGGATTAGTTGGATCTGTTACATAACCAAAATTACCAAATGCTTCGTTGCCATCATTTAATCCATCAAAATCTGAATCTGGATTAGTTGGATCTGTTACATAACCATAAGCACCAAATACTTCTTCGCCATCTAGCAAACCATCAAAATCTGAATCTGGTAGATTTATATCTGTTCCATAAGTTGCTTCATCAACGTCATCTATACCATCAGAATCTGAATCTTGAGCAAGACCAAATATTGGCGAAAGGCATAGTAAAAAAAGAATGTAGTTTAATTTCATAGGTTAGTTTTAGGTTGAAAGCTCTAATATATTTTTAATTAATAAGTAATTACAAAAAATCGACTATAAGTTAAATTTACCGACATAATACGTGATGTTATAAAATCTATTATCTAAAAAAACTTATGGTATTATAATATCTGTTTTATTGTAGTATATTCTATAATTAGCGGTGTAAGTTCTGTAGTACTAAAAATGGTGTTTTTATCTGTAATCCTATCTCCTCAATACTAGAATTATAAAGAATATTTTCTAAATAAGAATGTTGTTGATTTACCATAACAAGTAAATCTATAGTTTTATCTACTATAGATTTATTAATTCTCTCAGTGATATTATCTCCTGGAGTTTGTAAAAAAGTGATTTTATTTTCTAAAAAACAGACCTCTAAAAACAACTTATTATCTAATTGTCTATGAGACAGTTTTTCAAAATCTGACACATATAAGAAATCAATGGAAGCAGCAAATCGCATTGCAAAAGTGCTTACTAATTTAAGTTCTCGTTTTTTAAGAGGAATCATATAATCTGACGGAAATAATATGTTTTTAGGGTAATCCTTGTGATAACCAACAGGAACTGCCAAAACTGGACATTTCACATATTTTATAACCTGTAACGTATTACTTCCAAAAGTAACATTTCTGTTATCTGTTTTCCCTTTAGTTCCCATTATTACCAAATCGATATTCTCTTTCTCAATAATTTCATTGGTTTCATCTACTAAACTTCCAAACCGAGACATATAGATATAAGTATGTTTTGGGTTTGTAGAAATCTTAAGTATTTCTGCAATTTCTTTTTGTAATGCCTTATCTATATTTTTTTGAAAAGCTTGTTTTAACTCTTCAAAATCCTCTCTGCCCATTTCTTTTGCATTTTCATAGACATCATCTGCAAAAGCATTCATTATAATAAATTCACTTTTGTCATATTTCAATAAATGCATTGCATACTTAATAGCATTCATTGATGTTTCTGAAAAATCTGTTGGTATTAGTATTTTTTTCATTTAATCACGTTTTTAAATATAATATAAAGCTAACCATAAATCTGTTAGTTTAAAATGACATAAGTCATTTACTTAGTGTATTAAATACTTTATTTTTACCATAAAGCACAAACCAAATGAAATACCTATCTATTCTATTTCTAATTTGCCTCTTTTCTTGTAAAGACGAACCTAAATTAGACTCTCCAAAAATTATTAACAAAAAAACGCCTATTAGTTTAGAAGTTTTAAACGATTCGATCCTTATTTTAGATAAAGACCTTAAACAGAATAAGGAAATTTCTATAAAGTTGAAACAAAAAAAAATATTAGAAAAAATAGATGAACGAAACGAACTCCAGAAACTAATCATTGAAAAACAATATTTTAAAGAAGAAAACGCATATACTTTAGACTTTACTTATCCATTACTTGATGTCGATTTTAAGCCAACTAATGCAAATTTTAATGATTATATAAATAACACCTATATTGATATTACAGGAACAGTAGACAATATTCTTCAAGATAATGTATTAATTTGTGACTCTATAACAACAACTATTTGTAGAGAAAAACGATATATAGATTACAAGATTTATAATGTAAATAATCAGTTAGTAAGTATTCTCTTTTATAAAGAGAATTTTTATTCTGGCACTTTACATCCAACATACACTTTTGATTGTATGAATTTCGATTTAAACAGAGGTGTATTTCTAAAATATGAAGATTTCTTTATAAGTGGTTCTGAAGAAGAATTTACAGATATTCTAAACGAAGAAATTACAAAACAAATAATGACATCTAATTTATATTATGACTGCTAGCAACTATCTAACGATGATTTTTTTGAGTACAAAAATAACTTTGTTGTTAACGAAACCTATATAGAATATTACTTTGACGATTGCGTAATGTGCCCTTCATATACAGGCAGTTATTCTATAAAAATCCCATTAGTGAAATTACTTTCTGTATTAAAAAAATACGATTCAAATCCTTTAGTTTTATAAAACTATAACATAGAATAAAATAACAACACTTGTAGATTTCTTTTCAGAATGATGTGACCTGATTAAAGGGTTAACTCCTATATTAAAACCAATAAATTAGGTCAAGATTGTTAAAATAGATAAAAATGCACTGCATATCTCTACCTTCAATGAAAGAAGTTAACCAATGCCATTACTAATTAAAAACAGACAGCAAACCTGACGTGAATTTGGTATATTACAAAAACAATACATTATTAATACTATAAAAAAGAGGAATCAATGAACAATATTAATAACTATATAGACCACACATTACTCTCGCCAACAGCAAACAAAAAAGACATACTTACACTTTGTAATGAAGCAAAAGAATATAATTTTTATGCGGTTTGTGTAAATAGTAGTTGGGTTAAAACTGTAGTAGAAGAGTTAAAAGGCACCAATATAAAGGTGATTTCAACAATAGGATTTCCTTTAGGCGCTACATCTACTAACGCAAAAGTAGCAGAAGCTTACAAAGCTATTAAAGATGGCGCAGATGAGATTGATATGGTAATGAATATTGGACTATTTAAATCTGAATTAACAGAAGAGACAATTAGCGATATTTCTGCTGTAAAAAAAGCTATTGGAGATAAGGTCCTAAAAGTTATTATAGAGACCTGTTATCTCAATAAATATGAACTACAAAAAGCGTGTACCATATGTAAACTAGCCAAAGCAGATTATGTAAAAACATCTACTGGCTTTGGACCTAAAGGAGCACAATTAATTGATATTGAAATCATTAAATCAGTCATTGGAGAGCATACAAAAATAAAAGCATCTGGAGGCATCTCAAACAAAGAACAAGCTATTGCCTTTATAAATGCAGGCGCAGACAGAATTGGTACTTCAAAAGGTATCGATATTATTGTTTCAACTAAATAAAATCAATTATGAGTACACATATAGAAGCAAAAAAAGGAGAAATTGCTGAGAGTGTTTTATTACCCGGAGATCCAATGCGAGCTAAATGGATAGCCGAGACATTTTTAGATAATCCTAAGCAGTATAATAATGTTCGTGGAATGTTAGGATATACAGGTACATATAAAGGAAAACGTATCTCTGTTCAAGGTACTGGTATGGGAATTCCATCTGCACTTATCTACTGCCACGAACTTATTAATGATTATGGTGTAAAAAAACTAATACGAGTAGGAAGTACAGGCTCATATCAACCAAATATCAAAATAAGAGATATTGTTATTGCAATGGCAGCATCTTCTACATCAGGTATTAATAATTCAAGATTTGCTAATGCAGATTATTCACCAACTGCCAATTTCGAGTTATTTATGAAAGCAGTACTTTATGCTCAAGAAAATAAGATTCCAATTAAAGCTGGTAACGTTTTATCAAGCGATGAATTTTATGAAGATGATGTTGATAGCTATAAAAAATGGGCCGAATTTGGCGTTCTTTGTGTTGAAATGGAAAGCGCAGGTTTATATACTGTAGCTGCAAAACACAATGTAAAAGCACTTTCTATACTTACCGTTTCTGACTCTTTAGTAACTGGAGAACATACCACCGCAGATGAGCGCGAAAACACCTTTAAGACAATGGTAGAGATTGCACTAAATACATTGAGTTAAAGGTTAGTAAACAAAGTGTTTTATAATAGAGCATTAATCCTTAATTAAATTTTATCTAATTAAACTGGGATATTATAATACTATAAACGTGCTAACTTTATACAATACGAATTACTTTCCAATACA
>JAWUZD010000007.1:0-165008 GCA_034110465.1 Mesoflavibacter sp.
GTAAAGGCAGTAATGTCATAGCCAAGTAGTACTAATACCCCATAGACTTATGTACGCTTCCCGCCGAAAGGCGGGAGCAGCCTCTGTTTAATTGAAAATACGATATTATTTTACCAGTAGTTTAACTTATTCGTTATTGATGAATTTAAGTATTCAAGGATGTATATATGTATTTATTTATGTGTTTATCATCTGTCAATGACAACCAATTTAGGGTGGCTATAGCATTGGGGCTCACCTCTTCCCATACCGAACAGAGAAGTTAAGCCCAATTGCGCCGATGGTACTGCATTTATGTGGGAGAGTAGGTCGCCGCCTTTCTTTATACTGAGACAATCAGTGTATAAAACCTCATATCTAACGATATGAGGTTTTTTTTTACTTTTTTTTGAAATAAATGACATCTTAAACGTTATTATATAAGATATTCTTTTTTCTTTGTAAAATACTTTATGAAACAATTTTTAAGTATTTTTTTTCTTTTATATATATCAAGCCTAAAAGGTCAAGTTGGTGGTGAATCTGTATATCAGTTTTTGAATCTTTCTTCTTCTGCAAGACAAATTGCTTTGGGTGGTGAAACTCTTAATATTATGGATGATGTAAATCAACCGATATGGAATCCTTCGGTTATTAATCCAGAGATAGATAATAATCTATCGGTAAATTACTCTAGTTATTTAGCCGGAATTAATATTGGTTCTATTTCGTATGCAAAAACACTTTCGAGAAGATTTGGAACGCTTCATGGCAGTATTAAATATTTAGATTATGGATCTATTATTGGTGCTGATGAATTTGGTGTTGAAACTGGAAATTTCAGTGCTAATGATATTGCAATTTCTGTTGGTTATGCTTTTAATATACCTCGATCAAATTTCTTTTTTGGCGCTAATTTGAAATTTATAAATTCTACCATTAGTAATTACACTTCTTTTGGTACTGCTATCGACTTTGCATTACTTTACTACAGTGAATACAAGCCTTTTTCTTTCACTATCGTAGCAAGAAATATTGGAACACAGCTAAAACCTTTCAATGGTATTCAAGAAAAAATACCTCTAAAAATTGCTTTGGGTGTTTCTTATCGATTGCAATATGTTCCTTTAAAATGGTATGGAACTTTGGATAATTTGCAACAATGGGATATCTCCGTATCAAATCCATCGAGTCAAACAGTTGATTTAGAAGGGAATGTGGCGACAGAGAATATTAATTTTTTAAATAATATGTTCCGTCACATCATCATTGGTGCAGAGTTGTTTCCTGATAGTGTGATTAATATACGTGCTGGATATAATTTTAGAAGAGCACGTGAATTAGCGTTACAAAATGCGAGAACATTTAGTGGTGTTTCTTTAGGTTTTGGTATTAAAATGAATAAATTTAAGTTCAATTATGCATATTCTAAATTTCACGCCGCTGCTAATGCGAGCACTTTTAGTTTATTAATTAATCTAGACAGACGATAAATATGATTGATAAAATTACAATTGCAATTGATGGATTTTCATCTACAGGTAAAAGCACAATAGCAAAAGCATTGGCAAAACAGTTGGGGTATATTTATGTTGATACAGGTGCTATGTATAGAGCAGTAACTCTTTTTGCTATGAATTATGGTTTAGTTTCCTCTCATAATTTTGATTGGAAAGCACTTGAGAATAGATTGTCTAGTATTACCCTTACTTTTAAATTTAATCCAGATCTAGGTTTCGCTGAAATGTTTTTGAATGGTGATAATGTTGAAAAAGAAATTAGAACTCTGGAGGTATCTCAATTGGTGAGTAAAGTTTCGGCAATTTCATCTGTGAGAAGAAAGTTAGTTCTTGAACAGCAAGAAATGGGTAAATACAAAGGGATTGTAATGGACGGTAGAGATATTGGTACGGTTGTTTTTCCGGATGCTGAAATCAAACTTTTTATGACTGCTTCTGCCGATACAAGGGCTCAAAGACGTTATAAAGAATTGATAGCTAAAGGGGACGTTGTTAGTTATGAAGAAATTTTACAGAACGTAGTTGAAAGAGATCATTTAGATTCTACTCGTAAAGATTCTCCACTTATTAAAGCGGACGATGCTATTGAAATTGATAATTCTGACCTAGGTTTAAAGGAACAATTTGACAAAATTTATGCTTTAATCCAAAAAAAACAACTAATAAATTAAGGTATATTTAAGTATTTATGTGTTTGTAGTGATATTTTCCATTTCGGGTTTTTCATCACATAGTCCACAATCAGTTCCGTCATTTTTTCTTTTCGACTCCATTCTGGTTGTAAAAATAATTGACATTTCACACCTACTTTTTGGGCTTGTTCTTCTGCAAACCTAAAATCTGTTTTGTTATGAATTATCATTTTTAATTCATCTGCCTCTTTGTAAACTTCTTCTAAAGGTAGTTTCGTTTTCTTTGGAGACAAACAAAACCAGTCCCATTTCCCTGAAAATGAATATGCTCCTGAGGTTTCGATATGTGTTTTTATCTTGTTTTTTTGAAGCAATTCTGTAATATAATCCATAGACCACATTAATGGTTCTCCACCTGTAATAACAACTGTGTTGGCATGTTTTGTTACGTTTTTAACAATGGTGTCTGCTAATGTAGGTGGGTGTAAATCTGCATTCCAACTTTCTTTTACATCACACCAATGGCATCCGACATCGCATCCTCCAACTCTAATAAAGTATGCTGCTGTTCCTGTATGGGATCCTTCGCCTTGTATTGTATAAAATTCTTCCATTAGCGGAAGCATGATACCTTGATTTACTAAATCTTGTGTTTTCTTATCCATTGTTATTCTGATCCACCAAAAGGTTTTTAAAAATGCAAAGGTAGTTTTTTGATTAGCAAGAATAAAAAGAATAATTAATTAATTCTAACCTCTTAAAAATCAAATGATTTTTGTAAATTTGCACTCCTTTTTACGATAACAGATTTGAGAAAGGAATGAAACAAATTATTTTATAAAAACAACTCTTGGCGTTTTTATCGTTAAAAATCTGAAAAACAATAAGATACAAAAATTAGTTTCAGGCATGTCTGAAGAAACAAAAAACACTGAAGAGCAAGTAGTTGCTGCTGAAGTACAAGAAACAGTTATAGAGACTGTTAATCCAGAACAATTTTTAGCTGACTTTAACTGGCACAAATACGAACAAGGTATTGAAGCTGTTGATGAAGCAAAATTAGTAGAATTTGAAAAAGCGTTAGAAGGAACTGTAGGTTTCGTAAACGAACGTGATGTCATCGAAGGAACTGTAATTAGAATTACAGACAGAGATGCGATCATTGACATCAATTCTAAATCTGAAGGAGTTATCTCGTTGAAAGAATTTCGTTACAACCAAGCATTAGCTGAAGGAGATAAAGTAGAAGTATTGGTTGACAAGAGAGAAGATTCTTCTGGTCAATTAGTATTATCACACAAAAAAGCAAGAGTTATTAAAGCATGGGAACGTGTTAATAATGCTCATGAAACGGGTGAAGTAGTTAACGGTTTTGTTAAATGTAGAACTAAAGGTGGTATGATTGTAGATGTTTTCGGAATCGAAGCATTCTTACCAGGTTCTCAGATTGATGTGAAACCAATTAGAGATTACGACCAATACGTAGAGAAAACAATGGAATTCAAAGTTGTAAAAATCAACCATGAATTTAAGAATGTTGTTGTTTCTCATAAAGCATTAATTGAAGCTGATATCGAAATTCAAAAGAAAGAGATTATTGGTCAATTAGAAAAAGGACAAGTATTAGAAGGTATTGTTAAAAATATTACTTCTTATGGTGTCTTTATAGATCTTGGTGGTGTTGATGGATTAGTACATATTACTGATTTATCTTGGTCTCGTATCAATCATCCAAACGAGATTGTAGAATTAGATCAGAAATTAAATGTTGTAATCTTAGATTTCGACGAGAACAAATCAAGAATCCAATTAGGTCTTAAGCAATTATCTAAACATCCTTGGGATGCATTAGGAGAAACTGTTGCTGTAGGTGATAAAGTAAAAGGTAAAGTTGTTGTAATCGCAGATTACGGTGCATTTATTGAAGTTGCTGAAGGTGTTGAAGGTTTAGTTCACGTTTCTGAAATGTCTTGGTCTACACATTTACGTTCTGCTAACGATTTCGTTAAAGTAGGAGATGAGGTTGAAGCTCAAATCTTAACTTTAGATCGTGAAGATCGTAAAATGTCTCTTGGTATTAAGCAATTAAATCCAGATCCATGGACAGATATTACATCTAAGTATCCAGTAGCTTCTAAGCATACAGGAACTGTACGTAACTTTACAAACTTTGGTGTTTTTGTTGAATTAGAAGAAGGTATTGATGGGTTAATTTACATCTCAGACTTATCTTGGACTAAGAAAATTAAGCATCCAAGTGAATTCTGTAACGTTGGAGATAAATTAGACGTTGTAGTATTAGAATTAGATGTTGAAGGACGTAAATTATCTTTAGGTCATAAACAAACTACTGATAATCCTTGGGATAAGTACGAAACTGAATTTGCAGTTGGTACTAAACATACTGCTGAGTTAACTGAGATTGTAGACAAAGGTGCTACAATTGACTTTAACGAAGATATTGTTGCTTTTGTTCCTTCTCGTCATTTAGAGAAAGAAGATGGTAAACAAGTTAAGAAAGGTGAAACTGCAGAATTTGTTGTTATTGAATTTAACAAAGAATTTAAGCGTGTAGTAGCTTCTCATACAGCTATCTTTAAAGCAGAAGAAATGCAAAATGTAAAAGCTCAAGCTAAGAAAGCTGAAGCTCAAGCAGCAGAATCAAAGCCTACTTTAGGTGATGCTAATGATGCGTTACAAGCATTAAAAGATAAAATGGATGGAAAAGCATAATTAGCTTTGTCATTCTGTACTTTAATGCAGAACCCAATTATATTTTAAAAGTCTCTCGTTAATTCGAGAGACTTTTTTTATGAACAAGACTATTAGTAAACACTCTTTGTAATGATTGAATTTATAATATTTGTTAGTTTAATATTTTTAACGATATAAATACTATAACTTACAGTAATCCAAAACAAAATTTTTCTCTTACCTTTGTTTTACAAATATGTCTGCATTACTATGAGTCAAAAAGTGCTACTTAACGCAACAGAAATTAATATTATACTACATAGATTGGCTTGTCAGCTTATCGAAAACCACAACGACTTTTCTAATACAGTATTAATTGGTATTCAGCCAAGAGGTAAATATCTAGCAAATAGATTAGTTTCTATTTTAAAAGAAGATTACGAAATTTCAGAATTAAAATTAGGACATTTAGATATAACTTTTTTTAGAGATGATTTTAGAAGAACAGCTAAAACATTAGAAGCAAATCAAACAAAAATAGATTTTTTAGTTGAAGATAAAAATGTGGTTTTTATAGACGATGTTTTATATACTGGTAGAAGTATAAATGCAGCATTAACTGCAATTCAATCTTTTGGAAGACCAAGAGAAGTAGAATTGTTAACACTAATAGATAGACGTTTTAGTAGGCATTTACCAATTCAACCAAATTATAAAGGAAGACAAGTAGATGCTATTAACAACGAAAAAGTAAAAGTACATTGGCTTGAAAATGAAGCTGAAGATGCTGTTTATTTAATTGAAAATTAAAGATAGTTTAAAAGTAAAGTCACTGTTTAAAACGTAATAGTTTAACATATAAATAATAACAACTGGCAACTAATGGCTGCCAACTGAATGCTAAAAACAAATGAGCGACTTAAGTGTAAACCACTTGTTAGGTATAAAATACATTACAAATAAGGATATTGACTTAATCTTTGAAACCGCAGATCATTTCAAAGAAGTTATTAATCGCCCTATTAAAAAAGTACCTTCATTAAGAGATATTACTATAGCTAATTTGTTTTTTGAGAACTCAACAAGAACAAAGCTTTCTTTTGAGTTAGCAGAAAAACGTCTTTCGGCAGATGTTATTAATTTTTCAGCCGCTCAATCATCAGTTAAAAAAGGAGAAACATTAATAGATACAGTAAACAATATCTTATCTATGAAAGTAGATATGGTAGTAATGCGTCATCCAAATCCTGGAGCAGGCGTTTTCTTGTCTAAGCACATAAATGCATCAATAATAAATGCTGGAGATGGCGCGCATGAGCATCCAACACAAGCATTATTAGATACCTATTCTATTAGAGAACGTTTAGGTGAAGTTGCTGGTAAAAACGTTGTTATTGTTGGAGATATATTACATAGTCGTGTTGCATTATCCAATATTTATGCATTAAAATTACAAGGCGCTAATGTTATGGTTTGTGGACCAAATACATTAATACCAAAACACATAGAGAAATTAGGCGTAAAAGTAGAAACAGATTTAAGAAAAGCCTTAAATTGGTGCGATGTTGCTAATATGTTACGTGTACAAAATGAACGTATGGATATTAGCTATTTTCCATCAACTAGAGAATATACACAACAATTTGGAGTAGATAAAGCCTTACTAAATTCTTTAGATAAAGAAATTGTAATTATGCATCCTGGACCTATAAATAGAGGTGTAGAAATTACTAGTGATGTTGCAGATTCAGACCAAGCTATTATTTTAGATCAAGTTCAAAATGGTGTTGCTGTTCGTATGGCAGTAATTTACCTTTTGGCTTCAAAAATTAAAAATTAATATGATTATAGATACAAACGAAAATATTTCAATTATTACACAAGAAAAAGTAACGGTAATTGAATTAGTAAAAAAGATTGAAGCTTTATATCCAAAGTTTAAAAATCAACACATTATTATTCAATTAACAAGTTTAAAAACAATTGTTTTAGAAGACGTTATTGAGTTTTTAAGATTGTCGAAGTTACATCGCGAAGCAAAGAAGTCGTTTGTAATTGTTTCAAACACGTTTGATTTAAGCTTGTCTCCAGACGAAATTATAGTAGTTCCAACACGTCAAGAAGCTAAAGATGTGATTGAAATGGAAGATATGGAACGCGATTTAGGTATTTAATTTTTTTTTAATGAAATTAAATATTTTAGGTTGTTATAGTGCAACACCACGAACTTTTACCAATCCAACCGCACAGGTTTTAGAAATTAATAACCATGTGTTTTTAATAGATTGTGGCGAAGGTACACAAGTGCAATTACGAAAGCATAAAATAAAGTTTAACCGAATTAAACATATTTTTATTTCGCACTTACACGGCGATCATTGTTTTGGTTTGGCAGGATTAATTTCGACATTTAGGTTATTAGGTCGCGAAGCAGATTTACATATTCACGCACCAAAAGGCCTAAAAGAATCTATTCTACTTCAGCTTAAATTAGGAAATTCTTGGACAAATTATAAATTGATTTTTCACGAGTTAACAAATAAGGAAAGTGATGTTATTTTTGAAGATGAAAACGTTTCAGTAACCACAATTCCTTTAGACCATAGAGTTTATACCAATGGTTTTTTGTTTAAAGAATCAGAAGGCTACAGAAAATTAGATATGAATGCGGTTTTAAACGAAGGTATAGATGTAGCTTATTACAGAAAGTTAAAACAAGGCGCAGATGTTCCAAATTTAGCAGGAGAATTGGTTAAAAATGAAACTATGACTAAACCTGCAAATCCGCCAAAAAGTTATGCTTTTTGTAGCGATACAGCATATAATGAAGCTATTATTCCAATAATAAAAGAGGCTACAGTTTTGTATCATGAATCTACATTTTTAGAACAACACGCAAAATTAGCAGCGCCAACAAAACATAGTACAGCAAAACAAGCAGGAAGTATTGCAAAACAAGCTAATGTTGGAACTTTAATTTTAGGACATTACTCTACACGTTACAACGATTTAAACGTTTTTAAAACCGAAGCACAAACAGAATTTGATAACGTGCTTTTAGGAGATGACGGAAAAGTATTCGAGTTTTAGTTAATTTCAAAATTTGATGATTATTGATCTAATCATAAGCTAAAAACACTAAATATTCTTAATTTCACCCTATGGAAAAAGATTTAAGCAATTATAGAAAGTCTTATGAGCAAGGCGAATTACTTTTAAAAGATACGCCAGAAAACCCTATAGAGTTATTTCAGAAGTGGTTTTATGAAGTCGATCATTTTTTTCCGAAAGACGAAACTAATGCAATGACTATTTCTACTATTGGAAAAGATGGTTTTCCAAAGAGTAGAGTCGTGTTACTAAAGAAATACACTTACGAGGGTTTTATTTTTTACACTAATTACGAAAGTGAAAAAGGAAAAGCAATTTTAGTGAACCCAAACGTATGTTTAAGCTTTTTTTGGGCAGGAGCAGAACGTCAAATTATAATAAAAGGGAAAGCTAAAAAAATAGCTGCAAATTTAAGCGACGGTTATTTTGAGTCAAGACCAAAAGGTAGCCAATTAGGAGCAATAGCATCAAATCAAAGTCAGCCAATTGAAAATCGAGAATTATTAGAAGCTAAACTAAAAGCTTTAGAAGAAACTTACAAAAATAAGGAGATTGAACGTCCTAGTTTTTGGGGTGGATTTATTATAGAACCATTTTCTATGGAGTTTTGGCAAGGAAGACCAAATAGATTACATGATAGAATAGTTTATAAATTAGATGAAGAATATAATTGGATAAAAACAAGATTACAGCCTTAAAATGAAACAGTTAATATTAATACGTCACGCTAAATCTTGTTGGGATAATAATTTAATAGATTCTAAAAGACCAATTAATAAAAGAGGAATAAATGATGCTGAATTAGTTTCTTTAGAATTAGCTAAGGACTCAACTATAAACCCAGATCTTATTTTAGTGAGTAAAGCTGAACGCACTAAAGAAACGGCTCAGATTTTTATAAAAAACCTTAAATGGAATAATATTGAAGCTCAACTAAACTCAGATTTGTATGATTTTTCTGGAGAATCCGCATTTAACGTAATTATATCTTGTCCAAATCACATAAATACTTTAGTCGTTTTTGGACATAATCCTACTTTTACTTTATTGGCAAGTCAATTAGGTTCAGAATTTATAGATAACATTCCAACATCTGGTGTTGTCGTTATTTCTTTTGATGTAGAAAAATGGGAATCTATTGAAAATGGAGAAACAATTAAAATAGTGTTTCATAGAGATTTAAAATAAGCGAGTAATAAATTATCTTTGCCTTAAGATTACTAAAACAATGACAAAAACTAATTATATATATACAAACCGAGAATTAAGTTGGTTGCAATTTAATGGTCGTGTACTTCAAGAGGCAGCAGATAAAACAGTGCCATTAATTGAGCGTATGCGTTTTCTTGGGATTTTTTCTAATAATTTAGATGAATTTTTTAAGGTTAGATACGCAACGGTAAAGCGAATTGACGATGCAGGTAAAGCTGGAAAAACAGAGCTAGGTGGAATAAAAGCATCAGAATTACTAACTCAAATTACAGAAATAGTAATTAAACAACAAACAGAAAGTTTAAAAATCCTTAATAAAATTGAATTAGAATTAGAAAAAGAAGATATTTTTATTATTAATGAAAAGGAGTTAGATAATTCTCAAAAAAACTTTTTAAGAGATTATTTTATTAAAAAAATAAGTCCAGCTTTAGTTACAATTATTTTAAACGAAGATATAGAATTACCAAATTTAAAAGACAGTGCAGCTTATTTAGCTATAAATATGCATTTAAAAAAAGGAAATCATCAGTATGCTTTAATTGAGATTTCTAAGAATATGGATCGTTTTATTGTATTACCTAAAAAAGAAGGTAAAGATTACATTATTATGGTAGATGATGTAATGCGTTTATGTTTAGATGATATTTTTAATATTTTCGATTATAAAAAAATCACAGCGCATATGATTAAAATTACCCGTGATGCAGAATTGGATCTTGAGAGTGATTTAAGTAAAAGTTTTATGGAGAAAATAAGCGACTCTGTAAAAGAACGTCAAGAAGGCGAACCAGTTAGATTTGTTTACGATAAAACTATAGACAAGAGTACATTAAACTTTTTTACAGATAAAATGGGAATTGATGCTACAGATAGTAGAATTCCTGGAGGAAGATATCATAACCGTAGAGATTATTTGAGTTTTCCAAGCTTAGGAAGAACAGATTTGTTGTACGATAAAATTGAAGCTTTACCAATAAAAGATTTAAGTTTGGAAGGTAGTATTTTTACGTCTATTTTAGAAAAAGATTATTTACTTTATACACCATATCAAACGTTTTCTTATGTGGTAAAATTCTTAAGAGAAGCAGCGTTAGACCCAAAAGTAAGATCAATAAAAATTACAATATATAGGTTAGCAGAAATTTCTCAAGTAGCAAGTTCTTTAATTAATGCAGCTAAAAACGGTAAAAAAGTAACGGTTTCTATGGAAATTCAAGCTCGTTTTGATGAGCAGGCAAATATTGAATATGCAGAACAAATGCAGCGAGAAGGCGTTAATTTAATTTTTGGAGTTCAAGGATTAAAGGTGCATAGTAAAATGTGTGTTATAGAACGCGAAGAAGATTCTAAAATTAAACGTTATGGTTTTATAAGTACGGGTAATTTTAACGAGTCTACAGCTAAAATATATACAGATTTTACACTTTTTACGGCTAATCAGAAAATTTTAAAAGACGTAAATAAAGTATTTAATTTCTTTGAGGTTAATTACAAAATTTACCGTTTTAAACATATTATAACATCGCCACATTATACTAGAAATGCATTTTATAAATTAATAGATCAAGAAATTAAGAATAAATCCGAAGGTAAGCCTGCACATATTCGGTTAAAAATGAATAGTATTTCTAGTTATAAAATGATTAATAAATTATATGCGGCAAGTCAGGCTGGTGTTCAGATTCAAATGATAGTTCGAGGGATTTGTTGTCTAATTCCTGGTGTAAAAGGTATGAGTGAAAATATTGAAGTTACTAGTGTAATAGATAAATTTTTAGAACACACAAGAATGTCTGTTTTTTGTAATAATAATCAACCTAAAGTGTTTATTTCATCCGCAGATTGGATGACAAGAAATATTGAAAATAGGGTAGAAGTGACTTGTCCTATTTATGATGAAGCCATAAAAGAACAATTGATAGAAATATTTAATATTTGTTGGAACGATAATGTAAAATCGCGTATTTTAAACGAATCTGGCAATAATTCATATAAAAAGACAACGAAACTTAAAATTCGTTCGCAATTTGCAACTTATGATTTTTTGAAAGATCAATTAAACTAACCATTTATGCTTAATATAAAAAAATATGCAGCAATAGATATAGGTTCCAATGCTGTTAGGCTTTTAATTTCTAATATTATAGAAGTTAAAGGAGAACCGGTTCAGTTTAAAAAAAGCTCATTAGTTCGTGTGCCTATTCGTTTAGGTGAAGACGTTTTCATGAAAGGTAAGATTTCAAAAGAAAACAAAGCGCGTATGTTAGATACTATGGCTGCTTTTAAACTTTTAATGAAATCTCATAAGGTTGTAAAATATAAAGCATGTGCAACATCTGCAATGCGCGAAGCTGAAAATGGTAGAGAATTAGTTGCTTTTATTTTTAAGGAAACAGGTGTTAATATTGATATTATTGAAGGCGAAGAAGAAGCTGCAATAATTGCGGAAACAGATTTAAATGATTTTATAAAACCAGATAAGACCTATTTGTATGTAGATGTTGGTGGTGGTAGTACAGAGTTTTCAGTTATTCATAAAGGAAAAAAAATAGATTCTAAATCTTTTAAAATAGGAACAGTACGTTTATTAAAAGATATTGTTAAAAAGGAAGCTTGGCTAGAACTTGAGGAGTGGATTACATCCAAAACAAAAAAATACTCAAATATAGAAGTTATTGGTTCTGGAGGTAATATTAACAAGATATTTAAACTTTCTGGTAAAGCACAATCAAAACCTTTAACTTATTTCTATTTAACGTCTTATTATAAGATGCTTCAAAGTTATTCTTATGAAGAACGCATATATAAACTAGACTTAAATCAAGATAGAGCAGATGTAATTATACCTGCTTGTCGTATTTATTTATCAGCAATGAAATGGTCTGGAGCTAAAAATATTTATGTTCCTAAAATTGGATTGTCAGATGGTATTATAAAAAGCGTGTATCATAATAAGGTTTCTGGTCAAACAAAGATAGATTAGGTATTTTAGCTATTTTATTTAAGCATATTATTTAAAACTATTATATTAGCCATAGAATTAAACACAATAAACTAAAATAAATGAAAAAATATTTACTAATAATCGCCTTATTATTCAGTGTTTCTTTAACATTTGCACAAGAGAATGTGTTTGGTGTAAGAGCAGGTTTTAATGTTACAAATTTAGACTTTAGACCAGAAGTTCCTGCTGGAGTAGAAAATGCACATAGAAATGGATTTGCAATTGGTTTTCTTGCTGAATATGGTATTTCAGAAAAGTTCTCTATAGCTCCAGAAATTCAGTTTTCTGCAGAAGGTGCAAAAGATAAAGAATTTCGTTTAGATTATTTACAAATGCCAATTTTGTTGAATTACAAAATTACACGTAAAATAGCTTTAGGTGTTGGACCGCAAATTAGTTTAAAAGCGCATGATTACGAAGATGGTTTTCAAAATTTAGTCTATTCTGGAATTGCTGGTTTAACTTATATGATAACAGATGAAATATTTGTTGACGCACGTTTTTCTTATGGTTTAACAAATATATTTGATGATTTAACTGGTTTAGAAGCTATAAATAAGAATTTGCAATTTGGATTTGGTATAAAGCTATAATTCTATATTACATAAAATAAAAAAATCCAATTTGAAAGAATTGGATTTTTTTATGCTTTAAATATATTTAAAACTTATCCGTGGATAGTTCCATCTTTACTTAGGTCTTTCATTATTTCTGCTTCAAAGCTAAGTAAATCTTGCCACTTATTGTTTACCTCTTCAAGGTTTCCATATTGTCTAGCAAAGCTTAAAAACATAGTGTAGTGGTTAGCTTCGCTTACCATTAATTTGTAATAGAATTCTGCCAGTTCTTTATCTTTTAATTCTTCTGATAATAGTCTAAAACGTTCACAGCTTCTGGCTTCAATTAAAGCCGCATATAATAATCTGTGCACTAATTGTGTGGTTCTACTTCCGCCTTTTGGAAAAAAAGTAATTAGCTTTATGACATAATCGTCTCGTCTATCTCTACCTAAAACCCAACCATTAGCTAAAATACGATCGTGTACCATTTTAAAATGACTAATTTCTTCTTTTACTAAAGCAGTCATTTCTGTAACTAAGTCACTGTATTCTGGGAAGCCTACAATAAAAGAAATAGCTGTGCTAGCTGCTTTTTGCTCACAAAAGGCATGGTCTGTTAAGATCTCTTTTACATTTTTCTCTACAATATTTACCCATCTTGGATCCGTTGGTAATTTAAGTCCAAGCATTTTTATAGCGTCACTCATAATATTTCTAAGTCTATTTATTGTATTTTAATCTAATTCGTCAAAAATAGGTTGAATATAATAAGCGCTATCTTTTGTAATTTTTAGTTCGTAAAGATTACACATATTAGATTCTGGAGCACAATAGTCAATGATTATTGTAATAAATTCATTATTTGTACTGCTGTCTAGCCAAACACTATGAAGTGTACATTCAGACTTAAAATCAATAAAGGATTTATCGTGTTTTAAAATGAATTGTTTATTGATTTGGTTTTCAAATATGATTTGGTCTTTATAATGAACTATAACGTAGGAGTTGTTGTCTCTATAGTATTGTTTATAATTAGTGTTTTTAATTTTAAATTCTTTTAATACTGAACTATTCATGTCAGTTGTAGTAATTATTTGTATTCTAAAATTATTACTTAAAATAGAATCAGTAATATGTTTTTCTGCTTTTTCTGGAAAAAATTTAACTTCTTCACTAAAAGAATCCAATAATTTATTTTCTTTTAAAACTCTTTCAGGCGATTTATGTACACGATCACGACCATCGCAACTTAAAAAGAAACCGATAATTATTACTAAACTGATAAAAGAAATTAGTTTTTTCATTTTAATTGTTTTTTAAAAACGGGAGACTATTTAATATCTAAATCAAACATATTTTTAAGGAGTTCTAAATTAGGGTAAGTTTCCTTTAGTTTGTTATATTTCTCTTGAGAAGTATAAGCGTATTTTTTCTGAAGAACTTCGTTTACATCAATATTAAAAGATATGTCATAGTTGTTTAGTGTCTTTCTAAGGTGATTTAAAATATCGTAAGATTCACGTTCTAATTCAATCTTATTAGTTTCATTAGGAAATGTAAGGTTTACTATTGCGCCATTAAGTTTTGGAGTGGCTAAACTTAAAATAGAAGCCATATTAAATTCTCTTTTCTCTTCAAGATTATCTATGTACGCTTTCCAAATCTCCAAAAAAGTGGCTTCTGTAAACGTGTCTGTTGGTAGATTTTCCTCATCTATTACAACATCTAACTGCTTTATTAAATGATCTTTTTTAGCTTTTATACTTTTTAAAGATAACCCAGAAGTTCTTTTTGTAGCTTGATTTAAAACAATTTTAGGTTTTTCTTGTATTTCAACTTTTGAAGATTCTGTTTGAGCTACTGTTTTTGGTTCAGAAACTGGTGTAGTTACTTCTGGTGTGCTAATTTTTATTGGCTCAATACCTTTAGTTCTAAAAAATGAAGGTGAAATTATGTAGCGGCTAAGCTTTTTTTTTTAGCAGAATCGTGTGTAATAGATGCTAATTGCATTAAGCAAAGCTCTACTAATAAACGCTGGTTTTTACTGCTTTTATATTTTAAGTCTGTAGCGTTTGCTAATTCTATACCTTGAATTAAAAACTCTTGACTAGATTTAATTGCTTGCTTAGCGTATTTTTCTTTGGTTTGATCTCCAACTTCTAATAACGAAAGTGTTTCTGGAGATTGACAAACTAATAAATCTCTAAAATGACTAGCTAATCCAGAGATATAGTGATGTCCATCAAATCCTTTTGCAAGAATTTCGTTAAACTGCACCAATAAATTAGGGATTTTATTTTCTAAAATATAATCGGTAGAACTAAAATATGTTTCGTAATCTAAGACATTTAAGTTTTCGGTTACCGCTTGTCTTGTTAGGTTTTTTCCAGCAAAACTAACCACACGATCAAAAATAGATAAAGCATCTCTCATGGCGCCATCTGCTTTTTGAGCAATAATATGTAATGCATCTTCATCTGCGGTAATACCTTGCTCTTTAGCAATGTATTTTAAGTAGTTTTTAGCATCAGAAACCGTAATTCGTTTAAAATCGAAAATTTGACAACGTGATAAAATGGTTGGAATAATTTTATGTTTCTCTGTAGTTGCTAAAATAAATATACAATGTTTTGGCGGTTCTTCTAAGGTCTTTAAAAAGGCATTAAAAGCGGCTTGAGAAAGCATATGCACCTCATCTATAATATATACTTTGTATTTTCCTACTTGTGGTGGAATTCTAACTTGATCTGTAAGGCTTCTAATATCGTCTACAGAATTGTTAGAAGCTGCATCTAATTCAAAAATATTGAAAGCAAAATCCTCATCGGTTATGTCATAACCTTCAGAATTAATCATTTTAGCCAAAATACGAGCACAACTGGTTTTACCAACACCTCTAGGACCAGTAAATAACAAGGCTTGTGCTAAATGATTGTTTTCAATAGCACTTAATAACGTATTTGTAATAGCTTGCTGACCAACAACGTCCTTAAACGTTTGTGGTCTGTATTTACGAGCCGATACTACAAAATGTTCCAATTATAATAACTATTTTAATGATCAACAAATTTAAAGAATAGCAATAACAATACGTAGTTTTTGGAAACTGAAATAGTCAATAGTTATTAACAAATATTAATAGATTCTTATTTGTATTTTGTTTTCTCTTAATTGTACCTTTGCAACTTAAAGCAGATCGCCTTATCGCGTCTTGATTTATTTAAGATGAGGAAAGTCCGAACACCATAGTGTAGTATAGTGGCTAACAGCCATCAGTCGAGAGATTAGGAAAAGTGCAACAGAAAGTATGTACAGGTAATGCTGTAGTGAAACCAGGTAAACTCTATACGGTGCAATCTCATGTAAATTAACGTTTGAGCGTACACGCGTAATGTTAAAGGGTAGAGAGCTAAAGTGTACTGGTAACAGTGCACGTAGATAAATGATAAGGGTTTTTTAGTTCTCTAAAGAATACAAAATTCGGCTTATAGATCTGCTTTTTTTATAATAGAATTTCTTCCTTAAAGATTTAAAAGTCTAAATTGTTTTTTCTAGATAGATTATGGATTCTGCATCGTAGCGCAGAATGACAAATAAACAGTTAAACAAATCAACTTATAACCTTTAAACCAATTTTTGTATTTTTATTTTTCACATTAAATCTAACCATGAATACTGCCATGTGTTCCGTAATTTTTAATTAATTCAGCTTCAAAAGTTACTAGTTCTTGCCAGCGTTTTTCTACATCTATATTTTTACCATATTTTCTAGCTAAAGTAATAAATGTGGTGTAATGTCCAGCTTCACTAACCATTAACTCGTAATAGAACTGAGATAATTCTTGATCCTGAATATGTTTATGGAGTAATTTAAAGCGTTCACAACTTCTTGCTTCAATCATAGCCGAAAAGAGTAGTCTATCTACCATACTTTGTAATTGACTTCCGCCAGTATTTGTAAATTTATAAAGCTCATTTACATAATGATCTTTTCGAGCTCTACCTAATTTGTAGCCTCTTGCTTTAATTTTTTTACAAACACGCTGAAAATGCTCTAATTCTTCTTGTGCAAGTTCGGTAAGTTCTTCAACCAGATCTTCATGTTCAGAATTAAGTGTAATAATAGTTATGGCATTGGTTGCAGCTTTTTGCTCGCACCAAGCATGATCTGTTAGTATTTCTTCTAAATCTTGTTCTGCTATTTTTGCCCAACTTGGATCTGTGTCTAGTTTTAAATGAAGCATTTTTTGTTGATTCTTAAATTTTAGGTTGTTAATTATTAGTAGTGATTATTTAAAGAATGTTACAAACATAGTGGTTCTTTTCTGAAAAGAGGATTTATTAAGTAAGCTATAGAATCAACTTATATAATTCCAAATATTCTTATACTTGCTCATTTGTCTATATGTATCCATAATACTCTTATTTTCTTCCAAAGCTAACCTTGGGTCTTTTGTAATTATTTTTTTAGCGTGATAGCGTGCGTGTTTTAGAATGTCGACATCTTTAACTATATCTGCAATCCTAAGATTTAGGATTCCACTTTGTTGCGTTCCCATAATATCTCCTGGACCACGTAATTTTAAATCAACCTCGGCAATTTCAAAACCATCGTTAGTTCTTACCATAGTATTTAATCTAGTTTTACTGCCTTCGCTTAGTTTGTGACTCGTCATTAAAATACAATAACTTTGTTCGCTTCCTCGACCAACTCGACCACGTAATTGATGGAGTTGAGATAGTCCAAATCGTTCTGCACTTTCTATAATCATAACACTTGCATTTGGAACATTTACACCAACTTCAATTACAGTTGTTGCCACCATTATTTGTGTCTCTCCTTTTATAAAACGTTGCATCTCAAATTCCTTATCTGCGGGTTTCATTTTTCCATGTACAATAGAGATTTGAAACTCTGGTAAAGGGAAATCTCGAGCTATACTTTCGTAACCATCCATAAGGTCTTTGTAATCCATGTTTTCGCTCTCTTGAATCAGCGGATAAACCACATAAACTTGTCGTCCTTTTTTGATTTCTTGACGAATAAAATTAAAAACTTTTAAACGATTATTATCGAATCTATGAACCGTTTTTATGGGTTGCCTTCCTGCAGGTAGTTCATCTATCATTGAGATATCTAGATCACCATAAACAGACATTGCTAAAGTACGCGGAATTGGCGTTGCAGTCATTACTAAAATGTGTGGAGGAATCGTGTTTTTTTTCCACAATTTACTGCGTTGCGCAACTCCAAATCTATGCTGTTCATCTATAATGGCTAAGCCTAAATTTTTGAATTTTACTTTATCTTCAAGCAAAGCATGAGTACCTATCAAGATATGTAATTCACCACTTTCTAAAGCCGAATGTATCTCTTTTCTTTTTGAAGTTTTACTTGATCCTGTAAGTAGTTCTATTCTGATATTTAAAGGTTTACATAATTCTAATAATCCATTATAGTGCTGTACTGACAAAATTTCAGTAGGCGCCATTAAGCAAGCTTGAAAACCATTATCTAAAGCCATTAGCATAGTCATTAAAGCGACTATGGTTTTTCCAGATCCAACATCGCCTTGAAGTAATCTATTCATCTGTGCATTGCTTCCTAAGTCTTGTCTAATTTCTTTAACTACACGCTTTTGTGCATTGGTTAAATTAAAGGGTAAATGCGCTTTGAAAAAAGTGTTAAAATAAGGACCGATTTCGTTAAAAGGAAACCCTTTTATTTTTGATTTATGAATTAAATTTTTAAGAATTAATTGTAGTTGAATGTAAAATAATTCTTCAAATTTTAATCTAAATTGTGACTTAGAAAGTAGCTCTGATGTGGTTGGAAAATGGATGTTAAAAAGCGCTTCAGATTTTGAAATTAATTTAACTTCTGAACGTAAATTATCTGGTAAAGTTTCAACAAATTTCCCTTTAGTTTCCAAAAATAATTGTTGCATTATTTTGGTTAAAACACGATTGGTAATTCCTCGATTTGAGAGCTTTTCTGTGGATGGATAAATAGCTTGTAAAGCACTTCTTAATCCACTCTCGTGTTCCGCTAATAATTCAATATCTGGATGCGGCATACTGTACTTTCCTCCAAACACATTTGTCTTACCAAAAATAACATAATCTGTTTTCAGTTTAAGGCTATCTTTAATCCATTTTGCACCTCTAAACCATACCAATTCTATACTGCCAGTTTCGTCTGTAAAAGTGGCAACTAAGCGTTTTGCTCTTCCAGTTCCAGCATCTTGAAAACGTGTTATTTTTCCAACAATCTGTATTTCTGCATTAGAATTTACTAATTGATTAATTTTAAAATACTTGGTACGATCTAAATATCGGTTTGGAAACAGGTTGAGTAAATCCTGATACGTATTAATTCCTAACTCCTTTTTAAGCAACGTTGCTCTATTTGGACCAACGCCTTTTAAGTAATCTATTGGAGTTTGTAGGTTTGCACTCATATTACGAATTTAAAATATTTCAATTGATTTAGAAAGGGTTTATTTATACATTTTTAGTTAGTTGTTAGTTTAAAATGTTTAAAACTATATAGAAATATCAGTAATGCTTCAACTTAAAAAATATTAAAAAACTGTATTTTGGCTTACTAGTTGATTTATCTTTTATTATGAAACTAATTTTAATATTTTTATTAAGTCTTTTTAGTTGTGTTGGATTTTCGCAACAAGCAGATGTTGTGGATTTTACTTCTATTTCAGCTGAAATAGAATTTGACGCTAAATCATCTGTAGTGTTTGGGAAAGCACATTATACTTACACCATTCTAAAAGAAACAGACTCTATTATAATTGATGCCAAGAATATGGAAATCATTGAGTTTTCAGATCATCAAAATATTTTGGAATATGAATATAACGGAAAACAAATCGTCTATAAACCTCAATTTAAAATTGGTTCTACATACGTTTTAAATATTACTTATAAAACAAAACCTAATAAAGCACTCTACTTTATAAATTGGAACGAAGCTATAAATCATCCAGAATACAATCCGCAAATTTGGACGCAAGGTCAAGGAAAATACACCAGTAATTGGTTACCAAGTATAGACGATATGAACGATAAATCAACGTTTGACTTATCTATAACTGTTAACAACGGTTTTGAGGTTATTTCTAACGGAAAACTAGAAGAGGAAATAGTTGGAGAAACACAAACCAAATGGCATTATACTATGGAAAAACCAATGTCTAGCTATTTAGTTGCGTTGGCAATTGGTAAATACCATAAAAGCACTGAGCTTTCTAAAAGCGGAATTTCTTTAAATCATTACTATTATCCAAAAGATTCACTTAAGGTTGAATCAACTTACAGATATTCTAAGCAAATGTTTGATTTCCTAGAGGATGAAATTGGTGTTGATTATCCTTGGCAAAACTACAAACAAGTTCCTGTAAAAGATTTTCTGTATTCTGGAATGGAAAACACCAGTTGTACTATATTTAGTGATGCGTTTATGGTAGATGTTATAGAATTTAACGATAATAATTATATTAACGTAAATGCACACGAATTAGCGCACCAATGGTTTGGAGATTTAGTAACCGAAACTTCAGGAACTCATCATTGGTTACAAGAAGGATTCGCTACGTATTACGCCTTATTAGCCGAGAAAGAAGTTTTTGGAGAAAATTATTACTACGAAAAGCTTTACGAATATTACTTAGAGTTAGTAGCACAAGATCAAGCAAATAAAAGTACCGCGTTATTAAATCCTAAATCAAGCAGCACAACCTTTTATAAAAAAGGCGCTTGGGCTTTGCATACGCTAAGAGATAAAGTAGGAGATAAGGCTTTTAAGCAAGCAATTAAGAGTTATTTAGAGTTATATAAATTTAAAAATGTTGAAACTGAAAATTTTATAGATGAAGTAGAACGATTTTCAGGAATGGATTTAAGTAATTTTTTTGATTTATGGCTGTTATCATCTGAATTGCAAGAAACACAAATGAGACTAGTTTTAGAAAAAAATGAAGAAACCGCATTTTTACTAACACATCTAGAATCGCCTTATTTAAGTTATAGAAAAGACTCGGACGATAATTATGTTCCTTCAAGTATTGTAACTCACTTGCCAAACGGCTCAGAAGCTGTGAAATCTATTGTTTTAGAAGAAACACTTTCTAAAATAGATTATCCAGGTTACGAAAGTATTCTTTTAGATGCTTTTAACTCAAAGGAAGTTAAAGTAAGACAGGTTATAGCTTTTTCTATGAAAACTATTCCAGAAAAGTTTAAGTTGCAATTTGAAACATTACTAGATGATAAATCTTATTTAACTATAGAAGCAGCACTTTATAAATTATGGGTGAATTTCCCAAAGTATAGAAGACAATACCTTAATAAAACGAAAAACACTATTGGTAATAACGATAAAAATGTGCGTTTGCTTTGGTTGGTTTTAGCTTTAAACACTAAAGATTATCTAAATAATGAAAAAGCTAGTTTTTATAATGAAATAGTAAATTACACGAATTCTATTTATAGTTTTACAGTTAGGCAAAATGCATTTACATACTTAAAAGAGTTAAATGCTTTTAATACCTTAGCAACTGAAAATTTAAAGAAAGCGACAACACATCATAACTGGCGATTTAGTAGTTTTGCAAAAAGACTATTAGAACAAGAAGATAATAAATCTAAACAATAGCATATTGAGAGCATTAGTAATTTCTGGAGGCGGAAGTAAAGGCGCATTTGCTGGTGGCGTTGCGCAGTATTTAATGGAGCAAGAAAAGCGTGAATACGATATGTTTTTAGGAACATCTACAGGTAGTTTATTAGTGCCACATCTGGCAGTTAATGATCTTGGTAAGCTTTATGATATCTATACTAATGTTAATCAGAAATCTATTTTTAGTATAAATCCTTTTGTAGTTAAGCGAAAAGGAGATAGGGAATATGTGTCTATTAACTACTTTAACTCTTTAATTCAGTTTATTAGAAAGCGTAGAACTTTTGGAGAAAGTAAAGCGCTTAGAAAACATATAAAGAAGAATTTTTCTATTGAAGAATACAATAAAATCTTAGAAACTAAAGAAGATGTCGTAGTTACTGTAACTAATTTATCTAAGAATAGAACAGAATACAAATCTATTAAAGATCATAGTTACGAAGAGTTTTGCGAGTGGATTTGGATTTCTTGTAATTATATTCCATTTATGTCTTTGGTTAAAAAAGATGGATTTGAATATGCAGATGGTGGTTTGGGTTGTGTAATTCCAATACGAGAAGCTATTTTACGTGGTGCAACAGAAGTAGATGCCATTATTTTAGAAAGTGAAGATTTAGCCTATAATAAAGTATTGGGAAAAAACCCGTTTTCGTTAATGATTAGTCTTTTTGGACATTTAATGGATCAAGTTGAAAAAGGAGATATTGCTATTGGTAAATTAGCCGCAAAACACAGAAATGTAAAGTTAAATTTATACTACACACCAACAAAGCTTACCGAAAATGCACTTATTTTTAATAAGCATTTAATGGAGCAATGGTGGAAGCAAGGTTTTGATTATGCAGCTAAAAAGCACGATAAAGGTCAGACAATGGATGAAAGTGAAAAATTAGAAGGGCAATAATTATTTTTCAGTTTTTCAGTACTTAGTAGGCAGTATAAGTCTGATAACTCTTAATTTTTTGTTTAGTTCTGCAATCTTCGTACTTAAACCTTCGAGCTAAGGATTACCACAATTTACTCACTTCATTTCTCATATAAGAAAGCGCTATTAGTGTAGGCGATGGTTTTTCAACCATATCTGTTAAAATAGCTTCTCTAAGTTTATCTGCAGTTGTTATTTTTTCGTTGATATTAGCTTTCCTAATAATTTTAATCACCCCATTTTTAGAGGTGTTAATTACACTCCAACATTCATCAGACACATAAATTTGTTGTGCTAAATTATGCTCAAATTCCTGTTCTACATTCTGAATTAATAAATTTTCATAACCATTAGAGTCTTCTGTAATTGGCGAAACACGTAGTAATAAGTTATTAGGAGAAATGCGTTCTAAATATAAAGACATACGCTCGTAAGCTTGTAAACGTATTGGTAAGCTTTCTTTGGTTGTTTCTATGTTTTTTAAGTTGAAATTATCATTTTCTCTACGACTTTCTTCATTCTTAAAAAATTGTTGTAATAAAAAATACGCTAAAAGTCCAGTAATTACTGTTGGTATTGTAAAGTAGAGTAGGTTTGCTATTGTTTGAGTGTCCATATAGTTTATTTTTCACTAATTTAATATTTACTTTTATTTTTGTCCGCCTAAAAATTCACAATCTACTAAAGGTTTCATACCATTAAAAGGTACTTCAACTTTACTGTAATTGTAAGTGCTGCTTAGTTCTTTAGATAGATTATGATCATCTACATTAACTACAATGTCGTCCATTGTTAGTTGACAAGGATGCTCGTAACCAGCTGCGTGAGTAATTTCCACAAATTCTTTTCTAAACGTTTTGAAGTATTGTGCTAATCGTTCAGATTTTAGAGTTGGGTCAATTCCGCTTTGTAACCATTTGCTTTGTGTAGCAATTCCAGTAGGACATTTATTAGTATGGCAAACTTGCGCTTGAATACATCCAATACTCATCATAGCTTCTCGTGCAACATTAATGCAATCTGCTCCCATAGCAAATGCCATAGCGGCTTTAGCAGGAAAACCAAGTTTTCCACTTCCAATAAAAATAATGCGTTCGCTTAACCCTTTGTTTTTAAAAAGTTTATATAAATCTCCAAATCCGTAAACCCAAGGTAAACTAACGTGATCAGCAAAACTTGGAGGAGCAGCACCAGTTCCGCCTTCACCGCCATCGACTGTAATAAAATCTGGACCTTTTCCGGTTTTAACCATAATATCAGCTAATTCTTCCCATTGCTCTAATTTACCAATAGCGGCTTTAATACCAACAGGTAAACCTGTTGCTTTAGCTATTTGTTCAATAAATATCATTAGTTCAGGGACATCAGAAAAAGCTTTATGGTTTGGAGGAGATAATACGTCTTTACCAATTTCTACACCTCTAATTTTAGCAATTTCAACTGTTATTTTAGCACCAGGTAAAACACCACCTTTTCCTGGTTTAGCACCTTGAGATAGTTTAACTTCAATAGCACGAATAAATGGATTCTCATGAACTAATTTAATCATTTTATCCATTGAAAAACCACCATCATCTGCACGAACACCAAAATAACCTGTTCCAAAATGGAACACCACATCACCACCATTACTATGGTAAGAAGATAATCCACCTTCACCTGTATTATGATAAGCACCAGCTATTTCTACACCTTTATTTAAAGATTCTATAGCTTTAGCAGAAAGTGATCCAAAACTCATTGCAGACACGTTTATAACTGATTTTGGTCTAAATGGTCGCTTACGTTGGTTGAATTCTCCCATTACTTTAGCACAAGGTAGAAATGTTTTGTCTATAACATTAGGATGATCTTTATCTATTTGATAAGGCATCATAGCATTATTTATAAATATGTGCTGGTGTGCGTATATATCACGATCGGTTCCAAAACCTTCGTAATTATTCTCTTTCTTAGCTGAAGCATAGATCCAGCCACGTTCTATTCGATTAAAAGGTAATTCTTCGCGATTATTAGCTACAAAATATTGTCTAATTTCTGGTCCAATACTTTCAAACCAATAACGAATATGTCCTACTATTGGATAATTATGGCTTATTGTATGATTTTTTTGCAAAATATCTCTAAGTGCAATTATAGCAAATACTATAATAACCCAAAGCCACCAAGAAATACTTGTAATAAAAGTTAAAATAGTATCCATAATTATTAGTTAAGTTTTTACCAAAAATAAGGATAATCTATAATTCATATCATTAAAAATCTTAAAAATTAATTAGCACCTTCCGGTAATTGTTGCGTAAATGTGTAAGTTGCGATTGGTGGACCACCAAATAAAGAGTTAGATGGATTATTAAAAATATTACCACTTAAAAATGGAATATCAGATCCAGCTCCTATATATATTGTTTGCCCATTCATATCAATATCTGCATTATAATACCCTAAAGAATTATAAGTTGCTACTGGTGGACCACCAAATAATGAATTATTTGGATCGTTAAAAACTTGACTAGAAATAAAAGGAATTTCTGACTCAGCTCCGATATAGTTTAGTTTACCATCATTATTTACATCTCCAGCCCAAAGAGCTAATACGTTTGGAGTTCCAGAAACGACTGCTTGTGCGTTTGTACCAAAAGTAATTGGAGTAGAGGTGTTAGTAAAATCTACTGTAGTTAATTGGTCTGTTAATGCGAAAACAGAATCGCTAATTACTGCTAAATGATTTCTATGTTTTATAGCAACAAAATAATTATTATGTTGAATATCAAAACTTAATTCTGATATTCCATCTAAATCAACAATATCTCCATCTTTTTGAAGTAAAGCTGACTTGCCTTTAATTATACTAGTATTATCATTTTCGTCTCTTAGTTCTATCCAAATCCAATCTACAATATCATCATTTATATTGCCTGTTCCGCTAGTTCCACCAGAATTAAATACTGATGATAAACAAGTAGCAGTATCTGTATATGGAGAAGTTGTAGGCAAATAACTTAAAGTTCTAAGATCGTCTCTCATTATATTGGTATTTGCGTTTGACAATAAAGCGCCTTGCAAAAACACTTTAGGGTTTAATTTTACTTGATTTGCAGAAGGACAACTTATATTTAAGTCGTAACTGCTTCCGCTACCATCATCTGCATCCACAACAATATAATATGTAGTTCCAGCAATTGCATTTGAAAAAGTTGCAGAATCAGAAAATACGGTTCCTAAACAGTCTGTTGGATCACAACTACCTAGAATATAGACATCTAAATCACCAGTATAATTACTTAAAGTTACAGTTAATGTTCCGTTACCATTTGGTATAATAGTATGTATGCGTTCTGGCCCAGATTCTGTCCAAGAATTACAGCCATAACTTTCTATATAAGAATTGGATGTTGAATCTATCCCACTGTAAGTTACACCACAAGTTAAAGGAATACTATTAGTACAATCTAGTGTTGGAGTAGTTATAGTAATAGGTATGCAAAGTGTATTGTTAGTTTCATTATCTTCCGGAATAACATTTGTCGCATCACTAAAAAGTATTATGTTGTAGTTTCCAGCTGTGGTTGTACTTGGAATTGTTAAGGCTTGAATAATAGTGTCAGAATTTGTATTAGTATTTAGACTAGAAAAATTTTGATTATTTAATATTAAATCAGAGCCATCAACACTACAATCGGAAGATAAATAATAATATAGATATGAATCATATATTGTTGTTGAAGTTCCTGTGTAGTTTTGGTTTGAAGTAATGATAATGTCATATCCAGGAGCCAAATTATTTATATTGCTACTGGCATTATTAATATAAATATCTTCAATAGGACAAGTAACCGTTAAATCGTAACTACTTCCGCTACCATCATCTGCATCTACAACAATATAATAAGTGGTTCCTGCAATTGCATTTATATAGGTTGCTGAAGATGAACTGACAGTTCCTAAACAATCAGAAGGGTTGCAACTTCCTAAAATATAAACGTCTAAATCTCCTGTAAAATTGCTTAAACTAGCAGTAAGCGTTCCATTAGAAGTAGGTGTAATGGTATGAATTCGTTCTGGGCCAGATTCTGTCCATGTATTACAACCATAAGTATCTACTAAAGATGTATCCGATGAACTGCTTCCATTATAAGTAACGCCACAAGTTATTGGTATGGCACTAGAACAATCTAAACCTGTACATGTAGTTATTCCTAAATCATTTTGTAAGGAAATATAATAAGCTAAGGCAAACTTATTTCTCCAAGTATCGTCTAATAATTTTGTAGCATCTGCAGAATCTACAAATCCAATTTCACTTAAACAACCAATAGCATTAGTTGGACTTAATACGCCTAAATGAAAATTCAAATAGGAATCGTCTTCTACCACACGTCTAGAGTTCCAATCTCCGTAGTTTACCATTTGGGTTTGAACTTCTGTAGCAAAACTTTCACAAGCTACATTTGAGGAACTACTATTATCACACCAAAATGTTTCTGTTCCAGAACCACCGCCAGCATTACAATGAATACTTAAAAAGCGATCTGCACTCCAACTATTTGACATTGCTGCGCGTTGTGATAAAGAAGGAAAATCTCCACAATCGGATGAAGTTCGTGTTAAGTAACTAGTAACAGAAGAACAGTTTTGTAATAAGGTAGAGAGTTTATCTCCAACACTCATAGCAGTTAGAATTTCGGTATTACTTCTTATATTAGAAGTACAACTTTGAGTACAGTCAGAGCAATATCCGTGACCTGGATCTATAACTATTGTTTGACTAAAAGTATTGAAACAGATGAAGCAGAAGAAAAAACAGATGTAAAGGTTTAATTTCACTTAATATATTCTTTAATATTTGTCGATAAAATTCCATTTCTTTTTTCGTCACGAAACATAATTTCGGTATCGTTTTTAAATGAAGGCCAAGTTTCTATTTTATCAACAGAATGTGTTATTTGAATGGGATCATCAGTTATATGATATAAATATAGTTCTGATCCAGTAGTTTGATGTCCGTCTACTGAAGTGTCAATAAAACCAATAATTTGTTTACTGTTAGGATGCCAACTTGTAGCAATGCCTTTACCTAATTTTTTTATAAACTCTCCAGATGTTGTAAATAAATAAATAAAAGAGCCTTTATGAGCTATAATATATTTGTTGTTTGGAGAAACTTCAATATTATAATAATTTCCTTTTTCGCTAGAAATAGGCCATTCTGTATTTTTAAACTTTGCTTTTACGGCTAAGGTTTTATCATCTAAGTAATAAATGGTATCACTAATTTTTAATGCTTTTAGAGTAGTATGTTTTGGTAGGTTCTTAAGCTCTTTTTTTTCTAGAGTTTTTGTGTTTAATTTAATTATTTTGGTTTTATAATCTATTGTTTTTTCTTTAAAGTAAATATGTATTCCGTCTTTAGACCATGCAAAGTTATTACCTACATTTGGAGTGTTGTAAATAAGTTTTGGAATACGGCTATTATTTTCAGAAAACATAAAAAGTTTATCGCCTTCTGTACTACTTAGAACAATATTACTATTTGTATTATTCGCTAAAGGTTTAGAAAAGTTTCCTAAAATAGAAAATAGTTTATGATTGTCAGTTTTTTCTATGGCTACTTTTACTTCAGAAACAACTTCAGTTATGGGACTTATCTCATTATGATCTTTACAGGCAAGAAAAATAATAGGAACTAATAAGATGTAAATTTTATTCATAAGTTTTGGGTAATAGTATAAAATGTTAATATACAGAATATTTTGAAAAGATAGAACAGCTCTAAAAAAAACTTCTTGTACTATAAAGTAATTATAATTACCTATAGTATAAGCTACAAGAAAAGCCTCTAAATTTTAATTTAGAGGCTTTTCTTGTGTAAATCTATTAAATTTATAAAGTAATTATCAATTTAAGGTATCTGTTGTATAAATGTATAAGTTGCGGTTGGTGGGCCACCAAATAAAGAGTTAGAAGGATTATTAAAAATATTACCACTTAAAAATGGAATGTCAGAGCCTGCTCCTATATATATTGTTTGTCCATTCATATCAATATCTGCACTGTAATAACCTAAAGAACTATAAGTAGCAACTGGAGGACCGCCAAATAAAGAATTATTTGGATCGTTAAAAACTTGACTAGAAATAAAAGGAATTTCTGACTCAGCTCCGATATAGTTTAATTTACCGTCATTATTTACATCTCCAGCCCACATAGCAACTAATCCAGGTGAAACCTCATAAGATGTCTGAGCATTAGACCCGTAAGTTATTTGGTTGTTATAGTCTGAAAAATCTATAGTAGTTGTTGAATTAGATAGTGAAAGCGAATTTAAACTTAAGATTTCTAAATGATTTCTATGGTTTATTGATACGAAATAATCATCTACTGGTGCTAGAATGTTAAGATTTGAAATGCCATCTTCTGCATCAACTATATCGCCATCTCTTTGTAATAGTGCAGATTTGCTGTATAGTATAGTTGTATTATCATTTTTATCAATTAAGCTAACATATACCCAATCAACTATTGCATTATTTCCAGTAGTAGTAAATATATTAGAATTACAAGTTAAATTATCTTGGTATGGACTAGTTGTTGGTAGAATATTAGCAGCTCTTAGGTCATCACGCATTAGGCTTTCTTCTCCAACGTTTGGAGTAAAAGAAGCACCTTGTAAGAATACTTTAGCTGATAAAATTAGGTTTGGAATATTCATAGGAGAAGTAACTTTAAAATCATCCACTAATAATAAATTACCAAAAGTTCCACTATTATTATAATGTCGAATTATTATACCAACATTTTTTCCTGCAAAACTAGTTGGAATTGAAGCTGTTATTATCTCTGATGAAGAAGATTGATTTGCACTTGTATTAATAATTTCTGTTGCAGAAGTATAAATACCAGTTGGGTTAATACTGGAGTCGTAAATATAAACTGCATAATTTTCTTGAGTGAATGGTGCTCCTATGGCATTACCAATTCTCATTTCGAAATTTAAAGTAGTTAAAGATGAGTTAATATTAAAAGTTGGAGATTTTAAAAGATTGTTAGGTGTTTTACTATTTGCATCAGAAAAAAACACAGTTCCATTAAAGCCAAAACCACCATTATTTCCACTATCATCTATTTGCCAATCACTTCCATCATTATCAACATCTTCAAATGTCCAGTTTGCAAAATCTTCACTGTTTGATATCCAAATATCTGTTTGAGAAATACAAAGAGTTGAAATTAATATTGTAATAATAAATACTACTGCTTTCATAATAAATTTTATGTTTATAAATTTCTTGCAAAACTAACTTTAGTATATTTATTAAAAATGTTAATTTATGTACAGATTTAAGGAAAATTGTCTAATAATAGAGAATTTGTACATTGAAAAAAATAATAAATACTTCAGTAAAATTATTTAAAGTAAAAGTCAAGGCTAAGTTTTGTTTTTACTGACTAGTATTTGAGAATTAATGATTCAATTGTTTATAATTAATCACTAATCCATCTAAAGAAGCGCATCACAATTTGTATTTTTACAATTCAAAAATTACAGAACATTGGAAAAATATTTAAGTCAGCTAAACGAAGCGCAATACGCACCAACGGTACAAATTAATGGACCTATGATTGTTATAGCAGGTGCAGGTTCCGGAAAAACACGCGTATTAACTTATCGTATGGCCTATTTAATGCATAAAGGAGTAGACTCGTTTAATATTTTAGCATTAACATTTACTAATAAAGCGGCACGAGAAATGAAAGCTCGTATTGGTCAGATTGTCGGAGAAAGTGAAGCTAAAAACTTATGGATGGGAACATTTCACTCTGTTTTTGCTCGTATTCTTAGAGTTGAAGGTCATCATCTAGGGTTTCCAAGTAATTTTACTATTTATGATACACAAGATTCTCAGAAATTAATGGGAGCAATCATTAAAGAAAAAGGCTTAGACAAAGATATTTATAAAACCAAGCAGATTTATTCTCGTATTTCTTCATTTAAAAACAATTTAGTTACCGTAAAGTCTTATTATAAAAATCCAGATTTAATGGAAGCTGATGCTATGGCAAGGCGACCAAAAATTGGAGAAATTTATCAAGAATATGTAGATAGATGTTTTAAAGCTGGCGCAATGGATTTTGATGATTTATTGTTAAGAACTAACGAGCTTTTAACACGTTTTCCTCAAGTATTAGCAAAGTATCAAAATAAATTTAAATATATATTGGTGGACGAGTATCAAGATACAAATCACTCACAATATTTAATTGTTAGAGCTTTAGCGGATAAGTTTCAGAATATTTGTGTGGTTGGAGACGATGCGCAAAGTATTTACGCCTTTCGAGGTGCTAATATTAGTAATATTTTAAATTTTCAAAAAGATTATGACGATGTTAAAGAATACAGATTAGAACAAAATTACCGTTCTACTAAAAATATTGTAAACGCTGCAAATTCAGTTATTGAAAAGAATCAAACCAAACTAGAAAAGATAGTTTGGACTTCTAATGATGAAGGCGGAAAAGTGAAAGTACATAGAAGTTTAACAGATGGAGATGAAGGTCGTTTTGTGGCAAGTACCATTTGGGAAACAAAAATGAATCACCAAATGCAGAATAGTGAATTTGCTATTTTGTATAGAACCAATTCACAATCTCGAGCAATGGAAGACGCATTGCGTAAACGTGATATTCCCTATCGTATTTATGGAGGATTATCTTTCTATCAGCGTAAAGAAATTAAAGATGTTCTGTCTTATTTAAGATTAATTATTAATCCTAAAGATGAAGAAGCTTTAAAACGTGTAATTAATTATCCTGCCAGAGGAATTGGACAAACTACGGTAGATAGATTAACGGTTGCCGCAAATGGTTATAAGCGTTCTATTTTTGAAGTGGTTCAGAATATAGACAAAGTAGATATTGGAATTAATTCTGGTGCTAAAAAGAAATTAAACGAGTTTGCTTTGTTAATTGAATCGTTTCAGGTTATGAATCAAACTGCAACAGCTTTCGAGCTTGCAGAACATATTGTAAGAGCAACAGGTTTAGTTAAAGAAATTAATAAAGACGGCACACCAGAAGGCGTAGCAAAGTTAGAAAATGTTGAAGAGCTTTTAAATGGTATAAAAGATTTTGTTGAAGGACAAGAAGAGGTTGTAGATTCTAGAGGAAGTTTAGCAGAATTCTTAGAAGATGTTGCTTTAGCAACAGATTTAGACAACGATAAAGGTTCTGAAGATGCGGTAGCTTTAATGACGATTCACTTATCTAAAGGATTAGAGTTTAGTCATTTATTTGTAGTAGGATTAGAGGAAGATTTATTTCCAAGTGCTATGAGTATGAATACGCGTGCAGAACTTGAAGAAGAAAGACGTTTGTTCTATGTTGCATTAACAAGAGCTGAAAAACAAGCCTATTTAACCTATGCATTATCTCGTTACCGTTGGGGAAAATTAGTAGATTCTGAGCCAAGTCGTTTTATTGAAGAAATAGACGAGCAATATTTAGAATATATTACACCAAAAGAAGAAATGCGCATTAATCCAATGTTATCTGCAGATATTTTTGGAGATACACCACCAAATAAAATTAGATTTAAAAAAGCGGTAACACCTCAGTTTAAAAAGAAAACGGATAAGTCTGCTCCAGAGAAATTTCAAGTATCTACGCCTAAAAACCTTAAAAAGGTAAGTGCGGTTGCTTCAGAAGCTTCTAATGAAGGTGCAAGCTTATTTAGTACAGATTTAGTTATGGGGTCTATAGTATCTCATATGAGATTTGGAAAAGGACAAGTACTATCAATAGAAGGAAAAGGAAGCGACTTAAAAGCTGAAATTAAGTTTGATGTTGGTGGTGTTAAAAAATTATTACTACGTTTTGCAAAACTGACTATTATTGGTTAGTTTTAATATTATAAAACTATGGCAGAGTTAATTAAACTTTACGAAGAAAACCCAAATCCTAGAGATATAAAACGTGTGGTAGATGTTTTAAAAAAAGGTGGTTTGGTTATTTATCCAACAGACACAGTTTATGGTTTAGGTTGCGATATCACCAATAATAAAGCTCTAGAGCGTTTAGCTCGTGTAAAAGGTATTAAGTTAGAGAAAGCTAATTGGTCTTTTATTTGTCACGATTTAAGTAATATTAGCGACTATACCAAGCAAATAGAATCATCTACTTTTAAGGTGTTAAAAAAGGCTTTACCAGGACCATATACTTTTATTTTACCAGGTTCTAAAAGTTTACCTAACGTTTTTAAAAAGAAAAAACAAGTGGGTATTCGTGTACCAGATAATAATATAACCTTAGAGTTGGTTAGAGCTTTAGGAAATCCAATAGTGTCTACATCTATTAGAGATGAAGACGAAATTTTAGAATACACCACAGATCCAGAACTAATTCTTGAGAAATGGCATAAGTTAGTAGACATAGTTATAGATGGTGGCTATGGAGATAACCAAGCTTCTACTATTTTAGATTTTACTAATGGCGATGTTGAGGTTATAAGAGAAGGAAAAGGTTCTCTAGATATTTTGAAATAGTAAATTACAATTATTAATATTACAGTCCGTTTTTAGTCTTATGAATGACGTTAAAATAACCCATAAAAAAGCAACTTATCCAGTCTCAGATAAGTTACATAAATATTTGCAAGAATATAATAGAAATATTCGATTGCCTATTTTTTATGATGATTTACTGCGTTTTGAAGGTTCTTTTGTGGTTTATGATAAGGATGATAATGATACACTTTGGATTAGAGTGTATTATAATCAATTCGAAAGAGAAGAAATAGATTTAAGTTTAAAACGAATATACTCAGCTTTAAATTCCGATGGAAATGATGTGGTTACAAAGTATCTAAATGTAGATGCTATAGATTTCTGCACCTTTGGAAATTCTAAGCCTTTCCGTATAAAGATTAGAAATATTCTAAACGATAATTATACGTATTTCTATGTAAAAACAGCAGATGCTTCTAGGATTTACGGTTTAGAATTAGAGCAAATGTTATCTCCAGACCAACTTAATTTTCTAGTTTATAAAGACACTTTAATAGAAGAGCATATTGCAGGAATTCCAGGAGACGAGTTTATTAAAAACCATTTGGACGACTGTATTCCCTCAGAAAAAACACAAATAGCAAAAGAGTTTGTTAAGTTTAACGAGCGTTGTTTAATTCGTTTGTTAGGAGATATGCGATCTTATAATTACGTTATTGTGCCAACTCATGATTTTGATCACGTAGTCTATAAAATTAGAGCTATAGATTTTGACCAGCAATGTTACGAAGGGAAATTAAGAGTGTATAGGCCACAGTTTTTTAAGGAAAACTTAAAAATGGTAGATTTAGTTAAAGAAAAAATGGGTGAGGAGTCTATAGAGCAATATCAAATCGAAGAACGTTCTATAGTTGCAAAACGTATGATTAGTTATAAAAAGCGTTTAAATAAGCTTTTAAATTGTATGAAAAACGATACCATTTCTACTCAGGAACATATGGAGCAGTTGCGAGAAGAAGTTTATAATTTTACTTTAGATTTAGAGTTTCGAAAAAGTAATAATATGGGCGAAATTGTTACAAATGTTTTAGAGTTTGTAAAACGTAATTACGAAGATGTAAATATGAAGAATTTTAGTTAGGGTTTTGTTTGTGGAAGTTCGTTTAACGTGTTTAAGCACCTAATTTAGCAAATAAACAAATAGAATATTCCAAAAAAATGTTCGTAAGTCGGCAGTAACATAGCAATTGATTATACACGGCTTAAGTTAGCAAATCGTTTTTTTAAATTGAGATTTATAAGCTTTGCTAGTAGCCAATAGTTATATCTAGTTTAAAATAATCTTTCTGTTTATGGTATAATCTTTCTTTGAAATTTTAATAAAATATATACCAGAATTAAATGCTGATACATCTATCTTTATATTAGAATTAAAACCACTGAAGTTAATTGTAGACACAATATTTCCAAGCATATCAATAATTTCAATTTTTGAAATAATATCGATTGTGTTATTTGATATTTGTACAAACTCTTTTGCAGGTACTGGATAGACTTTTATGTTTCGTTCAAAATTTAAATTGTTAATAGATAATGTTGATTCTTGAATATCAAAAGTTACTGTTGCAGGACTGTCAGAATAGTTAGGTCCATTCCCTTTATAATCAGGACCATATACTGCGGTAAAAGTAATATTTGCAACATTAGTGCCAAATAAGTTTGGTGTAGGCGTAAAAGTTGCTTGATTTAAAGCTATGTTTAAAGCACCATCTTCAAAAGCAACAGTTTCTGCTTGACCTGTAGCTGTAAAACTAGAAGAGCCATTACCACCGCCTCCAAAAACAACATCTGTAGTGCCCAATGTTAGTGTACCACCAGTTATTGTAAAGGTTATCGTCATATTTGACAGACCACCAGCAGTTACATTATATGTTCCACCTGAAAAACCTGTGGCTTGTATAGCATCGTCTAAAGGAACATTAACATCGTTTTTAAAAACAACTGGTGCACTTGGTGCAACTAAAGTTAAAGATTTAAGAAATTGACAATCTGACCCAAAATAAAATTCTGTACATTCACAGCTATAAGTAGAGGTAAGTTCAGTACACAGTCCTCCATTCAAACAGGGATTTACTGCACAGGCAAACGGATATTTGGTTGTCAGGGAATTTTGATTATTAGACTGTCCAAAAGATAACTGAAAGAAAAAGGATAAAACTATTGAAAAAACAAGTGTTTTAAAGTGTAGTTCTTTTTGCATAGCGATTTTTTTTTTGGCAAATGTATACTAATAAAATGGATATAATTTTTTTATTTTTCAAATTAGTTTATTTGATGTGGATTGTCTGGAAATAATGTTTGCCAACGATTGGGTATGAGATCTTTTAATGTTTTATATCATCAGTTAAACCAAGTTATAAGAAAAAATGACAAAGTCAAGATTTACAAAATAATAAGTGAAGCTATTTAAGAGTAATAGATTTTTATAAGGAGCTTTTTTTGTTAGTATTTAAGTCAAAAAAATAAAACAACATCTATTTTTGTTCAAAAACAATATTTCTTCCCGTATTTTTCTTGTAGATGTTTTTAGGAGTAAGATTTCTATTCACAATTGAAACATAGTTTTTACTATTTGGGTTTTGAGCATAGTCGAGTTGATGCTCAATCATTTTTTCAAAGGGAATAAGGAAGTTTTTTGTGTTACATTGTTCTAATTCACCTTCTTTAAGTAAGTTTAAGACTGTATATACGGACTCAATAGTACTAAGACAAAGCGGTTCTGGCTGCTGCTTTATAATAAATTTTGATTTTATGTTATTATCAAAACTTACTCTTTGTAGTTTTTGTAAGTTCTTACTTAATTTAAGCATTTTACGAGCGCAAGGCCATGTGCCATCAAGGATAAAAATGTGTGGATTATTACCCATAAATGAAATTATTTCTGAACTTTCTCGTGTCGAGAAGTTGAAATTATCTTTTCCTGGATATAATAAGAAAGAACTACTTTTTTCTTTAGCAAGTATTTCATTTACACGTTTATTAGCGGTAAAATTGACACCAACAATAATTTCTGAATTTTCAAGCTGAAGCTTAGTAATATGTCCCGTTCCGCATTTTTCTTTTTTGTACTCCTTTGGGTGCATAAGAATAATAAAACGCGTCTTAGTCTGGAAAGGGCTAATATGTTTACAAATACATGTGCTTGAAGATCTCATGCATGTGTAACATTGAGTTCTTGTTTTTTTTAGTTCTCCCTGCAAACTGGATATCTTTTTATTGTTTTAATTCTGAACACCTTTTTTTAGAATACCCTAAACATAGAGTTTTTTTTGCTTTGTTATGGTAACAAATTTATTCAATTTTTTTGTAAAAGACTTCCACGAAGGAATTAGTTTTCGAAATTGGAGGGATCTGGCTAAAGCGTATTTTTATTTCAGATTAGTTATTAAATAAATTAAGCGCTTGCAATGTTAATAGGATGCATTAGACTAACAATCGGTTTTAATAAAGTACCTTTGTTAAGCTCATTATTTTGCAACACACTTTACGTTATACAATGGATTTATCAAACAAAGAAAATACAACGTCATCTACTAATCAGGAAAAAAAATGCGTTGCATTATTTCCAGAACCTGTAACTGCAGACTTGCAGACTGTATATAATGGCGAAATAGATACCAGATTAGCTATTAAAGCACTTAGGAACGATAAAACCTTATTAATTACAGGGTTTTATAGTAATGGATTAACTTTACTTAAAGCACTTAAATTAGACTTAAAGAAAAAATACGCTAAAGACGATTTTAAAGCGCAACGCGATTATCGTGCAGCATACAGTAAAATGTCTAACTTGGTTTTAATAGAAATAGTAAACCATAAGGTTGCGGTTAAAAAAGCGCCGTCTATTGGTTGGTTAGAAAAACTATATCCAGACCTTGTAGATTTTGTATTACCTTTTCCTAAAGTACAAGGTTTAAATAGTGCTTGGCAGTGGTATAGTAGGGGAATTACCATTCCTGTATTAAGAAATAAAATTCATCCCTATTATGGCGTTTATTTCCCAACACGTTTTGAACATTTAATACTTTTTGATAATTGGTTAAATCGTTATGAAGGCAATAAAAAGTCGGCTATAGATGTTGGAATTGGTAGTGGTGTTTTGTCTTTACAGATGATTAAGCATGGATTTCAAAAGGTTTTTGGAACAGATACTAATCCAAATGCTATTGTTGGTTTAAAAGAATCTTTAGGAGAAACTAAGTTATCACGAAAAATAGATTTAGAATTTGGATCGCTTTTTGGATCGTATAAAAAGCAAGTAAATCTTATTGTTTTTAATCCACCTTGGTTACCTAAAACACAAAATTTAGACATTATAGACGAAGCTATTTATTATACAGATAATTTATTTGCTAACTTTTTTGAAGGCGCACAAAAACACTTATTGCCAGATGGTAAATTAGTACTAGTGTTTTCTAATTTGGCTCAGATTACAAACGCTACAAAAAAGCATCCTATAGAACAGGAGTTAGCTAATGGGAATAGATTTGTATTAGAAAAATGTTTTACACGAAAAGTTAAACTAGCGTCAGATAAAACAAAACGGACTCAAAATTGGAGAGCAGAAGAAGAAGTAGAGCTTTGGGTTTTAAATCATAAATAAAAAGGGACTCTATAATTTAATTTATTAGATTTAATAATCAATGAAGTCAAAAAAATATAGATTAGGCTTCTTTATTATCTCATTTTGGTATTTTCATTTGAAAATTTTCACACATTTGGAATAATTTTGCCATTTGATTTTTTTAGGTTCTTTATTTATAATTAATCTGTTATTCCTGATTTAATTCTATTTTGTCTTTGATACAATTAATATATTTTGCTAAATTTAGTGTATGCTTTCGCTATGTTTTTAATCAATGTTTTTAAGCTTATAGAACTACATTTTCTTTTGTTTGTAAGTCTTCTATTAATTTAATTTCTACTAATATTATTATTAGAATTATAAATCAATACTTTCCAAGTATGAAATTAATTTTCGTAATTTCTGTCATTCTTTTAAAATTTTTAGCAAAAATAGCAGTTGAAGTTATCAATTTAGTATAAGTTATAAAAGGACTTGAGTTAGTTTAAAAATAAAAATTAGGTTTGTTTAATCTGAAAATATGAGATAGATTAATCCTTAATCTATTACTTCTTATATAAAGGAATTCTATAAGATATATTGTAACCATAACCAACGCCAATGTTACTATCTTCAAAGACTTTATTAAACCCAGGAATAAATACATTAGTAAAGTTTTCTGGTACGTCTTGGCTAAATAAATATTTTAATTGCACATTAAAACCAACATAAAGGTTAGTTAAAACTTCGGCTTTAATTCCCATTTGTAATTCTGCCCAAAGTGCTGTTAATCCGCTATATTCTTTTAATTCTGCAACACTTCCTTGTGTTTGCCAATATTGATCTGTAGCGTAATATGTACCATCGTTTAAGGTCTGATTAAAACTACTGGCTCCAATTCTAAATCCAGAATAAATCATATTATCTAACGGAAAAAGATTATCGTGCATATTATAATCAACACCAACTTTAAAATAGGTTCCTTGAGTTGTAATATCTAAAAAATCGGTTACAAATTCTTTTTGTTCGTTACCTAATTCTCCAGCAATGAAAAACTTTCTACTAAACCTGTAATCTGCTATAAGTTCAAAACCAGTATAATCATCGTCTAAAGCTGTTCTTAATAATTTAGAAGCATCTGTACCAACACGAATACCAAACTTTCTTGGTTGTGTAGAAATAGAATCGGTTGTGATTTCGGTTTCGTTTTGAGCGGTTAACGAAACGCTTAGTAGTAAAAAACTACTAATGATAAATATTAAAATGCGTTGTCGTTTCATCTGATATTATTAAATTATCGTTTAAAGCCTCTTGGAATAAAAGCCAATTATCTCCATCTGGCTCTATAGTAATACTAACGTTTTCGAACTGTACTTTATAACCACAGGCGTTAGATACAAACACATCTTTTATAGTATAATTAATAGTGATTATATCTTCGTTTCCAGTTTGGAAATCGTCAGTTTCATCATCTGGTGTGCCATTATCATCTATAGCATAATCTAGAAATAATCTGTATTTTGTTTCTGTAGCATCTGTACGCAATGGTAAAATAGCATCAGCTGTAGTAACTACGCTATAACCTTCCAGAGCACTATCTAAATCAAACCCAGTAGCTAAAAATCCGGTTACATTTTTTTGATTGTCCCTTAGTACATTATCATTAAAACTAACTAGCAGGCTTGGTGTTGTAGCAGTAGTAGCTGCGCAAATGTCGTCTTTTTCGCATGAAAAAATAGATACGACAATTAAAAAAACTATTAAAATGTATTTCTTCATAATTATTTCTCAAATAAAACAACAGTTTCAATGTGTGCTGTGTGAGGAAACTGATCTACTAAGCTTATTTTTTTAATACTATAACCTGCTTCCATTAAAATTTCTGTATCTCTTGCTTGCGTTGCAGGATTACAAGATACGTAAACCATTCTATCTGCATTTAAAGCAATAATTTTTAGAAGTGTTTTAGGTGCTATTCCTGCGCGAGCTGGATCTAAAATTATAGTTCTTATTTTTTCTTTATATTCTGGATGTTCGTTTAAAAATTTCCCTACATCTGCAGCAAAAAAGGTTAAGCCATCAATATTATTTCTTTTGGCATTCTTTTTAGCATCTTCAATTGCTGAAGAAACAATATCAACACCAACAATTTTTGTATTGTTTGATCTTGAAGCAATAATTTGACCAATTGTTCCTGTTCCACAGAATAAATCCATTACAACAGTATTGTCAACCGCTTCTTTGTTTTCTAACGCATAATCAACGACTTTGGTATATAATCTTTCTGCAGATTTAGGATTGGTTTGAAAAAAGCTTTTCATACTAATTTCAAAATTTAAACCTAAAAGCTCTTCAATAATTTTATCTTTTCCGTAAACTAAATTAATACTTCCTGTGGTTGCAAGTGTTCTGTCTCCAACTTCATCATTAATAGTATGTAAAAGACCAGCTACTCGTTTCCCAAATAATTCAACTAGAAAGGTTGAAAATTTAGTTAAGTCAAATTTTGGTAAATCGTGAGATGTCGTTACTAAATTAAAAAGTAACTCATTAGTTTTATAAGATTTACGGACTACTAAGAAACGAAAGAAACCTTCTCTTTTTGGTCCATGCCAAGGTGCTAAACCAGTAACTTTGCAGTAAGCTTTAATTTTTATAAGTTGGTCTTCAAATTCTTTATCGAATAATCCGCTGTCTTTATCTAAATTTTCACCACACCACCAAGTTCCTCGCTTTTTAAAACCTAATGTAAATTCATCCACATCTGTTTTTTCTTCTCTATTGTATCCAATTGCCGAAAAGCTATACTCCATCTTGTTTCTATAATGGAAATCGTTAGGAGACGTAATAAATTCATCAAATAAATCTTCAATATTTTCAACTTTACCAATGCGTTTAAATAATTGAAGTGTACTATCTTTTTTATATTCGTGTTGTTTTTTAACCGGAAGTTTAATGTATGGCGCACCAGCAATTTCTTGAAAAGGCATATCAATTTCATCACTAGAAGCTTCTAAGACCTCAAATAATTTACCTTCAGCGTACTTTTTGCTTGCTTTTTTTATTTGTACTTTTACTAGTTGTCCAGGTAATGTATTGGGAACAAATACTACAAATTCTCCATGTTCGTTTCTAATACGTCCAATTCCTTTTCCACCAAATGCGTAATCTTCTATTCTTATTTCTATAATTTGTCCTCTCTTAACAAATTTGTTTCTAGGTCTACTTGGCATGTATTAAATTTTATTATGCAAAATTATAAAAAAAGCATCTTGATTGAGGTGCTTTTTTCAATTTATGTTGGTTTGATTTTTTAGAATCTAATTTATCTATCTTTTTACTACAGAAATTAGTGAGACTAATTGAAATATTGTCTATTAAACGTTAAAATTTTTTAAGGTTTAAAGGTATATCATTCAGGTATAAAAATAACAAATAGTAATTATTTTAATTGAAATGAATTTAAATAAGCGGTATTTCTCTAAATTAATTTTTAATCCCTTTTAAATTGATTAATTTGCATTCATCTTAGGGATGATTTCTCTCCCACGCTGAATTTTCGAATTTTCGAAAGGATAAAGGTACAGAAGGAATGGCTACTTTATAACTTTAAAAATTTGAAAAAATGGCTGTTTTAAACCAATTAACATCGCAAGAAGCGATAGATTTAGAAAACAAATACGGAGCACACAATTACCATCCGTTACCTGTTGTATTAAGTAAAGGTGAAGGTGTTTTTGTATGGGATGTAGAAGGAAAAAAATACTACGATTTCTTATCGGCGTATTCTGCAGTAAACCAAGGACATTGTCATCCAAAAATTGTAAATGCAATGGTAGAGCAAGCTAAAACCTTGACTTTAACCTCTAGAGCATTTTATAATGATATGCTTGGTAACTTTGAGAAGTTTGCAACTGAGACTTTTAATTTCGATAAATTATTGCCAATGAATACTGGTGCTGAAGCAGTTGAAACAGCTTTAAAACTATGTAGAAAATGGGCTTACGAAGTAAAAGGAATTAAAGAAAACAAAGCACAAATTATTGTTTGTGAAAATAACTTCCACGGAAGAACAACAACAATTATTTCTTTTTCTAATGATCCAGTGGCTCGTAAAAACTTTGGACCTTACACGGACGGATTTATAAAAATTGAATACGATAACTTAGAAGCTTTAAAAACAGCTTTAGAAAGTAATAAAAATGTTGCAGGATTTTTAGTAGAGCCAATTCAAGGTGAAGCTGGAGTTTATGTACCAAGCGATGGTTATTTAGCGAAAGCAAAAGCTTTATGTGAAGCGCATAACGTTTTATTTATTGCAGACGAAGTACAAACAGGAATTGCTAGAACTGGTCGTTTATTAGCTACTTGTGGAAACTGTTCTTGTGCAGATAAAAATTGTTCTGGTACACCAGAAGTTAAAGCAGATATCTTAATTTTAGGTAAAGCCTTATCTGGTGGCGCTTACCCTGTAAGTGCTGTTTTAGCTAACAATAATATTATGGATGTTATTAAGCCAGGAAACCACGGAAGTACTTTTGGTGGAAATCCTGTTGCTGCTGCGGTTGCAACTGCTGCATTAGAAGTAGTTAGAGACGAAAACCTAGCACAAAAAGCATTTGATTTAGGTGAATTATTTAGATCCGAATTAAATAAATATATTGCAACTACAGATTTAGTACATTTAGTAAGAGGTAGAGGTTTACTTAATGCTATTGTTATTAACGACGATGAGGAAAGCGAAACGGCTTGGAACATTTGTATGGCTTTAAGAGATAATGGTCTTTTAGCTAAACCAACACACGGAAACATTATTCGTTTTGCGCCACCTTTAGTTATGACTAAGGAGCAATTATTAGATTGTGTTGCTATTATTGTTAAAACGTTAAAAACGTTCGAAAAATAAATCTTTCGAATTTTATATAAATTTAAAAAGCCTTACATATTTTGTAAGGCTTTTTTTATTGTATTCTTTTTGTATACAAATTGTAGTTAGTTAACTTCTTTTAATAACTCTGTTGCTGCTAGTTTTCCAAAAGCATTAGCAGCTTGAGGACTAGCTCCAGTAATTAATTCTCTATCTATATTAACAGTAGAATCAGCTTCTTTATTAATTATGGTAACTCCTAGGTTATTTAGTTTCTCTCCATATATCCAAGGCATTTCACCTGGAGTATAGCCTATAATTGGTCCTTGTGCATCTGCTGAGTCTGGAAATGAAGCAATTTTGTAACCGTTATAGATATACGAGTTTTTATTTCCGTCTAAATTTGCCGCTAACAATGCAGCAGGTCCATGACAAATAGCTAACATAAACATATCTTCTTTATGCGACCAATGAATTAATTTGTTTAAATGTTTATTATTTGGTAAACCAAGCATTGCTCCATGTCCACCAGGAATAAAAACGGCAACGTAATCTTTATTATTAATCATTGAGTTTTGTACAAAATTTGAAAGATTTTTAGGGGTTTCAAATTGTTGTTTATATTCAGCGTAAATAGTTTTTATGTTTTCATCTTCTTTAGGCATTGCCCATTGTTCTATTGCCAAAGGTTTTCCCGTTGGAGTTACAATATCTACATCAAAACCTGCGTTTTTTAAATGTAGCACTGGTAAAAGTATTTCAACTGGATGATTACCTGTAGAAAACTTTTTTCCATTAGCCATTGTCATATACCTTTCTTCTGTACAAATAACTAATACTTTTTTGTTTCCTGTGTACTTATTTTTATAAACAGTATTATCAAAATTTGTTGAAGGAGATGTTGCTAATTTTAACGCAAATGGAGATGGGATATACGCGCCATCTTCTGTAATTGTTGGTTTGGTTGTAAAATAAAATAGGATAACAGCAAGAAAAATAAGACTTACTAATCCAATTAAAACTTTTTTCATAATATTATATTTAATCTATTAATGTTACTAATTTTTCCATTGGTTTTCTAACCTTTACAAGGTTTGCTAACCAATCTTTATCTATATCTTTATAACCAATCGGTAATAATAATGTACTTCGTAATCCTTTTTCGCGTAATCCAAGAATTTTATCTAATGCATCAGAATCAAATCCTTCCATTGGAGTGCTATCTACACCTTCATATGCAGCTTGAGCAATGGCTGCCATAAAAGCAATATAGGTTTGTCTTGCAGCGTGTTCAAAATTTTCTTCTGAATCTTTTTGAGGATATGCATTTAGCAACTGTTGACGATAATTTTCCCAACCTTCATTTTTAAATCCTCTTATTTCGTTGGTTAAATCAAACATATAATTAATTCTGTCTTCGGTATAATTATCCCAAGCAGTAAATACTAATAAATGTGAGCAATCAGTAACTTGCGATTGATTCCAAGCTATTTCTTTGATACTAGATTTAGTGTCATTGTTTGTAACTACAAAAACTTCAAAAGGTTGCAGGCCGCTAGATGTTGGAGCTAATCTAATTGCTTCTAAAATGTTATCTATTTTTTCTTGAGGAACTACTTTGCCATTCATAGCTTTAGTAGCGTAACGTTCATTTAATTTGTCTAAAAAACTCATTGCTTTATTTTATTTAGCACAAAAGTATATGATAAATAAAACGCAAAAATTAACCTATGATAATAAATTAAATTTTTATTCTTTCTTTTCGTATTCTACTTAAACTTTGTGGTGTGATTCCTAAAAAAGAAGCTATTTGATAGTTAGGAATTACCTTTTCAAAATCTGCATAATCTTTAATAAATTGATTATATTTTTCAGTTGCGGATAATGTTAACAAATTTAAAACCCTTTTTTGAAGTGTTGCAACTCGTTTTTCAAAATTTTTACGTTGTATGATTTCAAATTGAGGAAATTCTTCGTAAAACTTTTCAACTTTAGAATTATCGATTATTAAAACTTTAGAATGTGTTAGACTTTCTATGGAGACAATAGATTTGTTATCTATATAAAGTGTAATATAGTCACTAATCCACCAATTTTTAATGGCAAACTGTATAGTATGTTCTTTTTCGTCTTCTGTTTTGTAAAAAGAACGTAAACAACCACTTACAATAAAGGTATGTTCCTTTTTTAAGGAACTCTCTGTAAGAATTTACTCTCCTTTAATTAGATGCCTTTCTATAATTATGTTATTCAGTTTACTTTCTATTTCAGGCGAAATTGAAACTGAATTTTTAAAATAATCTAAAAGTTCTTTCATAGGTTCAAATTAGTGCCAAGGTGTTTTGTAGATGTTAAATGTGTTATAAAAATTAATTTAAAATTCCAATTCCATTTTAATATCACAACGTTTGTAAGGACAATTGTCTTCTACAGTAATTTCTATAAAACCATTTTTTCTATAAATATGTATGGCATTTTCTAATTTTCGGCTAGAGTAGAGTATAAGTGATTCCCATTTTTTAGATTTAGAGAATTGAATACAATAATCTAATAATTGCTGTCCAATTTTTAAACCTCTATAATTTGGAGAAATAGCCATTTTAGTTAATTCAAAAATATTATTTGAAGTGGTTGGCATTAATGCTACAGTTCCAATAACTGTAGAGTCTTTTTCTACCATAAATATATAACCACCTTTAGAAATAATGTATTTATCTGGATTACTTAAAACAGCTTCATCATAAGCTTCAACATAGAAGTAATGTTTTAGCCATTCTATATTTAAAGTATAGAAGTCTTTAGAGTTTTCAGTTTTAAATGGGATTATGTTTATGCTGTTCATAATAGTTGTATTTTTAAAATCCTTCAAAAACACCAAGGCCAAAAAGTGCAAAATCGTATTTCACGGGATCTTTTGAGTCTAATTTTCTTAAGGCATTGTCTAATTCTGCTAAAGCTTTAGCATCGTTTTGTGTTCTGGTTAACAAGCCTAGTTTTCTGGCCACATTTCCAGAATGTACATCTAACGGACAAGATAATTGCGCCGTATTTAAAGATTTCCAAATACCTAAATCTACGCCTTGTTTGTCGTTTCTAATCATCCAGCGTAAATACATATTTAGTCGCTTTGCTGCCGATTTTTTTAAAGGATCGCTAATATGTTTTTCGGTACGTTTTAAATGTTCAATTTCAAAAACAGCTTTTTTAAACTCGTGAATACTTGTTTGTAACGAATTTTCTTCAGCATATTTAGCAAATATTGCTTCTATGCCATTGTGATTAGTGTAAATGTGCTGTAAACCTTTTATAAAGGTTATAAAATCTAATCCATTAAAGGTTCTATGTACAAAGTTTTCTAATGGTTTTAAATCCGATTCTTTATGGTTCATTACAAAATCAAAAGGTGAATGTTCCATTAAATCCATCATTTTATGACAGTTTTTTATAATACTTTTTCTGTTTCCCCAAGAAATGGTTGCTGCTAAAAAACCAGCTATTTCAATATCTTCTTTTTTAGAAAATAAATGTGGGATTTGTACAGGATCTGTATCTATAAATTCTAAAGTATTGTATTGCTCGACTTTAGAGTCTAAAAAAGTTTTAAGTTGTTGTGCTGTTAAGTCCAAAGCGTTAAACTTTTATTTTTCCATCTTGCATTACAATTTTTCTATCTGCAAGATTTGCAAGTTCTTCGTTATGAGTAACAATTACAAAGGTTTGTCCGTATGTATCTCGTAATTTAAAGAATAAGTTATGAAGGTTTTCTGCACTTTTACTATCTAAATTTCCAGAAGGTTCATCAGCAAAAATAATTTCAGGATTATTTATCAAAGCTCTTGCTACAGCAACGCGTTGTTGTTCTCCACCAGACATTTCATTAGGTTTATGATTATATCTATGGGTTAATCCTAAGAAGTCCAATAATTCTTTGGCACGTTTTTCAGCTTCGGCTTTAGGGGTTTTATTTATAAAAGCTGGTAAGCAAACGTTTTCTATAGCGGTAAATTCTGGTAATAATTGATGAAATTGAAAAATAAATCCTAAATGTTTATTTCTGAATTTTGCAAGCTCCTTTTCTGATAAATCTGGAATGCTAACATTATTAATTGTTAAAACACTGTTTTGATTTTTTTTTAAATGATCTAAAGTCCCTAAAATTTGAAGTAGTGTTGTTTTTCCTGCACCTGAAGCACCAACAATTGAAATTATTTCACCTTTGTTAATAGTTAAATCTACACCTTTTAAAACGTGTAAATCATCGTAATTCTTATGGATATTTTTAGCAACGATCATACTATAAGTTTAAAACTGAAAAATAAAGGTTTGTATTGGTTTAAGCAAGTGATTAGCTAGTTTTAGATTTGAATACGTTTTTTAGGTCATTATAATCTATAAAATAAACTAAACGTAAAGAAAAGGTATTGCGAGCTTCTTGTTTAAACAAGGTATTAGTGCTTGTAAAGTAATTGTCTTGTGCATTATTAGAGAAATTGAATATTTGATTTCTATATAAAGCCGTTAATTGACTTCCAGGAGCAAATTGCCAAGTGTAACTAAGATCTAAGTTCCATGTGTTAAAGTTAGCATCTGGATTGAAACCAGAGTTCGTTTTATTATAAATACTACTTTGCTCTAGATTACCATTGACTTGTAAGACATATAAATTATAATCATACTCAACAGTACTTAAATAATTCCTAAAACTAAGTGTTAATGCATTAAACGGATTAAAATTATAGCTTCCAGAAATGCTAGTTTCAATATCTTTTCTATTTCGTTGTCCAAATAGAATCCTGTCATCTATAGACTGTCCGTTAACATAACCTTGATCACCTTTTAAGTTATTATGTTCTAATCCTAGAACTAATAAAAATTTAGAGTTAAACTTAAATCGTGGTGAAATACTAAAATAGGTATTGTGGTAATTTCGATCTGAATCTAACAATGTTCCATAACCTAAATTTGAATCTAAAGAAAAGAATGTATTGTAATTACTAGATATCCAAACATTATGTTGGTAATAGTTTTTTGTAGTAAAAAAACTATTAAAATTATCTCTAGGTTCAAAATAATCATTTTGCTTACCAGGATTTACCTCAAAGCTAGTACCAAAAGAATGAAGTTTTTTATTTGTTGCTCTAAACTCTGCATTTAATTCTAAACCAGTATATTTATTTGGACTTTTTAATCGGTTATATTCTCCAGAAAAACCAATGTAATAATTATTTAATTTTTCAGTAGGTTTGAAAGACCTGTAAGATAATTCTGTTCCAATATTATTGTAATTATTTCTAAAAAGTATGCCTAAATCATTTGGGTTATAATTTTCATCTGCATAAAAATGAAGTAAACTATATCTAAAATTACCACTGTTTTTTCCAAAACCTACGGTCGAACTAAAACCGGTTTCTAAGTCAGAATCATTAAATGTACTCATCTTTATTTGTCCAATTGCGCCATAAGTATTGCTTTTATTTATTAAATCAACTAAAAAAGCAGTCACATTAGCATCTCTAAAACCATTGTTTCTTGTAACGTTAGTATTTATTAAGGTTATTGATGAGTTTTTATTAAACTGTTGATCTAAAACCATTATATTGTAGTTGGTTAAAGGTTCTACGGTTTCAGACCTTGTTGTGTTGGTGTCTGTATTTAAAATATCTACATCTGTTTTTTCTGTAATGGCATTAAAAAAACCAATACCTAAACTGTTTTTAGTCCTACCAGAAATTTTAATTGCATTTAAAAGTTGTACTTTATCTGGATAGTCTATTACTCTTTCATTGGCATCAGAAACTGGATAGCTGGATGGAGCATCTCCTACACGTCTAGAATAAAATAAATTTCCTTTATTGAACAAGTCAACACCTTCAGTAAAAAATTGGCGTTGTTCTGCAAATTGTTGTTCAAAAGGACCTAAATTTAATTCAACATCATCAAAACCTGCTTGACTAAAGTCAGGAATTAATGTAGCGTCTAAAGTTATATTTTCTGTAATTCCATATTTAATATCTAATCCAGCTGCAAAATCGGTTTCAGTTTTATTTTCAAAATCCGAAACTAAATAAGAGGCGTAAGGATATAAATTAAATCGTGTTGGTGGTTTAATGTTATTTAAACCTTTTAATTCGCCATTATACAAACCAATACTTCCTTTTGTTACATCTATAGGATTCCAGGTGCTTTGTGCTCGTGTTTTTCTAAAATGTCTATGAAACTGAATGCCCCATATTGGATTTTCTTGTTGTGCAAAGCGTAATGCTCTGTATGGGATTTTAACTTCTACAATCCAGCCATCTGGTTGTATTTTAACACTACTTTCCCAAACAGCATTCCATCCAAAATCTTCTCCATTATTAGGGCTTTCAACAGCATCGGCCTGTGTTCCGGAACTAAACACGAAAAATTCTGTATTATTTTGTGCATCGTTATTTGGGTTGAAAATCATTCCGAAAAAATCACTTTGACCAAAATTATCACGTTGTGTAAACTGCGTCATAATATCTTCTGTATTGTCATATAAATATGCAGCAATATAAATGGCACTATCATCGTAAGTCATTTTAACCTCAGTTCTTTTTTCTTCTAAATCTACAATACCAACATCTGGTCTAAACTGCACAAAACCCGAAGCAATTTCGACATCATTCCAGATAGCATCATCTAAAACACCATCTATTTTAGGAGCCGTTTGGCAACGAGAAATTTGATAAGATTTTTTCTCTTGAGAAAAGCTATTAAGTGTTATTAAAATAACACTTAATAGAGTTAGGATTTGCTTCATTGTAAAATAGTAAATTGCAAAATTAATTGACTAATAGGATTGACCTCTTAATTAAACGTTAAATATTGATTTTGTTGTCTATAGATGAAGCTTCAAATAAACAATAACGCTTATTTTTGTAATATGAAAAATGAAAATTTAGAGGTTGCTACTTTTGCAGGTGGCTGTTTTTGGTGTACTGAAGCTGTTTTTAATGCAATTGAAGGTGTAGAGTTTGTTGTTTCAGGATTTACTGGTGGACAAATAAAAAATCCAGCTTATAGAGAAATTATTACTGGTAGAACAGGTCATGCTGAAGCTGTTCAGGTTTTCTTTAATCCTAATAAAACGTCTTTTGTAACACTTTTAGAAGTGTTTTTTGCAACTCATAATCCTACAACTTTAAATCAGCAAGGTTATGATGTTGGGACACAATATAGATCTGAAGTTTTTTATTCTAATGATTTGCAAAAACAGCAAACTATAGAATTTATAGAATTGTTAAAGAATCAGAATGTTTTTGAAGATTCTATTGTTACAAAAATATCTAAATTAGACGTATTTTATAATGCGGAAGAAGAACATCAGGATTTTTATGCTAATAATAAAGAGTATAGATATTGTCAATTAGTTATTCAGCCTAAATTAGATAAGATTAAGCAGTATTATAGTAATCTACTAAAAACTTAATTTTTGGAATACTATTTGCTTTATTCATACTATTAGCAGCAAAAAATATTATGATTACAGAAAAAAACAAATACGTTATACTTGTCTTAAGTTTACTCTTTGACGCTTTAGGATATGCCAGCTTTATAATACCAGGAATTGGAGAGTTTTCCGATATAATTTGGGCTCCAGTTTCAGCTTTTTTAATGATGAAACTTTATAAAGGAACTTCAGGGAAAGTTGGTGCAGCTATTTCATTCATAGAAGAAGTATTGCCGGGCTTAGACGTAATTCCAACATTTACTATTATGTGGTTTTACACCTATGTATTTTCTTCTAAAACTAAAGAAGAGGAAACTACTATTGATATAAATTAAGAGCTTAATACTTTAATGCAACAAAAAAATCGTTTCAGTAATGGAGCGGTTTTTCTAGTTTAAAACCGTTTTTCGAACACCTATAAAAGCAAAAAGAAGACCTGAGAATCCTATGAAAAAAGGAATAATATAATGGTCTAAGTTTAAGACTAAAAACAAAGCCATTATTAATAATTGAAAACCTAAGCCAAACATAGATAATGCCATCATAAACCAACTTGGGAAAGGATTTGACTTATAGGCTTTAGCATCTAAAGCATAAACAATTTTATCAAAACCTCCATAAAGAAATTTATAAATTTTGAATAAAAGAGTTACATGTTTTTGTTTTTCTCCAGGTAAAGCTATTGGTGTTTTTACTTCAAAAACACGACTAGTAGTATCTCCGCCAATACATTTATTTCTTAAAATTACATAATAGTAATTGTATAAAGTGCCTTGGAGTTGTAGCCCAATAAAAGCTAAAGCAAATAACCAGAAATTAGTTTGGGTTACGTAAGTTATACTTGCTAAAAACAATAAGTTTAAAAGTATATCGCTAACAGAATCTAAGTAACGACCAGTATAACTAGGTGTGTTTTTTAATCGTGCTAATTCTCCATCTGCAGCATCTATTATAGATTTTAGAATTAAGAAAATGGCTGCGAAATAATAGTATCCGTTAAGAATACAATACACCGCAATTAATCCAGTTATAACAAATAGTAATGTAACGTGAATTGGTGTAAATCTTGTGTTCTTTAATGTGTTTGCTAAAAGTGTTCCTAAAGACCTTCCATAGTCAGAAAGATCTATAAATTGGTGTTCTTTTGGGAGTTTTGACATTTAATATTCATAACCAAAATGTTTTGTGGAATATACCTAAAGAGTTAATACTCAAAGTCTGATTTATGTTGTTTAACATAAGAGATTATCAAATGTACTAAATCTTCTTTACACGTTAGGAATTCTAACTCTAAATCTGAAAGTTGTTTTAGTTTTGTTGAACTTAATTTGTCTAAGAAAAACCGTCTAAGAAATATATCTTTAGGGATGTTTTTTACACCTAATATTTGATTTATTTTAAGATAAATAAATCCATTTTCTATAGATTTTACAGTAAAAAAAGCTTCAGATATATTATTATAAAATTGACCAGAGTCGTTATATAAAAAATTGAATAAGCCGCCATTATTTAGTTCACTTTCAAAAATATCTAGGTAAACAAAATTGCGCTCTGAAAGTGTTAGTTTTTCAAAAGAACCAAGTTTGTTTGCTTTATTCCATAAAACAGTACCAACTAATTCTATTTGCTGTTCTAGTTTATGTTGATTTAAAGCAAAATCAATTTCAGACATTTTATTTTCTTTGAATCACAAACATTGTAGGCCTTTTGTGTAGATCAATTTTAGTGTTCCTCCAAATTTTTATAGGAAGGGTTTTTATGTATTCAGACGGTAAAGTTATATCGCAAGCTACACAAAGTTCCGTGTCATCGTTTAATGTAGCAATTACATCTTGCATTAGTTTATTATTTCTAAAAGGTGTTTCCATAAAACACTGTGTTTGGTTATGCTCGTAAGTTAAGCGCTCTAAGCGTTTTAATTCTGCCTTACGTGCAGATGGATCTTTAGGTAAATAACCATTAAAAGCAAAACTTTGCCCATTCATTCCAGAAGCCATTAAAGCTAATAGGATAGAAGAAGGACCAACTAAAGGCACTACTTTTATATTTAATTTATGTGCTAAATTTACAATATCTGCTCCTGGATCTGCAATACCAGGACAACCGGCTTCAGATATTAAACCTACATTTTGTCCTTGTAAACAAGGTTCTAAATAGGTTGGTAGCTCGCTATCTTCTGTAAATTTATTTAATGGAAATAATTTTAAGCTGCTTTGTTGTTTGCTAGGACAAATGCGCTTAATGTCTTTACGTGCTGTTTTTTCATTTTCAACAATAAAAATATCAACTTCTTCTATTATTTTTTTCACCGTTAGAGGTAAAACATTTAGAGGTTCGTTTTCTCCTAAAGTTGTAGGAATAAGATATAATTTTCCAAGTGGATTCATACTTTAATTGTTTAAATATCTATTAGCAATAATGGCGCAAGCTTTGTCTAGCATATTAAAAACATTTTCAAAACCTTTATCAGAATCGTGATACGGGTCAGGAACATCTTTATTACTATTAGGATAGCTTTCGTTTAAAATAATTTTCACTTTTGATTTATCTGCATCAGTCTTAGCTAAATCTAAAATGTTTTCAAAATTAGATTTATCCATAGCATAAATAACGTCAAAATCTTTAAAATCTTGTTCTGTAAATTGTCTTGCTTTTTGCAAGCAGATATCAATGTTGTTATGTCTTGCGATGTTTACAGAGCGATTATCAGGTGGATTACCAATATGATAGCTGCTAGTTCCTGCGGAATCTATAAAATAGTTATGTTTTGGTAGTTTAGTTTTTAAAATCCCTTCCGCAAGTGGCGAGCGACAAATATTACCCAAGCACACCATTAGAATTTTAATCATTAAAAAAAAGAATTATACAGATAGTTTTTTTGTAAGATCTTCTACATACTTTCTAAACTGCTTATCTGTAGAAGATAAGTTGTATACTGTTTTACATGCGTGCAAAACTGTTGCATGATCACGTTTTCCAATTTGCGAACCAATACTTGCTAAAGATGCTTTTGTGAATTTCTTTGCAAAAAACATAGCTAATTGTCTTGCTTGTACAATATGGCGTTTACGTGTTTTAGATTGTAGTGTGTCTACATCCATTTGGAAATAGTCTGATACAATTTTTTGGATATAATCTATAGAAACTTCGCGTTTGGTGTTTTTAACAAACTTCTCTACAATTTGCCTTGCTAATTCTATTGTAACTTCTTTTTTATTGAAAGAAGATTGAGCAATTAAAGAAATAATAGCACCTTCTAATTCACGAATATTAGATTTAATATGTTTTGCAACATAATTAATAATATCGTCTTCCATTTCTACACCATCACGATATAGTTTGTTTTTTAGAATAGAAACACGTGTTTCAAAATCTGGTGTTTGCAATTCTGCAGAAAGTCCCCATTTAAAACGAGATAATAAGCGCTGCTCAATATCTTGCATATCTACTGGAGCTTTGTCACTTGTTAAAATAACTTGCTTTCCGTTTTGATGTAAATGATTGAAAATATGAAAGAATACATCTTGTGTACCAGATTTACCAGATAAGAATTGTACATCATCAATAATAAGTACATCTATTAATTGGTAAAAATGAATAAAATCGTTTCTGTTATTCTTTTTTACAGATTCTATATATTGTTGCGTAAATTTTTCAGCAGAGATGTATAAAACAGTTTTTTCAGGATATTTATCTTTAATATCAACACCAATAGCATGGGCTAAATGGGTTTTACCTAATCCAACACCACCAAAAATTAATAATGGATTAAAAGATGTTCCTCCAGGTTTAGATGAAACAGCCATACCAGCGCTACGCGCTAAACGGTTAGAATCACCTTCAAGGAAGTTTTCAAAATTATAATTAGGGTTTAATTGAGATTCAATTTTAACATTTCTAATACCAGGAATAATAAATGGATTTTTTAATTCTCTACTTTTATTATTAAATGGTACATCTATATCTTGAGATTTTACGTTACCTCTATTAGAACTTGGAATGCGTTCCGTAAAAGGTTGTTTATTACCATATGTGTTTTCCATTTTTATAATGTAAACCAATTTGGCAGTGTCTCCTAATTGTTTGTGTAAAGCACTTTTTAAGATTTTAACATAATGTTCTTCAAGCCACTCATAAAAAAACTTACTTGGAACTTGAATACTTAAAGCTTTGTCTACTAACTTAACAGCAACAATAGGTTCAAACCATGTTTTATACGCTTGCGGCTGTATATTATCCTTTATAAAAAGAAGACAATTACTCCATACCGATTGCGCAGTTAAACTCATAGTTCTATATTTGTTGTTTTAGTTAGTTAAAGACTAAGAACTGTTAGAAAGAGTTCTTGTTTTAATACATGGCAAATATGTGAACAAATAACTTAAAAAAAAAACGTTTAGGTATTGATTTTTTAGTTTTTTTTTCTCATGCTAGTAAACGTTAAATAAAACCTAACATAAATTCAATTAGAATATGAAATTTCACGAAACCTATATAAGAGTTCGCTATGGTGAAACGGATCAGATGGCAGTAGTTTATCACGGAAACTATGCGGCATACCTAGAGGAGGCAAGAACTAAATGGTTGCGAGATATGGGTGTTTTATATAAAAAAATGGAAGAAACAGGCATTGCTTTACCTGTAACGTCTATTTCATTTAAATTTAAAAAATCGGCATTATATGATGATGTACTTCGCGTAAAAACCATCTTAAAAAAAACACCTTCTGTTCGTTTAGAATTTAATTATGAAATATTTAATGAGCAAAACGTCTTGTTAGCAACAGCAGATACAGAATTAGTTTTTATAGATACCGAAAGAAATAGACCAACTAAAGCACCTAATTACTTTTTAGAAGCTTTAGAAAATTACAAAAATGAATAATACATTTTTAAACGATTAAAAGCTGTAAATTTTTTAATATTCTTTTTACTATTATTGATTTAATAGTTTGATTTTAATTTCTATTGGAAGTTAACGAATGTTATTCTTTTAGCTTTTCAAGTTTTTAGATTTGTAACTTTATATTGAATTCTTATTCAAGAGCTTTAATATCTACTTCATAAATAATATTAAACGCATTAAAAGCTTGCTGCGCCTCTTTTTTTCTAACAAAAATAAAAACTTTACAATCTAATTCTAAAACTTGATTCGTAATGGTTAAGTTTTTCTCTTTAATAATGCGCATTACTTTATTCATATTCTTATAATCGAAAGAAATAACGTAACCTATGTTTATGGTTTTTTCTACAATTTTAGAGGCATCTAAAGCCATTTGAGCTCCAGTTCTATTCGCATTTATTAATCCGCCAACGCCTAGTTTTGTTCCTCCAAAATATCTAACCACTACAATTAAAATATTTGTAACATCGTAAGATTGTATTTGACCGTAAATAGGTAATCCTGCACTATTACTAGGTTCGCCATCATCATTAGCGCGATATCGTATTATATCTGTTCCTAATTGATAGGCATAGCAAAAATGTCTTGCGCTACTGTGTTCTTTTCTTAATGTTTCAATGTGTGGTTTTACGTCTTCTTCATGTTTAATAGGAAATGCATAACCGTAAAACTTAGAACTTCTGTCTTTAAACAATTCACCTTCAGCAGGAAAATCAATAGTTTTATAGGTGTCTTTTTCTTCCATATTAAGCAAAAGTAACTAATGCAATTGAAATGACTGCAATACCAATTCCAATCCAGTTTTTTCTAATTAATTTCTCTTTAAAAAATAGTAATCCAATTAAAGTAGATAGCATTACAATACCAACATTGTTAACCGTAAAAATGGTTGAACTTTCAAAGCCATTCATTTGTAAAGCTTTTAATAGCATTACAATAGAGTAGTAGTTAACTATTCCTAAAATTGCGCCACCAATTAATGGTTTGTAACTTAATTTTTGAGGTTTTTTAATTGTTTTAATAACCAATAATGTAATTCCTATTAAACCAGAAATACTAAAAATAGTAGCAGAAAATAAAGGAATTCCATTTTCGGCCACATAATTAGTTTCTAAATATTTTATAGTCGTGTCTATGGTTCCAGAACCTAAGAATAAAAGAATAGGTAAGATTAAATTTTTAAATTGAATTTTCTCTGAATTTGATGCTTTTACAGAGGCTAAATACACAGCAACTAGAGCTAAAATAATACCAATAGTCTTCTGTAGGTTTAATGATTCATTATAGGCATAAAGTCCAAATATAATAGGAATTGCAACACTCATTTTACTTGCAACAGAAGCAACAGATAAGCCATTTTTTTGAGCAGTTAGTGCCATTACATTAAAAATAACAATAAATAATACGCCTAAAAATAAAGCGCCTAAAAACCAATTACTATTAGTGATTTCTGAAACAGAGATTGGTGCATCGTAGTTTAAGAGTCCAAAAGTAGCAGCTGCGTAATAATTAACTACAATAGCTTGTAATGTGTTGATTTTAAACTTATCAAAACATTTAAAAATGATAAAAATTAACGTAGAGCAAAGAATACTTAGAATTAAATACATTAAAATAAATGTGGTTTAAGTTTAAATAAATTGACTACATCTTGAGTTTTTGGATCTATATTCCAAACACCAAAACCTAAATCTAATGCCGATTCTGTATTTTTTGTCGTGTCATCTATAAAAACACATTCTTTAGCTTTTATATTATTGTCTTCTAAAACAAACTCGTAAATAGCGATATCTGGTTTTCTCATATTAATTTCGTGAGACAAATAAAACTTGTCAAAACAGTCTTTAAATTCCTCATAAAAAGAAACATTTTCTTTTATAAAATCTATATGAAGCTCGTTTGTGTTGCTTAGTAAAACAAGTTTATATTTTCCAGAAGCTTTTAATTCTTGTAACCATTCTAATCTATGTTTAGGAAAATCTAGAATAATATAATTCCAGATTTCTTTAATGTCTTTTCTAGATAACTCAGGGAAGTTACCTTCATAAAATTCTAAGAATTCGTAAGTAGGTATAAAGCCTTGCTCGTAAAGTGTATTTATGGCAATGAAATCTTCGGGTAATTCGTCAAAGCCAAATGCTTCTAAAGCGTTTTTATGTGCGCCTTCTTTATCTAAATTGATAAATACATCTCCAAAATCGAATACTAAGGTTGTTATCATTGTGTTGTTAGTTTATTTATTATGAATAACTTCTTTTTGTGTGTTACTATCAATAACATAAACAGGTTTTGTAAAGTTGTAAGTTAAAACGATAGTTCTAGTTTTAGAAGTGTCTTTATATTTATATGAAGTTAAATATCTTTCAATGTCAATAATAGTTGAGAAATTTAATGAACCTTCTTTTTCAGGTTTTACATAAAAAGGGATTGTTAAAGTGTCTTTTGCAGACTTAGAATAGGTTACAAAAGTGTCACATTTTTTCTTTTGAATTTCTTCATTGTTACCAAATATGCCTACATAAATAAAACCTAATTTATCATCACTAGCATTGGTTTTTAATGAATCATCTAAAAATATTAAAGTTTTAAACTCTCCTTTATTATATTCACCTAGCTTCAAAGTATCAGGTAATTTTAGGCTTATATAATCTTTTTTGATTTTTACTATATCTGAATTATTTTTACATCCAAGAATTAGAGTAAATAAAAAGATAAACTTCAATAATACTTTTTTTTTCATCTATATAATCTTTTTATAAACCTCCAGAACATCATCTAATATAAATTCAGAACTTAATAAATTACCATTGAAATTAGGTGCTTTTGTACCTTTATTGAAAGAAACTGTTCCTTTAAAAATTCGCGCCTCATCCCAAAGATTTTCGTCTATAAAGGTTTGAAGTGTTTGTAATCCGCCTTCAATAATTACAGAGTTTATATGTTTAGAATGCAAAATAGAACAGATTTGTTGTGCTAATGGTTTCGAAAAATCACAATTGTCTTTAGATATTACTATGGTTTCAGCTTCAGTATTAAAAATGGCTAAACTTTTATCTAGCTTTAATTCTCTATCTAAAACCACACGAATTGGATTTTCTCCTGAGTAATTTCTAGTTGTTAAACTTGGATTGTCTTGTAATACTGTATTTGTGCCTACCAAAATAGCTTGTTCTTCTGCGCGCCATTTATGAACCAATGTTCTTGAATACTTATTAGTAATCCAAACTGGTTTTTGTTCGTTTTTAGTTTCAGGACTTAAAAAACCATCTAGACTTTGTGCCCATTTTAAAATAATATAAGGTCGTTTTTTATTATGAAACGTAAAAAAACGTTTGTGATGTTCTTTACAATCACTTTCTAAAACACCTTCAGTTACATTACAATTAGCTGCTAGTAGTTTCTGAATGCCTTTTCCAGCAACTTGTGGATTATCATCCACGCAACCAATAACAATGTTTTTAATGCCTTTTTCTATAATTAAAGAACTGCAAGGTGGCGTTTTTCCGTAATGGCTACAAGGTTCTAAAGTCACATAAATAGTGCTTTTTTCTAAAAGCGATTCATCTATAACACTATTAATAGCATTAACTTCGGCGTGATTTCCGCCATAAGAACTTGTAAAACCTTCGCCTATAATTTTATCATTACAAACAATTACAGCGCCAACCATAGGATTAGGTCTTGTAGTACCTAAACCATTTTTTGCAATTTGCAAAGCACGTTGCATGTATGTAATATGATTGCTCAAATAAATTAGAATTTTAATTTAATGTCTTCAGTTTTATCTATTGCATACGTATGCGAGAATCCAAACACTTTATATTTAATATCGCCTTTGTACTGTACTTTAATTTTTTTAGAAAATAAACTTCCTAATAATCCACCTAAGTTATTATTGCTATATAAACTATCTGTAGGAATTTTTGCAGTTAAAGGAATAGTAAAGTCTCTTTTTGCTGGTACTTTAAAAACCTTAGAAGATACGTGAGCAATTTGGTTTTCGTTAACAAAAACAATAATACCTTCAGTTTCTAGGTCACCACTAACATCATTTGGATTGCTAAATAGCGCATCTGCAGTAATTGTAATTTGTTTAGAAGTCGATTCTACAACCTCAATATTTTTAACTGAAATAAATTCAGGTTTTTTGTTAATTGAGCAACTAAAAATGGTTAAAAAAAGTGTTGATAATAATAAAAAATGTTTCATCTATAAAAAATTATAAGCTGTATCTTGAGCACGTAAAATTACCATTTTAAAGTGAAGAATAATAATATCATTATAAGAGAAATTCAACCGCAAGATAATAAGCAAATAGAACAGGTTATTAGAGCTTGTTTTATAGAGTTGAATATGCCATTAGTTGGAACAGCTTACGAAGATCCGGAAACTAAAAAAATGTTTGAAGCTTACGCTAACACTAACGAATCCTATTTTGTTATAGATAATGGAGAAACCGTTTTAGGTGGCGCAGGTATTAAGCCGTTATCTGGTTTAGAAACAACTGTTTGCGAGTTACAGAAAATGTATTTTTCGGCAGATGTTAGAGGTTTAGGTTACGGTAAAAAACTATTTCAAGCTTGTTTAGATGAAGCTAAAAGATTAGGCTATAAACAAGTTTATATAGAAACTATAGATAAGTTAAAAGCAGCAATTCACGTTTACGAAAGTTTCGGGTTTAAATATTTAGATGGACCAATGGGAAATACAGGACATTATTCTTGTGGGATTTGGATGGTTAAAACTATTTAGTTCTATTTTAAAATATTCTTGTAAAAAATCATTTTAATAAATAATAATCAGCTTGAAACTAAAAGATATAGAACAGTTATTTCATAAAGAATTAGATGCTTTGTTTGGTAAAGATGAAGTGTCTCAGTTTTTCTATTGGTGTATAGAATCCTTTTACAATTTATCTAGATTAGATTTAGCGTTAGATACTAATATATCTATAACTGTAGAAGAACAACTTAAAATAATTGAAGCTTTAGAGCACTTAAAACAAGAAAAACCAATTCAATATATTTTAGGCGAAACTGAATTTTATGGTTTACCTTTTAAAGTAACCGAAAACACTTTAATTCCAAGACCAGAAACCGAAGAATTAGTGTCGCTTATTTTAACAAATGTCACTTCTAGCAAAGTCGAGAAATTAGGTAGTACTAAAAAGCCAATAACCATTTTAGATATTGGAACTGGATCTGGTTGTATTGCAATTAGTTTAGCAAAGCATTTACCAAGCGCAAAGGTCTATGCTTTAGACGTAAATACAGCAGCTTTAAAAATCGCAAAATCTAATGCGGAATTAAATCAAGTAGATGTTACGTTTATAGAGCAAAGTGTTCTTGAAGACTTTTGTATAGATATCGAGTTTGACGTTATAGTTTCTAATCCACCATATGTTAGAGAATTAGAAAAAGCAGAGATAAAACCAAATGTGTTAAATAACGAACCACATTTAGCTCTGTTTGTAGCCGATAATAATCCGTTAATTTTTTATAAAGCCATCACAGAATTTGCAGAAAAGCATTTAACAAAAAACGGACAACTCTATTTTGAAATTAACGAGTATTTAGGGAAAGAGATGAAGGATTTGGTCTCTAATTACAAATTTGAAAACATAGGAATTATAAAAGATATGTTTCAAAAAGATAGAATGTTGAAGGCTAATTTAATTCATCAATTATAAAACTCCATTTAAAATGAAAAACATAGCCGTATTTTGTGGTTCAGGTTTAGGAAACGATCAAAGCATAATAGATAGCACTTATAACTTAGGAAAAATCTTATCTTCTAAAGCAATTACTTTAGTTTATGGTGGCGCAAAAATTGGGTTAATGTGGAAAGTGGCTCAAGGTGCTTTAGATAATAATGGAAAAGTAATAGGAATTATACCAGAATTTTTGCAGACACGAGAAATTGTTTCTCACGATTTAACCGAGCTTATTACTACAAAAAATATGCACGACAGAAAAGTTATAATGTACCAAAAAAGCGACGGTTTTATAATTATTCCTGGTGGATTTGGTACAATGGACGAGTTTTTCGAAATATCTACTTGGGGACAATTAGGTTTGCATTCCAAACCTATTGGTGTTTTAAATACTAATGGTTTTTATGATGATTTATTAAAACAAACCAAAAAAATGGTAGATAAAGGATTTTTAGCACAAGCTAATTACGATGCTATTTTAGTCAGCGATTCTATAGAAGATTTATTAACTCAAATGACTAACTTTAAACCATTACCAAAACCAGAATGGTTAGACGTTTCTAAATTGTAGATATTTGAGAAGTTTTAGTTTTATTTTATTGATGATTTTAGCGTTTTCTTGTAAAGAAGAAAAGCAGTTAGAAGTTAATCCAATTAACGATTATCAAGATTATGTAGATAAAAATAAATTTGTTTCAGAAACTGAGGTTTATGCACACGTAGATACCGAAAACGGTTTAAACGTTAGAGGTGTAAGTGGCGAAGTTATAGGCAAGTTAGAAAACGCATCTAAAGTAAGAATAAAAAGTTATTCAGAAGATGTAATGCAAGTTAGCGATAACGGAAAAACCTTATCAGGTAGAACCGTAGAAATTGACTTTTATCAACCTAATAATTCAGAACCAGTTAAAGCTTTTGTGTTTGAAGGTTATCTCAAAACACTAAGCGAGATAAAGCTGTATCAAAGTGAAGTTTGTTTCTATCAACAACATGATGAAGAGTCTTATTTTACCACAGAAAAACCAATATGCGATAACCCGAAACTAAAGTTAGAATTAATAACAAAAGAAACATATAGTAAACTACAATTTATTTCAAGTCCACAAATAACAAATACAGATTTGGTAGTTAAAGTTAATGATAGTATTAATTTGCCAATTGCAAACGGATTTAAAACCATAATGAGTTCTCCAATAGATGACGAAAGTGATAATAGAGCTATTTATGATTATTTAGGAGAAATGGAAGTTTTAAATTCTTATTTATTAGATGCTGTATATTATGAAAGTGGCGATTATAGATTGTATAGCAAAATTACAGGAGAAGAAATAGCTAATTTTAAGTCTTTGCCAATAGTATCTCCAAATAAAAATTTTATAATTTCTATAGGTTTTAATGGTTACGAAGATGTTACAGAATTAGAAATTGCGACAATAGATAATCAAATCATAACCAGTAAGGAACTTTTTCTATATCAAAATTGGGGAAGAACAAATGATTCTAAAATTAAATGGTTAACGGATTCTGTTTTTGTAGTAGAAGTTATTCATACAAATATTCTTTTTGATATGCAGGAAAACGAATTAGATGTAAAACAGTATTTAAAAGTTAGTATTTTATAATGAATCCACAACAACATATAGAAGCTTTACGTCAAGAATTAAGAGATCATAATTACAATTATTATGTGCTTGATAATGCAACCATTTCAGATTTCGATTTCGATATAAAACTTAAAGAACTTCAATCTTTAGAAGAAAAACATCCAGAATTTTTCGATGCAAATTCGCCAACTTTAAGAGTTGGAGGAGAAGTGACCAAGAATTTTGAAACGGTTGTTCATGAACATCGTATGTATTCTTTAGATAATTCATACTCATTAGAAGACCTACAAGATTGGGAAACACGATTAAAAAAGTTAGTAGATGGAGACATTAATTACACCTGCGAGTTAAAATACGATGGCGCTTCTATAAGTTTAACTTACGAAAACGGAAAACTATTAAAAGCTGTAACACGTGGCGATGGTTTTCAAGGTGATAATGTTACGCCTAATATAAAAACCATAAAAACGGTTCCATTACAATTAAAAGGAAATTATCCACCAAAGTTTGATATTAGAGGAGAAATTGTTTTGCCATTTGATGGTTTTAATAAAATGAACGAAGAACGTATTGCAGCTGGCGAAGAACCTTATAGAAATCCACGTAATACAGCTTCGGGAAGCTTGAAGCTTCAAGATAGTGCAGAGGTTGCAAAAAGACCATTAGAATGCTTGTTGTACAATTTAACAGGAACAAATTTAGGAGTTACTTCTCAAAGCGATAGTTTAGAGTTGGCAAGACAAATGGGATTTAAAGTGCCAGAAGCTTCAAAATTGGTTAACTCAATAGAAGACGTTTTTGAATTTATAAATTACTGGGATAAAGAAAGACATAATTTACCTTACGAAACCGATGGTGTGGTTGTAAAAGTGAATAATTTACAGCAGCAAGAAGAATTAGGTTTTACAGCTAAAGCGCCACGTTGGGCAATGGCTTACAAATTTAAAGCAGAACAAGTTTCTACTAAATTAATAAGTATAGATTACCAAGTTGGTAGAACTGGAGCTATTACGCCAGTTGCTAATTTAGAACCTGTGGAATTGGCAGGAACAACAGTAAAACGTGCAAGTTTACATAATGCAGATCAAATTGAAAAATTAGACATTAGAGTAGGCGATGAAGTTTATGTAGAAAAAGGAGGCGAAATTATTCCTAAAATTATTGCTGTAGTCGATAAGTCATCAAGACCAGAAAATTCACAACCAACAGAATACAGAACAACGTGTCCAGAATGCGAAACTGAATTAGTTAGAATAGAAGGTGAAGCTAAACACTATTGTCCCAATGTAAATGGTTGTAATCCACAGATTATTGGTAGGATTCAGCATTTTATTTCAAGAAAAGCAATGGATATTGAAGGTTTAGGCGGAGAAACGGTTGCGCTTTTAGTAAATGCAGGCTTAATAACTAATTATACCGATTTATATACGTTAACAAAAGAAGACGTTATGCCATTAGAACGTATGGCAGAAAAGAGTGCAGAGAATTTAATTAATGGTGTAGAAGTTTCAAAAAACATACCTTTTGAGCGTGTTTTGTTTGCGCTAGGAATTCGTTTTGTAGGAGAAACTTTAGCTAAGAAATTAGCTAAGCATTATAAAAGTATTGGAGCTATAAGTAACGCTACTTTAGAGGGGTTAATTGCTGTAGACGAAATAGGTGTAAAGATTGCTCAAAGTGTAAAAGATTTCTTTACAGACGAATCTAATATAGAAATGGTATCGCGTTTAATATTATGTGGTGTTCAATTAGAATTATCTGCTGAGGTTTTAGCTAATCAAACAGAAACACTTAAAGGAGATATTGTTGTAGTTTCTGGAGTTTTTACTCAGGTAAGTAGAAACGAACTTAAAAAGTTAATAGAAGATAATGGCGGAAAAGTATCGTCTTCAATTTCATCTAAAACAAGTTATATTGTTGCTGGAGACAAAATGGGACCAAGTAAGTTAGAAAAAGCAGAAAAACTAGGTGTTTTAGTAATTACAGAACAAGATTTCTTAGATAAATTGAACTAAGCTTTAACTTAAATAGCTAAAGCTTTTCCGCTGGATTTTGATTTTTCGTTATTACTAAACGTAAAATCTACACGACCTAAATTTACACCATAACAACCAACTTGATTAACTAAGGTTTCTTTTCCAATACTATTAATAACTTTGGTAGGTTCGTCTAGAAATGTATGTGTATGTCCACCAATAATTAAGTCAATATTTTTAGTTTTTTCGGCTAAAATAATATCACAAACCTTTTCTGGTTTTTTTGAATATTTATAACCTAAATGAGATAAGCAAATAACTAAATCGCACTTTAAATCTTCTTTTAAAATCCTGGCTTGATCTTGCGCAACTTCTATAGGATTTAAGTAAGTCGTTTCTTTGTATAATCGTTTATCTACTAAGCCTTCTAGCTCAACACCAAGACCAAAAACACCTATTTTTAAACCATCTTTTGTAAATACTTTATGCGGAAGTGTTTTTCCATTCATTATAGTATTTTTAAAATCGTAGTTAGCAGATATAAAATCAAAATTGGCGTGAGGTAATTGTTTATATAAACCATCTATACTATTATCAAAATCGTGATTTCCTATCGTAGTAGCATCATATTTAAGTTTGCTCATTAGTTTAAACTCTAATTCGCCGCCATAATAATTAAAATATGGTGTTCCTTGAAAAATATCTCCAGCATCTAATAATAATGTGTTTGGATTTTCTTTTCTAATTTGTTCAACTAAAGTTGCACGTCTAGCAAAACCGCCAAGATTAGGATATTTTCCATCATCTGCAGGGAAAGCATCAATATGGCTATGTACATCGTTGGTGTGTAGAATCGTTATTTTTTTAGTTGAAATGCTATTAACACAAGATTGTAATCCATAACTACCAAAGGTTAGTAATGAAGATGCTACTGCCGATTTTTTTATAAATTGTCTACGTTTCATAATTAATTCAGTTTAATAAATCGGTTATCAATTTTAGGAGTAATTGTGTCAACTTTATTGAAATGTTCTATTAAGGCATTTCTAATTTTATAATCAATATTATAGATAGTATCCGCAGCTTTAAAAAAGTTCATACTATCGCCGCCAGTTGCTAAATAATCGCTAGTTGCAATATAGTAAGCTCTATTTTCTAAAGGTTTCCCATTAATAGTTGTTGTTAAAACGGAATTGTTTTTAGTTAATGTTAAATTCATATTAGAAATAGGATGCGCTTTTTCTTCGGTTGTTAAGTAGTTAATTAAGCTGTCTATTTGAGCTCTTTGTAATTTTGCTATAACAATACTATTCTCAAAAGGCATAACTTGGTAAGCGGTTCTTGCAGAAATAGGTCCTTTAGAAATTACAGATCTAATTCCGCCGTGATTTAGTAAAACCGCATCAATATCTAATTTTGTTCTAGATTTAAAAATAGGCTGCGCTTCTGAATAAACAACATCTGCCATAAAATTACCAATAGCAGTATTTAAACTATTATCTGTTCCGTAATCTTTTTTAGAATAGGTTTCAGGTGCATAAGCCAAAGGATTATCTAGTGTTTTGTTTAAATGTGTTCTAAAAGGTTGAATAAAACTATCTATAGATTTATCTATTGCTATACTTTTGTTTACAGGAATAGATTGCGTTTGTTTTTCGCTTAAATTAAAGGTGGTTTTTTTGCAAGAAGTAAATAAGAATACAACTAAAACAAGCGGTAATAAAAATGTTTTCATTCTTTAAAAATAATCAAAAAATGTAGAAAGATTTGCTACATTTGTGTTAAAGCAATAAATATAAATGTTTTTTAAAGGTTTAAAAGAAAAATCCATACAAAAAGCCATCGTAAAGCATAATAATTCGCGCGAATTATTAGATGGAAACTCTAAAATTAAAACCATTGGTTTTTTAATTAATACCGATGAGGTTTCTATTACAGAATCAGAATTAACTTCTATTTGTTCCGTTTTAAACTCAGAAAATAAGGGGCAACTAAACTTTACAAAAACTGTAAAAAAGACAAATTTAGAATTAGGGTTAATATCTCCTAAAAATATAGGTTGGAGCGCTGTTTTAAAACATCCAGATTTAAAAGCATTTTGTAAAATTGAATTTGATGTGTTAATAACCTTAACAGAAACAGGTTCTGTTTATTTGGATGCGATAAACGCATTTAGTCAGGCAAAATTTAAAGTTTCTACCACTTGTAATAACGAAGAATTAAACGATCTAATAGTAACAACATTACCTTTTAAAGTTGATGTGTTTACTTCAGAATTAAAAAAATACTTAACTATTTTAAATAAATTATAATATGTCTACAACATTCTTAGGTACAGGTATAGCAATTGTTACGCCTTTTAAATTGGATAAATCTATAGATTTTGATGCTTTAAAAAAGATTGTGGATTTTAATATAGAAAATGGCGTAAATTATATTGTGATTTCTGGAACTACTGGCGAAAGCGTAACTGTTTCAGCAGAAGAAAAAAAGGAAATAACTCAATTTATAATTAATGAAACGAATAATAGAGTGCCATTAGTTTTAGGAATTGGAGGAAATGACACACTAAAAGTAATAAACGAAATAAAGACGACAGATTTTACTGGTTTGTCTGGTATACTTTCTGTAGCGCCTTATTATAGTAAACCAACACAAGAAGGTTTTTATCAGCATTTTAAGGCTATATCAGAAGTTTGTCCGGTAGATGTTATTTTATATAATGTTCCAGGAAGAACTGCTAAAAATATGGAAGCGGACACTACAATTCGTTTAGCAAAAGATTTTAAGAATATAGTTGCAGTAAAAGAAGCTGCAGGAAATATGTCTCAGTATTACCAATTATTAAAAAATAAGCCTGTAGATTTTGCAGTAATTTCTGGAGATGATGATTTAGCTTTAGGTGTAACACTTGCTGGTGGATCTGGTGTAATATCTGTAATTGGTCAAGCAATGACCAAAGATTTTTGTTCTATGATTCAGTTAGGACTTCAAGGTAATGCTAAAGAAGCCTATAAACTTCATTATAAATTAATGGAAATTATAGATTTAATTTTTGCTGAAAATAATCCTTCAGGGATAAAAGCTGTTTTAGAAATTTTAGATTTGTGTAAAGCTGAGGTAAGATTACCATTAGTAGAAGCAACTTCAGGATTGAAAACAAAAATTAATGCTTTTTTAAAATACTATTAATTGGGAAAACGTGTAAAAGATCCAGGATTTGGTACATCGGCTTCAAATTATGCTGGTAGAATGATAAATACGGATGGTTCGTTTAATATTAAGCGAGTTAATCAATCGTCACAGTTCTTTCAAACGTATCATTTTTTAATTAATCAATCTTGGTGGTCTTTTTTTTGGTTAGCGGCATTTGTTTTCTTTCTAACAAATATTGTTTTTGCTGCTATTTATCTTATAATTGGAATAGAGCAAATTACAACACCAAGTGGCTCTGTTTTAATCGATTTTAGTAATGCGTTTTTCTTTTCCTCTCAAACCTTAACGACTTTAGGTTATGGCGCAATGGCTCCAAGTGGTTTGTTAAGCGGATTAATTTCATCTTTTGAAGCATTTATTGGTTTGGCTATGTTTTCGTTCTTAACAGGTTTAATTTATGGACGTTTTTCTAAGCCAAAAGCATCGGTTAGGTTTAGTAAATCAATAATTCTAAGAGACTTTAACCATACTAAAGCAATTATGTTTAGAGTGGTTAATAATAGAGCTTCTGTAATGATTAAACCTAAGATTACTGTAACTTTAGCGCTAACTTCAGTCAAAAAGGACAAAACACCAAAACGTGATTTTTATAATTTAGAACTAGAAAGAAATAGTATTACTTATTTGCCTTCAACATGGACAATTGTTCATGAAATAGATAAGGAAAGCCCGCTTTTTAAACTTTCTAATGATGAAATAGCAAACCAAAATGGTGAGTTTTTAGTGATGCTAACGTATTACGATGAATCTTTTAATCAAGAAGTGCATCAAATGTATTCTTATGTTTTGAAAGAGGTAAAGTTGGACTACAAATTTCAACCAGCTTATAGTTATAATTCTGAAGGAGAAATGGTTTTGGATTATAATAAATTTGATTTAATCGAAAAGCTATAATTTATTTTTAGTGTATTTAAAGGTTGTTTGTACTAATCGTATTAGATCAACTTTCCTTTATTGAAAAAAAATGAAATTGTTTTAAATAAAAGAATCTTCTCGTTTAATAAACTCTAATAAATTAGATGTGTATATTTATGCGAGTAAAAAAGGTTGTTTAGCTCTAAAATAAAAAGGAATATTTATATTTACGCTATGCCATAGCCATAAAATAAAACTTGTTAGTCAAATCTAAAAGAATAAATAAATAAAGAATGCAAACAGATTTAGATAAGAATAATATTGACTTAGAGTTAGAATTGAATCTTTCTAAAACAATGGTTTTGGATTTAGATTTATATCTAGATAAGTTGGCTAAAGTAGATAAAAGCAATGAGCTATCTTTATTAATTAAGTCAGGTTTCTTAGACGTTTTATTGAAATATATATCTATTTCAGATAAAGAATATAAAAATTATATTGATAAAATAGATCTAAATCTAGGTCAGGTATATCTATTACATTACACTTTAACTTCTAGAATTAAAAATTTAACTATTCTACATAGAGATGTACTTTTGCAGTTGCAAATTTCTAGACATAAGTATAGTGATAGTAATATAGATTTAGAAACGTTTAATACGCATTTTCAAGAAAGTAAATTAGTGTTAGAAAATGCTACGAACTCTGTTTTAGATATATTGAAAGCAAAAGAGCAATTTACAGAAACAAAGACAAAAGCCTACAAAAAAGAATTAAATATAATAAAGCATCAAGAAAATCCTTGGTTAGTTTATAAAGAGCAACTATTAATTTTAGAATCTCAATGTCTTGATATTTATAAAAAAGATAAGCTTTTTGAAGTTACACAATTAGTTTTTAAAGACCTAAAAGGTTATAATTTAGAAGCTTTAAGTAAGTTTTCTGAGATGTCATCAGATTTAAAAATCCGAACTAATGAATTAATATCTAAAATTGAAGTATTAGAAGATACATCAGAAATTAATGTAATTATAAATTGGATAGATAGTGTAATAAAGAGTAATTCAGACTCTAAATTTAATATTGAAATCTTTAATTTAACTATTTCAAACTTTATTAATGGCTTAGAAAAAAGCACATTTCCAGTAGCTACTCAAGATGGACAGTTATTATTAAAAACAATAGACTTTAGTAAATCTGTACAAAAATGGTGCGATTTTGAATTGGTTCCTTTTTATATAGATTTAGACGATAATATGAATAATGTACTTTCATATTTTAGACATAATTGGGTTAATCTAAAAACAAGCTTGTTGGTTGAGAAATCTAATGATAAAATCACCTCTATTGCATCTCAAATTTCTACTTTACAAGCAGTAAAAGAGACTCTAAATAGTAATGAAGCTAAAATTAAGAATCTTATAGACTCTATAAATAATAAATTGGATGAGCAGTTTTTAGCAACTAATATTTATAGTAATGAACCTTTTTTAGATGTTTCTTTTCAAACGTCTTTTTCCCAGATTGCAAATGAGAAAAGTAACTTGTTTTATAAAGTAAAAGGTGCTATTCAAAAATATATATATACACTTAATAAGACCTATCAAAATAGTATTATATTTTCTAGTACTAATAATTTAGAAACGACTATTGAGACTATTAATTATAGAATGTTTAAGGAAGAAAATGCACATTATGACACTTTGTTTTTGAATAAAAATTTTCTTGGCGATTTATTTTTAAGACCAAGAGAAGAACAAGATAAAAAGTTAAATGCGTCTATTTTACAATGGAAACAAGGATTTAAAAAAGCCATTTTAGTTACAGGTGATGCATTAAGTGGGAAATCTACTTTTATAAATCATTCCGCACAACATCATTTTGGAAAAAACGCTTTGTATTTACAACCAAATTCAACATTAACATTTGGAGGAAATAAATTTAAAACTACAACTGATTTAAAAACAGCATTGTCAGATGTAAAAAAGAGCATTACTAATACAAATAAACTGGTTGTTATAGAAGATTTAGAGTTGTGGAGAGATCAACATAATAATTTATTATCTAATATTAGAGCTTTAAAATTATTTATAGAAACAATACCAGAGCATATTTTGATTATGGTTTCCGTTACAAAATTAATGCAAGCTCATTTAGATTATAGAATGCCATTTACTAATATGTTTAGTTCAGAAATAAACATGGATAAATCTACGTTCGACGAAATTTTCAAAGCTGTAATGTTACGCCATGGCGCATCACATCAAACCATTGTAGCAGCAGATTTTTCACCTTTAACAAACGTACAATTAGAACGTAGTGTTAGTAAATTAGCAAAACGATTAGATTATAATATTGGAGAGGTTTTACAAGCTTGGACTTTTGGAACAACATTAACACCTAATGATACGGTTATTTATAATGACTTAGATTTGAAATTTAAAGACTTTTTTAATACAGAAGAGTTAACTGTTTTAAAACATATATTAAGATATAAACAACTTACAGAATTAGAGTTAAAAAATTATGTTGGTGAAACATATGGTAGCGGATTTAATTCTGCTGTTAGACGATTATTAAATACAAAAGTAATTATTCGAAATACAAGTAGTTATTTAGTTCTAAACACTGTTTTATATTCGGATATAAAACAATTATTAATTTATAAAGGCACACTAAACTAATGGGTGATTTTCAAAAAATGGATACTTGGCAAGGTCTTTTTGCATTGCTTTTGTTGTTAATTGTAATATACTTTTTAATTAAAGTTTTACAATTTGGATTAGAACGTTTTGGCGCAAAAAATAAAACTAATAAAGCGATAAGAAATGCTCTTAAAAAAGCAAAATTATTATTTGTACCAATAAGTAGTGTTTTATTATTATTAGATTTTATATCTATAAATTATATTACTCATACATTGGTTTTAATTGTTATTTCTGTTTTTTGTTACACAACTATAAAAAACTATGTTAGCGGAATTGTTTTTAAAATAAATCCTTTAACCACATTAAATGCCACGATAAAAATTGGAAGTCAAAAAGGTAAAATCAAAAAAATGTTACCATTGGGTTTAATTATTAACACTAAAGATGGCGAACAATTTATAAATTATATAAAAGTAGAACAGAAAGGGTTTTTAATTCATTCTAAAGAAAATAACTTATTTAGACAAACGCTTTTTATAGAGTCAGAATTAGAACCAAATTATATTTTAGATGTATTGTTCGATAATCCAATTATTAATTATAAAGAACCACCAATAGTTCAGAAACAAGAGGATTCTAATAGTTTAAAATTGCAATATACTTTAGAATATGGCGCAAATAATAAAGATATAATAGCATATCTAGAATCCTTAAACATCAATGTTAATTTAAATAAAACCACTAAATAATTATGGACGTATTATCATCATATAATTTAATAATAGAAGTTTCGGTAGTCATTATAGTATCGTTTTTATTTAGTAGTTTATCTAAAAAAACAAATATACCAGCAGTTTTAATGCTTATTGTTTTTGGAGTTGGTTTAAGGTATTTTCTTGACTATTTAAATGTAACGTCAATTAATTTTTTACCACTTTTAGAAGTGTTAGGAATTGTTGGTTTAATAATGATTGTTCTTGAAGCTGCATTAGAGTTAGAGCTAAAAAGAGAGAAGCTTATACCTATTTTAAAATCTTTTGCTATTGCTATAATAGGCTTAATGGCATCAGCATGGGTTGCTGCTTTGATTTTGTATAATTTTATTCCAGAGATGACCATGCAATCTGCTTGGTTGTATGCTACACCATTATCTATTCTTTCTAGTGCTATAATAATTCCTAGTGTAAGTGGATTAAGTGTTAAAAAGAAAGAGTTTCATATTTATGAAAGTACATTTTCAGATATTGTAGGAATAATGATGTTTTATTTCTTGACAGGAAAATTAAACCCTGCAGAAGATAATGGCGTAGTTGGTTTTGCTGGAAATATTGTTCTTACTATAGTTATATCTCTAATAGCAAGTTATGCTATTATTTTAATCTTCCAAAAAATTAAAAGTCAGGTAAAATTATTCCTTTTAATAGCAGTGTTATTGTTGCTTTATGCTTTGGGAAAAAAAATGCATTTATCATCTTTAATCATTATCCTAATTTTTGGATTAGTCATCGCAAATATGAAGTTGTTTTTTAAAGGAAAATTGAAGCAATTATTAAATTATGAAAAAGCGCATCATATTTATCACGAATTACATACTATAACAGCAGAAACAGCATTTGTTGTAAGAACATTTTTCTTTGTAGTATTTGGAATTACAATAGTAGTTTCATCATTATTAAATTTCCAAGTAGCTTTAATTAGCACCTTAATAATAGCATCTATTTATGCTATTAGATTTGTAATATTAAGAATCTTTGTTGGTAAAGATATTTTACCACAATTATTTATTGCTCCAAGAGGTTTAATTACGGTATTATTATTTTATGCTATTCCAGAAGAAGCTAAAGTTGCGACGTTTGAACCTGGAATCTTGTTGTTTGTAATTATTGGAACTAGTTTAATAATGACAGCAGCTATGATTTTCGACAAAAAGCGTAATTCTAAAGCCGTTAATAAAGCAGAAGAGAAAAGTGTAGATAGTATAAAATGGAAAGCACCAAGTGTAGATTAATTTTAGAGAGTTATCTCTTATGTTTTATTCTAATAATTTTTAATAAGTTAAAGTGTTACTTTTTTATCTAAAGCCATAAACGTTAAATAATACTTAATCATTTATCCAGCTGACTACATTGTTATAGTTTAGCGCGTAAATATATTTTTTAAATCAATTATATTAACTTACTTTTGCAACCTGTAAATTTTATATGAAACACCTATTTTACATCTTATTCCTATTTATAACGTTAAGTTCTTGTGGTGAATATCAAAAAGCGCTTAAATCTGATGAAACATCAGAGAAATTCACAGTTGGTGTTAAAAAGTATGAAGAAGGTAAATATAAAAAAGCTAATAGACTTTTTCAGCAAATTGTTCCTAATTATAGAGGGAAACCACAAGCAGAGAAATTAATGTTTCTGTATGCTGATACTTTTTTTCAAACAGAAGATTTTTATTCTGCAGGTTATCAGTACGGACGTTTTGTAACAGCTTATCCTAAAAGTGAAAAAATAGAAGAAGCAGCTTATAAAAGTGCTTTGTCTTATTACAAGTTATCTCCTGTTTATAGCAAAAATCAAGAAGAAACATTTGAAGCTTTGGAGAAGTTACAGTTGTTCGCTAATATTTATCCGGATTCTAAATATCTTCCAGAAGTAAACTCAATGGTAAAAGAACTGGATTATAAATTAGAGAAAAAAGCATTTGAAATTGCAAAACAGTATAGTCGTATTGCCCCTGCAATGGGAACTTTTAAAGCATGCATAACTTCTTGTAATAATTTCTTATCAGATTTCCCTGGTTCTTCTTTTAAAGAGGAAACAATGTATATTAGATATGCTACTGCAAAAGAATTAGCATCGAAAAGTGTAGAGTGGAAAAAAGAAGAGCGTATAAAAGACGCACAAAAATATTTAGAGATTTTAAAAAACACTTTTCCAAATACTCAATTTTTAGAAGCTTCTGAAGCAGAAGTTGAAGAAGTAGAAGTGGTAGAAGAAGAAACAAAATAATAATTAAGTAGCAAAAGTTTAATACTATGGATTTAAAGAAAATCGACGCACCTTTATCAACAATTACTTATGATAGAAATAAGGTTGATGCACCAACAGAAAATATCTACGAAGCTATTTCTGTAATCGCTAAGCGTAGTGAGCAAATTAATTCTGAAATTAAAAAAGAGTTAATTGAAAAATTAGAAGAATTTGCTACCTATAATGATAGTTTAGAAGAAGTTTTTGAAAACAAAGAACAGATAGAAGTGTCTAAGTTTTACGAAAAACTTCCAAAAGCACACGCGTTAGCAGTTCAAGAATGGTTAGATAATAAAATCTACCACAGAAATACTGAAGAAGCAACTCAAGACTAATAAATATGTCTATACTAAGTGGCAAAAATATATTACTTGGCGTTACCGCTGGTATTGCTGCTTATAAATCTGCATCTTTAGTTAGAGAATTTATAAAAGCAGGCGCAACCGTAAAAGTGGTTATGACGCCTGCTTCTAAAGATTTTGTTACACCTTTAACATTATCTACATTATCAAAAAATCCTGTAGAATCTCATTTTTACGAAAAGGATAACGACAACGAACTTTGGAATAATCATGTAGAACTTGGTCTTTGGGCAGACTACTTTGTTATTGCACCTGCAACAGCAAATACAATGTCTAAAATGGCTAATGGTATATGCGATAATTTATTATTGGCAACATATCTTTCTGCAAAATGTCCTGTATATATTGCTCCAGCAATGGATTTAGATATGTACAAACATCAAAGTACAGCCAATACATTTACAAAATTAAAATCTTTCGGAAACACTATAATTCCAGCTACTTCTGGCGAGTTGGCTAGTGGTTTAGTTGGTCAAGGTCGTATGGCAGAACCAGAAGATATTGTTAGCTTTATAACTTCAGATATTTTAAGTCAATTACCTTTAAAAGGTCAGAAAGTACTTATAACAGCTGGACCAACTTACGAAGCTATAGATCCAGTACGTTTTATTGGGAATCATTCTAGTGGTAAAATGGGATTTGAATTAGCTAAGGCTGCAGCTAATTTAGGGGCAGAAGTTATTTTAGTTACAGGACCAACAAGTTTAAAATTGTCTCACAGTTTAGTTACAATAATACCTGTAATAAGCGCAGAAGATATGTATAACGCTTGTCACAAAGAGTTTAAACTAGTTAACATTGCTATTGCAGCAGCAGCAGTTGCAGATTATAGACCAAAAGAAGTTGCTGTTAATAAAATAAAAAAGAAAGAAAGTACGTTAACTTTAGAGTTGCAAAAAACAAAAGATATTTTAGCGTCTTTAGGAGAGATTAAAAAACATCAGTTTTTGGTTGGTTTTGCTTTAGAAACGAATAACGAAATAGAGAATGCAAAATCTAAACTAATTCGTAAGAATTTAGATTTAATTGTTTTAAATTCGTTAAACGACAAAGGTGCTGGATTTAAGAGCGCAACAAATAAAGTAACGTTAATCGATAAGCTTGATACGATTCAAGAATTTCCATTAAAATCTAAAACAGAAGTTGCTAAAGATATTATTAACGAAATTATAGTTAGGTATGCGTAATCATTTCATTTTACTACTTTTATTATTTGTGTCTTTAACTAGTTTTAGTCAAGATTTAAATGCAAAAGTAATTGTAAATGCACAATTAACTGGAGACGAAAACATTCAAGTATTTAAGACTTTAGAAAAGCAATTAAATGAACTTGTAAATAATTCTAATTGGTCAAAAAAAGAAGTAAAATCTCAAGAACGCATAAATTGTAACTTTGTAATAAATATAACCGAATATTCAGGGACCTTTTTTAGTGGAAACTTACAGGTTCAATCTTCAAGACCCATTTTTGGATCTTCTTACACATCATCTTTATACAATGTAAACGATAAAGATTTTACTTTTCAATATACAGAGTTTCAAATTATGCAGTTTACACCAAATCAATATCAAAATAATTTAGTGTCTGTAATGGCATTCCATATTTATATGATTTTAGGTTTAGATGCAGATTCTTTTTCTCTAAATGGAGGAACAGAACATTTTAAGCAAGCTCAACAAATTGTAAATTATTCACAACAAGAAAATTATGCTGGTTGGAAATTATCCGATGGTTTACAAAGTAGATTTAAATTGATTGACGATTTATTATCGCCTGCATTTTCAGATTACAGAACTATTCTTTATAATTATCACAGATTGGGTTTGGACTTAATGAACGAGAATGTAATAGAAGGTAAAACACAAATAGTAAATGCTTTATCCTTATTTAATGGGATAGCTAGTAATAGACCAAATGCTTATGTAACACGTGTATTTTTTGATACAAAAGCAGATGAGATAGAAAAACTATATACAGATGGACCTTCGGTTAATGTCGATAAATTATTGACTGTTTTAAACAGAATTGCTCCAATGTATTCTGCTAAATGGCGAAATTTACAATTCTAACTAAATACATAGTATTTAATGCTACAAGCTTTAACAATTAAAAATTATGCTTTAATTGAAGCGCTTAAGGTTGATTTTTCTTCTGGATTCACAACTATTACAGGTGAAACCGGAGCAGGGAAATCAATTTTATTAGGCGGTTTATCTCTTGTTTTAGGTAAAAGAGCAGATTTATCTAGCTTAAGATCTAAAGATAGCAAGTGCGTTATAGAAGCAACTTTTAATATTGAAAACTATAAGTTAAAATCTTTTTTTAAAGCTGAAGATTTAGATTACGAACCACAAACTATTATTAGAAGAGAGATATTACCTTCTGGTAAAAGTAGAGCATTTGTAAACGATTCACCTGTAAATTTATCAAGCTTACAGGAATTAGGAAAGCATTTAATAGATATTCATTCTCAAAATGAAACACGCCAAGTAGTAGATGAGAAGTTTCAGTTTCAAATAATAGATGCTTTAGCTAAAAACGAAAAAATAAGACTTCAATATGCATCAGAGCTAAAATCATTTAAAGAATTAAAAAAGCAACTTAAAATACTTCAGACAGAACAAACTGAAGCCATAAAGGCTTACGATTATAATTTGTTTTTACTAAACGAACTCAACGAAGCAAAACTAGAAAAACTTAACATTGAGGATTTAGAAGCAGAATACGAGACTTTAAATAACGTTGAAGCTATTCTTGAAAAAGCACAGCAAGTAGATGCCTTAATTCAAGATGAGAATTTAGGACTTCAATCTAATTTGGTGCAATTAAAAACAATTGTATCTAAATTAAGCCAATTGTCACAAAATTACGTGCCAATTTCTGAACGAGTAGAAAGTATCTTTTTGGAATTTGACGATGTTATTTCTGAATTAGACACTTTAAAAGATAATTTAGAAGTAAGTCCAGAACGATTAGAGATTGTAAATAATCAATTAACAGTTTTAAATAACTTATTTCAAAAGCATACCGTAGATTCTGTAGAACGTTTAATCTCTATAAGAGAAGACTTAGATCAAAAAGTGATTACAACAGAAGGATTGGATAGTGCAATAGAAACGTGTCAATTTGAGATTAACAAATTTTCAAAATCATTAAAGACTTTAGGTTTAGAGATTAGAACGAGTAGAGAAGTGGCAATTCCTATTTTAACTAAGAAATTAGAGCGTTTGTTATCAGATTTAGGAATGCCTAATGCAACCTTTAACATGTCTGTTAAGGAAAGTGAGATATTTCATCAAAACGGAACAGACGATTTATCATTTCTATTTTCAGCAAATAAAGGAATGGATTATAACGAACTTAAAAAAGCCGCTTCTGGTGGAGAATTAAGCCGAATTATGTTATCCATAAAAGCAGTTTTATCTCAGTATATAAAGCTTCCAACCATTATGTTCGATGAGATTGATACTGGAGTTTCTGGAGAAATAGCTCACAAAATGGGAGATATTATGTCTAGAATGAGTATTAATATGCAAGTGTTTAGTATTACACATTTACCGCAAATTGCTTCAAAAGGTGTTATGCATTATAAAGTGTATAAAGAAACTGCAAACAATACTACAATTACCAATTTAGTACCTTTAAATAAAGATCAACGTGTTAAAGAAATAGCATTAATGCTTGGTGGAACAGAATTGCACGAATCTGCAATTGCACACGCAAAGCAGTTATTACAATAGTTTTGCTTTACAGTTCTGTATTTAATACTATATTTGTATCACAATTAAAAAAGACCAAACAATCTAAAACATATAACTATGTCTTATAACTTACTAAAAGGAAAAAAAGGAATTATTTTTGGAGCATTAGACCCAAATTCAATCGCTTGGAAAACTGCAGAACGTGTTCACGAAGAAGGTGGAGAATTTGTATTAACAAATGCACCAATTGCAATGCGTATGGGACAAATTGATGAGTTAGCTAAGAAAACTGGTTCTCAAATTATTCCAGCAGATGCAACTTCTATAGAAGATTTAGAGAATTTAGTTGCTAAATCTATGGAGATTTTAGGTGGTAAAATTGATTTCGTTTTGCATTCTATTGGTATGTCTGTAAATGTAAGAAAAGGTAGAGCATATACTGATCAAAAATACGATTGGACACAAAAAGGAACAGATGTTTCTGCAATGTCTTTCCACAAAGTAATGCAAACGTTATATAAAAATGATGCAATGAACGAGTGGGGAAGTATTGTAGCTTTATCTTATATGGCTGCCCAACGTGTTTTTCCAGATTATAACGATATGGCAGATAATAAAGCGTATTTAGAAAGTATTGCACGTAGTTTTGGTTTCTTTTTTGGAAGAGATAAAAACGTAAGAGTAAATACTATTTCTCAGTCACCAACACCAACTACTGCAGGGCAAGGTGTTAAAGGATTTGATGGTTTTATTGCTTATGCAGATAAAATGAGCCCTCTAGGGAATGCTACGGCTTTAGATTGTGCGAACTATACTATCTCTATGTTTAGTGATTTAACTAAGCGTGTAACACTTCAAAACCTTTATAACGATGGTGGATTTAGTAATATGGGCGTAAGTGACCAGGTTATGGATGCTTTTGTAGAATCTCAAGAAAACAAATAACAATTTAATTATTTTATATATTTAAAAACCGAAGCGAAAGCTTCGGTTTTTTTGTTTATAACTATTTTGTTAAAAATTTATTTTCTTGGGTTTGTATGACTTTATTGTTTGTCTAATTACTCAAATAATAATTTATATCCCGATGTTGTGCATAGTTTTTATTCTTCCAACACAAACTTAAATGGCAATAGAAATTTCGTTTTTACTTTTTTCCCATCATTCAATTCCGCAGGTTTCCAGTCTGGTATTTTCGCAATAACTTTATAGCAAGCTGAATCGTAATCTTTTCTCAAACTCTCGATAATTTCAATATCAACCACTTTTCCAATTGGATCAACTGCAAAAGTCGTTTTTACTTTGCCTCCAATATATTCATTATCATTATGTTCAAATTTATAATTCTGTTGTATAAATTTAGTTAGAGAGTCAACTCCTCCAGGAAATTCAGGAATTTTATTAATACTTGAAAATTCTATTTGTTCCTCATTTTCATCTAAAAACAGATATTCTAAATCAACAGTATGTTTATTTCCTAGTCTTTTAAATTCCAACTGTAAAGTGTCAGTTTTAAATTCCGATTTAGAATTGTTTACCGTTTCTGATTTTTCCGAATTCTTGCAAGAAATCAGAAGAGTAATTGTAAATATAATTCCGATTATTTTTTTCAATTCGTGGGTTTCTCAAATTATGCACAACGTGTTATATAGTAACTTTTGTCGTCGATATCCCGAAAATTAATCAGGATATAGTAAATTTTTTGTTGGTGTTATCTGGTAAAGAATATTTGGTTTTTATTTAAAATGCATCATTCTGATAAGCACCTAAATCTGGACTTGTAGTTCTATCGTTATTTAAAATATCGTTTGGAACTTGTGAAGCAATAGTAGTGTTTCCTTGGTTTACAGCTGGAGATGTACTATTAATAATTAATTGGTTATTAGAAGAATCTAAAAACAAAGGATCTTGGTTGAAAATCACACCATCGTACTTTGTGTTATCTGAATACATATAGTTGTTACCAGAAAAATTTGGATTGTTTACAGGAAAACGCGTTAAACAATTAGTAAATTTAAAATTAAATACTACAGCTGGATCTTCAAGTTCATCTAATAAAAATTCTGTATCATCATTACCATAAATTATACAGTTACTAAAATTAGCTTCTGTTAAATCTGTTATTTCAATAGCATCTGCTGTTTCTCTAAAATTATTAATCAATAATGCCGGAAACTGTCTAAAACTATTAGACCAATAGTTAGCAATTGTACTATGTGTTACGTTGTATTTACCACCAAAAGTAGCTGCAAAAGATGCTTGGCCAGAATTGTTAATCACTAAATTATTTGCAGTAATAGATGTGCGTCTTCCTAAAACACCAAAAGTACTTGAGTTGTAAATTTGGGTATTAGTAATGGTTAATTTATCTGTTGTAGGATTTGGGTTTTCGTCACTTAAAACACCAATTGTTGCGTTTTTAATGGTAGCATAATTTATAGTATTATTTATACTGTTTTCTGATAACCAAATAGTTCCCCATTGTCCAGGAACATTTTCGTAAATAGGCTCTAATCTATCGCTTTCAAAAACAACTTCGTTATCTAAAGTTTCTTGATCTGGACTAAATGATCCATTTACATTTAGTGTGGCGTTCTCATTGACTAAAATCCCTGAGTTTTCGTGAAAATGAACTCTAGCTCCTGCATCTATAGTTAAGGTTTGTCCGTTTGGAACTGCTGCGTAACCGTAAATTACATAAGGTTTCTGATTGGTAAACGTTAATTCTGAAGCTTCTAATTCTCTCCCTTGAATAGCTGTGTTAATTATTTCTCCATTTAAGTTAATACTTAACGTTTCTACAATATTATTGGAATCTCTATCTGGGAAAATTAAAACGGCATCTTTAACTAAAGTTACTAAATCTACATCTTGTTGTAGCGTTCCAGAATCAAAAAGAATACGATCTGTGTATAAAAATTCGTTAGCTGGTAAAGGAGTTTGATTTTCGTCAAACGTAGTTTCAACAAAAATAAACAAACTGTCTTTTGCTAGAATTTCAACGTTAGTAAAGCTTTTTCCTGCTTGTCCATCTACATTTAATCTGTATCCAGAATTTATGCCATTCTCTAAACTTACGTTTGGTATAGAAATGTCTTCGGAACTATTATTATATACTTTTAAGTTGTAAGTGCTTGATCCAATATTTGCGAAAACAGTATCTAAATAGACTGTATCTTTAGAGAAGCCTAGGTTTCCGTTACTTGGAATAAATTCAAAATCTTTACGACAAGAACTCCATAATAAAAGGATTGCAAAGGTAAGTGTGAAGTATATAAAACGTTTCATTGCTAAAATTCAATTGTTATAACACAAATATAACTTTTTAGCGCAGGTTATATTGTATTAATTAAAGCAATTTAATATGTCTTCTGTAATTCTGGTTGGTTTTTGAGTTTCTGTATTAAATAAACACCACGTTGTGTCCGATGTTGCTAAAAGCGTCTGTGTTTCTGAATTGTAAAATTCTACACATCTAATTGATCTAACCCCTTTTGTTGATTTTATAAATGTTTTAACCTCAATAACATCGTTTAAAAAGGCAGGTTTATTATAGGTGATAGAATGTTGGAGTAGTACCCAAAAATAAGAGTTATTAATATTGTTCGTAACCGCTTTTCCCCAATGTGCAATAGCAATATCTTGAACCCAAGACACGTATTGTATATTGTTTACGTGATTTAACTGGTCTAAATGCTCTTGTTTTACAGTGATTTGAGTTATATAACTTTCCATTTAGTAAAAGTAATTATAGTTTTTTTATTTTCTATTTTTTTCTAAACGTTTTTGCTGTCTTGTTTTTTTACGTTCCATACGTCTCTGTTTTCTGCGTAGTTTACGTTCAAAAGTAGATTTGTAGTCAGAACTAACATAACCTGCAATAATTGATGATTGATAAATATCTGGATCAATTTCTAATTTGGTATTATAAATTGTTGAAGTCTCAATTTGAATTTCTTGATCTAAATAACCAACATAACTAATAATTAAGGTGTCTCTTTTTTTTACTTTAAGCGTATAATTTCCATCAAAATCTGTTGAAGTTCCATTTTGTGTGCCTTTAACTAAAACTGTTGCTGTTGGTAATGGCAATCCATTTTCGTCTAAAATAGTTCCAAAAATAGTTTTTATATTTATAATGGAATGTGCAATCTTTCCTTTAATAGAATGATTAAGAATTGTATCCGTTTGTACTGTTTTTGTAGGAGTTTGTGCTTTAGAATCTTGCGGTACTAAACTTAAAAATCCAAATAATCCCGAAGCTAAAAAAGACCAATAGTTGTTTTTACTTTTTCGAGTTAAAACAACTGGCCTATTTAGTTGTTGGTTTTTAAAACGTCCACAAATATTATTGTGTTCTAAAAAGTACTTTACAATAGTTTCGTCGGTTTTAGAAGTGAAATCTACCACAGTTTTTTCGCATACTTGGCAATGTCTACCTTTTTGGTTAGGCGACATTTTATCCCAATTCTCGTGGCAAGGTTCTGGAATACTTATGTTTAATTCTGTTCTCATAATAGTTGTTGTTTTACAAGTCAAATAACTAATTATTTAACCGGTTTTAAAACCACTAATGAGTAAACGTACCTTTTGAGTTAGTGAATGTAACTTATTCTATAATTTTAACTTCAAACATCTTATTCCAACGTTTTCCTGTAACAAAAAGTGTTTTGGTTTTTGGGTTATATGCTAAACCATTTAAAACATTATCTGTAATAGAGAAATTAGGGATTTCTTTGGTTAAAGCCGTAAAGTCCATAATAGCTTCTGTTGCGCCATTTTTAGGATTTATTATAGCAACGCCATTTCGTTCGTAAATATTAGCATATATTTTTCCTTCAATCCACTCTAACTCGTTTAAACGTCCAATTTTACCTTTATTATGGTAAGCTTGTATGTAACCGTTTTCGGTTAAAGTATCTGTGTTTAGAGTCCATATTTTTGCAGTTCCATCACTTTTTAGAAGTTCTGTTCCGTTATTACATAAACCCCAACCTTGAATGCTTTCTCCGTAGCTAAAGCTGTTTTTACGTTCAAAAGTTTCTAAATCGTAAACAAATCCTTTTTTGTTTTGCCAGGTTAATTGGTAAATGTTATTGTTTAGAATAGTTAAACCTTCAGCAAAATACGTTTTAGCTAAATCAATGTTTTTAAGAACTTCACTAGTTTTAAAATCGACTTTTCTAAGTTTAGATTCGCCATATTGACCTGTACTTTCATATAAAACACCATCGTAAAACTCTAAACCTTGTGTATAAGATTTAGCATCGTGAGGATACGTGTTTACCACTTCATATTTAAAAAACTTAGGTGCTTTATCATTTAAAATAGTTAATGCTTTGGTTACGGTTTCTGTTTCTCCATCAAAATTAACTGTAGCAGTAATGGTATGTTCACCTAATTTAAAATCACTTAAATCTGTATTTTCTGTTATTGTTTTTCCATCTAACAGATAAGTAACTTTAGAAATTGTATTGTTTTTTAAATTATTTAAACTGATTTTTAGCGTTTCGTTTACAGGAATAGTATTATTTTTTGTGTTCAATGTTAATGAAAACTGCTTTTCTTTGGTAGAATTAGAGTCGCCACATGCTATTAAAGTAATTGCTAAAAATATGATTGTAAGGTGTTTAAATAATTTCATAAGGTGTAAAAATTTTATAGCAAGTTATTTATTAAAATTCGTTTTAAAAAATCATTGTGAAAATATTAAAAGATTGTATCTTTGCCTCGGCAAGTCCTACACAACTAGCTCCTGTTGAATCCTCCAGGTCGGGAACGAAGCAAAGGTAAATGGTCGTAGCAGTGTGATGTAGGTAGCTTGCCTTTTTTTGTGCACAAAAATGAAGTTTTACTTCAATCAATTTATACTAAAAGATTTGTTTATCAGTAGATATTCAAATCTTTTTCTTTTTTAGATGATTTTTTATAAATTTCATTAGTAATTTTACATTTCAAACATCAATAGGTATTATGCAAAAAGTGGTATTAATTACAGGCGGATCTTCTGGAATTGGAAAATCTATAGGCGAATTTTTAGTATCTAAAAATTACTTGGTTTACGGAACTAGTAGAAATCCAGAACGTTATCCTGATGCTAAACTTAAATTAGTAGCTTTAGACGTTCAAGATAATACAACTATAAAATCTGCTATTGAAACGGTTATTAAAGCCGAAGGAAAAATAGATGTGGTAATTAATAATGCTGGTGTTGGAATAACTGGTCCTTTAGAAGAAATTCCTGAAGAACAAGTACTTCATAATTTTGAAACTAACTGTTTTGGACCAATGCGTGTTATAAATGCTGTTTTACCACAAATGCGACTTCAAAAAAACGGATTAATTATAAATATAACCTCAATTGCTGGTTATATGGGTCTACCATATCGCGGTATTTATAGCGCAAGTAAAGGTGCTTTGGAATTAATTACTGAGGCTTACCGAATGGAAATTAAAGATTTTAATATCAAAATGACCAATATTGCACCAGGAGATTTTGCTACTAATATTGCTGCTGGACGTTATCATGCGCCTGTTTTAAAAGGTTCTCCTTATGAAAAAGCTTACCGAAGTGTTTTAACTGCAGTAGACGAAGATGTAAATAAAAGTAGTGATCCCATTTCTGTAGCAAAAAAAGTATTAGAAGTTATAGAGACTGAAAAGCCTAAAATTCATTATAAAGTTGGCGCTTTTATGCAGAAGTTTTCTATTGTTTTAAAATTTATTCTACCAGACACAATTTATGAGAAATTACTGTTAAATCATTATAAATTGTAATTAGTACTGCTGAATTATTTTCTTGTTTTTTACCGTTTAAAACATAAAAAGTGTATTTTAGTTTATCAATACAAATGAAAAAAATAAAAAGAATATGAAGTTTTTTATAGATACAGCAAATCTTGCACAAATTAAAGAAGCACAAGATTTAGGAATTTTAGATGGTGTAACGACAAATCCATCTTTAATGGCTAAAGAAGGTATTACTGGACACGATAATATTTTAAAACACTATGTCGATATTTGTAATATTGTAGAAGGAGATGTAAGTGCCGAAGTAATCTCTACAGACTTTGATGGTATGGTTAGAGAAGGCGAAGCTTTAGCTGAACTTCATAATCAAATTGTTGTTAAATTACCAATGATTAAAGATGGTATTAAAGCCTGTAAATATTTTAGCGACAAAGGAATTAAAACGAATGTGACTTTGGTGTTTTCTGCTGGACAAGCTTTATTAGCCGCAAAAGCAGGAGCAACATACGTATCTCCTTTTATTGGAAGATTAGATGATATTTCTACGGATGGAATGAATCTAATTGCAGAAATTAGACATATCTATGATAATTACGGTTATCAATCTCAAATTTTAGCTGCATCTGTTAGACATACAATGCATATAATTGATTGTGCAAAAATTGGAGCAGATGTTATGACTGGACCTTTAAGTGCTATTGAAGGTTTATTAAAACATCCATTAACAGATATTGGTTTAGCTAACTTTTTAGCTGATTATCAAAAAGGAAATTAATTTGATTTTTTTTTACAACCATACTATAGATATTTCTCTTAAGAATTATCTTAACTAAAAAAGCTTGTAAAAACTAAATTAATTAGTCTCTACAAGCTTTTTTTAAGCTATTATTAAATAGTTTATTAGTTAGTCGTTTTGTCTACAACTAATCTCTCTGCTCTATTAGCAACTTCCCAAGCCGTATAAAAAATTAAGCGTGTTCTGTTTTCTAATAAATCGTACTGAATTTTATCTGGCGTATCACTTGGTTGGTGATAATCGTCATGTGTTCCGTTAAAATAGAAAATTACAGGAATATTATTTTTTGCAAAGTTGTAATGGTCACTTCTGTAGTAAAAACGATTTGGATCGTTATCATCGTTAAAAGTATAATCTAAATCTATGTTCATATATTTAGTATTCGCTTCTTCAGATATATTATGTAACTCAGTACTTAATTTATCGCTTCCAATTAAATATAAATAATCTCTATTGCGTTTTTCGCGTTTAGGATCTGTACGACCAATCATATCTATATTCAAGTTGGCAACTGTATTTGCTAATGGGAAAATTGGATCTACATCTGTATAATATGCAGAACCTAATAAGCCTTTTTCTTCTCCTGTAACATTTAAAAATAGGATAGAACGTTTCGGTCCATTTCCGTCTTTTCTAGCTTCTGCAAAAGCTTCTGCTATTTCTAAAACTGCAACAGTTCCAGAACCATCATCATCTGCACCATTATAAATTTCACCTTCTTTTACACCTTCATGATCTAAGTGTGCAGAAATTACAATAATTTCATCAGGTTTTTCAGAACCTTTAATAAAAGCAGCTACATTTTCTGACTGTAATGGTTTTGCATTGTTTTTATAATCAACTTTTAACGTTGTCGAAATAGTTTTGGCAGTGTTATTAGTAGAAATGTCTTTAATCAAACTTTCGGCAAAAGCAGTATTAACTAAAAAGTAATACATATCGTCTGCTTTTCCAGCTAAACTCATACGACCGCTAGATGTTCCAAATCGGTTAGAAGCCATAGCATAAACTTCAGGATAATAAAAGAATACTGCTTTTGCTCCTTTAGCTTTAGCAATATCTCTTTTAGAAGCAAATTGCTGTCTAAAGTTAGACCATTTTGAAGCTTCTTCAGTACCTGTAATTACAAATGTACCATCTTCCTTTTTAGGCTCACCAGATTTAATTAAAACAACTTTTCCTTTAATATCTAACCCAGTAAAATCATTGTATTTGTCGTCCTCAATACCAAAACCAGCGTAAACTACTTCTTTTGCATCAATAACTCCAGTTCCAGATGATGTAACAGAAACAAAGTCATCTATGTTTTTAAATTCTTTACCATTATTAGTAATGCTAACCGTTGGTACATCGTTAATTTCTAAGGCTACATCTTGAAAATAGTTTCCATCAGATTTTGCAGCGGCTATACCAAGACTTATGTAAGTATCTCTTAAATAATTAACAGCCATTTTTTGTCCAGGTTTTCCTGTCTCACGACCTAAAAATTCATCTGAAGCATATTTGTATAAAGCAGTTTTTAATTCTGCTTCTGTAATTGTGTTACCATATTTTGTAACATCTACCTGAGGTTTTACAGTTGCTTTAGCTTCACTTTTAGTTTGTGAACTGCCACAAGAATAAAGTATTGCAGATGCAATTACGATAGTAAAAAGGTTTTTCATATAAATTATTAGTTAGTTAAAAGATAAATTTAGTGTAAATCTATTTAATAGTAGTAATTATGGACTAAATTTAACATTATGGAATGACTTTAAAGATCTAAATCTAGGTCTTCAATATCTATATCGTTTAATTCTTCAATTGCTTCTTCTTTTATAGTTTCTTCTCTTTTTTCTAGTTGTTGCATATCGCCAAGTTCACTTTTTGAAAAGATTGATTTATAAGTGCATAATACTAAAGAAATTATAGTAAGTAAAAGACCAAGTTGAATAAATTGCGTTGAGCTGTTGTCTTTTCTAGCTTTTAAAAAGGCCAAAATACTAAATATTAAAGCAAGAATAGCTGGGATAAAAGCAAACTTGAATAAAGGTAGAACAGCTAATAATGTAGCTATTACAGCAAAAGAAAACCCTAAAATTGTGACTATTTTTTTCATAATAACTAATTAGTTTTTTAAACCTGTGGCAGATTTTATTTTAAGTTCTCCATTTCCAACCGCAATCTTGAATTTAGCATAAACTGGTATTTTGTTTTCATCTGCAGTTAACCAAATTAAGTTAGAGTTAGATCCTTTTAACACATTTGAACCTGATACATTAATGGCCAATTTATAGCATTCTTTTTTTCCTATAGCCGTCTTAATAGCCTCTTTAGCTAATAATTTAAAAGAACACTTTGTTTCTTTTCCATCAAAAAGAACGGTAAATGTATCGCTAGCACCAATTGGAGCTTTTTTAATGTCTAAAGTTCTTAAATAGTAAATTGTAGAGACTAAATCTCTAGTGTTATAATTTAATTTTACACTTTTATTTTGATCCCAATAACCATTAGTGAAATTTGTTGATTTCTTTCTAAGGAGAACATCAACAGATTTAGTTTTGTAGTTGTATTTGTATTTCTCATATTTATAGTGTCCGCCTTCATCTATTTCTCTGTGGTATAAATATGGCTTTATATTTTTAGGATTTACATAACTTTCATACAAATCTCTTATTTTAAAATAACTATCGAAACTAGTATAAGTTGCTGCAGTACATTTTAAATGCATTAAAGTTCCTGATTTTGTATTCATTTTACTGGTTTGCATTTTAACTTCAGCTACATCTGTTAAGATTCCAGACATATTATATGAAGCAGAAAACGTTAAATTCTCACCAAAGGTAAAAGCATTGTTGTTTTGAGAAAAACCAAAGCTAATACTAAGCAATAGTAGTAATGTGAAAAGTAAGTTTTTCATATTTTTTGAATTATAAAAGTCTTATATAAACGTGTATTAAACATATATTATGCCAAGTTATTGTTTACGTAATTTAATTAATCTTCTTCTGGCATTTCAAAAAAGCTAAAAGAGTTTCCTCCATAACTTTTTCCGTAACTGTAATTTGGTAAATCACTTAATTTAGTATGCTTTGAATGTTCTATTATTAAAACACCATTTGGTTCTAGTAATTTATATTTAAAGACAAATTCTGCTATTTTACTAAAGGCTAAATCTTCAAATTCGTAAGGTGGATCTGCAAATATAATATCAGATTTTTTATCGAATTTTTGTAAAAACTTAAAAACATCAGCTTTTATGGTTTCGATATTCATTTCAAAACCTTTAGCCGTTTTATTAATAAACTCTATACACCCAAAATCTTGATCTACAGCAGTAATCTCTGTAGTTCCTCTTGAAGCAAATTCATAACTAATGTTTCCAGAACCTGCAAAAAGATCTAAAACACTAATATCATCAAAATAATAGTGATTATTAATAATATTAAATAAGGCTTCTTTAGCCATATCTGTTGTTGGTCTAACAGGTAATGAGTTTGGAGCAATAATTCTTCGACCTTTAAATTCGCCAGATATAATTCGCATTAGATAGAGTTTAAAATAGAGTAGTAGTGTTGTAAATAAATTGGTGTAGATTTAAATGTAAAGGAGTAATTTGCAGTATAAATTTCCACGTTTCTTATATATTTGTATAATATTTTGTAGTTATCATCTTCTTCTGTAATTAAACCTATTGCAGAAACATTTATAGTTTCTGGATTAAGTTGTAATTGTTCAAAAGTAAATAGAATATAATAAATAACATCTTCTTGGGTAAATGTTTCAAAACTATTATAAAGCTCTAATTTGCCTGCTTTAAAAACAATTAAATCTATAGAGTTTGTATTAAAATTTATATAAGCTTTAGTTTCAGAATTGTTTCTATTTTCTCGCTTTAAGCTTTCTATCAGAACCGTAGATTGATGTTTGTAAGTAAAACTTCCAAAATGATCAAACACATAATTATTTACGTTGGTATATGGAATATAAACTGAAACAATATCATTATTTGCTAATTCATCGTAAGCTATAAAATCCGTTTTAAGAATTTTAGTGTTATATTTTAAATAATCTGTTAAAAGCGATTCATTAAAAAGAACTTTTGGTACTAAGGTTTGCCAAATGTTTTGATGTATAAGCGTTACATTATTAAATGTTTGGTGTAATTGTGTATGTGTATTAAAAATATGTTTTACGGCATCTAAAACTGTTTCTGTATTTTTAATTTCAGGAAACATTATTTGTTCTAAATATTCTACACATTTAGTTTTTGTGTTAAGAACACAAAAAGAAAGTCCATTCAAATTAATTTGAATGGACAAGTCTTTGGTTGTATTATTTATTTGGTTGTTACTCGTTATCGCCATAATTTTTTGGCCAGTTACCAATAGTTTTTACTTCTTGCATAGACCCAACACGTATTGCATCTCCATTTACAGCCTCAACAGACATTACTTGATTTTCTTTCAAGATTAAATCTTTAGGTTGGTCGTATAAAATATCTGCTTTTTTAATAAAAGCTTCAAATACAGCTAACTTATTATCGTTATTGTCTGTAATAAAACCAGCATTCATTTTAAATTTTGTATCATCTTTAGCAAATGGAACATTCATCATTGTTTTGTAACGAGTAGATGTTTTGAATAAAGAATCTTTTACAGATGCGTATCCTAAAGTATCTATTATAACAATATCTTTAAAGGTATCTACATTCCCGTAAAGTTTAGTTAATTCTTCATCTAAAATAGTAGAATCACGTCTTTGTGTTAATGTGAATTTTTCAGTTTCAATAAATTTAATTAAACTATCAAAGTTATTTGTAAACTTACCTTTTACTTCGTTATGTGCTAATTGAGCATCTCTAATATCAATTAACTTAGTAATAGAAGCTTTATAACGCTCATTTTTAATGTCGTTAAATTTAAGTTCGTTATAAACAGACATAAAAGTTGTGTATCCTAGAAATACAATTAATACCCATAATACAATATGTACAACAGGTCTCATTTTATTAGATACAAATTTATTAATCATCCAAACAATTGCAATTGTTAAGAGAATACATAGAATAATATAGATTAAATACATCTTTAAAAATTTATTAACGTTTCAACAAATCTACAATTTTTTTTTATTCGTAAAAACCTTATACCACTAAAAATCAAATTATATTTACATTTTAATTCTTTTTTAAATTAAATAATGACAAGTCAGCAATTCTATTCCCTTATAAAACAAGCGTTTCCGTTTACGCCAACGCAAAAACAAGGTGAATTGTTATTACACCTATCTCAATTTATTTTTAATAATAATAAAAATAGCTTATTCTTGCTAAAAGGGTTTGCGGGAACAGGTAAAACTACTATTATTGGTGCGTTTGTAAGTAATTTGATGCATGCAGAAAAACTTTCGGTTTTAATGGCACCAACAGGAAGAGCAGCAAAAGTTATTTCTAATTATGCCAAAAAAGAAGCGTTTACTATCCATAAAAAAATATATTTTCCTAAAAAAGAATCTGGTGGCGGCGTAAAATTTGTTTTACAGCCGAATAAGCATAAAAACACTATTTTTATTGTAGATGAAGCATCTATGATTCCAGATACACCTGGAGATTCTAAACTCTTCGAAAATGGCTCTTTATTAGACGATTTAATTCAATATGTTTATCAAGGTCAAGATTGTAAATTGTTGTTAATAGGAGACACAGCACAGTTGCCTCCTGTAAAGTTAGATTTAAGTCCAGCATTAAACGAGGATACATTAAGTCTCAATTACAATAAAGATGTTTCTCTTATAGAATTAGACGAAGTGGTTAGACAAGGTTTAGATTCTGGTATTTTGTATAACGCAACAGAATTAAGAGAAAGTTTAGCATCACATTTTTTTGACAGTTTTCAATTCAATTTAAAAAACTTTAAAGACATTGTACGTCTAGTTGATGGCTATGAGATTATGGACTCTATTAACGATGCTTACAGTAGTTTGGGTTATGAAGACACATCAATTATAGTTCGTAGTAATAAACGTGCAAATATGTATAATCAGCAAATTAGAAGTCGTATTTTATTTAACGAAAACGAATTATCTTCGGGAGATTATCTAATGGTTGTTAAAAATAATTATTTCTGGATAAAACCAACAACCGAAGCTGGATTTATTGCCAATGGAGATATTATTGAAGTGCTAGAGATTTTTAGTATAAAGGAATTATACGGATTTAGATTTGCCGAAGTAAAAGTTAGAATGGTAGATTACCCAAATATGAAACCTTTTGAAACCGTTTTACTTTTAGATACAATTGATGCAGAAACACCATCTTTAACTTACGAAGATTCTAATAGACTTTATCAAAGCGTGCAAGAAGATTACCAAGATGAAACTAGTAAATACAAGAAATTCCTAAAAACTAAAAGTAATAAGCATTTTAATGCTTTACAGGTTAAGTTTTCTTACGCTATAACATGTCATAAATCTCAAGGTGGACAATGGCATACCGTTTTTGTAGAACAACCCTATTTACCAAATGGCATAGATAGAGATTATTTACGTTGGTTATATACTGCTATAACAAGAGCAAAAGAAAAATTGTATCTTATTGGTTTTAAAGATGATTTTTTTATTGAAAATGAATAAATAAATGTAAATTTTTGAAATAAGTAAAGCACTAAGAAACTCTAATTAATTTATAAATCTAAATTACTAAATGACATTTGAAACACTATTAAGTATATTTTTAGGAATAGGTTTAGCGGCATCTGTTGGTTTTAGAGTTTTTGTGCCATTATTTGCATTAAGTCTAGCAGCATATTTTAATGTTTGGGAATTAAATAGTAATTGGGAATGGATTGGAAGTACATCTGCATTAATTACCTTAGGCGTAGCAACAATTTTTGAGATTTTTGCTTATTATATTCCTTATTTAGATAATATGTTAGATTCTGTTGCAATTCCATTAGCGGCTATTGCAGGAACAGCAGTTATGGTTTCTACAGTTGCAGATTTAAGTCCGGTTTTTACTTGGGCTTTAGCTATAATAGCTGGTGGAGGAACCGCAGCTGCAATAGCAGGAACAACTGGTGCAACACGTTTAGCATCTACAGCGACTACTGCTGGAATTGGAAATCCAGTTGTAGCAACATTAGAAACAGGAACTTCGGTAGTCATGTCTGTTGTTTCACTTTTTATTCCTGTTTTAGCAATCTTATTGGTTGTGTTGATTCTATTTGTTATTTATAAATTATATAAAAAGTTCAAGAGAAATAAGGCATAACTTATTTAAATCTTCTATTTTTGAAACTCATCTAAACGCTATTCCATTTATGAAAATTATAGCCATGATTCCAGCACGTTATAGTGCTTCTCGATTTCCTGCAAAGTTAATGCAAGATTTAAACGGGAAACCTGTAATTACAAGAACGTATCAAGCAACGGTTGCAACCAATTTATTTGATGATGTTATTGTAGTTACGGATAGTGCTATTATTTTTAAAGAAATTGAACGTATTGGCGGAAAAGTAATGATGAGCCAAAAAGAGCACGAATGTGGAAGCGATAGAATTGCTGAAGCTGTAGAACATTTAGATATAGATATTGTAGTTAATGTTCAAGGAGACGAACCTTTTACAGAGGTAGATTCTCTTAAGAAACTAATAAAAGTCTTCAAAGAAGATGTGGGAAAAGAAGTCGATTTAGCGTCTTTAATGGTTCATATTACAGATCAAGACGAAATTAAAAACCCTAATACAGTAAAGGTTATTGTAGATCAAAAAGACTTTGCGTTGTATTTTTCAAGAAGTCCAATTCCTTATCCTAGAGATACAGAAGTTGCTACAAAATATTACAAACATAAAGGTGTTTATGCGTTTAGAAAGCAAGCTATAATGGATTTTTATAATTTGCCAATGCAACTTTTAGAAGCGTCAGAAAAAATAGAATGTATCCGTTATTTAGAATACGGAAAACGTATTAAAATGGTAGAAACAAACGTTCAAGGTGTAGAAATAGATACACCAGAAGATTTAGAACGTGCTAAAAAACTTTGGAAGTAACATTGAAGAATAATTACGAACATATAAAAGTTATTGGCTTTGATGCAGATGATACACTTTGGGTTAACGAAACTTATTTTCGTGAAGCCGAAGATAAATTTGCAGATTTGTTATGTGGATTTGAAACAAAAAATAAAATTGATCAAGAGTTATTTAAAAAAGAAATTGACAATTTACCAACCTATGGTTATGGTGTAAAAGGTTTTGTTTTATCTATGGTGGAAATGGCTTTAGAGTTGTCTAATTATACCATTTCGAATCAAGTTATTTCACAGATTTTAGATATAGGAAAAGAAATGATTCATCAACCCGTAGAATTATTAGATGGCGTAGAGGAAACATTAAAAGAATTATCATCTAAATATAGGTTAATTGTTGCTACAAAAGGCGATTTATTAGATCAGGAACGTAAATTAGAGAAATCAGGATTGCTAGAATATTTTCATCACATTGAAGTTTTAAGTGATAAAAAAGAAGCTAATTATTCTAAACTTTTAAATCATCTAGATATTAAGCCATCGGAGTTTTTAATGGTTGGAAATTCTTTAAAATCAGATGTTTTACCATTAGTAAATATAAAAGGAAATGCCATTCATATTCCTTTTCATACCACATGGCAACATGAGTTAGTTAACGAAAACGATATGGTTAGTAAGAACTACAAAACGTTAAATTGTATTTTAGACTTACCAAAATTATTAAATTAGTTAAAAAAGCGATACTTTTATCGTGTTATAAGACCTAAATGAGTTACAAAAATTACCCAATGGTAGCTAGAATCGTTTTTGGACGAGGAAGCTTTAATCAATTAGAAGACCTATTAGAACCAAAGCGTTCTCATATTGATGCGCCATTTATTTTTATTGTAGATAATGTTTTTAAAGGAAACGCTTGGTTGACAGGAAGAATTCCTTTAAAATATGACGATAAAATTATATATGTTTCTGCAGATGAAGAACCCAAAACATCTCAAATAGATGAATTGGTAGAGCAAATTATATTAGATACAAAACAAAAACCATCTGGAATTATTGGTATTGGTGGCGGAACTATTTTAGACATTGCAAAAGCAGTTTCTATTATGATAAAAAACCCAGGTTCGTCTTCCGAATATCAAGGTTGGGATTTAGTTAAAACACCTTCAATTTATCATGTAGGTATTCCTACTATTTCTGGTACAGGAGCAGAAGTATCTCGTACTACAGTTTTAACTGGGCCAAAATTAAAATTAGGAATAAATAGTGATTATACACCATTTGATCAAGTAATATTAGACCCAGAATTAACTAAAGATGTACCAAAAGATCAATGGTTTTACACAGGAATGGATTGTTATATTCACTGTATAGAATCTTTAAATGGAACTTTTCTAAATGCCTTTAGTCAATCTTATGGCGAAAAAGCATTGGAGTTGTGTAAAGCAATTTTTGTAGAAGATAAATATACCAAAGAAGAAGCGCAAGATCAATTAATGATGGCTAGCTGGCATGGTGGAATGAGTATTGCATATTCTCAGGTTGGCGTAGCACATGCAATGAGTTATGGTTTAGGTTATTTATTAGGAACAAAACACGGAATTGGAAACTGTATTGTTTTTGACCATTTAGAAGAGTTTTATCCTGAAGGTGTTGCATTATTTAAGCAAATGAAGGTAAAACACAACATTACCTTACCTCAAGGTATTTGTAGCGGTTTATCTGATTCAGATTTTGACATTATGATAAATGTTGCTTTAAGTTTAGAGCCGTTATGGGAAAACGCCATAGGTAAAAATTGGAAAAAAATAGTAACTAGAGAAAAACTTAAAGCTTTATATCAAAAAATGTAATATGCGTTGGTTAGCTAAACTTATATATTTTCGTATTCTAGGTTGGAAAATAATTGGCAACACTAGTTTTTCTAAAGAAACCATAAAAAAAGCCGTTATTATTTCTGCACCACATACAAGTAATTACGATTTTTTTATTGGATTGTTTTTACGAAAAATTGTTGGTGTAAAAACGAATTTTGTAGGTAAAAAAGAATTGTTTACTTGGCCATTTGGTTATTATTTTAGAGCAGTTGGTGGCGTTGCCTTAGATAGAACTTCTGGACAGAATAAAGTAGAAGCAATTGCTGGTTTTTTTAAAGACAAAGAAGAGTTTAGATTAACATTAGCTCCAGAAGGTACACGTAAAAAAGTAAACGAATGGAAAACAGGTTTCTATTATATTGCGCAAAAAGCTAATGTACCTATTATAATGTTTACGTTAGATTTTGAAAACAAACAGAACCATATTTCTGAGCCTTATTATTTGACAAACGATTTTGAAAAAGATATGGCTTATTTAAAAAGCTTTTTTAAAGGTGTAAAAGGTAAGATTTCTGAAAATTCTTAAGTTTTTAGATATTCAATAATTAACAACTAGGCATAATAATTGTATAATATAAAATAATGTAGCTTTAGATGAAACATAAATTAAACAAGTAATATACACTTGTCACTAAAAAGAAACATTATACCTACTTCAAAAAGCGACTTTAATATTCTAAAGTCGCTTTTTTTAAGTTAAATATTAACCTTCCATATTTCCAGAACCATAACCACCATTTCTATCATTTTTCTTTTTCTGGTTAAATCGGTACGTGAATGCTAAATTAAAACTGCGCTCACTCCATTGGAATTCACTATTTCCTTCAAAGGTTGGAGTTATTGTGTTTTGAAAACGTTTTCTGCTATTAAAAACATCATTCACATTAAAAGTAATAGACGCTTTTTCTTTAAAGAGATCTTTACTAAAAGCCAAAGTCATATTAAAAACACCATCTGTTTTTGTTTGTGCATCTTCTCTTGGACCTCTATAATTAAGATTAGTTTGCCAATCTATATTGTATGGTAATGTGTATTTGTTACTTATACGAGCAAACCATTGATTGTTTGTGTTATTAAGACTTAATCCGTTTAATGTTTCGCCTTCAATGGTATTTCTAAAAAAGTTGTAATTACCGTTTATACGCCATTTTTTTGACGGATTATAGGTTATGGTAAATTCTGCACCTAATCTTTTTTCTGAAGCTAAATTAATTGGTGTTCGCTGTATGACAGGTAGCTCTTGTCCGTTTACAATAGCTGTAGTTCCATTATCGAAACTTTGAAAGCTAAATACATCTGTTGCGTAAGAATAGTAAGTAGAGCCATTTAAACTCAGTTTCCCTATTTTTTTATAATAACCTAAGTCAAATTGTCCCGAGTAACTTGGATCTAAGTCTGGGTTTCCTTGAAAAACACTGGTAACACTAGAACGTGATGGGAAAGGATTTATAAAAAAGGATCTTGGTCTTCTTAAACGTCTAGCATAACCTAAGGTTATATTTTCTTTTTCGCTTAATTCATAACTTAAATTTACGGTAGGAAATAATCCTGTGTAATTTTTCTTAGTTAAATCTGCAGTTGTTTTTTGATTAATTGTGATTTGTGTATTCTCTAAACGCAATCCTAATAGGTAAGAGAATTTTCCAAATTTACTACCAAATTGCGTATAAGCCGCATACAAATATTCTCTAAAAAGTAACTCATTAGATAAATTATTATCTAACACAAAATCGGTTTCTGATGCGTTTAAAAAACGAACTTGATAATCTGTATTTGTATTATTAAAGTTACCTCTAAAACCAGCTTCAAACTGATGTTTTTCGCCAATAGGTAAAACATAATCACCTTGAAGAAGTAAACGAGTTTCATCGCTAAAGGTATTAACCTGTTCACTTAATATATTATTAACCAGTACTGGAGAATCTTCATCTTCTGAAGTATCTTCATATTGAAATTCAAGACTTAATGTATGACCAGAAGTTTCAAAATTTTTAGTAAAATTAGTACTGTATTGTATGGTTTTATCATCCTCAATTTCTGGATCAAATCGTGTGCTTGTATTTGTTAATAATCTATTAGAATCAAACTGTTCAAGTATATTATTGGTATTATCTCTATTTACATTATCTCTATAAAAAATAGAAGTTGTTAAAGAAGCAGACTCGTTTACATACCATTCAAGACCTAAGTTTGTATTAAAACCTTTGCGTTCTCTTTCAAAGCGTTTAGTCTCGTCTAAATAAGTATCTGGATTATTAGTAATTAAGTTACCATTATCGTCAAAATCTTCATTAAAATAACGGGAAGAGGTATTCCAGTTTCCAGGATTTTCTCTGTAGCTGTATCCAGTTGTATTAAAAATATTTATGTTTCCAGTTCTGTAATTTAGGTTTCCTGAAATCCCTGCACTTGGGTTGTAACCAATATTAGTGTTTATAGCTCCATTTAAACCTTGTAATTTGCTTCGTCTTAAAATAATATTAATAATACCTGCGGTTCCTTCAGAATCATAACGTGCCGAAGGCGAAGTAATTACTTCTACTTTCTCAATTGATTCTGCAGGTAATTGGCGTAAAGCATCAGAACCGCTTAAACCTACTAAACCTGATGGTTTTCCGTTAATAAGTATACGGACATTTTCGTTTCCTCTAAGTGCTACATTTCCTTCAACATCTACAGAAACCGATGGGACATTATCTAAAACATCACTAACTGTTCCGCCTCTTACGGTTAAGTCTTTACCAACATTGTAGATTTTTTTATCTAGCTTGATTTCTACTGTAGTTTTTTCAGCTATAATACTCACTTCATCTAAGGATTCTGCATTTTCAAAAAGATATTGCGTTGCAAGTGTCTCAGACTTATCTAAACTCTGAGCTTTTAATGTTACGGTTTTAAAACCTATATATTCAAAACTAATAGCATAAACTCCTGTAGGAACAGATATCTCATAATTACCAGAAGCATCTGTTATTCCTCCATTAATATTATTAAAATCTGTAGTGTCTTTAAAAACAACGGTTGCATATTCTAAAGGTAAATTAGTGCCTTTTTCTAAAATTTGACCTTTTATGGTGTTGTTTTGAGCCTTAACAATAACGGTGAAAAGTAATAATGCTATTGTAAATAATAATTTATTCATAGAATATGTTTTGCTAAAATAAGATTGCAAAAATAACTTATGCCTTAAGGTGTTAAGGTTAAAGGTCTGTTAATTAAAATTATATAATTGTATCAATTAATTCTGTAGGTCTTGCTATAACAGCTTTAGTTCCGTTAACAATTATTGGTCTTTCTATTAATTTAGGATTTTTAACCATTGCTTCAATAATTTCAGTATCGGTTAATTCTTTTCCTTTATAATCGGTTTTCCAAATTGCTTCGGTTTTCCTGACTAATTGAATAGGATCAAACCCTAATTTTGAAATAACGTCTGTTAGCTCTTCAACTGTAAAGTTTTCATCTAAATATTTTACAACTTCAAATTCTACATTTTTTTCTTCTAAATGTGCTACGCCTAAACGTGATTTACTGCAGCGTGGATTATGGTATATTTTGATCATTTTGTTTAAGTTTTTTTATTGATTTGAAATTCTACGTCACTTCGAGTGATTTTCGATTTTATGAGAAAATAGTATCGAGAAGCGTTTATTATTAGTTTCTCGATACATTTTTATTTTTCTGCCATCGCTTCAAATTAAAAACACTCGAACTGACGCTGTTTTTGTTTTAAGTTTAATTTATTTACTACCTACCGAAGACTAAAAAAAACTGCCGACGAATCTACAATTCTCCAGTTTCTTCGGTTTGTTGTCCCATCATCATTAAATATGCTTTTAAAAATGGTTGAATGTTACCATCTAAAACTGCTTCAATATTTCCAGTTTCGTGTCCAGAACGCACATCTTTAATTAATTTATAAGGATGCAAAACATAATTTCTAATTTGGCTTCCCCATTCAATTTTCATTTTATCAGATTCAATATCTTGTCTAAGTGCTAATTGTTTTTGGAGTTCAATTTCGTATAATTGCGACTTTAACATTTGCATTGCTCTTGTTCTATTGTCTTGTTGAGAGCGTGTTTCAGAACATTGAATTTGAATACCAGAAGGCTTGTGTTTTAATTGCACTTTAGTTTCCACTTTATTTACATTTTGTCCACCAGCACCACTAGATCTAGCTGTTGTGATTTCAATATCTGCAGGATTTATATCAATTTCAATGGTATCATCTACTAAAGGATACACGTAAACCGAAGCAAAACTGGTGTGTCGCTTTGCGTTACTATCAAAAGGCGAAATACGAACCAATCTATGCACGCCATTTTCTCCTTTAAGCCAACCAAAAGCAAAATCGCCTTCAATTTCTATGGTTACGGTTTTAATTCCAGCAACATCGCCACCTTGATAATTTAATTCTTTGACTTTAAAACCATTTTTTTCAGCATACATTAAGTACATACGCATGAGCATTTCTGCCCAATCGCAACTTTCTGTTCCACCAGCACCAGCTGTAATTTGGAGAACAGCACTAAGTTTATCGCCATCTTCCGAAAGCATATTTTTAAACTCTAAGTTTTCTACACTTTCTACCGCTAGTTCAAAACGATTAGTTACATCTTCAGCATTAGCTTCATCTTCCTTAAAAAACTCGTAAATCACTTCTAAATCTTCAATTAAAGCTTCAGAAACTTCGTAATCTTTAATCCATTGTTTTTTCTCTCTAAGCGATTTCATAACGACTTCCGCAGCTTTAGAATCGTTCCAGAAATTAGGGTCAAACGTTTGTTCTTCTTCGTTTTTTATTAGAATTTTCTTATTATCTAAGTCAAAGATAGTGTCTTAGCTTGCCTAGACGTGTATTAAGGTGTTTTACTTGATCGGAAGTAATCATATTATAGAATTTTAAACAAAAATAGAATTTAACGCTTCAACTAAAAATAAAAGGACTTATTTTTATGTTTTTATATTAAGGTTTTTAGAATATGATAATAGATTTAAGAAGCGATACGGTTACAAAGCCAACAAAAGGGATGTTAGATGCTATGATGTCTGCCGAAGTTGGCGACGATGTTTATAAAGAAGATCCATCCATAAATGCACTTGAAGTTAAAATAGCCAAAATGTTTGGTAAAGACCAAGCTTTGTTTTTTCCAACAGGAACTATGGCAAATCAAGTAGCTATAAAATTGCATACGCAACCTGGAGATCAAGTTATTTGCGATAAATATGCACATATTTTTAATTACGAAGGCGGCGGAGCTTCTTTTAATAGCGGTGTTTCTTGTAAGTTATTAGATGGGAATCGAGGAATGTTTACGGCAGAACAAGTTATTGAAGCTATAAATCCACCAGATTTTTATCATAGCCCATTAACTACTTTAGTAGAAATAGAAAACACGACTAATAAAGGTGGCGGCGCTTGTTGGGATTTTAAGGAAATTAAGAATATTCGTAAAGTTTGTGTTGACCATAATTTAGGATTGCATTTAGATGGCGCAAGGTTATGGAATGCACTTATTGAAAAAGATGAAACAGCTTTAGATTACGGAAAACAGTTTGATACGATTTCTGTTTGTTTAAGTAAAGGTTTAGGTTGCCCTGTAGGTTCTGTTTTGGTTGGCGATGCTAAGTTTATGGAAAAAGCCATTAGAATTCGTAAGATTTTTGGTGGAGGAATGCGTCAAGCAGGTTTTTTAGCTGCAGCAGGAATTTATGCCTTAGATAACCAATTAGAGCGTTTAGTAGATGATAATATTAAGGCAAAAGAATTAGGCAACATACTTTCTAAACTTAGCTACATTAAAAAAGTAGAACCTGTAGAAACTAATATTGTAATTTTTGAGTTAAATGATACTCATTCTCAAGTAGAGTTTAATGATAAAATGAAACAAAACAATATTCGTTTAAGCGATATGGGACAAGGAAAACAACGTATTGTAACGCATCATGATTATACAGATGCTATGCATGAGACATTTTGTGAGGTTTTGGTAAATTTGTAAGTCATTTAGAATGATAAAAAAAGAGATTAATTTAGAATCAAATAATATAAATACTCCAAATTATATATTAGACGCGGTATATAAAATCAAAAATAATCTTAAACATGATTATTCAGAAGAAGAAGTTAAAGAATACCTTATGTTAGAAAACGATTTTAGGTTAATGAATTTAAAATCTTCTGATAATTTTATCAAATTGAGTAGTGAATTAAATAAAGGTTTATCAGCTTTAAAAAAAAGTTTAGAATTAATAGCTGCGCAGAATTTATCAGATGTGAAAAATTTTGCTAAAATGGGTTGGTATATTAGTCCAAATTTAACCGATAAATTTACTTTATCTTATATATCTGAAATTTCAAAATTAGAAAATGTTACTAATTTTGAAAATAAAATTTTGGAAAATTCAGATTTTTGTGTGTTAGAAATTATTAATAATTGTAAAAAAGAAAATCCTAAAAGAGAACCTATTCTAAATGAAATACTTCAATTGTATAAAAACGGTTTTTATTTTTCTTTAATAAATATATGTTATTCTCAGGTTGATGGTATTTGTAATGATGTTTGGGGAATTGGTTTTTTTGATAAATTTAGGAAATCAAACATACTTAAGTCTTATACTGAGTTTTCTAAATATGATTTTGGGTTAAATTCATTTTTTGTAGAGCAATTGAATATTGATCAAAATGAAATTACTATGTGGTGGAAACATAAATATTTAGAAGACGAAAAAAATAGACAAAACACCTTTAATAGGCATCATGTTATTCATGGATATTCTACAAATTATGGTAATAAAAAGAATGCAGTTAGAGCAGTTTTCTTATTAGATTTCATAAGTTACTTCTTAAAATATAATAAAAAAGCTGCAAATGTTAATAATGAGCAGCCTTAGTTTTTTTTGCACTAAAAACTACATTCCAGGAATATTCGGCATTCCATCTTTAGCAGCAGCAGCTAATTCAGCTTCGCTAATATTAGTTGCTTTAGTTATAGCTTTGTTAAGCGTCATAATTAGATAATCTTCTAATTGTTCTTTGTCTTCAAGTAAAGTATCATCAACGTCAATAGATTTAATAGTTCTATTTGCTGTTAAAGTTACTTTTAATAAGCCATCGTTACTTTTTTCGTCTACTAAAACCGTATCTAAACGTTTTTTAGTTTCTTCAACTTTTGCTTGAGCTTCTTTTAATTTGCTCATCATTCCCATCATATCTCCAAACATAATTGTATAATTTTAAGTGTTTCAGCAGCAAAGATATTAATCAGTTTTTAAAAAGAAAAGAATAGAGTAGAAGTGTTTAGATATTAATTTAATATCAACTATTTTTACGCTTTTAGAAGATAAAGATAGATGACAAAACTTATAGCAGATTTAGTAGCGCCAATAGCAAAAAAACAACCCAAAGAAATAAAAAAACACGGCGATGTTAGAATAGATAATTACTACTGGTTAAACGAAAGAGAAAATGGAGAGGTTATAGCGTATCTAAGTGAAGAAAACGCTTATACTAAAGCGGTAATGGCTCATACAGAAGATTTTCAGAAATCTTTATTCGATGAAATGAAAGCCAGAATAAAAGAAGCTGATGAATCTGTACCATACAAATTTAGAGGTTATTGGTACATAACACGTTTTGAAAAAGGTCAAGATTATCCAATTTACACACGTAAAAAAGAGACTTTAGAAGCCGACGAGGAAATTCTGTTTAATTGTAATGAAATGGCTAAAGGCTGCACCTATTTTAAATTAGGAAGTTTTGCCATAAGTCCAGATAATACTAAAATTGCATTTACTACAGATAAAATTAGTAGAAGACAATATACGCTTCAAATTAAAGACATAAGAACTAATGAAGTTTTTAGCGACAAAATAGAAAACACCACAGGAAGTTGTACTTGGGCAAACGATAATGAAACTTTGTTTTATACTAAAAAAGATGAAATCACTTTGCGATCAGACAAAGTATACAAACACCAAATGTTTACCGATGCTAAAGACGATGTTTTAGTGTATTTTGAAGCAGACGAAACCTTTAACACGTTTGTCTACAAGAGTAAATCTAGAAAGTATTTAATTATTGGCTCAAGTAGTACTACTACAAGTGAATACAGAATTTTAAATGCCGATAATCCAAATGGCGAGTTTGTTGTATTCCAAGAACGTGTGCGAGATTTAGAATACTCTATAGCACATTATAAAGATCATTTTTATGTCGTAAATAATGGCGATGAAGCGACAAATTTTAAGCTTCAAAAGACATTAGAAACAAAAACCAAGAAAGAAAACTGGCAAGATGTTTTACCGTATAGAGCAGATGTTCTGATTGAAGATATCGAGATTTTTTCAGAATATTTAGTGATTAACGAACGTGAAAAAGGTCTAAATAATATTAGAATTATAGCTTGGAATGGAAGCGAGGATTACTATTTACCTTTTGATGGCGAAACTTATGCGGCTTACGTTGGGAATAATCCCGATTTTGAAAGTGATGTTATGCGTTACGGATTTAATTCTCTAACAAATCCAAGCTCTGTAATAGAGTACAATTTTAAAACTAAGTCTAAAACTATTTTAAAAGAACAAGAAGTTTTAGGTGATTTTGACAAAACCAAGTACGATTCTAAACGAATTTGGGCAACTGCAAGAGATGGAGAAAAAGTGCCAATGTCTATAGTTTACAAAAAAGGCATAGAATTAAATGGTAAAAACCCAGTATTACAATATGCTTACGGAAGTTATGGTTCTACCATAGATCCATCGTTTTCATCGGTGAGATTAAGTTTATTAGATCGTGGATTTATTCACGTCATTTGCCATATTCGTGGAGGAGAATACTTAGGTAGAGAATGGTACGAAGATGGAAAAATGTTACAGAAAATGAACACGTTTACAGATTTTATAGACTGTTCTAAATTTTTAATTGAAGAAGAATATACTTCGGAAAAGCATTTGTATGCTATGGGCGGATCTGCTGGTGGCTTATTAATGGGAGCAATTATGAATTTAAATCCGGAATTATATAACGGAATAATTGCAGCGGTTCCTTTTGTTGATGTTGTAACGACTATGTTGGATGAGACAATTCCATTAACTACAGGAGAATATGACGAATGGGGAAACCCAAACGAGAAAATCTATTATGACTATATGAAATCTTATAGCCCATACGATAATGTGGCGGCTCAAGATTATCCAAATACATTAATTACAACAGGATTACACGATTCTCAAGTACAATATTGGGAACCTGCAAAATGGATTGCTAAACTAAGAGATTTAAAAACAGACAACAATATTATATTAATGCAAACGGATATGACTGCTGGTCACGGCGGAGCTTCTGGACGTTTTGAAGCTTTAAAAGAAGTGGCTTTAGAATATGCGTTTTTATTAGATTTAGAAAATATTAGCGAATAATTGTTCGATTTATCGTATTTTTGCAAGGTTTGAAAAACTATTTAGTTATAGTTAAAACAGATTATATGGATAATAAAAAACAAGTTTTTGATAGTGTATTAGACTTGATAGGTCATACACCATTAATAAGACTACAAAAAATAACAAAAGAATTTAAAGGTAATTACTTAGCAAAAGTAGAGGCTTTTAATCCTGGACATTCTTCTAAAGATCGTATCGCTTTACATATTATTGAACAAGCAGAACGTGAAGGTATTTTAAAACCTGGAGATACTATTATAGAAACTACATCTGGTAACACTGGATTTAGTATTGCTATGGTTAGTGCTATTAAAGGTTATGAATGTATTTTGGCGGTAAGTTCAAAATCATCGCCAGATAAGATAGATATGTTAAAAAATATGGGCGCAAAAGTTTATGTGTGTCCAGCAAATGTAAAAGCAGACGATCCAAGATCTTATTACGAAGTTGCAAAACGATTACATAGAGAAACTAAAGGCTCAGTACTTATTAATCAGTATTTTAATAAGCTAAACATAGCAGCACATTACCATTCTACAGGTCCAGAAATATGGAGTCAAACCGAAGGGAAGATAACGCATTTAGTGGCGTGTAGTGGAACTGGAGGAACTATTTCTGGTACAGCACAATACTTAAAAGAGCAAAACCCAAATATTAAAGTTATTGGAGTAGATGCTTATGGTTCTGTAATTAAAAAATATCACGAAACAAAAGAGTTAGATCCAAAAGAAATATATCCTTATAGAATTGAAGGTTTAGGTAAGAATTTAATTCCTGGAGCAACAGATTTTGATGTTATAGATGATTTCATAAAAGTAACCGACGAAGAAAGTGCACATACTGCAAGAGAATTAGCTAAAACAGAAGGTTTATTCTGTGGTTATACTTCTGGAGCAGCAATGCAAGCTCTAAAACAGTTAAACGAATTGGATTATTTTAAACCAACAGATAACGTAGTGGTTATATTTCCAGATCACGGATCGCGATATATGAGTAAAATTTATAGCGATAAATGGATGAACGATCAAGGCTTTTTTGATACTCAAAATGAAGAAGCTACAACGAGTGTTCAGTACATAAAATAACAAATCTTTAAAATTTTCATTAAAAGTTAGCCTAAAATTCAATTTTAAGCTAACTTTTTTGTTAATAACCAATGGCAAAATATTATGCCTTAAGGATATTATTCCTTAATTTTGCGTGGTTAAAATTACCCGAGACAACAAATGTTTCAATATTAATTTAGATTTATGAGAGATTTATTTGATAAAATATACAAAGACAAAGGTCCATTAGGTAAATGGGCAGCACATGCAGAAGGATATTTTGTGTTTCCTAAATTAGAAGGGGAAATTTCAAATAGAATGAAATTTCAAGGAAAAGAAGTTATTACTTGGAGTATAAACGATTATCTAGGTTTAGCTAATCATCCAGAAGTAAGAAAAGCTGATGCTGAAGCTGCAGCAAAATACGGTTCTGCTTATCCTATGGGAGCAAGAATGATGTCTGGACATACAGAGCTACATGAGCAATTACAAAATGAATTAGCTGAATTTGTAAGTAAAGAAGCAGCTTATTTATTAAATTTTGGTTACCAAGGAATTATGTCAACAATAGATGCTTTGGTAGCTAAAGATGATATTATTGTTTATGATGTAGATACTCATGCCTGTATTATAGATGGTGTTCGTTTACATCCCGGTAAACGTTTTACATACATGCACAATGATATTGAAAGTTTAGAAAAGAACTTAGGTCGTGCAACAAAGATGGCTGAAACTACTGGAGGAGGAATTTTAGTTATTTCTGAAGGTGTTTTTGGAATGAGAGGTGAACAAGGTCGTTTAAAAGAAATTGTTGCCCTTAAAAAGAAATTTAATTTCAGACTTTTAGTTGATGATGCGCATGGATTTGGTACTTTAGGTAAAACAGGAGCAGGAGCAGGAGAAGAGCAAGGAGTTCAAGACGATATTGATGTGTATTTTGCAACATTTGCTAAGTCTTTAGCTAGTACAGGTGCATTTATTGCAGGAGATAAAGAGATTATGGATTATTTAAAATATAATCTACGTTCCCAAATGTTTGCAAAATCATTACAGATGACTTTGGTCGAAGGTGCTTTAAAACGTTTAGATATGTTGCGTAATATGCCAGAACTTAAGGCTAAGTTATGGGAAAATACAAACGCATTACAGTCTGGATTAAAAGCAAAAGGATTTGATATAGGAACAACACAAAGTTGTGTTACACCAGTTTATTTAAATGGAAGTATTCCAGAAGCAATGGCTTTAGTAAAAGATTTACGTGAAAATCACGGTATTTTTTGTTCTATTGTTGTTTATCCAGTAATACCAAAAGGATTAATATTATTACGTTTAATTCCTACAGCAACACATACTTTAGAAGATGTAGAGTTAACTTTAGTTGCTTTTGAAGCTATTAGAGAACGTTTGGAAAACGGAACATATAAAAGAATGTCTGCTTCTATTATGGCAGCAATGGGAGAATAATTACTCTCAATCTATTATAAAAAAAACGTCCAATTTCATAATAAAATTGGACGTTTTTAGTTAAAACTAATTTTCAATAGTTATAATGTTTTTTTCAAAGTTTCACGAGTTACATAGATTTCAGGATCCATATTTTTCCATATTTTTCTAATAGCATCATTATCTGATAATTCTGCAGTTCTGTAACAGGTTTTAATTCCTTTATCCTTAAATGTATTATAATATTCATTAAAAATAACAGCATGGACACCTTTATTTTGGTAATCTTTATGAACACCTATTAAATAAAACATCACATCTTTACTGTGTTTTTTAGCTTTTAAAATTTTAAGAAAGCCAAATGGAAATAATCTACCTTTAATATCTTGAATAGCTTCTGAAAAACGAGGCATTACAATAGCAAAAGCTACTAGTTTATCGTCTTTGTCTACAACAAATTTTATGTATTCTGGATTTATAAATGAGAAAAATTTCTTTTTAAAATAATCTTTTTGAATTTCTGTAATTTTAACAAAAGAAGCTAAATCGTTATAAGTTTCATTGAATAAATCAAACATTTTATCGGCATAAGGCATTACTTCTTCAGTTTTAGTAAACTTTAAAGCGGTTAACTGATAACGCTTTTTAATCATTTCTTGTAGTCTGAAAAATAGTTCTGGCTTTACATTAGTAAATGGAAATCTATTTTCTTCGTATTTTTTCTCAGTAACAAAGCCATGTGTAATGTAATGCTTGTAGTAATATTCATGATTATACCAAGCGACCATATTTCCAACTTCGTTAAAACCAGAAGTCATAACGCCAACTTTATCTAAGTTAGAGAACCCAACTGGACCTTCTGTATATTCTAAGTTATGTTGTTTTCCAATGTTGTAAACTTCGTCTAAAAGCATTTTAGAAACTTGTAAGTCATCTATAAAATCAAACCAACCAAAACGTACTTTTTTGATGTTTTGTTCTTTGACTTCTAGCCAATTTATAATTATAGCAATACGACCAACAATCTTATTGTTTTTGTATGCCAAAAATAAGGTTGCTTCAGCATCTTTAAAAATTGGGTTTTCCTTGATGTCAAATGTTTTTATTTCTTGCGAAATAATAGGAGGAATCCAATATTTAGAATCATTATATAAGCTAAAAGGAAATGTTATAAAAGCTTTTAAATCCTTTTTAGATGTTACTTTTTTTATAGTAATCATATAAGGTTATTCAGAATCAAAGTCAATTATTTGGTTTTCTTTTTTAGGTTTAGAAGGTTCTCCATCTTCTCCTTTTTTCTTTTTGTTTTTACGACCTCTTTTTTTGTTTTCTTTACGTTCAAATTCATCAATTACATCTGTTCCATTGTCTTTTTCTTCTGGATCTATATGCATATCAAATCTATAAGAAACACCAAAATTAGCATTAAAAACGGAAGGTGTATCTTTAGTGTTAAATGTAATTCCTGCATCAAATTGCATATCTTTAGTGTGTAAGTAAGCACCACCAAGTCTAAATAAGTTATCTGCATAGAAATCGCTATAAATGGCTTGAGCTTCTCCAAAACCAACCCATTTTTCGTTAATAGCCTTAGTAAACGTTACAATCCATTGTAAATCTGAATATTCAGAACCTATTCTATCTTTAATTATATTTATGACCATAACCCAACCACTTTTAAAGTTATTTTGAGATGATATAATTACTTTAGGACTAAAACCTTCTACGTCTGGAGCTAAATAAGGGTTGTTTTTAAAATCGTAATTTCCACCTACATACACAGAAACTGCTGGAATTAAAGTTTTCCATTTGAACTTCTTATTTGCGTGGTAACTCATTAAATTAGGCTTGTCTTCTTCTTTATCTTTATAAGGATCGTAAACCAAGTATTTTGCTCCAAGAACTAAATTTTTAAAATTAGAGAATTTTTGTTCTGCCGGAATGGTAGATCTGCTATCTGTAAACGTAGCGCTTTGGTAAGTTGCTTCTAAGTTTAGCTCTAATTCTTCAAAAAACAAACCATATCTTGCTGCTAAGTCAAAACCTAAACCAGATAATTCACTTTTTAAAGGTGTATGCTTTTCCCTTACCATATAAGGTCCAGTTTCTACTTGAGCCACATTTTTTCCAACGGACCAAGCACCTCTAGAAACTCCTGGTCGGTTAGAGTTAATTTCTTCGGTATATTGTGCATTTACCGACAAAATGGTGCTTAAAGCTATAAAGAATAAACTTAAACGCGTTTTCATAAAAAATAGGTTTAGATTCAAATATAATATATTATATATTTTTTAAGGCTTTATGTTGCTAATAAAATCTATAGAATTGTATTTTTGTGTAAAAATATTACCATATGTTACAAGAAGCATCATTAGTTGGCTTATTTAAAGTCCTTTTATATATCGCATTATTCTATTACGGCTTTAAAATTTTAAGTCGAATTTTTGCGCCATTACTTTTAAAGTATGTTATGAAAAAAGCTGAATCTAAATTTGGAGCAGGTTTTAACCCAAAACAGCAGACTCAATCTAAAAAAGAAGGTGAGATTACTATAGAAAATATCCCTGATAAAAAGAGTTCTAACACTAAGGTTGGGGAATATGTAGATTACGAAGAAGTAGAGTAGTATTTCTATTTAAAATTCCATTACTTTTTTATCTATTTGAATTAAATAGCTGTATTTTCGAGAATTATAATTTATTTTTTATGTCATTCAACTTTAAAAAAATCTTACCACATCTATTAATTATAGTAGGATTTGTTTTAGCTTCATTATTATATTTTAGTCCAGTTTTAAAAGGTAAAGAAATTTACCAAAGTGATATTGTTCACTATATTGGAATGGCTAAACAGCAAAAAGATTTCAAAGCAGAAACAGGTACAGAAACCTATTGGACTAATAGTGCTTTTGGAGGAATGCCAACCTATCAATTAGGTGCAAAATATCCGCATAACTACATTAAAAAATTAGATTTAACACTACGATTTTTACCAAGACCAGCAGATTACTTATTTCTGTACTTTATTGGATTTTATATTTTATTACTAAGTCTAAAATTAGACTATAAACTAGCAGGTTTAGGTGCTTTAGCTTTTGGTTTTTCTACTTATTTAATTATAATTTTAGGTGTTGGACATAATAGTAAAGCACATGCTATTGCTTATATGCCTTTAGTGTTAGCTGGAATTATTTACACGTTTAGAAAACGCTATATCTTAGGTTTTTTATTAACCACAATTGCCTTAGGTCTAGAATTAGTCGCTAACCACTTTCAAATGACGTATTATTTGTTATTGTTAGTCTTGGTTTTAGGCGTTTGTTATTTAATTGATGCTTACAAAAAACAATTATTGCCTCACTTTTTTAAATCTGTAGGAATTTTAACCATTGCAGCTGTTTTAGCGGTTGGATTAAATGCGACTAACTTTTTAGTCACACAAGAATATGTTAAAGAAAGTACACGTGGAAAGAGTGATTTAACCATAAATGCAGATGGTTCTCCAAAAGAAATAACTAGCGGATTATCTAAAGAATATATTACAGAATATAGTTACGGAATTTTAGAAAGTATGAATCTTTATATTCCACGTTTTTTAGGAGGTGGAAGTAGAGAAGATGTTGGTAAGGATTCCGAAATGTATAAATTCTACACTAATTTAGGAGCAAGTCCAGTTGAAGCCTTGCGAGAAGTAGAAAATACGCCAACGTATTGGGGAAAACAGACTATTGTAGAAGCTCCAGCTTATGTTGGTGCAGTTATTTTATTCTTGTTTGTGTTTGCTTTATTTCTAATTAAAGGCAGATTAAAATGGTGGCTTGTTGGCGGAACTATTTTATCGTTACTATTATCTTATGGTAAACATTTAGGTTTCTTAACCGATTTCTTTATTGATTATGTGCCATTTTATAACAAATTTAGAGCCGTAAGTTCTATTCAAGTTATTTTAGAATTGTGTATTCCTGTTTTAGCTATTTTTGGTTTACACAGATTATTTAATGATTTTAGTAAAGCTGAAAATAAACTAAAAGCATTGTTATATACTACGGGAATTACTGCTGGATTATGTTTAATTTTTGTATTATTTCAATCTGCTTTATTTGATTTTGTTGGTGGAAACGATGGTTATTATAGACAATCTTATGGCGAATATGGACAAGCTTTTATTGAAGCTCTAAGAGCAGATAGACAATCGTTTTTAACAAGTGATACTTTGAGAACTTTAATGTTAGTATTACTTTCTGCGGGATTAATCTATGCGTTTTTAAAGAGGATTTTATCAGAAAAATTAGTAGTAATTGCTTTTGCAATTTTAATTGTATTTGATTTAGTTGGTGTGGATAGACGTTATGTAAATAATGATAGTTTTGTTTCTGCAAGTACAATGAATAAACCGTTTAAAACCAATAAAGCCGATTTAGCAATTTTAAACGATATAGATAATTTCCGTGTTTTAGATTTAGAGTCAAGACAGCCAACAAAATCAGCTTACTTTCATAATTCTATAAATGGTTATCACGCAGCAAAATTAAAACGTTTTGACGAGGTTTTCGATTTCTACTTATCTAAAAACAACCAAAATGTATTAAGTCTTTTTAATGTGAAATACATTATTGCTCCAGACGAAGAAACTGGTGTTTATCCGTTTCCAAATCCTGAAGCTAATGGAAATGCTTGGTTTATATCTGAAGTAAAGAAATTAAATTCTGCTAACGAAGAAATTTTAGCTTTAGATAAATTGAAACATAAAACGGTTGCGGTCACTACAGAAGCTTTATTAAAAAATAGTATTTTCAAACTTGATTCTTTAGCGTCAATACAAGTTAAAACGTATCAGCCTAACAAAATAGAATATACATCTAACAATACAAATAAAAGTTTTGCTGTGTTTTCTGAAATGTATTACGGAAATGGTTGGAATGCAACAATAGATGGAAAAGAACAAGCTATTAAACGTGTGAATTATACGTTGCGTGGCTTAGAAATTCCTGCTGGAAAGCATACTATTATATTTAGTTTTGAACCACAAGTGGTAAAAACAGGAAGCACAATTACATTAATAACATCTATTATTGTTATACTGCTTTTATTTGGTGGATTATTTATAAGTTTTAAACAAAAAAATGCCTAAAAAGGTTCTCATAATTACATACTATTGGCCAAATGCTGGCGGACCAGGCGTACAACGTTGGTTAAAGTTTGTAAAATACTTGCCTGAATTAGACATTGAACCAATTGTATATTGTCCAGAAAAAGCCACTTATCCTATTATAGATAATACTTTAGAAGCCGAGATTTCTAAATCTGTTACCGTTTTAAAGCAGCCTATAAAAGAACCTTATAAGTTAGCAAGTTTATTTTCTAAACAAAGTAAAACTATAAGTAAAGGAATTATTAAAGCAGATAAAAAGCAAAATTTAGTTGAAAAATTAATGCTTTATGTTAGAGGTAATTTTTTTATTCCAGATGCACGTAAAAATTGGGTAAATCCATCAGTTGAATTTTTAGAAAAATATATTAAGGAAAACAATATAGAGACCATAATTACAACTGGTCCACCACATAGTTTACATTTAATTGGAATGCAATTAAAGTCCAGATTAAATATAACTTGGTTTGCAGATTTTAGAGATCCGTGGACAACCATTGGTTATCATAAAAAATTGAAATTAACTAAAGCTTCTAAAGAGGAACATTTAAAATTAGAACACGATGTTTTAAATAAAGCTAATCATATTATAGTAACCAGTTATAATACAAAAGGAGAATTTTCAGCTAAAACACAACAACCTATTTCTGTTATTACTAATGGTTTTGATGATGAAAATGTAAAGACTGATAGTTTAGATGAAAAATTCACCATTTCTCACATAGGTTCTTTATTATCCGAACGAAATCCGCAGATTTTATGGCAAGTTTTAAGTGAATTAATTCAAGAAAACAAAGCCTTTTCTAATCAGTTTGAATTACAATTAGTAGGTGCTGTTGGTGAAACTATTTTAGACCGATTAAAATTTTATAATTTAATGGATCATAGCAATTTAGTTGGTTATGTAGATCATTTAGAAGCTGTAAAACTTCAAAAGCAATCGCAAGTGTTGTTGTTAATTGAAATAAATTCTGAAGATACTAAAGCTATTATTCCAGGTAAGTTATTTGAATACTTTAATGCAAAGCGACCAATTCTTGCTATTGGACCAGATGGTAGCGATGTGGAAGGTTTAATTCATCAAACAAATACGGGACATTATTATTTATACAACGAAAAAGAAGCTTTAAAACAACGTGTTCTTAGTAATTTTAATTTATATTTAAAAGGTAATTTAGTCAGTGAAGCAACTACTATATCAAATTTTAGCAGACAATATTTAACCCAGCAACTAGCTAAAATCTTAACCACTTAGATTATGGGAATTGTTTTAAATCAATCAATTAAAAACACTTTAATCACATATATAGGCTTTGGTTTAGGTGCTATAAATATTCTTTTTTTATATACTAATTTTTTAACGGAAGAGTATTTTGGATTGGTTGGTTATATTCTTTCTACAGCAAATATTTTAATGCCGCTAATGGCTTTTGGTGTACAAAATACCATTGTTAAATTTTATTCATCTTTCAAAACAGGTTTAGAGCAACAAAATTTTTTAAGTACAATGTTGTTGTTGCCATTATTTCTTATAATTCCTTTAGCTGCTTTTACACATTTTGCCCATAACCAAATAGGCGAGTGGATTTCTAAGGAGAACCCAATTACTAAAGATTATATATGGTTAATATATGTAACTGCAATTGCTTTTGCTTATTTTGAAGTGTTTTATGCTTGGAGTAAAGTACAATTGCAAAGTGTTTTTGGTAATTTTATAAAAGAAGTGTTTCATAGAGTTGCAATTATGATGTTGCTTTTCGCACATTATTTCAAATATATTACTATTGAAGAATTTATTTATAGTATTACTATAGTCTATTTTGTAAGACTTATAATAATGGCTTTTTATGCGTTTAGTTTACAAAAGCCAATTTTAAAAATAAAGCGTTTACCAAATATAATTTCAATTGTTAAATATTCAGCTTTAATCATTTTAGCAGGTTCTGTAGCTTTAATAATTTTAGAGTTAGATAAAGTTATGATTAATCAATACATAGCCATTAAAAATATAGCTTATTATAGTGTGGCTATTTTTATTGCTACAGTTATAGATGTTCCGCAACGTGCTATGCAACAAATTGTAAATCCTTTAACTGCAGAATACCTAAATGCTAAAAATTATTTGGCTTTAGACGGTTTGTATAAAAAATCTTCAATTACCTTATTAATTATAAGCGGACTAATTTTAGTATTGATTTTAGTAAATATTAAAGCACTTTATGTGCTTTTACCAAACAATTATTCCGAAGGTCTTTTTGTGGTTTTTATAATAGGAATTGCTAAGTTGTTTAATAGTGTTTTGGGGAATAATAATTCTATTTTGTTTTATAGTGATTATTATAGAATGATTCTTGTTTTTGGTCTGCTAGTAGCTATAATTACAGTTGTTTCTAATATTATATTAATTCCTATTCTTGGTTTGAACGGAGCAGCTTTGGCCAGTTGTATTACGATATTTATTTATAATACAATTAAGTTGATTTTTGTAAAAGTAAGATTTAATTTATCGCCTTTTAGTTTTAAGTCTATTCAAGCTTTTATTATTACTTTAAGTTGTTTTTTAGGTTTCTATTTTTGGGATATTTTAGAATTTCCAATATCAAGTATTCTTTTAAAATCAACTTTGTGCAGTATTATTTTTTTAGTTTCAATATATAAAATGAAATTATCTAAAGATATTAATGGAATGATAGATGCTATCCTAAATAGAATCAATAAAAAAACCTTCAAATAAATAGTGAATATTTATCTGAAGGCTAATTAACTAAACTAATATTTTATTTCCTTGTTCTTGAAGATGTACTTCTAGAATTAGATCCTGAAGTTCTTGATGAACTACTTACAGTATTTCTACTAGATCTTGGTGTACTTTTTACCGTTGTACTTCTTTTAGGAGTAGAGGTAACAGAACGACTTGGTCTTGTTGTAGAAGTTATTACTGCATTATTTGTTCTAGGTCTTGTAGTACTTGTTGTTCTTGGACTACTAGGTCTTGGATCGCTTTGAGACGTATTAGATCTAGTTGGTCTTGTTGTGTTAGAGCTACTGCTTGATCTTGGAGTACTTGTAATTGTTGTGTTTGTTCTAGGTCTAGTATTATTAGTATATGTAGCTCTAGTTAAACCTTCTGTACGAGTTGCTAATGTTCTATTTCTAGTAATTGTTTGTCCTCTTCGGCTTGCAATTGCAGTAGTTCTTCTAAAGTTATTTGTAAAAGGTCTATTGTATATAAAACGTGTTGGCGTATAAAATTGTCTGTAAGGTCTGTTATATACTACACAATGATTAAAAGCTGGTACTCTATAATAAGTGTGCCAAGGTCTAAAAACATAACCTCTGTTAAATACGTTTATAAAACCTGTACAGTGCGAAAACCTATTGTATCTATTATAATGTAAAAATAAACCACCAACATTATTTAAATAACCTCTATTGTTATAGTTTATAAAAACATTTCCAACTTGGCTTACACGTCCATAATAATCATAAAATACGGGAATATTTTCTATTTGAATAATAGCTCCAAACTCATCGTATTGTAAATAAGGATTATAATTGTAACCAGAGTTAAAACTAATTCCAGAACTATGATTTCCAATACTTACAGAAACTTGTGGTCCACGGTTTTGCATATAAAAATCGAATTGTCCATCTCGGAAAATTGAAAATTCAATACCTTGTTCATTAAAGATGAAAGAATTTCCATAACCAGAATTATAAGATGTATTAATAGAATTTTGGTTTGTAGTTTCAATTGTGCTTGCATTAACAGTTACTAAACCTAGTAGTAATCCTGTAAGTAAGTAAATAAGCTTTTTCATAATTTAATGTATTGGTTCAACATATTAAGTAATTCAATCATCGTGCCAAAAAATATTTTATATGCTTAAGGTGTTGTAAACACTATAAAAGTTAAAAAACGCTTATATTCGCAATAAGAATATATATTTCTATTACTAATGATTGAAGGGAAAAAAATAGTTATTGTACTTCCAGCTTATAATGCTGAAAAAACTTTAGAGAAAACCTATAACGAAATTCCTTTCGATATTGTAGATGACGTGGTTTTGGTAGATGACTTGAGTACAGATAAAACAAGTATTTTAGGTCAGCAACTAGGAATAAAACATATTATTACTCATACCAAAAATAAAGGATATGGAGGCAATCAAAAGTCTTGTTATAATAAAGCTCTAGAACTTGAAGCTGATATTGTAATTATGCTGCATCCAGATTACCAATACACGCCAAAATTATTACATTCTATGAGTTATTTAATAGCTAATAATGTTTATGATGTAGTTTTAGGATCTCGTATTCTTGGAAAAGGTGCCTTAAAAGGAGGAATGCCAATTTATAAATATATTGCTAATAGAATTTTAACACTTTCGCAGAATATTTTAATGAATCAGAAGCTTTCTGAATATCATACCGGATACAGAGCTTTCTCTAAAAAAGCCTTAGAAAGTATTAATTTTGAAGTCAACTCTGATGATTTTGTGTTCGATAATCAAATGTTAGCACAATTGTGTTTTGAAGGTTTCGAAATTGCAGAAATTACGTGTCCAACTAAATATTTTGAAGAAGCATCTTCTATAAATTTTGGTAGAAGTGTAACTTATGGATTAGGTGTTTTAAAAACGTCTTTCCAATATTTTGGGAATAAAACTTTAGGGATTTCATCTTATTTATTTAAAAAATAATATGTTTTTAAATCAGAAAACTGCTTTAGTATTTACTTATGTCATAGCCATTTGTTTGGTTTTGTTGTCTGTAAATAATGCTTTTTTTTGGGATACAGTTCAATTAGGATCAAGACACGCCACTTATTTTTATAACACTAATTTTAGTTTATTTTTACTACCAAACAATATGGATAGCGGACATATTCCTGCGTTTGGTTATTATTTAGCTTTGCTTTGGAAAATCTTTGGAAGAACCCTAATAGTTAGTCATTTAGCATTATTGCCCTTTGTAATTGGTATTGTGTATCAATTAAATAAATTAGTTACTTATTTTTTTAAAGATAAATATCAAGGTATTGTATTATTAATGGTGTTTTTAGAAGCTTGCCTGTTATCTCAAATCACATTAGTTTCTCCAGATGTAGTTTTAGTTTTCCTATTCTTAATGGCTTTTAATGCAATTTTAAAGAACACTAAACTAGTTTTAAGTATTGCTATTATTGGACTTTTCTTGATAAGTATGCGAGGTATGATGGTCGCTTTAGCATTACTTTTTATAGATATTTACGTAAATATTAAATGCAATCCATTATTTAAAAATATGTTTAAGGATCTTTTAAGCCGAAGCTTCATTTATTTACCTGCGTTATTGGTCTTTGTAATCTTTAGTCTTTATCATTTTAATCTAGTAGGCTGGATTGGTTTCCATAGTAATTCACCTTGGAAAAACAGTTTTGAAGCTGTAGATTTTAAAGGTGTTTTATACAATATTGGTATCGTTGGTTGGCGATTTTTAGATTCTGGAAAAGTAATTGTTTGGATAATTTTTGCTCTTTTATTATTTAAATATAAAAAGCAATTATTTATATCTAAGAAGGTTAAAATTTTGGCAATTTCGTTTGTAATTATAGCTTCAGTTTTAGCCTTAAATATGATTTGGGCAAAAGGTTTGTTGCAACACAGATACTTATTGCCAGTTTATCTATTATTTTCTGTTTTTGTAGCTAAGTTGTTGTTTTCGAAATTAACTCCAACTTCATTTAAAAAAGTAGGAACTATATCGTGGTTAGTTGTTATGTTAACAGGAAATGTTTGGGTTTATCCACAGCATATTTCTAAAGGTTGGGATAGTACTTTAGCACATTTACCTTATTATAATTTGCGACAAGAAAGCATTCGTTTTTTAAAAGATGAAAAAATTAGAGTAGAAGAGGTTAGTACTTTTTTCCCTAATAATATGAGTTTCGATTTAATAGATTTAAACTCGAATAAAGCCTTATTTACGTCTTTTGAAAATCAAAAAGAATACGTATTATTTTCCAATGTTTTTAATTTGATAGATGTAGATTATAAGTTATTAACTACTAATTATACTTGTATTAAAAAGTTCAACAGCCCAACAAGTTATATTTACATCTATAAAAAAAATCCAGAATAATTAAATCCTGGATTTTAAGTATATTTATATAAACATAAGAATTAAGAACGTTTCAATTTTTTAATTTTCTTATCCTTACCATTTTTTTTATAGTAATAATAGTCATCATCTGTATTATTTTGATGCTGTGGCATATTATAGTTACCAATAATATTATTACGGTTGTATCTATTTACGTGTCCTGTAATTCTAACGACGTTGTGGTTTCTATAATGGATTTGTAATCCGCCAACTCGTGTTAAATAACCAATTATATTGTAATTAATATAAACAGAACCAATACGCTTTATTTGTCCGTGTCGGTTATAGTTTAAAAACACATTACCAATTCGTCTTACTTTTCCATCTCTATCGTGTGTAATAATTATACCTCTTGGTCTTGGCGTATAATACGTTCCTGGTGCACCATATGTAGTATTTATACTTCTACGTTTGTATATAGTAGTTGTTTTTCTATAGTAAACATCTCCTGGAGTTGTATGTAATTCGGTATTAAAATCGAAACTTCCATCAGGAAAAATTAAAAATTCTACGCCACGTTCTATAAACGTAATTGGCTGATCGTAATAAAAATTTCTACTTAAATCTTCACCTTGCGATGCAGATTTATGTTCTGCTGCTACAGGTGCTATTCCAAATAACAAACCTGTAATTAATAGTACTATTGTTTTCATAGTAAAAGGGTTTTAGATTTTGCCTACTTTTAAGCGTTTCGGCTTTCGCTATATAGTATTAATTTCAATTTTTGTGCCAAAAAAATAAAATAGAAGTAAAGTTTGTATAAAAAAGTTACTTTTACATAACCAACTAAACTACAATATTAATGGCTTATCATTCTTGTAAAAACTGTAATCATCCTTTTGGGTCATCATATAAATATTGTCCTAATTGTGGTTTAAAACAAACAAATGCTTTAACTGTTAAAGAGTTATTTAACAATACAATTAAGAATTATTTTGCTTTTGACGCACGATTTTTTAAAAGTATTATCCCTTTACTTTTTAAACCAGGATTTTTACCAAAACAGTTTGTTGAAGGTAAACGTTTAACTTATTTACATCCAGCACAACTGTACCTATTTAGTACTATTTTATTTTTCTTTATATTTTCTTTTCAAGCTAGTGTTGATGCAGATGAGATGGACGCAACTGTAAATAAAGTCTTTAAAGCAGCTTCAAAAAGAGAAGACGAGTTAAAAGTTAAAAGTATTGTTAATGATTCTATTGAAGAATATAATGTTGTTAATCAGAAATCAAAAAATAACGTTTTAAACCAAAGTAATCTTTCAAATGAGATAAAAGAGAATGACGATATTTTAAAAATAAATACTGATGGAATTAATTTCTTTGAAAATAAACAAGCTCTTGACTCTTTAATTGCTTTAAATGCACCTGAGAAATCTATTTATAAAGAAATGGGAATGGAGGACAATGCAAACTATTTTGAACGAAAACTCTATAAGCAACTTCTTAAGCTTTATAAAAAGCATAATATTGGTAGTATCTACAAGTATTTTATTAGTAGTATACCAATTGCATTGTTTTTCTTGTTACCAATTTTTGCGTTACTTTTAAGACTGTTTTACTACAAGAGTAAAGTTTTTGTAAATCATTTAGTATTTAGTTTTTATTACTTTTCATTCGCCTTTTTTTTGTTCTCAATAAATCTTGTTATTTCTTATATTGTTGATTTAGGTGTTTATAATTTGGTTTTGATTATTTGCTTAGTTGCCTATTTAATAATTGCTATAAAATACTACTATAATAAAAAATGGATTACAACTTTCTTTAAAACAATAGCTCTGCTATTATCTTATTGTTTTTTTGTTATACCAATAGCTATAGCAGTAACTTTAGTCATCTCCTTTTTGTATTATTAAATCAATAAGAATACCTTAAATTAGACTTAAAAAGCTTTTTTAAGTACATTGTCTTGTTTTTTAGCTGTTAACCTATTATTTTTAGCTTCTGTTACGTGTAACGTTTTTTATTTCGTAAGGTTATAACTGAAATTAAAATGAGTATAATAAATATTTTACTAGCTGTTTTCTTTCTTATACTAATAGCAATAGTTTATTTGATTTATAATACAACTCAACAAATTAAATATAAGCGTCAAAAAGGCGTAGACCTTAGAAATAAAAATGCTTATTATAAATTTATAGGTAAAACTTTTTTAAAGAAATTACCTTCTTAGAGTTTATCTTTTAAATATTTACCAGTAATAGATTTTTTGTTTCGGATTAGTTCTTCTGGAGTTCCACTTCCAGCTAAATTTCCACCATATTTTCCGCCTTCAGGACCTAAATCTATAATGTAATCGGCACATTTAATTAATTCTAGATTGTGTTCTACAACAATTATAGAATGACCTTTTTCTATTAAAGCATTAAACGATTTTAATAATTTTTGAATATCATGAAAGTGAAGTCCAGTTGTTGGTTCATCAAAAATGAATAACGTATTATCTTTTTTGCTTCCTTTACCTAAAAACGTTGCTAATTTAATACGTTGCGCTTCTCCACCAGAAAGTGTAGAAGAACTTTGTCCTAGAGTAACATAACCCAAACCAACATCTTGTAAAGGTTGAAGCTTGTTTTTTATTTTATTTTCGTTGTTCACTCTAAAAAAATCAATGGCATCATCTATAGTTAGATTTAAAATATCGTCTATATTTTTATCAGCAAAATTAACTTCAAGAACTTCTTTTTTAAAGCGTTTTCCTTTACAAGTTTCGCATTCTAAATGCACATCTGCCATAAATTGCATTTCAATAGTTACTTCGCCTTCACCTTTACAAGTTTCACATCTTCCGCCATCTACATTAAAACTAAAATGTTTGGCTTGGTAATTTCTTATACTGCTTAATGCTTGCTTAGCATATAAAGCTCTAATATCATCGTAAGCTTTTACATACGTAACAGGATTAGAACGAGAAGATCTTCCAATAGGATTCTGATCTACAAATTCTATATTCTGAATATTGGCAAAATTTCCTTTTAATTCTGTGAATTGTCCAGGTTTATCTCCAAAACCAGTTAGTTTTTTCTGAATTGCTGGATATAATATTTTTTTAACTAACGTACTTTTTCCACTACCTGAAACACCTGTAATTACGGTTAACATTTCTAACGGAAACGAAACATCTATGTTTTTCAAGTTGTTTTCTCTTGCTCCAATAACATCTATACTATATTTAGAGGTTCGTCTCTTTTTAGGAACCTCAATTTTTAAAGCACCATTTAAGTATTTAGCAGTTAACGAATCAGATTTTAAAATAGAAGCAAAATTTCCAGTAGCTACAACGTGTCCGCCTAAAGTTCCAGCTTCTGGTCCAATATCAATAATTTCATCGGCTTGTTTCATAATATCTTCATCGTGTTCTACCACAATTACGGTATTGCCAAGATCTCTAAGTGCTTTTAAAACGTCTATTAATTGTTCCGAATCTTTTGGATGTAAACCAATACTTGGTTCGTCTAAAATATACATTGAACCTACTAAACTACTTCCAAGAGATGTAGCTAAGTTTATTCGCTGGCTTTCGCCACCAGACAATGAATTCGATTTTCTGTTTAAAGTTAAATACGTTAATCCAACATTAGTTAAAAACTGAAGTCTATTTTTAATTTCTACTAGCAAACGTTCTGCAATAGTAGTATCGTTTTCATTCAGTTTTAAAGTGTCAAAAAACGGAATTAATTCGTCTATTGGCATTTCCACTAAATCTGTAAGCGTGGCGTTATCTATTTTTACATAATTAGCTTCAGCTCTTAAACGCTTACCGTTACAGGTTTTACATTTGGTTTTCCCTCTGTAACGCGACAACATTACACGATTCTGAATTTTATAAGCTTTAGATTCTAATTCAGCAAAAAAGCTATTTAAACCTTCAAAGTATTTATTTCCTGTCCAAATTAATTCTTTTTGCTTATTGGTTAATTCGAAGTAAGGTTTGTGTATAGGAAAATCAAATTCGTGCGAATTATTTACCAGTTGATCTCTATAATAACTCATACTTTCGCCTCGCCAAGGAAAAATACCGTTTTCAAAAACAGATAAAGCTGTGTTTGGAATGACTAAATCCTCATCTATACCAATAACATCGCCATAACCTTCACATTTTGGACAAGCACCATAAGGATTATTAAAACTGAATAAATGCACGTTAGGTTCTAAAAACGTAATACCATCTAATTCAAACTTATTACTAAAATGGCTTAAATTATCTTCGTTTAAAGATTTAATGTAGCAATTACCTTTTCCTTCGTAAAAAGCAGTTTGTATGGCATCTGCTAATCGGTTATAGAAATCCTCATCGTCTTTTGTAATAATTCGGTCTATAACAATATATAAATCTTCTGTAGATGTAATATGATCTGCTTTATCTATTCTAACGACTTCATTCTTATATAAAACACGAGCATAACCTTGCTGATTTAACGCATTTAATTTGTCAGCTAATTCGCGGCCTTCTTCAAGATGTAGTGGTGCTAACAATAGTAATTTTTCTCCTAAAGCTATTTTTTTAATTGCTTTTAAAACATCTGTAACCGTATCTTTTTTAACTTCTTGATTAGAAGTAGGCGAGTAGGTTTTACCAATTCTAGCAAATAATAATTTTAAATAATCGTAAATTTCTGTAGTTGTACCAACGGTTGAACGTGGATTAGTAGAATTTACTTTTTGCTCTATTGCAATTGCTGGAGCAATTCCTTTTATGTAATCTACTTTTGGTTTATTTAATCTTCCTAAAAACTGACGTGCATAACTGCTTAAACTTTCCACATATCTACGTTGTCCTTCAGCATATAGCGTATCGAAAGCTAAACTAGACTTTCCAGAACCAGATAAACCTGTTATAACCACTAATTTATTTCTAGGGATTATAACATCTATATTCTTAAGGTTGTGCAATTTAGCACCTTTTATGATAATGTTTTTCTTAGGATTAACTTCGGAAAGTTTAGTGGTCATATTAATTTTATATCTGAATTAACAAAGATACAAGAAGTAATTCAGCATTAAAAACTGCTTATTGCCTAATTAAATGTTAAAATATTCGATAATTTTTATTAATAATTTGTTTTTGATGAATTAATTCTATTATATTTGAATTCACTCAAAATAGATTTGCATATATAACAGGATTACTTTTTAAATTAATAACCCCAATCTAATTTATTAGATATTAATAAAGTAATACCTATGCAAACACCTCAAACTACCGACGCCACTTTAGTTTCTTATTACATTGCAGGACAAGAATCCGCTCTAGAAATCTTAGTTAAAAGGCACAAACAACGTATTTATAGTTTTATTTATTCTAAAGTTTACGATAGAGATGTAGCTGAAGATATTTTTCAAGACACTTTTATTAAAGTTATTAAAACCTTAAAAAAGGGTAAGTATAATGAAGAAGGTAAATTTTTGCCTTGGGTTATGCGTATCTCTCATAACTTGGTTATAGATTATTTTAGAAAAAATAACCGTATGCCTAAGTTTGATAATAGTACCGATTTTGATATATTTTCTGTGTTAAGTGATAATTCTTTGAATGCAGAAAGCGCTATTATTAAAAGTCAGGTAGAATCTGATGTGAGGCGTTTAATTGATGAGTTACCAGAAGACCAGCGCGAAGTACTTTTTATGCGTATGTATCAAGATATGAGTTTTAAAGAAATTTCTGAAAGAACTGGTGTTAGTATTAATACTGCTTTAGGAAGAATGCGCTATGCTTTAATAAATATGAGAAAGGTTATTGAGAAACATAATATAATTTTAACTAATTAATATAATAAAGTAGAAATTATGCCGTTATCTGTATAAACCAAAACTTATACAATGGCAAAACTTTACTCTGAAACCCCAAAAATTGAAGAATTGAACCCTAAAGATGAGACAATTAGTTTTATTTTGAATTACTCTAAGGCTTTACGTGTTATAAATTATAAAAATTTGGAGTTTGAAGCTCTCCAAAACTAAACTTTGAAAACGTCTTGAGATTCTCAAGACGTTTTTTTATGACCTATTAATAATTGTAAACTGATATCTAAATTTAAAAAGCAGATTTTTCTGTATGAAAAGAACTTCTAGATGTACTGTAACGTTTATTTGTAGTACTTTTGAAAAACAAAATATTATAATTAATTTTTAAGTTTATGCCATATCAAGATCAGTTTGTTCTTTTCTGGAAAGAATTAGAGAAAAGTGTACAAGAAGGTACTTTTGCCAAGTTAACAATGTCTAAAACGATTGGTAAACTTGAGTTGAAAAACATTTTTGTTAGACCACTATATAGTGATGATGGATTTAAAGTCTTACTAAAACACAGGTATAGACTCAGAGAAACCGAAGATGAAGAAGTAGAGTTAACCGTAGAAGATGCTTTTAATGTGATTAAATCTCATTTAAAAAATCCTTTTTTTGTTGTTATTATATTTACCATAACAAAGGATATTACTTTTAAAGTTAACAAAAAAGGTGTTGCTACTATTACAGAAACTTCACCAACTTTCCGTAGTGTTATTCAAGCTAAAAGTGATGTTTAAGTGATGTTTTGAATGTTATATTTATTTTTTTATTAAATTCATTGAAAATTTATTATCCTTATAGAAATCAAAAACTTCTATTAAATGAGATAATTCATTAGAATTATTAGTATTGTTTAAGATATATTTTTTATAAATTATTCTAACACTATCTTCACCATTAACTAATGTATCAATATAGATTCGTTTAGTTATAATTCCTTCTAACTTATCACTTTCTATATTGGAATATTTAAAATTAATTTCATTAGTGTTTTTGAATTCTTTTGTTGTACCGTATTGACTATCTTTTGTATGTTCCAAAAAACCAATTAGAGTAATCGTTTCATAACCTTTATAATTTTTAAATTTTAAATCTGCTGGAGATGAAATTCTAATTGATGCATCATAAGTGTTTTTAATTTTAGTTTTTTTCCATTTTAAATCATAAAAATCGCTAACAGTTGAATCAATTATTAACTTCTCAAATCTTTTTGTTTGGTTCAATAAAGTGTCATTATGATTTGATATATAAACTTCATATATATCACTTATATCTTTTGACCAATCAAACTTTAGCTTTTTTATTTAAAAAAATGTATCCTTATCTCTTTTATTAATAGATAAGGATACTTGAGTTCTTTTTTGACAAGAAATGAATAGAATATATAAAATGTATATGGGAAATAATTGTCTCATATTAATATGTGAAAATGTATAAATATTTCTAATTAATAATAGTATTTAATAGTTATATCTCCTCAATCAAATCTTTATAGTCCCATTTTTCTGGAATTATGTTTAATTTAAATAATTCGTCTTGTACTTTTTCAACTGTTTTTTTGGTAATTTTTTCTTGAGACCATTCGGTTAAACTTAACCATTCTTGTACATCTTCAAGCTCTTGTTCATAACGGTTTGCAATTGTTGTATCTATACAAGGAATTTGTTTAAACTCTTCTGTAGTCGTATTTACAATATCTAAAATGGTTTTAACATCTGCTTTGTTGGTTTTTAAAAAATCTTCTCTTATAGCAATAACAAAGCAAGGCCAAGGCGATGGTAAATTACCAACACGTCTAAACGTTCCATTATCTACTAAAGGTTTTGTGGTAAATTTTTCCCACATAAAGTAGTCTGCTTTTCCAGAAGTTAAGCCTTCTACTGCGCCTTCAAGATTTTTAATGACTTCAAATTTTAAGTCGCTTTCTAAATCCCAATTATTTTGTTCTGCATTTACGTAAGACATTAAATGAGATCCAGATCCATATCTACTAATAGCAGCTTTTGTTCCTTTTAAATCTTCTAAAGAATTATAGTCAGACTTTGCATCTACGTGAATTCCCCATTGTAAAGGTGTTTTTACAAAGACTTGTACAATTTTAGATTTGTTTCCAGCAATAATATCTTTAATTATACCTTCGGTTAAAATAACGGCTATATCAATATCGCCATTACGTAACCCTTTACACATTTCGCCAGTACCACCAAAATAATCGTGCCAACGTAAATTTATATTTTCGGCTTTATAATCCCCATTTTTTAAACCTAAATACCAGGCTAAATTAAAATGTTCTGGAACGCCACCAATGTTAATTTGTTTCATATTTAAAATAGAGTAGAAGTAGAGTTTAAATTCTAAATTTATTCAACTAACTTATCTAAGGTATATTTAATTAAATCTTCAACAAGACCTAAAGGATCTTCACTAAATTCACCTGTTTTTCTGTTTGCTAAAATTGCATTTAAAGATACGGATTTATGACCTAATAATGCAGATAAGCCATAAATACCTGCGGTTTCCATTTCTAGATTTGTGATTTTTAATCCGTTATATTCAAATTGACTTAACTTGTCGTTTAAACTATTATCTTGAGTTTGTAAACGCAAAATTCTACCTTGTGGTCCATAAAAACCAACATTTGTAGCTGTAAATCCATTTACAGTTTTATCCGAAGAAAATAAATCTAATAAGCTCTTATCTGCTTTAACGACATAAGGTTCAGATTTTTTAGAGTACCAATTACACTGCTTTATCAACGCTTTAGAAATTTCTAATTCCTGAAATTTTTCGCTATCATAAAAATGAAGTAAACTATCAAAACCAACTGCTAAATCACTTATTAGAAAAGAGTTTATAGGAATATGACCTTGTATAGATCCAGATGTACCAATTCTAATAATATTTAAACTGGTTAGCTCTTTTTTAATTTCTCTAGTTTTAAAATCAATATTAACTAAAGCATCTAACTCATTAAAAACAATGTCTATATTATCTGTACCAATTCCAGTAGAAATTACCGTAATGCGTTTGCCTTTATAAGTTCCAGTATGTGTATTAAATTCTCGCTTATGCTTTTTTCCTTCTATAGTATCAAAATGCTTAGAAACAGAAGCTACACGATCTGGATCGCCAACAGTAATTATGGTGTTTGCAACATCTTCAGGAAGTATATTTAAATGATAAATACTACCATCTGGATTAATAATTAATTCGGATTCTTTTATTGCCATTTATACAGTTTTAAATAATTTGTTTTCTTTTTTATTGAAAACGTAATCGTATTTTAATACACCACCATAACACATATTATTTTCGATTTCATCGTGTACATTTTTTAAATGTAATAATACTAAATCGCCTTTACGATTTACAGCTACTTTATCTTCGGAAACTGTATAGAAATCGCTTAATCTTTTTATTAAACGTTCTAGTTGAATATTTCCAAAACCATAATAACCTTGGTAGTTTAAAGCATAACCTAATAAATGGTGTAAGCTTTTAATTTTTCTATTTTTTATAAGTTTTAAAATATTAAACTCTAAAGTTCCTAAACCACTTCTAGTATCTGGAAACCGTTTTAAATGTGCTTTTAAGCAATTAGTCAAATATTCAAAACTGGATGACGTGACTATTAAAGGTTTAAAATCGTTATGATTTTCAGAGTTATAAATTTGCCAGCATTGTTGTGCCAATTCTAAATCAGATTGCTTTAAAGTAATTCTTTCTTTATAATGTTTTTTAAGCTGATGCGAATTTAATTCCGGTAAACCTTTTAATCCTTTTTCGCCATCTACACGACCGCTGCAAACTAATTTTATAGGAATTTCTATACCTTTTTGAAGTAATAAACTTATTACAGCAATAAGGTTAATATGGCAAAATAAATCATACTCAAACCACAAGATAATTTCTTCGTATTGCTCTAAATGATTTAGTTTATCTAATTCTGATTTGAAATCATCACGTTTATACTCTAAGTTGTAAAACTGACTTAAAAAATTTTCGCGTGTGTTTATAAATTCATCAGAATCTATATTTAAAACCGTTGGACCTTCGCATAACATTTCGTGCCAAGTTAAATACTCGCCTTCAAATTGTAAGACTTTTAAACGTTCAGTTAAAGACGAACCATTGGTAATATGTAGCGTAGTTTTTATAGTCATTTATCCACCAACACGTTTCACATTAAATCCTTTTTCTTTTAACATTGCCATAATTTTATCACGATAATCTCCTTGAATAATAATTTTATCGTCTTTAAAACTTCCACCAACACTTAATTTTGTTTTTATGTCTTTAGCTAATTTTTTAAAATCCTCTGTAGCGCCAGTATAACCTTCTAAAATAGTAATAGGTTTACCTTTGCGTTTTTCGTATTTGCAAATTATAGGATCATCTTGTAACCATAAATTGGAGTCTTTTATCTCATCAACTTTTTCGGTTTCTTGATGTTCTGGGAATAAATTTTTTAATTGATCTTTTAAATCCATTTTTTGTTTAACCTGAAATTTTTAGATATTAGTTTTGATAGTTAGCTATTTATTTAATAAGTCCTAATTCTCTTAAGCGTTCATTTAAAAAATCTCCAGCAGTAATATCTTCAAATTGTTTTGGATTCTTTTCATCTATACAGTTTTCAAGCACATCTAATTTCATTTCACTAATAGGATGCATAAAAAATGGAATAGAGTAGCGCGATGTTCCCCAAAGTTCTTTTGGAGGATTTACAACTCTGTGTATAGTAGATTTTAATTTGTTGTTGGTGTGTCTAGATAACATATCACCAACATTAATCATAAGTTCGTCTGGTTCTGCCATAGCATCAATCCATTCGCCTTTATGGTTTTGCACTTGTAAACCTTTTCCTTGTGCGCCCATAAGTAGCGTAATAAGATTAATATCACCGTGCGCAGCAGCTCTAACCGCAGCTTTTGGTTCTTCTTTAATTGGCGGATAGTGAATTGGTCTTAAAATAGAATTTCCATTATGAATGTAATTATCAAAATAAGTTTCTTCTAAATCTAAATATAAAGCTAAAGCACGTAAAACATATTTAGCTGTTTTTTCTAACATCTGAAAAGCTTCTTTTCCAACTGCATTAAACTCTGCTAACTCATTAACCGAAACGTTTTCTGGATATTCGGCTTGTAATTTTGGATTATCATCTACGTATTGTCCAAAATGCCAGAATTCTTTTAAATCGCCTTCTTTTTTACCTTTAGCACTTTCTTTTCCAAAAGAGACATATCCACGTTGTCCGCTAATACCTTCAATTTCATAATTTCTTTTTGTTTCAATTGGTAAACTAAAAAAGTTCTCAACTTCTTGATATAGGTTCTTTACTAATGTGTCGTCTAAAAAATGACCTTTTAAAGCAACAAAGCCTATGTCTTCGTATGCTTTTCCAATTTGTTGAACAAATTGTGCCTTTTTTACAGGATCGTTAGATATAAAATCTGATAAATTAACGCTTGGAATATGATTCATTCTATAATAAGTTTAATGTAAGTCTTACAAATGTAACGAAATCGTTTGAAAAAATTAATAAGATTTTGGATACAAAGTATTAAACATATATTAAAATTGATATATTTGAATTGGAAAATTAAAAAATAGACCATTTTGGAATACAAAGCTTTCAATTACGATAGAAAAAATCATTCAAACGATACTTTATTAGAATTATATAGACGTATGCTAAAACCTCGATTAATAGAGGAAAAGATGCTTATATTATTACGTCAAGGAAAAGTAAGTAAATGGTTTGCAGGAATTGGACAAGAAGCTATTTCTGTAGGTGTAACTTCTGCGTTACATAAAGAAGAATATATTTTACCAATGCATAGAAATCTAGGTGTTTTTACAACTAGAGAAATTCCTTTAAGCAGATTATTTTCTCAATGGCAAGGTAAGGCTAATGGTTTTACTAATGGTAGAGATAGAAGTTTTCACTTTGGAACACAAGAATATAATATTGTTGGAATGATTTCTCATTTGGGACCACAATTTGGTGTTGCAGATGGAATTGCATTAGCAAGTAACTTACAAGGTAAAAAACAAGTAACCGCTGTTTTTACTGGAGATGGAGGAACAAGTGAAGGCGATATTCACGAAGCATTAAACGTTGCTTCGGTTTGGGATTTACCGGTCTTATTCTGTATAGAAAATAATGGTTATGGTTTATCTACACCAACATCAGAGCAATATAATTGCGAGGATTTAGCAGATAGAGCTAAAGGTTATGGAATGGAATCTCATATTGTAGATGGAAATAATATTTTAGAAGTTTACAACTTATTAACGGAATTAGCTGAAAGTGTTAGACAAAATCCAAGACCAATTTTCTTAGAGTTTAAAACTTTTAGAATGCGTGGTCATGAAGAGGCAAGTGGAACAAAATATGTGCCTCAAGAATTAATGGATGAATGGGAAAAGAAAGATCCATTAGAGAATTTTAAAACTTATTTATTAGGTGAAGAAATTTTAACCGAGACAATAAATTCTATTTTTACTACTGAAATTAAACAAGAAATAGACGAAAGTTTAGCTATTGCATCAAACGAAGAAACAATAGTTCCTGATTTAGAGAAAGAATTATCGGACGTTTATAGAGATTATAATTATCAAGAAGTTAAAGCTTTTTCAGAAACAGAAGAATTACGTTTAATAGACTCCATATCTAATGGATTAAGACAAAGTATGGAACGCCATAATGATTTGGTTATTATGGGGCAAGATATTGCCGAATATGGTGGGGTTTTTAAAATTACAGATGGATTTGTAGAGCAGTTTGGAAAAGATCGTGTTAGAAATACACCAATTTGTGAATCTGCAATTATAGAAGCTGCAATGGGCTTATCTATTTCAGGGATTAAAAGTGTTGTAGAATTACAATTTGCAGACTTTATAACTTCAGGGTTTAATCCTGTTGTAAATTACTTAGCAAAATCGCATTACAGATGGAATCAAAATGCAGATATTGTATTAAGAATGCCATGTGGTGCTGGAGTTGCAGCAGGTCCATTTCATAGTCAAACAAACGAAGCTTGGTTTACAAAAACACCAGGATTAAAAGTAGTGTATCCAGCTTTTCCATATGATGCAAAAGGCTTATTAGCAACAGCGATTAACGATCCAAATCCAGTGTTGTTTTTTGAGCATAAAGCAATGTATAGAAGTGTTAGACAACAAGTTCCAAAAGATTATTATACATTACCTTTAGGTAAAGCATCTATTTTACAAGAAGGAAATGAAGTAACTATTATTAGTTACGGAGCAGCTGTACATTGGGTTTTAGAAACCTTAGAAAAGCATCCAAATATATCTGCGGATGTAATAGATTTACGTTCTTTACAACCATTAGATACCGAAGCTATTTATAAGTCTGTTAAGAAAACTGGTAAAGCTATAATTTTACAAGAAGATTCTTTATTTGGTGGAATAGCAAGTGATATTTCTGCTTTAATTATGGAAGAATGTTTCCAATATTTAGATGCTCCAGTAAAACGTGTTGCAAGTTTAGATACACCAATTCCTTTTATTAATCAGTTAGAAGAACAATATTTGTCTAAAGGTAGATTTGAAGGCGAATTATTAGCGCTTTTGGACTATTAATATATTTTTAAGAAAAAGGTATGGTTTTTGTTTTAATTTCGACTCAAACCGAAACTATAACATTATGCGATCTTTATTTATATTAGTTTTTTGTTTTGGAGCTTTGCATTTTTGTAATGCTCAAATAGATAGGCCAAATAACTCTTTTGCAATTCCTGCAGAAGAAGTTAAAAATCCTAAAGCAGATAATGCATTAGATATAAAGGCTGAAAAGGATTCTAATGAAATTAAGCCAGATGAAACTGCAGACAATAAAGTTATTGCTCCTAAACCAAAATTAGTTTCTAAAAAACCAGAAAAACCTTTTTCTATAATTGAAACTAATAATTATAAAAATCCAGCAGAATTATATACTGATAATCTAAAAAAGCAATTAAAATTTAAAGAAGACCAAGAACGTTCTAATAATGGAAGTAGAGTCAATCAGTTTTTGGGTGAATTTAAAACTAAAGCTAAAAAAGTAAATATTATATATAGAGATCACCAAGCTCCAGATGGCGATGTAATAAGGGTTTTTGTAAATGATGACATTGTTGTTTCTCATGCTGTTTTAACTGGAGGATCTAATGGGTTTTTCTTAGAGCTTAAAGATGGAATTAATAAAATAGATTTTTTAGCGTTAAATCAAGGTTTATCAGGACCAAATACAGCAGAGTTTAGGATATTAGACGAAACAGGAAGTGTTATTTCTTCCAACCAATGGAATTTGGCTACAGGAGTAAAAGCTACTATTATTTTAGTTAAAGATGATGGGAAATTGACACTATCTAAACAATAATTCGTTTTTTTTTTCGTATATTCGCAATATCTGAGGAATAGTACTTTAACTATTTCATAGATATATCACCTAATACACTACATAAAAATAATGGCAAAGTCGCAACAGACATTTAACAAATTAGAAAAAGAAAAGAAGCGTTTAAAAAAGCGTGACGATAAGATTAAGAAAAAAAATGCTCGTAAAGCAGAAGCTGCAGAAAATCCTCAAGGAATTCAGTTTGCTTACGTAGATTTTAATGGAAACTTGGTAGATACGCCACCAGATCCAGAAGATAAGATTGTATACGAAGCTGAAAATATTGTTTTAGGAGTTCCTAAAAAAGAAGATTTACCAGAACCAGATCCAATTCGTAAAGGAAAAGTATCTTTCTACGATCCTTCTAAAGGTTTCGGTTTTATTATTGATGCAGAAGATAGTGAAAAATATTTCTGTCACGTATCTGGATTAATTGATGAAATTACAGAAAACGATAAAGTACAATTTGAACTTGAAAAAGGTATGAAAGGCTTAAATGCAGTTCGTGTTAAAAAGGTTTAAGTTAAATTATTTCTAATAAAAAAAAGCTCAATTTGAATATTCAAATTGAGCTTTTTTATTTTTAATCTTTTTTGTTATTCTAAGCCTAAGCTATTATATAACTTAGTCTTAGTACTTAAGTATTTGTTTTTTAGACTATTAACCTTAATCCTAGCATCTATCAGGCTTTTTTCACGACTATTTACTAGAAATATAGCACTTTCTCCCAAGTTAAATTTACGTTCTTCTGCCGTTAAGAGTTCTTGATAATTTTTAGCTATATCTTCAATTAAAACAACTTGATTTTTATAATTATCAACTTCAAACATTAAGGCTTTTACTTTGTTTTCTATAGAAAGTCTTGTGCTTTCAGTATCAAATTTGATAGCCTCTAATTTAATTTTTGCAAGCTTTAAATCGCCTCGTTCTTTTCTTAAAAACAATGGAAAAGCAACTCCTATTTTAGCTTTGTAATTAGTATTATAAAAACTATTTATTTCTTCGGGCTGTTGTGTTACAAAATTATAAGCCAAATCTATTTTAGGTAATAATTTATTTGCCTTTAGTCTTCTATCTAATTCTAAAGCTTCGGTTTTAAAATCTAAAGCTTTTATTTTTGGGTGATTTAAAATGTCTAACCTAGATAAATCACTATTTAGAACTTGGTTGAAATTAGTTTCATTTACTTCCAAAGGTCTAATATTTTCTTTGATTTCAACAGGTGTATTATTTAACCATAAATAATTAGATACTTCAAGTGTAGAAGTATTGTAATCAATTTTCGCTTGCTCTAATTGTAATTTTCTATTATCTACTATTATTAAGGCTTCTAAACTATCTATAGGTGCTTTGTCCCCAACAAGAACTTGTTTTTTTATCCCTTTAAATCTAAAGTTAGCATTTTCTAAAAAGGATTTATAAACATTAAGATTATCGTAGGATTGATTCCAGTTAAAATAGGCTAGGGAAGCTTCAAAAATAATATTGTTTAATAGTAGCTCTCTTTCTGCTAAGGTTTGATTTTGATAAGCTTTTGCTTTTTTTAAATCTGCCATTCGTTTATTAATAAATAAACCTTGCCCTAAAGAAGCTGAAATACCAGCATTATACAAACCATTATTTGGAACGTTATTCTCTGGGTTTAGAAAGACACCAGAATTTTCTTCAAATCCTGCTTGTAACTCAATACCATACCAGGTTGGTATTTTTAATTTCGCATTAAGTTGGTCGTAGTATTCTTTATCTTTAAATTCTTTAGTATTAAAATCTCCTTCTAATTTTGGATCAAATCCTCCGCGTGCTTTTGTTAATGTAGCGTTTCCTTCATCAATTTTTAGATTAGCTTGCTTAGCAATTGGATGTTCGGATTTAACCAAATTAATATACTCACTAAAACTAATAGCTTCTTCTAGATCCTGTGCTAATATTGAGATAGGGAATAATAAAAATATTAAAATTCTCATAGATTATTTTTTAGTTTTTTATTCTTTAGCATCTATTGGCTGGTAATAGTTTGGTGGGAAACCATTTAGTTTTCTCCATAATTCAAACCAGATTGGAACATCTTCTAATAAACCAATAGTTTTTGCACCAGAACCAACTCTAATTGCTTTTGGCCATTCGTGATCATCTTTATCTGGAGATAATAATATTCTAAATTTTCCGTTAGGACTGATAAAATTTTCAATAGCAACAACTTTAGCACCATAGGTTCCGTAGCTTATATTAGGCCAGCCACTAAATACAATTGCTGGCCAACCATCAAATTGTATTCTAAAAGTTTCGCCTATATGTACTAAGGGTAAATCTATTGGGTTAACATAGGTTTCTATGGCTACATCATAATCACTTGGCATAATTCCAACTAATTTTTCACCTTCTTTAAATGTTTCTCCTAAACCTGCTTTTAATGCTTTATTTATATAACCATTTTGAGGTGCAGTTATATAATACATATCGTTTCTAAGTTGATAATTAGAGTTTTGATTTTCTAATTTAGACACTTGAGCTTCTGCATCAAATTGACTAGATTGAGCTGTAAATTTATCACTTTGTGATTTTGATATTTTATCATCATATTCTGCAGAAATCCTAAATAATTCAACTTTTGAATTTAAGAATTTGTTTTCTCTTGCAATAACTTTAGCTTGAACTTCTTGAGTTTTTAATCTTTTTTCTTCTACATCTTTAGTAGCTTTTAATCCTTCAGAAGCAAGTGTTTCAATTCGTTCTAATTGCGTATATACGATTTTAAAATTTAACTTTTCTGCTTCAAAATCTGTACTATCACTTATAACTTTTAGTCTAGCTTGTTGTATTTTTAAGGCTCTTTCTTTTAGCAATGCAGAAACTTGGTTGTTTAATGCACCAATTTTTGATTGGTAAGATGAAACAGATGATGTTTTAGCTTTAATTTGCTGATTAGTACGTTCTACTAATCTAGGGTCAAAATATTCGCTTTTAACTTCGGAAATATGAAGAATTGTATCTCCCTTTTTTACAAAATCTCCTTCTCTTACATACCATTTTTCTATTCTTCCAGGAATAACAGATTGAATAGTTTGTGGTCTTTGGTCTGGTTTTAATGTAGTAACTAATCCGTTACTATTAATATTTTGAGTCCATGGAAGAAATATAATTATAACACATAAAATACCGAACAGTTTTAATAAACGGTTAAACATTTTATAATGGTCCTTGTTAAAGGCCTTTTTGTAAGCTTTATAGTTATTAAGCTTAATGTGTTGAAATGTATTATCTGATATATTAAGCATAGTTTTAGTTTAATTGTCCTTTTTCTAAGGTTATTATTCTTGAACATTTAGTTTGCCATTCTGTATTTTTACTCACTACAACAAGAGTCCAATCATTTGTTTTATTGGTCATAAAATTTATTATTCTTGATGCTTCTTCTGGATCAAATTGATCTAATGGATCTTTAAGTAATAATAATTTAGGTTGCTTTAGAATAGCTCTAGATAATAAAATTTTCTTAATATTTGTATTAGAAATTCGCTTTCCTTCAGGATAAATAATTGTTTCTATTCCGTTTGGTTGTTCTTTTATAAAATTAGTTAAACCAATATTTATTATAACATTATCTATTTCTTCGTCTGTAATATTTGGATCTGAAAAAGTTAGGTTTTCTCTAATAGTTCCTTCAAAAGGTGTTTCTTCTGCTAAAACTTGTCCAACTAAACCTCTGTAACTATTTATGTTTATTCCTGAATATGCTAAATCATTTATATTTAATTTTCCTTTAGTAGGCTCTATTATTCCTGCAATAGCTTTTAATAGTGTAGACTTTCCAGAATTATGTCCGCCTTTTATTACTATAAATTCTTTAGGGTTTATGGTTAAATTAATATGATCTAAAATTGGTAAATCTCTATCAGGAACCGAATAACTATAATTATCAAATTCTATTTTTAAATCTGCAACATTGGCAATGTTTTTACCGTTTTGATGTTCTAAAGGTTTATCAGATACTTGACCTAATTTCTCTAAAGAAGTAAGTAAATCATAAAATGTTTCTAATCCTAATAATAGTTTTTCGACTGAATTAATAACTAAAAGAATAATAATTTCTGCTGCTACAAATTGACCAATATTCATTTGTTGATTTAAAACTAAGATTCCACCAATTAAAAGTAAACCAGCAGTTACTAAAATTTTGAAGGCAATAAGTTGTTTAAATTGAAGGATTAAAACTTTAAAATGACTTTCTCTAGCTTTTAAATAACCAGTAACCAAATCATCATTTTTTTGCATAGCTAAACTGGTTTTTCCAGATAATTTAAAGCTAACTACGCTTCTTGCAATTTCTTGAAGCCAATGTGCTACTTTGTATTTGTATTTAGATTCTACTAAACTAGTTTCTAATCCTTTTTTTGCAGTATATTTAAATACCACATAGATTAATACTAATAAGAATAGTCCATAAATTATAAAAAATGGATGATAAAATGAAAGTATTAATAATCCAAAAATAATTTGTAGTAATGCAGCTGGAAAATCTATGACCACTTTAGATATTCCTTTTTGTACTGTAAGTGTATCAAAAAACCTATTTGCTAATTCTGGCGGATAGTAATCTCTAAATTCGCTCATTTTAATTTTAGGAAATCGAAATGCAAACTCAAAAGAAGAACGTGTAAATATTTTTTGTTGAATATTCTCTGAAATTCTAATTTGCATTAACTGAAGAATTCCTACAAAAGCAACACCTAATGTGACTAGAGTTACTAATACAATGTAGGACGAACTTATTTGTGCGCCTTGAATCATATTAATAATAGCTTGTATTCCTAATGGAAGAGATAAGTTAACTAATCCAGCAAATATGGCATAGAATAGAACTTGTCTAATATCTTGTCTGTCTAATTTTAATAGTCTTATGAAACGTTGCCAAGAAGTGATTATAATTTTACTCATAAATTATGATTTTATAGCATTAAATACTAAATTTTTAAAATAAACCGTAGGTTCATTTGTTTCTCTAAAGTCTGATATAGAGCTAAAATGATCTTTTATAAATTGCATATGCAAAGCGCCATCTATAACAGAACTAGCTAAACTAAATGGATGTTGGTAATTTGAGTTAACAGATAAAATAATGTCTTTTAAACGGGTAACCAATCTTTTAAAAGTTGCAAAATAACCTTCCTTATTTTCAGAATCTACTTCTTTTGTTAGGTAAGATTTTGAATATTCGTTAATAATAATTCTCTTTAAGATAATTTCATCAATATGACTGTAATTAGCATCTAAATTGGTGGTTTTAGTCAATATGTTTATTGCAATTTCTAATTTTAAAACAGGATCAGATATATTATTTGTTGCAAAAACTAATTGATATTCTAACCAGCACCAATACCAAGAGGTTAAATAGAGTAGTAGTTTATGCTTACTTTCGAAATAACGATAAATAGAACTTTCGTTTGAATTAAGTTTAATTCCTAATTTCTTAAAAGTGAATGAGTCAAATCCAATTTCATCTATTAATATAATACTAGATTCTATAATACGTTTACCAAGATCTGACGATTCTGGATCTTTTATGTATATGTTATCGTTAATATTTATTTTTAGGCTTGATAGTAGTTTGTCCATTACAAATTAATTTGATTTCAAAAGTAATAGTATTACTATTAATAAAGTGTTATTTAGTATTAATTTAACTAATCTATTACATTAACAATTCTTATGACTTAGCTTTAAAGTTATTAGAATTAGGTAATTCGAAGATTTCTAAATCAAAATAAGAAACAGATGCTAAGATGTGATCAAAAATATCTGCCATAATATATTCGTAATTTTCCCAACGTTTATCTTTACTAAAAGCATAAATTTCTATGGGTAAGCCTTGAGTTGTAGGTTGTAAATGTCTAGTCATAATAAACATATCTTTATTTATCGCAGAATGATTTTCAATATACGTTTCTATGTATTTTCTAAAAACACCAATATTAGTTAAGTTTCTTCCGTTAATTAAAATTGATTTATCAATGTTGTTTTTTGTATTGAAGCTATTTATTTCTGATTGACGATTTTTTAAATATTTACTTATTATTTGTATTTTTTTTAACTGGTTTATATCATCTTCCTTTAAATATTTTATACTATTCATATCAATAATAACAGAACGTTTTATACGTCTTCCACCAGAATTTTGCATTCCTCTCCAATTCTGAAATGAATCTGATATTAGAGCGTAAGTTGGAATTGTAGTAATGGTCATATCGAAATTTTGGACCTTAACTGTTGCTAAATTAATTTCACAAACATCTCCATCGGCTCCATATTTTTCAAAAGTTATCCAATCTCCAATCCTAACCATATCGTTTATAGAAACCTGAATACTTGCTACGAATCCTAAAATTGTATCTTTAAAAATTAATATAATTACTGCAGATACAGCACCTAAACCAGTTAAAAGTTTATATGTTGGTATTCCACTTATATAAGCAAGAGCAAAAACAGTTCCGGCTAACCAAGCAAAAATCATAAAGACTTGAATATAACTATCTATTGGCTTGTCTTTGAAATTTGATAGTGTTTTTAAATAATCTTTTACAGCATTTAAAATACTTCTAACGATCCAAAGCGTTAATATTATGGCAGCAACTCCAACAATTTTACTCAGTGGATATAATATGAATTTATAATCTCTAAACACATAAGGAATAATTTCTATTGCAACAATTAATGGAATAATGTGAGCTATATTTCTAGGAACTTTATTTGCGATAAGAATATCGTCAAAATTAGTTTTTGTTTTTCCAGCTAGTTGTGCAAAAAATACTCTTAAAACTTTTCTTGTTAATGTATCAATTAAAAAAATAAGTAATAGTGATGCAAAAACTAGAACAAGCATATTTAACAACTTGGCCGTATTATCTGAAATTGACCAAGATAAAAACACATCGTAAAAATAGCAGCTAATTGATTCCATTATAACTTTAAATTTAATACAAAAATACTATGATTTTTAGCATTAAAACGATGTATGATGCTAAAGTTTAATTAAATAAAATCTTCAAGTTGTTTTATTTCTTTTGGTAAAGAAAATATATCTGATTCTAAATGAATTTTGCCAATTCGCATTCTAACCAAACGTAAGGTTGGTAAGCCAACTACAGCAGTCATTTTTCTAACTTGCCTAAACTTACCTTCGGTTATAGTTATAGAAATCCAAGACGTTGGTCCGTGACGTTCATCTCTTATTTTTTTTTTACGCTCTGGTAATTCTGGTAATTCTATTATTTTAAAGGCTTTGCAAGGTTTAGTTTTGTAGATAGCTCCATTTATACTAACCTCTAGTCCATTTTGAAGTTGGTTTAAAGCATCTGTTGTAATTAAGCCATCAACTTGAGCATAATATTCTTTTTCTACCTTAGAGCTATTAACGTAATAACTGGTTTTTCCACAAGTTGTTAATAGAAGCAAACCTTCGCTATCTTCGTCTAATCTGCCAATAGGCATTATGTTTTCTGGAAAATCGCCTAATTCTCCCAAAAAGCGTTTGTTTTTTTGATGATTACAATTTGTAGCAAACTGACTTAGCATGCCAAATGGCTTGCTAATTTTGTAGTGTTGTTGCTTTTGACGTAATTCCATTTGAGTTACTTTTCAATTTTATAGCATTTTATTTGTAATAAGATTAAGTAGATTTGCCTTGTTATTTAACAACTTCACCATTAATCAATACTTGTTCAATACAATTTTCTCCAAAAGCATAAGGTAAATAATTGTAGTTTTCTATTGGTTTTGTAATTATTAAATTAGCTTTCTTTCCTTTTGTAATACTTCCGTATTGGTTAGAGATTTCCATAGCATAAGCACCATTTAGTGTTGCTGCATTTATGGCTTCTTCAGGTGTTAATTTCATTTTTATACAAGCTGTACTTACCACAAAATTCATATTACCACTTGGTGTAGAACCAGGATTGTAATCTGTTGCTAAAGCTAAAGGTAATCCAGCTTCTAGAAGCTTTTTTGCTGGCGTATATGGAATACTTAAAAAGTAGGAGCAAGAAGGCAAAGCAACTGGCATTGTATTACTGTTTTGAAGTGTTAAAACATCTTCGGAACTTAATTCTTCTAAGTGATCTACGCTTATGGCGTTATGTTCTACAGCTAATTTTACACCGCCAAAACTATTAAATTGATTAACGTGAATTTTAGACTTTAAACCATATACTTTTCCAGCTTCCATAATACGTTTCGTATCATCTAAATCAAAATAGCCTTTTTCACAAAATATATCGATGTAATCAGCTAAATATTCAGCTTTAATTTTAGGTAACATATCATTGATAATATGATCTAAATAGCCAGATTTATTGTCTTTAAATTCTTTTGGAACTGCATGAGCTCCTAAAAATGTAGCTTTAATTTTTATATTTTGTTCTTTTTTTAATCGTTTTATAACACGAAGCATTTTTAATTCTGCTTCTAAAGTTAATCCATAACCGGATTTAATTTCTAAAGCGCCAGTTCCTAATTTTATAAGTTGATTTATACGCGTAAGAGATTGTTGATACAAATCATCTTCATTAGTGTTTTGAAGTGTTTTAGCGGAATTTAAGATTCCACCACCACGATTTGCAATGTCTTCATAACTCAGTCCATTAATTCTATCTACAAACTCCTGAACTCTGTTTCCTGCATAAACGACATGTGTATGTGAATCGCACCAAGTTGGCATTACTATTTTTCCTGAAGCATCAATTATAGTATCTGCTTCAGTAGAGTCACAGTCTTCCATTTTTCCAAAATCGACAATAGTATCATTTTCAATTAAAAGATACGCGTTTTCAATTAGTGGTAGGGTTTTCATTTCTATACCAGAAACTTTTAAAACGTTAGTTTCTCTAATTTGTATTAGTTGTTTAATGTTGATGATTAATGTTGTCATAATTCAGAATTAAGTATAAAAAAAAAGCTGCATTAAAAATACAGCGTTTTGATTAAATTATACGTCTATTTTAGTTTAAACTTCCAACCATGTTTTCAGGTTTTACCCATTCGTCATAATCTTCTGCAGTAACGTAGCCTAAATTAACAGCTTCTACTTTTAGCGTTGTTCCGTTTGCGTGAGCAGTATTTGCAATTTCTGCAGCTTTATAATAACCAATCTTAGTATTTAAGGCAGTTACAAGCATTAAAGAATTGTTTAATAACTCCTTAATTATAGCGTGATTTGGTTCTATACCAGCAGCACAATTTTCTTCGAAACTTACACAAGCATCACCAATAAGTTGTGCAGACTGTAAAATGTTAGCAGCCATCATTGGTTTGAATACGTTAAGCTCGTAATGACCTTGCATTCCTCCAACAGAAATAGCCACATCGTTACCCATAACTTGTGCGCAAACCATTGTAATAGCTTCGCATTGCGTAGGGTTTACTTTTCCTGGCATAATAGAACTTCCAGGTTCGTTAGATGGAATTGTGATTTCTCCAATACCTGAACGAGGACCAGAAGCCATCATTCTAATATCGTTAGCAATTTTATTTAATGATACCGCTAATTGCTTTAATGCACCATGAGATTCTACAATAGCGTCATGTGCAGCTAAAGCTTCAAATTTGTTTGGAGCAGTAATAAAAGGTAAACCTGTAAATTTAGCAATGTATTTAGCCACTAAAACATCGTAGCCTTTTGGAGTATTAAGTCCAGTTCCTACTGCGGTTCCACCTAAAGCTAATTCGCTTAAATGTTCTAAAGTATTTTCTAGTGCTTTTAATCCGTGATCTAATTGAGACACATATCCAGAAAACTCTTGACCTAAAGTTAAAGGTGTAGCATCCATTAAATGTGTTCTACCAATCTTAACCACATCTTTAAAGGCAATAGCTTTGTCGTTTAGTGTATGTCTTAATTGCTTTACTCCAGGAATAGTAGTTTCTACAATTTTCTTGTATGCAGCAATATGCATTCCTGTTGGAAAAGTATCGTTAGACGATTGAGATTTGTTTACATCATCATTAGGCGCTATAACTTTTTCGCCTTCTCCAATAATGCGTCCCGCTAATTGTTGTGCTCTATTGGCAACAACTTCGTTAACATTCATGTTAGATTGAGTTCCAGAACCTGTTTGCCAGATTACTAATGGAAATTGGTCGTCGTGCTTTCCTTCTAAAATTTCTTCACAAGCAGCAGCAATTAAATCACGTTTATCTTCTGTTAAAACACCTAATTCACAATTTGTAAATGCAGCTGCTTTTTTTAAGTATGCAAATCCGTAAACGACTTCTAAAGGCATTGATGCTACTGCACCTATTTTAAAATTATTTCTAGAACGCTCGGTTTGTGCGCCCCAAAGTTTATCTGCAGGGACTTTTACATCACCCATTGTATCTTTTTCTATTCTAAATGCCATAGTAGTCTGTTTTATTTAATGGCACAAATTTAAGGATTTTGTCTTAATTGAGTAAAGATTATCCATTCCAATTTTTATCAAAAACGTATAAATAGCTTTTTTTGTTGAAAAGCTTGTTAATAATTTTTGATTTGTAGTTGCATTAAAAAATGCTTTGTTTTATATTTGCAGTAACAACAATTATTAAGAGACAACCAAGTTATGTTCGAATTTGATCAATATTTAGGATTTTTAGCGTTTTTAACTATTTTAACCATAGGATTTTGGTTATTAATATTTTTAGCAACTTTTATTGTACCATATTGGATTGGTGGATCTTTAATTGAACGTATTAAAGAAATTATGGATGAACGTAAGGCTAAGCGAGAAGCTTAATTTTATTTTTAATATATTAAAAAAGGAGCAATTTTTATTGCTCCTTTTTTTTTGTTTTACATTTCGATTTTATATGTAACTAAAAAAGCTTCAAATTTAATTGAAGCTTTTTTTATAAAATAATAGAGTAGAAGTACTATTTATTCTTGCATTGTATGATAGACGTTTTGTACATCATCATCATCATCTAATTTTTCTAATAACTTATCTACATCTGCTTGTTGCTCTTCCGTTAGTTCTTTTAATACTTGTGGTATGCGTTCAAAACCAGAAGATAATATTTCTATATTTCTAGATTCTAATTCTGCTTGTATAGCTCCAAAAGATTCAAAAGGTGCATAAATTAAAATACCATCATCGTCTGCAAAAACTTCTTCGGCACCAAAATCTATAAAATCTAATTCTAATTCTTCAGGATCTAAGCCTTCTGCAGGAATTCTAAAATTACATGTATGATCAAACATAAAAACTACAGAACCAGAAGTTCCCATACTACCATCGCATTTACTAAAGCAAGCTCTAACATTTGCAACTGTTCTGGTATTGTTATCTGTTGCCGTTTCTACTAGAACAGCAATTCCGTGAGGTGCATAACCTTCAAAAACAACTTCTTTATAATCGCCTTGACCTTTTTCGCTTGCTTTTTTAATGGCGCGTTCTACATTGTCTTTAGGCATATTAACAGACTTTGCATTCTGTATAACGGCTCTTAATCGCGAGTTAGAATCTGGATCTGGTCCGCCTTCTTTTACTGCCATTACAATATCCTTACCAATACGAGTAAATGCTTTACTCATGGCAGACCAACGTTTCATTTTACGTGCTTTACGAAATTCAAAAGCTCTTCCCATTTCTGTATGTTTAGTTTCGCTTTCGCGAAGTTTTTATATAGTATTATAACTATCACAAATTTAAAAAAATAAGTGGTGTTTTAAAATTGATTCACTCAAATTATTCTTCCTCTACAATAGATTCAAAAGCGTGAGCCAAATCAAAATCTTTTTGTGTTACGCCATCTGCATCATGTGTAGTTAAAGATACAGTTAATAGATTATATGTATTAGACCAATCTGGATGATGGTTTAGTGCTTCGCACTCAAAAGCCATTCTACTCATAGCACTAAAACAATCTTTAAAATTATCAAATTCAAATTCGCAATACAATGTATTATCTACAAAATCCCATTCTGGTAGTGCTTTTAATTTTTCGTTAATTTCTTTTTCAGATAAAGCTTTCATAACTATTGTTTTAATTCGTTTATAATAAAATTACTTGTGTATTGTAAATGTTTAGGTAATATATTATGTTTTGGTAGTACTGCCAAATATCTATCGTTATTTGTAGTATAAACTTGTTTTAGAATTGGATTTTTAAATTGAAGTGTTTTTGTTATTTCTTTTATAAAATCGTTATAATGAACTAAATCTGTACTACCTAAATGGTAAATACCACATTTGTTTCTATTGATTATATAATGAATTTGTTGGGTTATTTTAAAATCTGTAGCGACGTTTAAAATCAAATTTGGAAAAACCTCGATAGGTTCTTTTGCTTTGTAAAATGCTTTAATTTCTATAATTCTTGGTGACTGTTTTCCAAAAACCATTGGTAATCTTAAAATAGCGTACTTTTTTTTAGGTAAGCGAAGTAGCATATTTTCGATCTTAATTTTAAAATAACCGAATTTACTAAGACTTAATGTTTTGTCTTGCTCATAGCTTGGATACTGACTGTAGGCATCAAAAACATTAGCAGAAGACAAAAATATAAGTTTGCAATTATTAGCTTTTACATATTCTACCATATGAAAATGTGCCACAATTTGAGCGCCAAAATCACCTCGTAAAGCTGAAATTATAATCGTTGGTTTTACAGCTTCAATTATTTCTGTAGCATCATCTTCTTTCATAATATAATGAAAATAATGCTGATTTTTAGCTAAGTCTTTTGTTTCTGTTCTATGTGTGCCAAAAGTGTTGTAATAAGCGCATAATTCTTTATAAATAGCACTTCCAAGAAATCCGCTTGCACCAAAAATTAGAATTCTGTGTTTGTTTTTATCCATTAATTAATAAACTATTAAAATATAGATAATTCTGTTTTACTAGTAAACAGTTCTAAGGCTTGCATTCCTAATTTGGAATTTCCTTTTTTGTTAAGTCCTGGAGACCAAACAGATATTACAAAGTTATTTGGTAATAAGGCAACTATTCCTCCGCCAACACCACTTTTTCCAGGTAAACCAACTTCAAAAGCAAATTCTCCAGCTTCGTCGTAAAAGCCACAAGTAAGCATTATGGCGTTTATACGTTTGGCTTGACTAGAAGTAATGTGTAACTTGTTTTGTAAACATTTACCATGATTGGCAAATAAGTAAAATGCATTTGTAATTTGTTCGCAAGTCATTGCCAAAGAACATTGCATAAAGTAAAAATCTAAAACTGTATCCACATCGTTTTTTAAGTTTCCAAACGATTTTAATAAATTAGCAATAGCATAATTTTTATATCCAGTTTCCTTTTCGGAATTGGCTACTTTAATATCGTAATTTATAGAATTATCGTTGGTAAGTTGTCTAACAAATGCTAAAAAATCGTCTTTCGGATGTTCTAATTCAGAAACTAAAATATCTGCAATTACAATGGCGCCAGAATTTATAAATGGATTTCTTGGTATACCATTTTCAACCTCTAAAAGGTTTAGAAAATTAAAAGGATTTCCAGATGGTTCTACATCTATACGTTTCCAAACATTTTCTGAATTTTTAGAGACAGCTAAAGCTAACGTTAAAACTTTAGTAATACTTTGTGCAGAAAACTTGGTTTGATAATCTCCAATACCAAAGTTTTCGTTATTTAAAACGTTTAAATAAATTCCAAAAGCATTTTTGTCAATAGTTCTTAACTCAGGAATATAATCGGCAACGTTTCCTTTGTCCTCTACAAGAGAAATTTGTTGCTTTATATCTTCTAAAATGCTTTTGAAATCTACCATATATTATCCTTTATAAAAAGGCAATTTCACTACAGTAGCAGGTATTGACTTTTTACGGATTTGAATATTAATTTTACTGTCTGCTTTTGCAAAAATGGTTGGTACATAACCTAAACCAATTCCTTTTCCTAAGCTTGGAGACATTGTACCAGAAGTTACAATTCCAATTTTATTTCCTTCACCATCAACTATATCGTAATCATGTCTTGGAATTCCACGTTCGTCTAATTCAAAAGCAACTAATTTTCTATCTACGCCTTGTTCTTTTTGTTTCTTAAACGTTTCAGAGTTTGTAAACTCTTTAGTGAATTTAGTAATCCAACCTAAACCAGCTTCAATTGGAGATGTTGTATCGTTAATATCGTTACCATATAAACAATAACCCATTTCTAATCGTAGCGTATCTCTTGCAGCTAAACCTATTGGTTTTGCACCAGCTTTAGTAACTGCATCCCAAACTTGTTTAACTTCTGTGTTTTTACAGTATATTTCAAATCCACCACTACCAGTATAACCTGTAGCAGAAATAATTATATTCTCTATACCAGCAAAATCACCAACTATAAAGTTATAGAATGATATATCGGCTAAATCATGAGAACTTAAAGGTTGCATAGCATTAACTGCTTCTGGACCTTGAATAGCCAGAAGAGAATAGTCTTCGCTTAAATCCTTCATTTCTGCACCAACATCATTTTTAGATTGTAACCAATTCCAATCTTTTTCAATGTTACTAGCGTTTACAACGACTAAAAACTGTTCTTCTTTTAATTTATAAATGATTAAATCGTCAACAATTCCGCCATCATTATTAGGCATACATGTGTACTGTGCTTTTCCAACGGTTAACTTAGACGCATCATTTGTGCACGTTTTTTGAATTAAATCTAATGCATTTGGACCTTCAATTAAAAATTCTCCCATATGAGACACATCAAAAACACCAACACTTTTTCTTACGGTTTCGTGTTCTATAGTAATACCATCGTACTGAACTGGCATATTATATCCTGCAAATGGTACCATTTTTGCTCCAAGTACTTCGTGTGTTGCTGAAAGTGCTGTATTTTTCATATGTAATTTTTAAGTTTTAACAAAAGTATCGAAAAATAATGTTAAAACAAGGGACAAATTCAATCACATTTTATAAAATTATATTACTTTTCAACTTCAAATCTTATCAAACTATGAAAACCATCTCTTCATTATTTATTGCTTTTTTCTCATTTATGTTAGCAATTTCACAAAGTGGAAATCCAACTGATTATTTATCTAAAGAATTTCATAAAGAAAGGCGTCAAGCTTTAAGAGCTAAAATGCCTAAAAACTCTGTAGCAGTTTTATTTTCTAATCCAGTTAGAAACCGTGCTAACGATGTTGATTTTATTTACCATCAGGACCCTGATTTTTATTACTTAACAGGTTTAAAAGAACCACATTCTGTTTTAATTATTTTTTCTGAAGACCAAACCAATTCTAAAGGTGTTGTTTATAATGATATTTTGTTTGTGCAACCTAAAGATCCAAGAGCCGAAATGTGGAATGGAATACGTTTAGGAGCAGATTTAGCTCGTACAGAATTAGGTTTTGATTATACCGCTCACACCTCTGGTTTTATGGATAAAATGGTTGATTTTGACGCTTTTTATACCATTATTTTTCATAATTTTAAAGATGATTATAGAGATGGAAGAAGTGCTATTGACTTATTTGATTTAACGAAGGGTTTTAAAACTCAAATTAATTTTAAGCCTAAAACTACTTCAGAAATTGTAGAACAAGTTTACGGCGTAATAAAAGCAACACCTATAGAAAATAGTGCTAACGTGGCGCAAAATATTGGAAGTTATTCTACACAGTTTCCAGAGCTTAAAAAAGACGAACTGATTAATAAATATATGTCTGCTACAACTAATGATATTAGAGAAGAAGCTAAAAATGAAATTCTAAATATTAAAGCTGAAACACCAAAGTATAACACCAAAATGTTAGGTGGTTTTATGGCTGAATTAAGAGAGATTAAAACAGCTGAAGAAATGAAATTGTTAACCAAAGCAGTACAAATTTCTGCAATTGGACAAATAGAAATAATGAAAGCGATGCATCCTGGAATGTCTGAAGGAGAAATTCAAGGTGTGCACGAATACGTCTATAAAAAATATGGTAGCGAATATGAAGGTTATCCAAGTATTGTTGGTGCTGGAAATAATGGTTGTGTGCTACATTATATAGATAACTCAAAAACTAAAGTTGCTAACGATTTAGTTTTAATGGATTTAGGAGCAGAATATCACGGTTATACCGCAGATGTTACTAGAACTATTCCGGCAAATGGAAAATTCTCTGCAGAACAACGTGCTATTTACAACATTGTTTATAATTCTCAAGAAGCAGGAATTGCTGCTTGTACGGTTGGCGCGCCTTTTTTTAAGAGTAATCAAGAAGCACAAAAAGTAATTAATCAAGGTTTATTTGATTTAGGCATTATTAAATCTATAGACGAAAAGCATAATTACTTACCACACGGAACGTCTCATTATATAGGTTTAGATGTTCACGATACTGGAACTTACGGACCATTAAGAGAAAATAGTGTAATTACTGTAGAACCTGGAATTTACATTCCTGAAGGTAGTCCTTGCGATAAAAAATGGTGGACAATTGCTGTTAGAATTGAAGACGATATTTTAGTTACCAAAAATGGGCCAGTAAATTTAAGTGGAGCTGCGCCTAGAAAAGCTGATGAAATAGAAGCTTTAATGGCGCAACCAAGTCCTTTAGATGCTTTTAATTTACCTCATTTAGACTAAAAAAGTTATTAGCAATAAGTTTGTAATGTAGAACACATTAAAATATCTTCGTGCTTCTTAAAATAATATTATGAAACTTTTTTCAAAAGAACAAATATATAAAGGTCACGCGTTTTCTGCGGAATCTCAAAAAATTTCATCATCAGAACTGATGGAACGTGCAGGTATTCAAATTTTTAATTGGTTACACGTAAGAATGCAAGGTGCACAAGTCCCAATTCACGTGTTTTGTGGAATTGGAGATAATGGTGGAAATGGTTTAGTGGTTGCTAGACAATTAATAACACACGGCTATAATGTAAAAACTTATATTGTAAACCATAGTAAAACCAGATCTAAAGACTTCTTAGAGAATTACGATCGCATAAAAAATGCTACTAAAGATTGGCCAACCTTATTAAACGACGATAAATCGTTTCCTGAAATGGATCCAAATGATATTATTGTAGATGCCATTTTTGGTACAGGTCTAAATAGAGCTGTTGATGGTTGGATTGTTAGTTTATTTAATCATTTTAGAAGCCAAAAAGCATTTACTTTATCTATAGATATTCCATCAGGATTAAGCACAGATAAAGCACCAACAAATTCTGAAGCTGTTGTAAATGCAGGTTACACGTTAAGTTTTCAGTCGCCTAAATTAGTCTTTTTTCTTCCAGAAACAGCAAAGTACACAGTACAATGGGAAGCTTTAGATATAGGAATTGATCCTCAATATTTATTAGAAACTCAACCTGATGTAGAATTAATTGGTAAAAATGAAATATTGCCATTATATAAGCCAAGAGAAAAATTTTCGAATAAAGGAAATTTTGGTCACGCGTATATAGTTGGAGGTAGTTTTGGTAAAATTGGAGCGGTAACTTTAGCAAGTAGAGCTGCTTTATTAAGTGGCGCTGGAAAAGTATCTGCTTTTATACCAAAATGCGGTTATACTATTTTACAAGCATCATTTCCAGAAGCAATGGTGGAATGTGATGTAAATGAGGATTTTATTACTGATATTAAAACAGAATTAGAACCAACTGTAATTGGTTTAGGTATTGGATTAGGTTTAAGACCAGATACTGTAAAAGCATTAAAAAAATTCTTAAAAGGAAATAAAACACCTTTAGTTATAGATGCAGATGCAATTTCTATTTTAGGTAAGCATAAAGAGTTATTAAAATTTTTACCCGAAAGTACTGTATTAACGCCACATCCAAAAGAGTTAGAGAGCTTAATAGGTGAGTGGACAGACGATTTTGATAAGTTATACAAAACAAAAGCATTCTGTGAAACGTATAAAGTAATTGTTGTAATTAAAGGCTTTAATACTATTACTGTCTATAAAAACAAACTATTTATTAATACTACTGGAAATCCTGGTTTAGCAACTGCTGGAACTGGAGATGTGTTAACAGGAATGATTACAGGTTTAATAGCTCAAGAACATAACCCTTTAGAAGCCGCTTTATTTGGAGTTTATTTACATGGTAAGTCTGCAGATATTATGGTAGAAGATACAGGTTACCAAAGTTTAATTGCAAGTCACGTTATAGAAGGTATTTCTTTAGCATATTTAGACTTATTTAAGCAGCCAGAACAGCCGGAAGTAGAAGAGGCTGAAGATGAAAATGCTAATTAAAACCGTATAAGATATTCACACAAAAAAAGCGACCATTTGGTCGCTTTTTTATTATATAAGATATAAGTACTAAATACTTAATTCAGTAAATAATGCTTTAAGTTTAGGACTTGATGGTCTAGGAGCATCAGCACTAACAACATTTCCTTTTGGATCTATTAAAATAAAACGAGGAATTCCTCTAACATTAAATCCAGTTACAAAATCAGATTTCCAATCTTTGTCAGACATTAGTTGAATTCCACCTAATTCTTTCTCTTTAATCATATTTTTCCAGCCTTCTTTAGCTAATTCCATAGAGTTTCCTTTAAAACCTCTACCATTATCTACAGAAATACTTACAAATTCAATGTTTTTGTCGTGGTATTCCTTTTCAACTTCTTTTAAGAAAGGAATCTCAGCTTTACAAGGTCCGCACCAAGTTGCCCATAAATCTACATAAACGTATTTACCTCTTAAGTCTTTTAAAGACGTTGTTCCACCTTTATAGTTTTCATAGTTAACAAAATCAGGAGAAGGCTTTCCAATAAAAGGTGCAAATTGAGCAGCTCTTTCTGCCACTTGTTTTTGGTAACCATCGTATGATTTTTGCATATCATCCATAAAGCTTTCAACACCTTTGGTTTCATCAGCTAATAATGTAGAATCTATTGTTTGATTATTTTCAACAAACGTTTTTAGCTTTGTTTGAATTCCAGTAATAGAAGTTTTAAAGTCTGCAGGTTCCATATCCATTAAACTTGGTGGAAATAGATTTTCTTGCATTAAAGCTTTTTTTGCTAAGAAATTACTTGATTCTGAACCATTACCAGTGTAAGAAACAGATTCGTCAAATTCTTGAGCATTTAAAGTTAAATCTAATTCATAACCGTTTTGTAAATAGATGCTTGAAGATTCTCCACCATCATAAAAAGAGTAAATACCAGGAGTCGCAATTTTAAACGTGTCTTTAAAAGTTCCATCTGGAGCCACTTTTATGGTTTTAGAAAAATCTCTTCCTTGATAAACAAAAAGAGAATCACTATTTTGGTTTTCAATTTTTCCAGAAAATGTTACATAATCTTTAACTGGTTCTGGAGCTTGTTTACAGCTAAATACAGCAGCAATAGATAGGCAGGCTATTATTTTTTTCATTTTAAAATACATTTAGTTTATCCAAATTTAATATTATATTGTTTAATGTTATAATATTTTCATATTTATTAACAAAATCTTGCATATACAATTTACTATTCTCATTTTTGACCTACTTATTTTAATACTATTATGAATAATATACACATTATTAGTTCTGAATTGTTAGATTTCACTACTATATCTTCAATTTTAAGATTAAAAAAAACGTTAGAACTTTCTAAAGCATCAATACTTGCTATAGAAAAATGCAGAACGTATTTAGATGAGAAACTTAAGAATAATGATAAACCTATTTATGGAATAAATACAGGTTTTGGTTCTTTGTATGATGTAGGAATATCTACAGAAAATTTAACTAAACTTCAAGAGAACTTAGTGATGTCTCATGCTTGTGGTACAGGAAATAAAGTTCCTGATAAGATAGTTAAACTAATCCTGTTACTTAAAATTCAAGCCTTAAGTTTTGGTCATTCTGGAGTGCAATTAGAAACGGTAGAACGTTTAATTGCGTTTTATAATAATGATATTCTTCCTGTAATATATACTCAAGGTTCTTTAGGTGCTTCAGGAGATTTAAGTCCTTTAGCGCATTTAGCTTTACCTTTAATTGGAAAAGGAAAAGTAATTTTTAAAGGTGAAGAAATTACAAGCGAATCACTTTTAGAGCAATTTAAATGGAAACCTATTACACTTCAATCAAAAGAAGGATTAGCTTTACTAAATGGAACACAGTTTATGAGCGCTTATGGTGTTTATGAAATTATGAAAGCTCAAAAATTATCTTATCTAGCGGATTTAATTGGAAGTACATCTTTAGATGCTTTTGATGGCAGAGTAGAACCTTTTAATGATTTAATTCATCAAATTAGACCTCATAAAGGTCAGATTAATACCGCTAAGCAAATTTCCGGTTTTTTAAATGGAAGTGAAATTATAAAACAAGAAAAACAACACGTCCAAGATCCGTATTCTTTTAGATGTATGCCACAAGTTCATGGCGCAACTAAAGATACTTTAGATTTTGTTAGTCAAACATTTTTAACCGAAATTAATTCGGTAACAGACAATCCTAATATTTTTGTAGATGAAGATGAAATTATTTCTGGTGGAAATTTTCACGGACAAACATTAGCTTTAGCATTTGACTACTTAAAAATTGCTATGGCAGAATTAGGAAATATTTCTGAACGACGTATTTTTAAATTGATTTCTGGACAAAGACAATTACCAAATTTTTTAGTAAATAATCCTGGATTAAACTCTGGTTTTATGATTCCGCAATACACTGCAGCAAGTATTGTTAGTGCTAATAAACAATTAGCAACTCCAGCAAGTATAGACAGTATTGTGTCTAGTAACGGACAAGAAGATCATGTGTCTATGGGAGCAAACGCAGCAGTTCAAGCACATGATTTAATTGAGAACGTAGAACGTGTTTTAGCTATAGAGTTAATGAATGCATCTCAAGCATTAGAATTTAGAAGACCTTTAAAATCTTCTAAAATAATTGAATCTTTTGTTTCTGATTATAGAAAAGTGGTACCTTTTGTGAATGAAGACCAAGTATTGCATAACGATATTCAAGCTTCGATTAAGTTTGTTCAGGAGTTTGAGGTTTAGATTTTTTAGGAATAAGATTAAAATTAAAAAGCCTCTAAAACAAGAATGTAGAAGAGGCTTTTTAATTTTAAAATATAAAGCGATTAATCTTCTTTTGTTTCTTCAGATTTTGTGCCTTTCACAATAGAAATTACAATTTCGTCTGTAGTTTCATTAAGGTCTAATACAATAGTATCGCCTTCGTGAATCTTAGAGGTAATAATTTCTTCGGCCAAAGCATCTTCAACATATTTTTGAATAGCTCTTTTAAGCGGTCTTGCGCCGTATTCTTTATCAAATCCTTTGGTAGCAATATAATCTTTAGCTTTTTCTTTAATTTCAATAGTATAACCTAAATCGTTAATACGTGCATATAACTTAGCTAATTCAATATCTATAATCTTGTTAATATCTTCTTTTTCTAATGGATTAAATACAACAACATCATCAATTCTATTTAAGAATTCTGGTGCAAAAGATTTCTTTAAAGCATTTTGAATAACGCCACGAGCATTAGCATCTTCTTGAGATTTTTGAGAAGACGTTCCAAAACCAATTCCAGTACCAAAATCTTTAAGTTTACGTGCACCAATATTAGAAGTCATTATAATAATAGTATTTCTAAAATCAATTTTACGACCTAAAGAATCGGTTAAGAAACCATCATCTAAAACTTGTAAAAGCATATTAAACACATCTGGATGCGCTTTTTCAATTTCATCTAAAAGTACTACTGAATATGGTTTTCTACGTACTTTTTCTGTTAATTGTCCGCCTTCTTCGTAACCAACGTATCCTGGAGGCGCACCAACTAATCTAGAAATAGCAAATTTCTCCATATATTCACTCATATCTATTCGAATCATAGATTCTTCGCTATCAAACAACTCTTTAGATAACACTTTGGCTAACTGCGTTTTACCAACTCCAGTTTGTCCTAAAAAGATAAATGACCCAATTGGCTTGTTAGGATCTTTAAGTCCAGCACGATTTCTCTGAATAGCTTTCACTACTTTTTCTACAGCTTCTTTTTGTCCAATAACTTTATCACCTATTAACTGTGGTAATTCTGCTAATTTATTACTTTCTGTTTGTGCAATTCTATTAACAGGAATACCTGTCATCATAGAAACTACGTCTGCAACATTGTCTTCAGTTACAACAATACGATTAAGTTTAGTTTCTTCTTCCCATTGTTCTTGAGCAATAGCTAATTCTTTTTCTAGACGTTTTTCGTCATCTCGCAAACGCGCTGCTTCTTCATACTTTTGTTTTTTAACAACCGTAGTCTTAAGTGCCTTAACATCTTCTAATTGTTTCTCTAATTCAATAATTTTTTTAGGAACATCTAAGTTTGTAATATGAACACGAGAACCAGCTTCGTCTAAAGCATCAATGGCTTTGTCTGGAAGAAAACGTTCTGTCATATAACGATTGGTTAATTTTACACAAGCTTCAATAGCTTCTGGTGTATATTGTACGTTATGATGATCTTCGTATTTAATTTTAATATTATTTAAAATCTCTATAGTTTGTTCTACAGTAGTTGGTTCTACAACCACTTTTTGAAAACGACGTTCTAATGCGCCATCTTTTTCAATATATTGTCTGTATTCATCTAGAGTAGTAGCTCCAACACATTGAATTTCTCCTCTTGCTAAAGCAGGTTTAAACATATTAGAAGCATCTAAGCTTCCAGTTGCTCCACCAGCGCCAACAATGGTATGAATTTCGTCTATAAAAAGAATAACATCATCATTCTTTTCAAGCTCGTTCATAATAGCTTTCATACGTTCTTCAAACTGACCTCTGTATTTTGTTCCAGCAACAATACTTGCCATGTCTAAAGTAACGACACGTTTATTGAAAAGAATACGAGAAACTTTTCGCTTTATAATCATAATAGCTAAACCTTCTGCAATGGCAGATTTACCAACTCCAGGTTCTCCAATTAATAATGGATTGTTTTTCTTTCTACGTGATAAGATTTGAGAAACACGCTCAATTTCTTTTTCACGACCAACTACAGGATCTAGTTTTCCTTCTTCTGCCATAGCAGTTAAATCGCGACCAAAGTTGTCTAAAACTGGTGTTTTAGACTTTTTTCCACCTTTATTTGGTGTAGCTGGAGAATTAAATGGGTCGTTACTACTGTTTTCGTTAGAACTGCTCGCATCATCTGAAAAAGATTCTGCAGTTGGCTCTATATAATTTGGGTCTTCGTTTGTAATCATAAGTTTGTACTGTTCTTTTACATTATCATAATCTACTTTAAGCTTTTGAAGTAGCTTTGTAGTAGGGTCATTTTCATTTCTAAGAATACATAATAACAAATGTGCTGTACTAATTATTGTACTTTGAAACAACTTAGCTTCTAAAAAAGTGGTTTTTAAAGCACGTTCTGCTTGTCTTGTTAAGTGTAAGTTCTTTTTTTCGGTAGTTCCTATTGTAATGTTAGGATTTGCGGGACTTAAAATCTCTACTTTTCGTCGTAAATGATTTAAGTCAATGTCTAAAGTGTTTAAAATGCTAATTGCTTTTCCATTTCCATCTCTTAAAAGCCCTAACATTAAATGTTCAGTACCAATAAAATCGTGACCTAAGCGTAAAGCTTCCTCTTTACTATATGCAATAACATCTTTAACTCTTGGTGAAAAATTATCGTCCATAAATTGGGGTTCTTTCTACATTAAAATTGTAATTCATTTGTATAGATTTCAAAAATTATACCTTAAATGAATTGCTAAACACTAATAGACAAAATATTTAGCAAACCTCAAAATATATTCTTGTAACTTATTAACTATAAATGTCGTAAGAATTGTTAATAAAAAGCGTTAAAAAAAGCCTAAGATTTCTAAGGCTATCCGTAATGGATTGGTTATATTAGCACGTTTTGTAACAAATAGAATAAATTAAAATATATTATATGGCAGCAGGCGAAAAAGTGATTCCAATTAATATTGAAGATGAAATGAAATCAGCTTACATTGATTATTCAATGTCAGTTATTGTGTCACGAGCTTTACCAGACGTAAGAGATGGGTTAAAGCCAGTTCATAGACGTGTACTTTTTGGCATGCATGAACTTGGTGTTAGAGCAAATAGTGCACACAAGAAATCAGCAAGAATAGTTGGGGAAGTTTTAGGAAAGTATCACCCACATGGAGATACTTCTGTGTATGATGCAATGGTGCGTATGGCTCAAGAATGGAGTTTGCGTTACATGCTTGTAGATGGACAAGGTAACTTTGGTTCTGTAGATGGCGATAGTCCTGCAGCAATGCGTTATACGGAAGCTCGTATGCGTAAGATATCTGAAGACATGTTGGCAGATATTGACAAGGAAACAGTAGATCACAAGTTAAACTTTGATGACACTTTACAAGAGCCAACGGTTTTACCTACACGTATTCCTGGTTTATTAGTAAATGGAGCTTCTGGTATTGCAGTTGGTATGGCAACAAATATGCCTCCACACAATTTAACAGAAGTTGTAGATGGAACTATAGCTTATATAGATAATCCAGATATAGAGATAGACGAACTTATTACACACATAAAAGCTCCAGATTTTCCTACAGGAGGAACAATTTATGGTTATGATGGCGTAAAAGAAGCTTTTCATACTGGTAGAGGACGTATTGTTATGCGTGCTAAAGCTATTATTGAAGAAGTTCAAGGTCGTGAATGTGTTATTGTAACTGAGATTCCTTATCAAGTGAATAAGGCAGACATGATTAAAAAGACAGCTGATCTTGTTAACGAGAAGAAATTAGAAGGTATCTCTACAATTAGGGATGAATCTGATAGAAATGGTATGCGTATCGTTTACGTTTTAAAACGTGATGCAATACCAAATATTGTTTTAAATAAGTTATATAAATACACCGCTTTACAATCTTCTTTTAGTGTAAATAACATTGCATTAGTAAATGGAAGACCTCAGTTATTAAACTTAAAAGAGTTAATTCATTATTTCGTAGAACACAGACATGAAGTTGTTGTGAGACGTACTACTTATGAATTACGTAAAGCAGAAGAACGCGCACATATCTTAGAAGGTCTAATTATAGCTTCAGACAATATTGATGAAGTAATTAAAATTATTAGAGCATCATCTAATGGAGATGAAGCTAGAAATAATTTAATTGAGCGTTTTAAATTATCTGAAATTCAAGCGAAAGCTATTGTTGAGATGCGTCTGCGTCAATTAACAGGATTAGAACAAGATAAACTTCGTAATGAATACGAAGAAATAATGAAAACTATTGAAGATTTAAAAGATATTTTAGGTAGTAAAGAACGTAGAATGCAAATTATTAAGGACGAATTATTAGTCGTTCAAGATAAGTATGGAGATGAACGTCGTTCTGTTATAGAATATGCTGGTGGAGACTTAAGTATTGAAGATATGATTCCAGATGAGAAAGTAGTACTTACTATTTCTCATGCAGGTTACATAAAACGTACATCACTTTCAGAATACAAAACTCAAAATAGAGGTGGCGTTGGTCAAAAAGCATCAACAACTCGTAACGAAGATTTTTTAGAACACTTATTTGTTGGTACTAATCACCAATATATGTTATTCTTCACTCAGAAAGGAAAATGTTTCTGGATGCGTGTTTATGAGATTCCTGAAGGAAGTAAAACGTCTAAAGGTAGAGCAATTCAAAACCTTATTAATATTGAGCAAGACGATAAGGTAATGGCGTTTATTTGTACTCAGGATCTAAAAGACGAAGACTACATTAATAACCATTATGTAATTATGGCGACTAAGAAAGGTCAAGTTAAAAAGACTTTATTAGAGCAATATTCTAGACCAAGAACAAATGGTATTAATGCAATTACTATTAAAGATGGTGATGAGTTATTAGAAGCTAAGTTAACTACTGGTGAAAGCCAAGTAATGTTAGCGCTTAAATCTGGTAAAGCAATTCGTTTTGAAGAAGCTAAAACTAGACCAATGGGTAGAGGTGCATCTGGTGTAAGAGGTATTAGACTTCAAGACGAGAAAACCGATGAAGTTGTTGGTATGGTTGCAGTAGATGATATGGAAAGTAATATTCTTGTAGTTTCTGAAAATGGTTACGGTAAACGTTCTAGTTTAGAAGACTATAGAATTACTAACCGTGGTGGAAAAGGTGTGAAAACGATTTCTGTGACTGAAAAAACCGGAAATTTAGTAGCTATTAAAAACGTAACAGACGAAGATGATTTAATGATTATCAATAAGTCTGGAATTGCAATTAGAATGGCAGTAGCCGATTTAAGAGTTATGGGTAGAGCAACACAAGGTGTTAAACTTATTAACTTAAAAGGAAAAGATTCTATTGCTGCAGTTGCTAAGGTTATGAGTGAAGATGATGACGATATTGTAGCGGATGAAGATTTAGATGCTCCTGAAAATGATGGCACAACAATTGCAAGTTCAGAAGAAGAATAAATATTAATAAAATTTTAATTTTTTAAAAATGAAAAAACAAATTATAGTTGCTTTAGCATTAAGTTTTTCGCTTTATACTTTTGCACAAAAAAAAGAAGTAAAAACATTTGAAAAAGCTGTAAAAAGTGAAAAATATACTGAAGCAAAAGAAATGATTTCTCAGTTGGAGCCTATGGTTTCTTCTATGGATGATAAATTAAAGGCTAAGTATTATTTAAATAAGGCTAAAGCATTATACTCTAATGGTAATATTTTATCACAAGATATTGATGCTGCTCTTGAAAGTTTAACAAAAGCTGAAGGTGATTATAAAACTGAAGTAAGCCAAATGCGTAGTATGGCTGAACAGGCTTTATTACAAAAAGCAAATGCAGCTTATACAGCACAGAATTATTCTGTTGCAGCTAAAGGTTTTGCTACACTATATAAAGTTGTACCTTCAGATCAATCTTACATGTATTATGCATCTCAAAGCGCATTGCAAGCAAAGGATTACGATGCAGCTTTGGGGTATTTTAAAACTTTAAAAGAAATTGGTTATACTGGAGTTGGAACAGAATATTTAGCAATAAATAAAGAAACCGGAGAGGAAGAGGTTTTATCTCAGGCAACTAGAGATTCTTATGTTAAAATAGGTACACATATAAAGCCGACAGAACGAAAAACAGCATCTAAAGAAGCTGAAATTGTTAAGACAATTGCATTGCTTTATATTCAAAAAGGAGAAAATGAAAAAGCATTAACCGCTATTAATGATGCTAGAGCAAAAAATCCAGACGATGCTAATTTAATTATAAGCGAAGCAAATATATATTTAGAATTAAAACAAGAAGATAAAGCTTCAGAGTTATTTAAAGAAGCTTTATCTAAAGACCCTAAAAATGCTGACTTAACGTATAATGTAGGAGTTTTAGCAATGAGTTCAAATAAGCTTGATGATGCGAAGACTTATTTTGAAAAAGCTTTAGCTATAGATTCTAAGTACGAGAAAGCTGCTTTAAATCTATCTTCTTTATTTCTTAAAAAAGGTGAAGTTATAGTAAAAGAGATGAATGGATTAGGTAACTCTAATGCGGATTTCAAAAAATATGATGCATTAAAAATAGAAAGAAAACTTATTTATGAAAAAGGGGCAATTGTTTTAGAGAATTTTTTAGAAAAAAACCCTAATTCTAAAAATGTTGATACGTTAACCCAATTAAAAAATATATATAGCGCTTTAGGAGAAACTGCTAAAATGAAAGCTATTAAAGCTAAACTATCTGAGTCAGGTGTTGACTAAATTTTAGTTGATCTTTATCAATAAAAAAAAGCCTTCAAGTTATCTTGAAGGCTTTTTTTTTATATAATTTTTTTAATTACTCTAAGTTTGTGTGTGTGTTCGCGTTTTTCGGCATTATATATCCCAGAATGATCTAACCTATCTATTCTAACTTTACCATGTGCATGAATAATATAATTATCTTCCATTATTATTCCTACATGTGTAATATTTCCTTCAGTATTGTCAAAAAAGGCTAAATCTCCAGGCTCACTTTCTTCAATAAAACTTAGAGCTTCGCCTTGAGTAGCTTGTTGAGAGGCATCACGTAAAATATTATGACCATTCAATTTATAAACCATTTGTGTAAAACCAGAACAGTCAATCCCAAAAGGTGTTTTTCCTCCCCATAAATAAGGAGCGTTAAGGTAATTAAAAGCTGTAGTTATAATTTTTGATTTTGGCTTAATTCCTGAAATAGTTTTACCTTCAAAATTATGTTTTAATAAATCTAAAGCATTTAATGTACTTCCTAAAGAAATAGGGTAGAGTTGCTGTTGTTCATCAAAAACAAACTCAACTAAATCAGAAGATAAAATAGGTGATTCAGATTCTAATTGGTCATAAATAGATTCTTCAATTTGTATAAACTGTTTGTTGTCAATCCAACCTTCATATTTATCAAAAGCCAAACGGATTTTAGACCATTTTTTGCGTTGTTCTAAAATTTTAAAATGTTCACCATACAAGACCTGAGAGACCAATTCACTTGGGTCAGCAGGTTCAAATCGTAAAGGAATAATGCTTAGATTACAAATTCCGTATTGCATTGATGTAGTTTAAAATTAAAAAATCGCCTAATTGAATTAACAATTAGGCGACTAAAATACGTTGAAAAATAGAATTTTTAAACTATTTTTTTAAAAACGTTCTATAACCATTGCCGATGCTCCACCACCACCATTACAAATAGCTGCAGCACCAATTTTGGCATTGTTTTGTTCTAAGACGTTTAATAAAGTAATTAATATTCTAACTCCAGAACATCCTAAAGGATGACCTAAAGAGACAGCGCCACCATTTACATTTACGTTAGCGTCTGTTAAACCTAATATTTTCATATTTGCCAAACCAACAACAGAAAAAGCTTCGTTAAATTCAAAAAACTCAACATCTTTTAATGCAACACCAGCTTTAGCTAAAGCTTTTGGTAATGCCTTAGCAGGAGCAGTAGTAAACCATTCTGGTTCATGTGCAGCATCTGCATAGCCCGTAATTTTAGCTAAAGGTTTTAAACCTAATTCTTTTGCTTTATCTGCACTCATTAATACCATTGCGCCAGCACCATCGTTAATTGTAGAGGCGTTTGCAGCAGTAACAGTTCCTTCTTTAGTAAAAGCAGCTCTTAGTGCAGGTATTTTTTCTAATTTAACACTTGTATATTCTTGATCTTTATTTACTATAATAGCATCTCCACGACGTTGAGGAACTTCTACAGGTACAACTTCGTTATCAAATTTACCAGCGTCCCAAGCAGCAGCAGATCTTTTGTAAGATTGTATTGCGTAATTGTCTTGATCTTCTCTTGAAAATTTATGTTCAGAAGCACATTTGTCTGCATAAACGCCCATAGCTTCTTGACCATAAACATCTACCAAACCATCCTTTTGCATTCCATCTTCCATCTTAGCAGGACCAAATTTAGTTCCTGTTCTAGCATGGTAATAGTGTGGAATCATACTCATGTTTTCCATTCCACCAGCAACAATAATGTCAGCATCGCCTAAAGCAATACTTTGAGCTGCTTGCATAACGGTTTTCATTCCTGATGCACAAACCTTATTAACAGTAGAACAAGGCACTGTATCCGGAATTCCAGCAAAAATTGCAGCTTGCCTTGCTGGTGCTTGACCAGTTCCAGCCTGAACTACATTACCCATTAAAACTTCTTCAACTAATTTAGGATCTAAATTAATTTTGTCTAAAGCACCTTTTATAGCGATTGCACCCAGTTTTGGAGCAGGAACAGTAGATAAAGCACCTAAAAAACTACCTATTGGTGTTCTAGCTGCAGAAACAATAACAACTTCTTTATGCATTTTTATGATTTTTGATTAGTATTTTTTACGAATTTAATAATTTTATAAGACATAAAAGAGATTCTAAGACATAATAGTAATATTTAAGATAAGTTATTTAGTATTTTTGAAATTCAAGAAAAACTTATGAGTTTTAATTTTAATCAATTTTATAAAAATCAATCTAAACTTTACAAAATTGGCCTATTAGTAGCCAGTACTATTTTTATTGTATTGTTGTTTCCTAAAAACGGGCGTTTTAAGTATGATTTTGAAAAAGGAAAACCTTGGCTGTCTGAGACTTATTACGCACCATTTACTTTTGCAATAGATAAAACTCCTGAAGAAATCAATATGGAATTTGCATATATAAAACTTAATGAAGTTTTATATTTTAATATTGACACCTCTGTTTTAAGTGAGTCAAAACAGCGTTTAGAAGTTGAATTGAATAAAAACCTTCCAGACACATTAACAAAACCAATTAACGAAAAAATATTTAGCGTATCAAAAAGACAACTCAATCAATTTTATACTATTGGTATTCTTGAAGAAGAACTAAAGGCTAATAAAAAGGCGTCAGTATTTATATTAGATGATAAATTAGAAGTAAATCAAGGAGTTTTTAGTCAGATTTATAACCAAGAACAACTTAAAATAGAGTTAGATAAGTTTGTTTCTAAAGAAGCTTTAATCGGTTTTTCAAAACCAATTATCACATCTTTTTTTAATGCTGTAGCGCCTAATTTAGTATATAATAAATTGTTAACTGATAAAGTTTTAGATGAACAGTTAAGTAAAATTTCATACACTAGAGGTAGCATAGAAAAAGGAACTTTAATTATTTCTAAAGGTGAAGTTGTTGAAGGTGAAAAATATGCAATGTTAAGCTCATTAGAATCGCAATATGAATCTCAAATCTGGACTAATTACAACTATTATTGGATTGTATTTGCCTACACCTTATTAGTAGCATTAGCTTTATTAATGCTGTTGTTGTTTCTTAAAAAATACAGATTAGATGTATTTGAAAATAATACGAAAGTTACTTTTATATTTTTTAATATTATTATAGTAATTTTATTAACCACATTAGTCATTAATTATAATGTAGCATATGTTTATGTTGTACCAATAGTAATATTACCTTTAATTTTAAAAGCGTTTTTTGATGCAAGATTAGGGTTGTTTGCTCATGTAATTACGGTTTTACTTTTAGGAAGTATTGTTCCAAATAGTTATGAGTACATGTTTTTACAAATTATAGCAGGAATTGTAACAATTTTAACCGTTTCGGAGCTATATAAAAGAGCTAATTTATTTATTTCAGTTGGTCAAATAACCCTAGTTTATATATTGGCGTATTTTGCATTTTATGTAATCCATGAAGGAAGTATTGATAATTTAGAATTTGAAACTTTTGGACTATTTATTCTATGTGGATTAGCTACACTTTTTGTACAGCCTTTAATTTATGTTTATGAGAAACTTTTCGGATTAGTATCTGATGTTTCTTTATTAGAACTTTCGGACACAAATAGTAAGCTCTTGAAACAATTATCTAATGAAGCACCAGGAACATTTCATCATTCTTTAAACGTTGCAAATCTAGCAGAAGCTTGTGCAAGTGAAATAGGAGCAAATGCTATGTTAGTTAGAGTAGGAGCTTTATATCATGATATTGGAAAAATGAATAATCCAGTTTATTTTACAGAAAATCAGTCGTCCGGATTAAATCCTCACGATGAATTATCACCAATTGAAAGTGCTGAAATAATTATAGATCATACGTTAAAAGGTATTGAAATTGCTAAAAAAAATAAACTTCCAGAACGTATAATAGATTTTATTAGAACACATCATGGCACAAGCTTGGTTTATTATTTTTATAAGAAAGCATCTGAAATTGATGAAGATATTTCTATTGCAGATTTTGAATATCCTGGACCTATACCATTTAATAAGGAAACGGCTATTTTAATGATGTGTGATAGTGTAGAGGCAGCTTCTAAAAGTTTAAAAGAACCAACAACTTCTAAAATTGATTATTTTGTAGAATCTATTATCGAAAAACAGATGAATAATGGGCAATTTTTAAATTCTAACATTACTTTTAAAGAAATTGAAACCATAAAAAAAGTGCTAAAGTCCAAGTTAGCAAATATTTACCATTTAAGAATTGAATACCCAGAATAATAAAATTAAAAAAAACAAAAAAAAGGTTGCATTGTAATAGATGTTAGACTAAATTTGCACCCGAATTAATATTGCAACGTTCATTAAAAATACAATTGGAGAGGTGACTGAGTGGCCGAAAGGAACGGTTTGCTAAATCGTCGTACCAGCAATGGTACCCAGGGTTCGAATCCCTGTCTCTCCGCAATCAATAATATTCTCGGGGTGTAGCGTAGCCCGGTTATCGCGCCACGTTTGGGACGTGGAGGCCGCAGGTTCGAATCCTGCCACCCCGACTATTATTTTATTGCTACGGGCTCGTAGCTCAGCTGGATAGAGCACCTCCCTTCTAAGGAGGCGGTCACAGGTTCGAATCCTGTCGGGCTCACTTTAAGACTTACTGTTTCAGTGGGTCTTTTTTGTTTTTATACGTTTCGTAGTGCTTCACAAAGT
>JAWUZD010000008.1:0-115753 GCA_034110465.1 Mesoflavibacter sp.
TTCTCTACACAAGATCAAGCTGCTGCTGCAATTGCTGCTGCAGGAACTGCTGTGTATGCTTGGAAAGATATGACAGAAGAAGAATTCGATTGGTGTATAGAGCAAACTTTATTTTTTGGTGAAGATAAAAAACCATTAAATATGATTTTAGATGATGGTGGAGATTTAACCAACATGGTTTTAGATCGCTATCCAGAATTAGCTGCAGGAATCAACGGATTATCAGAAGAAACTACGACTGGAGTTCACAGATTGTACGAAAGAGTAAAAAACGGAACGTTGCCAATGCCAGCAATTAATATCAACGATTCTGTTACAAAATCGAAATTTGATAATAAATATGGTTGTAAAGAATCTGCAGTAGATGCAATTCGTAGAGCAACAGATGTTATGTTAGCTGGAAAGCGTGTAACGGTTTGTGGTTATGGAGATGTTGGTAAAGGTACAGCGGCTTCTTTTAAAGGTGCAGGTTCCATTGTTACTGTAACAGAAGTAGATCCAATTTGTGCTTTACAAGCTGCAATGGACGGTTTTGAAGTTAAGAAACTAGAAACAGTTGTTGCAAATTCTGATATTGTAATTACTACAACTGGAAATAAAGATATTGTACGTGCTGAGCATTTTGAAGCAATGAAAGACAAGGTTATTGTGGCTAATATTGGTCATTTTGATAACGAAATTCAAGTTGGTTGGTTAAACGAAAACCACGGACATACAAAAGATACTATTAAACCTCAAGTAGACAAATATACTATTAATGGTAAAGAGGTTATTTTACTAGCTGAAGGTAGATTAGTAAACTTAGGTTGTGCTACAGGTCATCCAAGTTTTGTAATGTCTAACTCTTTTACTAACCAAACGTTAGCACAAATAGAACTTTGGAAAAATAGTGCAGCTTATAAGAATGATGTATACATGTTGCCTAAGTATTTAGACGAGAAAGTAGCAAAATTACACTTAGCTAAAATAGGTGTAGAGCTTACAGAACTTAAGCCTTACCAAGCAGAATATATTGGTGTAACAGTAGAAGGTCCATATAAGCCAGAACATTACAGATACTAATAAATTCCTGTGAAGGCTGGAATCTTTATAGATTAAAAAATCCTAAACCTTAGGTTTGGGATTTTTTTGTTTTTTTAAAAAAAGAGGAGTTTTAATGTTTTGTTATTTAGCATCTCTATTTATTGCATTTTCCTTTTCCCATTTTTTTATAATAACAAACCATAAAACTACAGAAACACCTATAATTATTAGTTTTTCAGTTCCATCAATACCATTTTTTATTAATGCATTAAGCATCATAATTTGTACAATTAGATGAAAACAAGCACTTGTTAATATTGATTTTGTAGATTCTGCCACTTGTCCAATCCCCCAACTTCCAAAAACCATCATTGCAAAAAAGAAAATATTGTCTTCAACACTTGCCTTAGTCAAAAAGGTTAAATGCCACAAGTACCATAGAAAACCGATTAAAAGATATTTTTTACAAGGTTTTAATGTTCTTAATTCTTCGTGTAGATAACCTCTCCATCCATATTCTTCCATTATGCAGTAGATCAGAGTTCCTATTATAGCTATAAAACCATAAAGATGTGAATCTAATTTGAAATCATTTTTCACCCCAATTAATGTTATAATTATAATTGGAATGATTGCCATTAGCATACTTTTGGATTTTGAGGTACCAAAAAGTGTTATTTCTGTTTTATTCTTTTTTTTCAATAACCGAATAGCAATTAGAGATGCTATAATAACTCCACTACCTTCAAGAAGAATGACGATCAAGATGAAAATTACAGTTGGTAATTTTTCCAATTCTGATTTAAGTTCGAAAACGTCAAACCTAAAAATATTTGATATTGTTATTGCTATTACTAAGAAGAGTATAACTCTTTTCCAACTGATGTCTTCTTCCATTCCTTAAATTAAATTTGATGATGATGTAAATGTATAAGAATAATTATTTTTTTAATATTTTCAGTTGCCGAAATGTCGTTTATCTATGATGAGTTGTTTTATACGAACCGCTTCTTTTTACCTTATCTATTGTAACCAAAAATCCCTTTCAAGTTAAACTTAAAAGGGATTTTGTTTTATTAGAAACTGTATTAGATTACATCATTTGTAGCGTATTTAACTCTAAAGCGCTTAAATGTTTCCAATGTCCGCGAGGTAAATCTTTTTTAGTTAAATGGCCAATTGTTACGCAATCTATACGTTCCATTTCGTAATTAAAATGATCAAAAATAGTATGTAAAATAGTGTTACCAGTATTTTTAATACGTAGACCTATTTCCTTTTTATTGTTATTATCTGTGTAGCTAATTTCTTCAACAGTAACCATTTTTCCGTCTACTCTAAAACCATCTTGGATTTGTTTAAAATCTTCGAATCTTAAGTTTTTATTTAATTCAATATGGAATAAACGTGGAATTCCTTTATTAGAGTTTGTAAACTTACTAGAAATATCTATATCGTTAGTAAACAAAAGCAAACCTGTTGTTCCTCTTCCTAATCTTCCAATAGGTTTAATTCTAGATGTTGTTGAATTTGCAACTAAATCCATTACGGTTCTACCTTTTCCTTCACTTACAGTAGTAGCAAATCCTTTAGGTTTGTTTAGTAAAACGTAAGCTTTTTTCTCTGGGTTAATTCTTGCACCATCATATTTAACTTCGTCTTCAAGTTTTACCTTATAACCCATTTCGTTAATAATCTTACCATTTACGCTAACTAATCCCATTGCAATAAAAGAATCTGCTTCTCTTCTAGAGCAAACGCCCGAATTAGCAATGTATTTGTTTAAACGTATAACATCAGGATTTGCAGGCTTAGGCATTTTTGTAACTATTTTCTTAGTATCAAATGCTTTATCCTTTGCTTTAGGTTTATCTGCTATGTTTTCTGCAGATTTATTAAAACGTTTTTTTACAGGTTTTTTAGAAACAGGTTTACTAGGTCCACTAGATTTATTTGGATTTCTTTTATTGTTTCTGCGTTCTGACATGGTATTTTTATTATTTAAATGCTAAGCATTTTACATTATATGCTGCAAAGATAATCTTTAATTGTAATAGACCATTTTTTGGACTCATTTTTATACTAATTAAAGTAGCTTATTTAAAACCAAGTCAATATCTATTAGAACAATACAAAAAACGCCAGCAGCTATAATAATTTTAAGAATATTATGAAGCCAATTGTAGTGTTGTTTACTGTTGAATTTCCAGAGTAAAAGAACGAAAAAAACAAGTAAAATTACGCATATGTAAAAATACCAAGACATTAACCCAACAGACTTTGTAATTAGCAAAAAGTAGATAGGAAAAAGAGTTAGGATAATTAAAAGAGTGATTAAAAATTTTGTTTTTTTAATGCCATATACATTAGGAACGGTTTTGTAGTTCTGAGTTAAATCACCTTTTAAGTTTTCTAAATCTTTAGTCAATTCTCGAACAAGGATAATTAGAAATAGAAATATAGCGTGTAAAAATACAATGGAATTGAAGCTTGAATAGTGTAAGGCAACAATAAAAAATGGTGTAATTGTTAATAGAGTAGATGTAATGTTACCTATAAAAGTAAGGCGTTTCAATTTGTGTGAATAAAACCATATACCAAAAATGTATGCTGAAAAAAAAACAACAGCTTTAAAAGACACATAACTTGCTAAAATTAGAGCTAAAAAATTGAGAACAAAATAAAAAGATAATTTAGTGTTTTGACTTATCAATTTGTCTAACATACTTTTATTTGGTCTATTAATTAAATCTTTTTCCGAATCGTAAAAATTATTAATAATATAACCAGCTGCAATAGTAGCTGAAGATGCTAACACTAGCATTAATAAATTTAAATCTAAAACAACCTCTCTGGTAGCTAATTGAGGTGCAAAAATGTATATAGAAGCTAGATATTGTGCTATAATTACAATAAGGACATTGTAGCCTCTAACTACAGAAAACATACTAAAAAATTTTAATAATAGATGTTTCTGATTACGCTTTAGCATAGTAAGAATAAAAGTAAAATGTATTAATTTTTAAATGTACCGGGGTTTTTAGAAGTTATAAACGACTTCTAATTTATAATCTTTTAAAGATTGTTGAGCTTTATCCATATCTTCTGTAAATCCTAAAATATAACCGCCGCCGCCAGACCCACATAATTTCAAGTAGTAATCGTTAGTTTCTAAACCTTTTTTCCACAACTCATGAAATTGCTGAGGTATCATTGGTTTAAAATGATTTAAAACTACTTTACTTAATTGTTTTGTATTGCTAAATAACGATTTAATATCACCTTTTAAGAAATCTTCAACACATGCATCTGTGTGCTTAGTAAATTGATCTTTAAGCATATTACGAAAACCCGAAGTCTTCATATTTTCCATAAAAATATGCACCATCGGAGCAGTTTCTCCAATTATACCACTATCTAATAAAAAAACAGCGCCTTTTCCAGTAGCACTTTGTGCTGGAATTCCTGTAGCTTCAATATTGTCTTTAGAATTTATTAAAATAGGTAAGCTTAAATAACTGTTTAAAGGATCTAGTCCAGATGATTTTCCGTGGAAAAAAGATTCCATTTCAGAAAAAACAGCTTTTAATTTCAACAACTTTTCTCTTGTTAAGTTTTCTAAAACAGTAATCTTATTATTAGCATATTGATCGTACAAAGCGGCAACTAAAGCACCAGAACTACCAACGCCATAACCTTGAGGTATAGACGAATCAAAATACATTCCTTTAGAAATATCTTCTTGTAAATTATCTATATTAAAAGAAACAATCTTAGAGTCAATTTTCGCTAAATAATCTGCATATACTTTTAAGTTTTTGTTAGACTTTATAGAAATTTCACTAGAATTACCATCATTTTTAAGCGCACCATTATAAAAGTTATATGGTATAGAAAGACCTTTAGAATCTTTAATAATTCCATACTCTCCAAATAATAATATTTTCGAATAAAAAAGTGGTCCTTTCATAATCTAGTTTTAAATTAATTTAGGCTTATAATTCTTCTAAGCCTTTACCAATAGTGTCGCAAATATAGTGACCATTTTGGCAATACGCAACTAACTCATTTTTAATAAACTGTAAAACAAAATCCTTCTCTGATTCAGGATATAAAACGTGTACATTTGCGCCTGCATCTAAGGTAAAACAAACTTTTGAATTTGTTGTATTTCTAAATGCCCAAATTTTGTTAATTATTTCTAAAGTATTAGGTTTCATTAGTATGAAATATGGCATACTTGACATCATCATGGCGTGCAGTGTAAGTGCTTCGCTTTCAACTAAAGCAATAAATTCATCTAAATTACCATTCTGAAGAATAGTTGTGATTTTTTCTAAATTCTGATTTGCCTGAACAAAACGTTGTTGTGCAAACGGATGATTATGCATTAAATTATGTCCAACAGTACTACTAACTTGTTTTTCCCCTTTATCAACTAAAAGAATAGTGTCTTGGTAATTTTTAAAGTTGGCGTGAGAATTAAATGGAAATTTCACACCAAATAAATTAGTACTTTCTGGAATAGAATGATGTTCTCCCCAAACTACTAAATCGCCTTCTAGACTTCTGCAAGCACTACCAGAACCTAAACGTGCTAGAAAAGATGTTTTTTGTAACACAAACTGCGGAGTCATTTCTGGATTTAACTCTTTATCTATTGCCATTAAACAAGCAGACAAAGCACTCATTCCTGAAGCTGAAGATGCAATACCAGAACTATGAGGAAATGTGTTTTTTGTTTCTATTTTAAAATGAAAATCTTTTAAGAATGAAAGATATGAGGTGATTCTGTTAAAAAAAACTTCAATTTTAGGCTTAAAATCGTCTTGCTTTTCGCCATCTAAAAATACATCAAAACTAAAATTTGAATTGTCCTCTTTTTTAGTATAAGTTAGACTGGTAATTGTTTTACAGTGATTTAAAGTGAAGCTAATTGAAGTGTTTTCTGGAATTTGCTCCTTTCTTTTACCCCAATACTTTACTAAAGCAATGTTACTTGGTGAAGACCAAATTGTTACACTATTTTTAATTGATTTTTGTTTGGTATTAGCTAAAAACTGTGTGTCGTTCATTTTTTTTTGTCATTCTTAAGACAAAGATAATGCTATTTTGAATATTATTTAATGAAATAAATATTCAAATTTATAGAAGAAAACTTTACATTTGTAAATCAACTATTACAAAATAACCATTACGATTTCCTCTTAAAATGGATAAAAAACAACGTATTTTATTAACGATGCTAGAATTGTCTGCTAAAAACGGACTAAACGCAACGCCTATATCTAAAGTAGCTAAAGAGGCTAATGTTGCTGTTGGTACTATATATCATTATTATGATACCAAGGAAGACATTGTTAAAGAGCTTTACACTATGATTGTACAAGATTTAGCTCGAATGTTAGTGCTAAATAGAGATCAAAATAAACCTTTTAAAGAGCAATACAGACAATTGTGGATTAACTTTTATAATTATTTTATATCAAATCCATCGGCATTTTACTTTATGGATATTGTTGCTATCCCTCCTATTATTGATAGTGAAGAAGTTGACAAAAACGTCATTCATTACAAAGGAATGAAAGAATTTATGATGCAAGGGATAGAAAATAAACACCTTAAAAATGTAGATCTAAAACTTTTAATGCAAATGGCTTTTGGAAACTTAATTACTATTTCTAGAATTAGGTTACGAGAAGAGTTAGAAATGGACGATAAACAGATTGAAGACGCCATTGAAATGTCTTGGGATTGTATTCGTTTAATAGAAGGCTAAATTTAGTCTAAACCTATATTTTGGGCTACAATATATCCGCTAGTCCAAGCATTTTGGAAATTAAATCCACCAGTAACAGCATCAATATTTAGTACTTCGCCAGCGAAATATAAATGTTGATGCTGTTTGCTTTTATAGGTTTTAAAGTCAATCTCCTTTAAGTTAATTCCTCCAGCTGTAACAAACTCATCCTTAAAAGTACTTTTTCCATCTATTTTAAATTGTGCAGCACAAAGCTGTTTTGCTAAAGCTTCTAATTGTTGCTTGTTTAAATCTGCCCACTTAGTATCTTCTTTTATATTAGCATCTATTACTAATTTATACCATAAGCGTTTTGGCAATTCAAATTGAGCAAATTTGTAGACTGTTTTTTTGGCTTCTTCTAACTTATTGGTTTTTAAATTATCTAAAACTGTTTCTAATTCTAAGTTTAAAAAGTTAATTTCTATTGTAAATTTGTAATCTAATTTTGCTAATTCTATAGCCCCAAAAGCCGATAATTTTAAAATTGAAGGCGCGCTAAAACCCCAATGTGTAATTAATACTGGTCCATCGGATTCTAAGTTCGTATTTAAAACTTTTACGCTAACATTTTGTGCTACCACACCAGGAATATCTGAAATACGATTATCATTACAATTAAATGTAAATAATGAAGGTACAGGATTAGTTATAGTATGATTTAATCTTTTTAGAATTTCCCACATTTTAGGACTGCTACCTGTGGCTACTAATAGTTTGTCTGAAGTAAATAAATGTGATCCTGTTGTTATTTCCCATTTATTAGTGTTGTAAGTAACATCTTTAACACCTTGATTGGTTAATATATCTATTTGATGCTTTTTAGTTTCGTTTAAAAAACAGTCTATTATAGTTTTCGAGTTGTTAGAAACAGGGAAAATTCTTCCATCATCTTCAATTTTTAATTCAACACCACGTTTTTCAAACCATTCCATTGTATCACCAGTCATAAATGTATGGAAAGGTCCTAATAACTCTTTTTCGCCTCTAGGGTAATTATATGTAAGTTCTTTAGGTGTAAATTCTGCATGTGTTACATTACATCTTCCGCCACCCGAAATTTTTACTTTACCTAAAACATCTTTTCCACGTTCAAGTATTACAATTTTAAGGTCTGGAAATTTTTCAGCAGTATTTATAGCAGCAAAAAATCCTGCTGCGCCACCACCAATAATTATAATGTCGTAATGTTTCATTTAAAATTGTTCTAAAGTAAATCTGGTACATCACTAATAATAGCATCTACACCATACCTTTTTGCTCGATTAATAGCTTCAGTGTTATTTACAGTCCAAGTATACACTTTATAACCTAATTGTTGTGTTTTTTGAACGTTATTTTTGCTTATTAAAGCAATGTTTGGATGTATGGCATAAGCATTTATTGTATTCGCAAAAGTTATTGCACTATTAATACTGGCTTTAGTTAATACGCCAAGTCTAATGGTTTTATCAATTTCAAAAACCTTTTCCAATTCTTTTTCCTGAAAGCTAGACACAATAAAGTCTTCTAGTTTCCAGTTAGAATTTTTAATGTTTTTATGAATTGCTTCACAGGCTTTTTTGGCTGTATGTTCTCCTTTTAATTCAATATTTAAAATAGCCGATGCATCAATAATATCCAATACTTCTTGAAGTGTTGGAATAGAATATTCATTATTGACTTTCAAGTTTTTTAATTCTTTTAAAGTGAAAGTTGAAATTTCGCCAGAACCATTTGTAAGTCTATCTAAAGTAAAATCGTGAAAAACTACTAATTCTCCAGATTTGCAAAGATGCACGTCTATTTCAATACCATCTATACTTAAAGTTAATGCTTTTTGAATAGATGGTATTGTGTTTTCTGTAACATAGCCTTTTGCTCCTCTATGTCCGAATTTAAGCATAATATAGCTTATTTTATTTTTTTTTCGGTGGATATGCTTCTAGAATTTTAGATACAAACTCTTTAATTCTAGCTTCTTTTTTTTCAACATTTCCTGTTGTTAAATACCCAGAACCATTTCCTTGCCAAATTAACTCATTAGTTTTAGCGTCTATTAAGTCAATATACAAAACACCTTGTGTTGATCTAGAAACGTTTGTGCCGAAATTTCCTCGAATAAATCCTCCTCCAAAACCCCATCCAAAGTTATTTTGATTGACGTTAATTTCTTCGTTAGATTTTGTAAAAAAACTGACTAAAACTTGCGGTGTTTCAGATTTTGTAAATCCTTTAACTTGAAGTTCTGTATCTAATGCTCTTAGAATTCTTTTTTTATCTAAATCGTTTATTTCCGCTTTGTCAATACCAGGTTTCGAATACGCAAAAGTTTTATATTCGTTAAAATTAGTTTTCGAATCGTAATCCGAACTAACGTTTACACTAACACAAGATGTTAGAACTAAAGTTAGAATAGCTAAAATGTAAATGTTGTTTTTCATGGTAAATGTTTTAAGAATTAGTCTAATAATTCATCATCTACTATATTAGGGATTGTTATTTTTAAATTAGGTTCTACTTGCATAGCGCGTTTTATGGCAAAAATAGCTTCGTCGTTTCTTGCCCAGCTTCGTCTTGCAATACCATTGTTAACATCCCAGAATAGCATTGATTTTAAGCGCTTTTCTGCCTCCTTACTACCATCAAGAACCATACCAAACCCGCCGTTTATAACTTCACCCCAGCCAACGCCACCACCATTATGGATGCTTACCCAAGTAGCACCTCTAAAGCTATCACCAATAACATTATGTATAGCCATATCTGCTGTAAAACGTGATCCGTCGTAAATATTACTTGTTTCTCTGTAAGGCGAATCTGTTCCAGAAACATCATGATGATCTCTACCCAAAATAACAACATCAATATCTCCTTTTGCAATGGCTTTATTAAATGCATCGGCAATTTTCATTCGCCCTTCAGCATCTGCATATAATATTCTTGCTTGAGATCCAACTACTAATTTATTTTCTTGTGCACCTTTTATCCATTGGATATTATCCGCCATTTGTTGTTGAATTTCTTTAGGAGAATTTTTCTTTATTTCCTCAAGAACATCACAAGCAATTTTATCTGTTTTAGCTAAATCTTCTGATTTTCCAGAAGCACAAACCCAACGAAAAGGTCCAAAACCATAATCAAAACACATTGGACCCATTATATCTTGAACATAGCTAGGATATTTAAAATCAATATTGTTTTCCGCCATGATATCTGCTCCAGCTCGAGATGCCTCTAGTAAGAAAGCATTTCCATAATCGAAAAAATAAGTTCCTTTTGCAGTATGTTTGTTAATTGCGTTAGTATGTCTTCGTAATGTTTCTTGGACTTTTTCTTTAAATAATTCAGGTTGATTAGCCATCATATTATTAGCTTCTTCAAATGGAATATCAACAGGATAATATCCACCAGCCCAAGGGTTATGAAGCGATGTTTGGTCGCTTCCTAAGTCAATATGAATATTAGCTTCATCAAATTTTTCCCAAACCTCTACTATGTTTCCTAAGTAAGCAATAGAAACGGTTTCCTTATTTGCTTTAGCTTTATTTACTCTTTCTACTAAACTGTTTAAATCTGTAATTTTTTCGTCTATCCAGCCTTGGTCTAATCGTACTTGAGTTATTTTAGGATTTACCTCTGCACAAACCGTAATGCAACCTGCAATATTACCGGCTTTCGGTTGTGCTCCAGACATTCCTCCTAAACCTGATGTTACAAATAAATTACCTTTTGGTTCTTTTTTGATTTTTCTAAAAGCATTTAAAACGGTTATTGTTGTTCCATGTACTATTCCTTGTGGGCCAATATACATATAACTTCCAGCAGTCATTTGCCCGTATTGTGTTACTCCAAGTGCATTGAATTTTTCCCAGTCGTCTGGCTTAGAGTAATTAGGAATCATCATTCCATTAGTAACCACAACTCTTGGGGCTTCTTTATGACTAGGGAATAAACCCATTGGATGACCAGAATACATAACCAACGTTTGCTCGTTATTCATTTCTGCCAAATACTTCATAGTTAATAAGTATTGTGCCCAGTTTGAAAAAACACCACCATTTCCACCGTAAGTAATTAGCTCGTGTGGATGTTGTGCTACTGCATGATCCAAATTATTTTGAATCATTAACATTATAGCAGCTGCTTGTTTTGATTTTGCAGGATATTCTGAAATTGGTCTAGCGTAGATTTTATAATCAGGATGAAATCTATGCATATAGATTCTTCCGTAGGTTTCTAATTCATTTTTAAACTCAGGTAGAAGAATTTTATGGTCTTTTTTATCAAAATAACGTAAGGCATTTTTTAGTGCTAATTTTTCTTCTTCTTTAGAAAGAATTGCTTTACGTTTTGGTGCATGATTTATTGATTTATTATACGTTTTAGTGTGAGGTAAAACTTGTGGAATACCTTGTAATATCTGCTCTTTGAATGTCATAGTGTAATCGTTTAGGTTAGTGTTTTTATTTGTCAAAAAATGAAAAACACTATGGGTAACGAATATCTACACGATGATGTGTGCGATAAATTAAAATCTTATATGCTTCAAGAATAATATCCAATATTACTTTGTTTTATTAAAACCATATGGACAATGCCTACAGCCACTTTCACAGCAATATCCTCTTTTTAAATGGTATTGCTCTGTAAAACACCTATATCCTTCAGGTGTTAAATAATAATCACCTTTTTCTAAAGGAATAATTTTCTTCATCTAACAAATATAGTAGATTGTAAGTGAGTTAACAACATAAAAAAACAACAGTAGGTTGATTAAGTAACTTTATTTAACCTTAATCTAAAATAGTCATATAACTTGTGTAGTTAGTTTTATTAATTGTAAAACCATCTCCGTTATTTATCCCACCATTTCTTCCTTGCAGTTTAATAGTAACTGGAGTTCCTGGTGTAACAGTAATAGGGAAGTTTGAAGCAGTAATAGATGCAGCTCCAGCTGAACCTGTTACATCATCTGATACCCCTGTCAAGCTTAGGAAATTACCAACATTTGTGGCACCTTTTGAAACACCTACTGAAAACCATGTAAGTGGATCTAAACTAGAAGTAGTAAGTGGGTTATATCCTGTTATTACAAATGAAATATAGACTACAGAATGTCTTGGGGTAAATGTTATTGTGGCTCCAGAAATGTTTACTAAAGATGTACTCGTAATATTTTGTGAACCAGCTGATAAAACTACACTTTGCATGTTATCTCCATAAATATATCTTGACTTTATATCCCCATTACCGTCAACTACTAATGTTTTATTTGCTGAAGTTGTTGAAGTTGCAAGTTCACCTGGATTTGTTCCTCCTACTGTTACTGCTATGTCATCTATCCGTATGGTTTGTAAACCCGCATTCACACCACTTACATGAAGTGCTTGTTGCGGATTTGTAGTGCCAATTCCAACTTGTGCATAATTATTTTGTGTAAAAGCTATAGTTAAAACTAATACTATAATTTGAGTAAATTTCGTCATTATCTTAATCCTTAGGTTTTTGTTTAACGGTTGGCGAAACTACAAAAAATAATGAGATAAAAAACAGTATTTACTTTTTATGCACTTAGCTGTATGAATATCTTATGTTTAATAGTTTTGTTGATTGACGACTTCCTTTGTTTACTATTAATACAAGTCCATTATTAAGTTAGTTTAGCCTAAACAAAATATTATAGAAATAAAATATTTGAAAATTTGAAAGTATAAGAGTTAAAATAAAAAGCCTTTCAATAATTATTGAAAGGCTTTTAAAAATTATAAGATAAATTTATTTTGAAATAGTAGCAGGCTCTACTTTTGCATCAAAAGATTCGTTATACTCGTTTAAGAGATTTGAATTAGCTTTTAATAAATCTTTTGTTTCTACTAACAAACTAAAGTATAGAGTTGTGTTTTTTGGGCTAGACTCTTCTGTTCTTGTTCGCTCTACCTGCTTGTTTATTTTTTCTTTAACTAAAGCTTGTACAGCTATATTTTGACTAATTAAAGTGTCTATGTCTTTAAAAGAAGTTGTGTCAAAAGCTGTTTTTGTGTTTTCAAACAAATGCTCTAAACTATTATTTACTTCTTGTAATTCTTTAATTTGAGAGAACTTAAGGTTTTTGTGATTATTATTAATGTGTTTATGGCTGATTTTAGAAATGTATTCTAAAGATTGCACCATATCTTGTAAATAGCCCAAGATGTTAATGTAGAAATCACTTGCACCAACACTAGATTCATCTAAATTTTTAATAAAATAAAAGATATTGTCTCTTAAATTATCTACTTCTTCAGATAGTTTTGTTATTTGTTTTTTGTTCTTTTTAAGTGCTTTAATGTCTTGTTTTGCCAAACCTTTAATTGCTACTGTATAAATTTTATTACCACGTTTAACAACGCTTGCTATGTTTTTAGCACTTTCATGTATAACACCTTGAACAGATCTACTTTCTTCAGTAGTAATTAAACTGTCTTCATCTACAGTTTTATTAGAACTTTCTTTATGAGCCAAGTAGTTTCTTACTAATAGACCAGCAGTAACTAACAATAAAATTGGTGTCATTACTTTTGGATTCCATTGAATTAAAAACACTACAAATCCAGCTGCTAAAAATGCACCTATTGCTGTTCCAAACCAACCACCAATGACATTTAAAACTCCTGCAACTCTATATACAGCACTTTCTCTACCCCAAGCTCTATCTGCAAAAGATGTACCCATAGCAACCATAAAAGTTACGTATGTAGTAGATAGCGGAAGTTTCATTGATGTTGCAATAGCAATCAATACTCCTGCTACCATTAAATTAACAGCAGCTCTAATCATATCAAAAGCAGGAGCATCTATACTTTGATCTTTGGTTAAAGATAGTGTTTCTGGTTTTTCAAAATTCTTATTTATGTTTTCTTGAATTGATTTTGGAACAATAGCATTAAATGCACCAGACAACCAAGAAGTTCCTTTTACAACACTTCTTGATAACATATTTGGCTCAAATTTATCATGTGTATCCCCTTGTCTAGATAAACTTAATTCTGTTTCTGCAACCGTTTTTGCTTTTTTAGAAAACCACAATGTTAAGACCATTATTGCACCTGCAATAAATAATAATAAAGGTTCTGCTGGCATTTTTTTACTTAAAATAGACATTGAGAAGTCTGCAGGTAAAGTTCCCGATGATAAAAAGGCATCCTGCATTGCTTCATAAGAGTGAAACGCTGCCATTGGAACACCAATAAAATTTACTAAGTCGTTACCAGAAAAAGCTAATGCTAAACCAAATGTTCCTACAGCTATAACAACAAGTAATATGGTTTTTTTAGTGATAGCTTGGAATGCAAATGAAATACCTAGCCACAATAAGAAACTTCCTAAGATTATTAAGATCTCATTACCTTCCATAAGTCCTTTTATGTCTTTGTAATAAGGAGAACCTTTTAATCCTTTTAAAAAAATAAAATATGTAATTGCAGTTAAACAAAATGCTCCAAAAAATGCTCCAAAGTTTTTTATTTTCTTTTCATATTGAAACGTGAAAATCATACGTGAAATCCATTGTACTAAAGCACCAATTGTAAAGGCAATAAAAACAGACATTACAATACCTCTAATGATTTCAATAGCTTTTTTAGTGTTAATATAGCTTCCTAAATCTGCTAGTGTTTGAGAGTCTGAAGCTGTAATTTTAATTAAAGACATTACTACTGCTGCTCCTAATAAATTAAAAACAATAGAAACTGTTGTTGATGTTGGTAAGCCTAATGTGTTAAAGAAGTCTAATAACAAGATATCTGTTATCATTACAGCCATAAAAATGTACATGATTTCTTCAAAATTGAACATTCCAGGTACAAAAATACCTTTTCGAGCAACTTCCATCATACCACTTGAAAAAACTGCTCCAATAAAGATACCTAAACTAGCAACTATCATTATAGTTTTCATAGAAATGGCTTTTGAACCAATTGCTGAGTTTAAGAAATTAATTGCGTCATTACTAACACCAACTACAATATCTGCTACTGCTAGAATTGTAATGGCAATCAACATAAATAAATAAATATTATCCATAATCTTTAATTAAAATAAGTGTGTAAATATCTTTAGTTTTATTGAGTTTAATGTTACCCCAATGTTATTATTTAGATTTTAGAAATGAAGATCAAACCCTAACCTAAATGTAATATTACTTTCGTTTCCATCCACAGTTGTGTAACTTAAATCGCTCTGAATTTTTAATTTATGTCCTACCACATATATAGAACCTCCTAAGGTATACTGTTCTTGAGGAAGACTTCCTGTTACAGTATCGTAATCTACCGTAGTAAAACGTCCAGCAATTTCGTAATTGCTTTTAAACATATATCCAGCTTGTAAATTTAAGGCATTACCTGTTAAAACAATATCTCCTGTTGGTGTTCCGTCTAAATTTTTAGCAATAGCATCTTTTGCACTACGTATTGCGTATTCTCCCATAAAAGAGAATCCTTTGTATTTAAACATAGCATCTGCAAAAATTGTTGTTTGATCCGTTTCATATAAAGAGAAATTCTTTTCTGTATGATCATCACGAGTCATATAAGAGCCTAATCCACTACGTTCTCTAACAGCATCTTGGTTATAATTGTAAGTAAATCCAACCATTAATTTTGGGGATTCTTCTCTTTTAATTGCTGCTTGAACATAATCTCCTTTGGATTTAAATTCTCCAAATGGTAAAAACTCTACACGACCAGTATATTGTAAACCACCAATATTTCCCTCGGTTACATTTCGGCCTTCACCTTGTGAAATAGCAAATTTTTCACGTATTAGAAATTGACCACCTAAATTTGTCTTATGTCGTAATTGCACACCTACATCACGATCAATATTGAACCGACTATTTAATAAAGAACGATCTATTAATTGAAGATTTCCAGAAGAAACAACACGCTCAACATTTCCTGGTAGTTTTGTTTGTCCAGCCCATAATTCGAAATTTTCAGCAAAATTCCACATAATAACAGCATCCAGTATTATTCTAGATGTTTCTCTGTTAAATTCGTTTGCACCAGAAATATCTCTGTTAGATAATCCCAATTCTATTTTATACTTTAATTTTGTAGTGTAAGCAAAACCTCCGAATTTTAAACGCGCACGACGTACTAAAAAATTATGTTCTGCACTACCATATTGATTTCCGTCATGATCCCAAGAAGAGTTTGATCGAACTTGAATTCTAGGCGCAAAATTTATGCTAAAAGAACTATCTTTAGCTGTAAAATTAATTAAGCCTTTTCCAAATTTAGTGTCGCTAATTTCTTGAGCATTTAGAATAGATAAAGTTAATGCACATAACAATAGTGTGGCTAATGTTGTTTTTAATTTCATTATAATTTATTAGTTTTTGTCACTGCAAATAACTTCAAATAAATTGGAGCCAATGTTTCTAAATTATTAAGTTTCGTTTTTTTTAATAAAAAAAGCCGCTTTTAGTTAAAAGCGGCAACAAGGGATTTATTAAATAATTATAGTCGACAAAAACCAATAAATTACTTAAAACCCTTGTTTTTTTTGTACTTGTAAGAGTTATCTAAGATGACTAATAAAGATTAACTTAAAGTAACCAAAAGGTTAAATTTGTATTAAGATTAACTTAAAATAATGCTTGTGGTTTGGGTTTAAGTATTTGATAATAAAAGTGTTAAAACATCAATGTTAATTTAATGTTATGTAAAAGTGTTTAAATTGTAAAATTATTCTTATATTTGATTAGGGTTGAATTAAAAAGTATATAGTTATGAAAAAAGTTGCATTAGTATTATTTATATTAGTTGTTGGTTTAGGGTTTTCTCAAAACAAAAGAACTTTAGAGTTAAATGAAGACACTAATCTAATTGAAGTTTCATATTTTCACGATAATGGGAAAGTAAGTCAAACAGGATTTTATACAATAGATGGAAAACTTCAAGGAGAATGGATAAGTTATGATGTTTATGGAAATAAAAAGATTTCTGCTAAATATAATAATGGTGAAAAAACAGGAAAGTGGTTTTATTGGTCTGCTAGCTCTTTAAAAGAAGTTGATTATTCTAATAACAAAGTAGCTTCTGTAAATACTTGGGTTAATAAGAATACTCTTGCAGATAGTAAGCAACCATAAATAAAAGATATATAAAAACATAAAAAAAGCCTAGCATTTGCTAGGCTTTTTTTATAGAATTAAATTACTTATTCAGCAGTCCAGTTTGCACCCCAAGTTGAATAGTCTGTTATAGTTCCGTTTCCTTCACCTGTGTAAAAATCTGCATCTGTAAAAATTACACTAGTGTCGTTTTTCATTTTAGTCGTAACATCTACAAAAGTTACATCTGTAACTTGTAAATCATTACTTACAACACCATTTCCAGTATCAGTATCATCTAAATCAAAGCCTTCTGTGTAACCTGTAATATGGAAATTCGAAAAGATTCCTTGAGTACCAGCTCTTAATCTAACAGCTTCCGAAGAAACTCCAGCTCCTTGACCAACAATAGTAACATTGTTTAGTGTTGGTTTAGAAAACACACCTGATGCATTACTGAAATCTGTGTTAAAACCATCTGCCTCAATGGCTTTGTCGTCTGTAGATCTGTTTGATATGTAAACATTATTTAAAGTTCCAGAAAAACCTTCTGTCCAGTCAACAGAATCATCTTCTGCATTAATAACTGATATATAGTTGGCATTTACAGTTCCTCCAAAAAACTCAATTCCGTCATCTTTTCCTGCAAAAGCTTGAATGTAATTTACAGCTGTTCCATTACCAACACCATAAAATGAGAATCCGTTGTTTTCTGAAGATCCATCTGCAGCGCCACCAGAATACTCTATTCTTACATAATTTAGAATACCAGAATCGTCTGCTGCATTTGTTCCACCATATGGTAAGTTTCCAATTTCAGAAGTTGCAGTGGCTGTTCCAGTTACTGAGTTAATAGGTGCATTTCCTAATAAAATTAATCCACCCCAATCTCCAGATGAAGGAGAAGAAGCATCAGATGTAAATACAATTGGACAATCTGCTGTTCCATTTGCAATAATTTTAGCACCTTGAGCTATGGCTATATAAACATTTGCTCCACTTGCTAAAGCTTCAATTGTCATACAAGCAGGAATTGTTAATGTTGTTCCTGAAGTCATAATTAATGCACCATTTAACTTGTAGGTTGTATTAGCATCTAATGTTAAATCTTCTGTGTAAGTTCCAGATAGAAAAACAGTACCGTTAGTGTTTCCTCCAGTAGATCCAATAACTGTGTTGTTTATTACAATATCCGCAGTATCGTCTGTTGAACAAGAAAATACCGAAGCTACTATAGCCAAACCTAAGATTAATTGTTTTTTCATTTTAATAATTTTTTAATTTTGATTATTTAGTTGTGTTTTATTTAGAATTTATATTTTAATTGTAATCCAATATTTAAACCCCTTCTGTAATCTGTTACACCTTTACCATTTGCCGATGTTACTAAGATATCTCCAGCAGTAGCATCTTCTCTTACATACTGTATTTTTTGGTTTAAGATGTTTTTAGCACTAAAGTTTATTTCGAAATTTTCTTTAATTGTGTTTTTCCAAATGAAGTCTAAAGTTGGAACACTTTTTTCAACAATATTTCCAAGGTCACCAGAACCTAAAGCATCTATTCTATCAGAAAAATAAGAAAATACTAAGTTGGCAACTGGTTTGTAGTTTTCATATTTGGTTGGAGAAAAACTAATATCAGCATTTAAGATTAATGGTGATGCACCTTGTAACTCATCTTCTGTCTTTTTAAAAGCTAAGTCAAAAGTTCCATCTATCTCACTATATAAATCTTGTTTTGTATGCATATAGGTTCCGTTAATTCCAAAAGATAATTGTGCATCATCATCTTGGTTTAGTATTAGATTCTTTCTGAATTCTGCTTCAACACCATAAACTTCAGCTTGCTCTCCTGTTCTAACATAGCGTTGAGTTCCAGTAGCATCACCAACAACAACTAAATTAATTGGATCTTTAATTTGTTTTGTAAAAGCACCAATAGATAAGATTTCACTTTTTCCAAAAAACCACTCGTATTTTAAATCTATATTTAATATTTTAGAAAAACCTAATACATCAGGATTACCACCAATTCTTGTAGAAACATCTTCGTAAACAAAAGGTGCAACTTCTTTAAATTCTGGAACTGAAACAGTTTGACTTGCGGAGAAACGAAGGTTTTGTTCGTCTGTTAAGCTAAACTTCACATTAAGTGTTGGCAAAATGAAAGTTTCTTTGGTAGTTTTAGAATCTTTACCAGAGTTACCTAAGTTAATTACATTGTAATCTATATTTTGCTCAAAAGATTCTAATCTAATTCCTGGAACAAAAAGCCATTTACCCGTTGTAATTTCAGCGTCAGTATAACCAGCATAAATATTTAATTTACCTGTATAAGTGTTTTCTGGTAATCCAGGTAAGTTTGTGTTTACTAACCCAGGCAAACCATTAATTACACTAATATCATAGCCACTTGTGTTATTATTAAAACTTATATTAGAGGTGTTGAAAAAGCTATTTACGTTAGTAACATCGGTTATTTGGTATCCACTTTCTTGAATATCATAACCGTATCTAATATTATCAAAAGAACGCGTTTTATTTCTACCGTTATAACCAAAATTTAATTTTACTTTTTCGTTTAAGGTGTAAGCTAAATTAACTCTTCCACTATATTCATCATCTGTAATGTTTTGAAAATAACGTTGATTGTCAAAATCTACATTACTAAAAAAGGTTGGATTTGTTGTGGTATCTCCATCTAAAGCATACTGGTAATTTTCTATACTTATACGTTTTCTGTCTGGTTGATTAGAGAGTACTTTGTTGTAACCAAAACCCCAATCTAATTCTAAATCTCCAGATTTATGATTACCTAATAGCTGATTTACAAACATTCTAGTTTGATCAAACTGAACATTCATTTGATAAAACCCTTCGTCTGTATTTAAAATAGCATCTCTGTTCCTACCTTTTCCATCAATTCCAAAGTATCCGACTTCATCAGAAGAGCTATTATTAAATAATGATACAAATTTCAAAGTGTTTTTAGCATCAATTTTATAAGCCACATTTGTCATTAACGTTGTAGTGGTGATATATTCAAATTCCTCAGAAGCATCGAAAGCTTTTTTCTCTACAAGAGAGAAGTCTACATTTTTTCCAGATCGGTATTCGTAATTGTTTTCAAAAGATCCTGTGGCAAAAACACTTAGTTTAGAGCCATTATCGAATTTAAAACTCTTCCCAAAAGACAAACCGTAATTTATGTTTATTGGAGAACTTACGTTTTCTGGATCAATACCATGAGATAAAATAACGGCATATGGATTGTGGTTATATCTTCCATAATATCCAAAATAGCCTATTCCTTCGCTTCTTACAAAGTTTTTGTTTATTGCATTAGTGTTAAATCCAGTTCCAGAGAATCCTTCTATAAAAGATTTACCAGTATGTTCTTTAGATGAAATATCTACGTTACCAGCAGAAAAATCTCCATAAAATTTAGAAGAGTAAGCTTTGCTTATTGATACGTTTTGAATGATATCCGATGAGAATAGATTTAAATCTATATTCTTTTTACTTACATTATTAGATGGTAATGATAAACCATTCATTGTAGTGTTTAAGTATCTATCTCCTAAACCTCTAACGTATACATTACTAGAGCCTTCTTGTTTAGATACTCCAGAAATTTTTGCTACTGCTCCAGCAGCATCACTAACTCCTTTTCTAGATAATTCTTGAGCTCCAATTATTTGCTTAATTTCTACTGCTTTTTTTTGTTCTGTTAAAAGTGCAGATTCTGTTTCTCTAGATATGCTTGTTTTAATTACAACCTCATCTAGATTTGCAGCACTTGCTCCTAAAGAGATATTTAAAACAGTTTCTTTCTCAGCTTCAATTAAAATGGTTTTCACAATAATTTCGTATCCAACAAAACTAAATTCAAGATCAATAGTTCCCGGCTCTATGTTAGTAATTATATAATTACCATCCATATCTGTAGATACACCAATAGAAGTTCCTTTAATTACAACACTGGCAAAAGATAATGGCTCATCATTATAATCTTTATCCGAAACTAGACCAGTTACAGATCCGTTTTGACTAAATGATAATCCTGAAATTAGTAAGAAAAATATAAACGTAATGTGTTTCATTTGTTGTTTTGTTTGTACGCTGCAAAATAACGTTGGTTATTTCAAACAAAAGTTAACAAGAGGATAAGTGTCGTTTATATTAACGTTAAGGAAAATTATTTGAGGTTAACATTAAAGTAACATTACTGCATAAAAAAAGAGGAAACAATTAAGTTTCCTCTTTTTAAAAATTATAACTAAGTTTAGTTATACCAGTTAGTTTATAACGAGTTTCTTAGTTGTAGTTAGATTGTTTTGAGTAATGTTTAATAAATAAACACCGCTTTTTAAATGACTAACGTTTAAAGTATTGTTTTCCACTTTACTATTAGAAATCTGTTTTCCAAGAATATCAAAAATAGTTACATTCATTGCTTCTGCAGAACCAGATTGAATTGTAACAAATCCTGAATTTGTTGGGTTAGGATAGATTTTAAAGCTTTTAGTAGCTGTGAAATTTGTGTTAGATAAAATTGCTGGAGTTACACTTGCCCATGTAGTTCCAATTCTTAATTCGTCAATTATTAAAGAAGGTGTTTCCGTTGTAGAGTCTTGTCTAAATAAAAGTTGAGTAAAAGTGTTTCCTGTAGATCCAGATGCTTCTGTAATATCAGCTGCTGGTTCAGTAACTCCTAATGCTGGATTTACCCACGCACTAACTGTATTATTATCTATATCATAATTAAAAACAATAAAAACCGTTTCATTAAGATTATGAGGTGTGGCTCCACTTATTTGTGTAAGTGTTCCTCCATTACTAACACCAATATTGAATGTTGTAGCAGAAACTGGAGATATCCATAATCTAGTTTCGTAGCTTCCAGCAGAATTTCTTAAGGTTGCAAAATAACCATTAACAGCTCCAGCATCTAATGCTGTAACTTGTAACATTAACGAGCTGTAAATTGTTCCAGCACTAGTTGCTGTGTAATCTACAACAGGATCTGCTCCAGAACCATCAAATGCCATAGAACCTCCAGTACCAGATAACGTTGAGTAGGATAGGTTTGTTGCAGAAACTAAAGCTTCATCTCCAGAAAAATAATTTGTCCATGCATCTTGATCTGAAATATTATTTCCAGCTGTGTAATTAAAACTTTCAGTAAATGGTAGTGTTTGTACTTGAGAAATAGTAAAAGTAACAGAAGATGTTACCGCAGGTACAAGAGACATTCCTGTATTGTCTACTAACTCCATATCAACTGTATGAGATTCGTAAGTTAATGATGTTAGGTTTATATCTGTTACATCAAACTTATCTACATTTGGTGCACCATCTAAACTATATACTATATGTCCATCTCCAGTACCATTTGCTACATTAAAGTTTTGTACACTAAAAGCAATATCAACATTTTGAGTATATAAAATAGAGTTGTCTGTTGGAGATGTAATAGCCATACTTGGCGTTACTTGTGGAGTAATTGTAAAATTATCTATATACATTAAAGATGGTCCAACACCCCAATTAGCTGCAACATCATAAAAACGTAAACCAAAATCAACATTTGCTGTAGCAACAGCTGTGTATGTATAAGTTATAGATTGCCAGGTGTTAAGAATTGTTTCGTCAGAGAAATCATAGTAATTCCCTGCATATAAACGTGCTTGAGCTTTATTATCTGTGTGGTAAACATCTACAGAAATATCATAGACAGTTCCAGCTGTTACAGGAACAGATTGTCTAAAATCGGTACTACCTTGAGTTGCTGTTGTAACACTAACTTCCATAGAAGATGCGCCTTCACTAAATGTTGTTGTGTTTTCACTTAGAGTTGTTCCTGCTTCAAAAGTCCAGTTGTCTGGAAAAGTTGGGTCTGACCAAGTTTCAAAACCTCCATTTGTAATTTGTCCAAAAGACATTACTGAGGTAATTAGAAATAAAAATAAGTAAATTTTTTTCATAATGTTAAATGTTAGTTTCATTACAAAAGTATTTAAAATTCATCAAGTTAAATAGTATTTAAGGATTTTATAACATGACTTTACGATAAAATAACATTAATAAAGGTTGTAAAGTTGCTTAGCGAATTAATATTTTAATTTTTAGATAAACTCACGTCCATTTTATTAGTGTTATTAAAATGTTATCTGTTTAAATTTAATAAGCTTTTAGGATATAAGTTTTATATTTACAATTCAATTAGATTGTAATGAACGAGAATGATATTAAAATTTTATTAGTAGATGATGAGCCAGATATTCTAGAAATTGTTGGTTTTAATTTATCTAATGAAGGTTATCAAGTTGTAAAGGCTGAAAATGGTATTGAAGCTATAAAAAAAGCAAAAAAGCATAAACCACATTTAATTATATTAGATGTAATGATGCCCGAAATGGATGGCGTAGAAACCTGCGAAAAAATTAGAGAAATTCCGGACCTAAGTAATACAATTATTGCGTTTTTAACGGCTAGAAATGAAGATTATTCTCAAGTTGCTGGTTTTGAGGCTGGAGCGGACGATTATATTACAAAACCTATAAAACCAAAAGTTTTAGTTAGTAAAGTTAAAGCTTTACTTAGGCGTTTAAGTCAAGATGTTTCTAAATCAACAGATATAATAAAATTAGGTGGTTTAATAATTAATAGAGATGAATACAAGATTGTTTTAAATAAAAAAGAAATAATTCTTCCTAGAAAAGAGTTTGAGCTACTAGCGCTTTTAACTTCTCAGCCAGGTAAAGTTTTTAAACGAGAAGAAATTTTAGACAAGGTTTGGGGAAGTGAAGTTGTTGTTGGCGGAAGAACTATAGATGTTCATATTAGAAAGTTAAGAGAGAAAATAGGAGATAAAAGCTTTAAAACAGTTAAAGGTGTTGGTTATAAATTTGTAGGATAGTAATATGCCAGTAAAAAAAACATATTCATTTGCTTTAAATACATCGTTTATAATAACAGTATTACTAACAGCTTTCTTTGTGTACTATCTTTTTCAAAACGGACAAAATTACTGGTATGGTGTCTTGTTTTTTGGAATCAGTTTTCTTAGTTGTTTTGTTATTATTCAACATAGAGTAAAAAACTTTATTTACAAACGTGTAAACAAAATTTATAAAGACTTAACCCTATTAGAGTCAATTGAGTTTAACGAAAAACGCGTTACTACAGATATGGCAACACTTACGCAAGAAATTGATAAGTACGCACGCGATAAGAAAATTGAAATAGAATCTCTAAAAGGAAGAGAGCTTTATCGTAAGGAATTTATGGGAAATGTATCTCATGAATTAAAAACCCCATTATTTACAGTACAAGGCTATATTGAAACCTTATTAGATGGTGTTTCAAATAACAAAGAGATTACTCAAAAATATCTAAAACGCGCTAGTGTTGGTGTAGAACGTTTAATTTATATTGTTAACGATTTAGATATGATTACTAAACTTGAAGTTGGTAGCTTAGTTTTAAATAAAGAGGTCTTTAATATTATTGAATTAGTTCAGTCTGTTTTTGATCTATTAGAATTAAAAGCCGCTAAAAGAAAAATCACTCTAACATTTGATGTAGATTACTCTAAACCAATTCTTGTAATTGCAGATAGAGAAAGAGTCCAACAAGCTTTGGTTAATTTAATTGTGAACTCTATAAAGTACGGAAGAGAAAAAGGAACAACAGAAGTAAGTGTGGAGCAATTAATTAAAAATAAGATAATTGTTCGGGTTACAGACAATGGAGAAGGTATTGAGAAAAAAAATATTCCAAGATTATTTGAACGTTTTTACCGTGTAGATAAAAGTGGTTCAAGAAAAGATGGCGGATCTGGACTTGGACTAGCAATTGTTAAGCATATTTTAGAAGCTCACGACGAGAAAATATATGTAGAAAGTGAGTTTGGTGTTGGAAGTGAATTTTCTTTCACTTTAAATAAAGCAACGTAATAAATTTTCAGGTAAACCTTCTTTAAAAGGCAAATTTCTAAATCCAGAATAATTCTCAACTTTATTTAATTGCTCTATTGTAAAATCATTCTGATTACAAAAAGGCGCAATATTTTGTATTTCCATATGTTTTGCCAAATATTCTTGCTCAGACTGTCCAGGAGTTGGAATAAAAAAAGCGTTCTTTTCTAGTTTAGCTAAATCCATGATAGACGTGTAGCCGGATCTACAAATAATCAAATCACTTACGTTTAAAGCAATTTCTAATTCTTTTGAAGTTAGAAAATTAATCGTTGTTATGTTTTTTGAACGTTCTGTTTTTTGTTGAGTTTCAATTTTTCCTTGAATAAATAAAACAGATTTAGTTTGATTTTTTAATGCAACTAAAAGTTTTTCTTCTAGCAAAGTCCGTTGAGGTTCTGGTCCAGAAAGTAGAACCATAATATCATATTCAGATGCTATTTTTTTTAGTTTAAAGCGACTTAACGCACCAATAAAACGAATCGGTTTTTTTACTTTTACAGATGAAGAATGACTTAAAATGCCACTTAAGTTAGGTGATTTTTTAAAATCTGGAATCCAACATTCATTAAATTTTTTTATGAAATGATGATGAAAAAAGGTAGATAACCAAGTTGTTTTTCCACTTAAAACTTTTAATTGATGTGTTATAAAAACAGAATGTATCGTTTTGCTGTACACACCAAGTCTGTTGTCCGATATAATACCGTCAATTTTAAAATCCGTAATAATTTGCTGAGTCGCTTTATGTTCAGCTTTAATTACGTTTCTAATTTTTGGTAATTGTTTTAATAAATGTGTCTTAAAAGTTTTTCTAGATTCAGAATAAGTCACATTGTAAGAGGGTAATTCTGCATATTCTAAACTCGGAAATTCTTTTTGTAATAAAATTAACGCTTCATTATCACTTGCAATAACCACATCAAAACCTTGTTTCAATAGAGAATTAATAATTGGAATACATCTGCATGCATGTCCAATTCCCCAATTTAGAGGCGCAACAAGAATTCTTTTTTTCATTGATTACAAATATACATTATTAAAAAAATCTATCTAATTTTAATATATTTAGTAAAAGATAGACTTCAAACAAATTAGTGTAAATAAAAATTTCTACTTTTGGTGTCTAAAATAAATTCTTGTGGGAAGTAAAAACAAACAAAAAAGATTTAACGAAAACGCCATTTTTCCTCATGTATTCCAACCAACTCGAGAAGAAATTGTTGGTGGCGAATATAAAATGAAAGGAAGTTGGAATAAAACGTTTTTTAAAAATGATAATCCATTAGTTTTAGAGTTAGGTTGTGGTAAAGGTGAATATTCTGTAGCCTTAGCTAAAAAATTCCCAAACAAGAATTTTATAGGAATAGATCTAAAAGGTGCTCGTTTCTTTTTTGGTGCTAAAGAAGTTGATGATGCTAATATGAATAACGTAGCTTTTTTGCGTGCTCAAATTGAATTAATAGATGAAATTTTTGCAGAAAACGAAGTAGACGAAATTTGGATTACATTTCCAGATCCACAAATAAAATATAAGCGTACTAAACATAGAATGACTACCGAACCTTTCTTAGCACGTTACAAAACTATTTTAAAAGAAACAGGAACCGTTAATTTGAAAACAGATAGCGAGTTTATGCACGGTTACACTTTAGGGTTGCTGCATGGTGCAGGACATGAAGTTCTATATTCTAATCATGATATATATAGACAAGAAGGAGCGCCAGAAGAAGTTATTGAAATTCAAACGTATTACGAAAGTCAATACTTAGCAGAAAATAAAGCCATTACTTTTATTAAATTTAAAATCAAGTAAATTGGAGATTACAATAATCTTTTTATTAAGTTTTTTTATAGCTGTAATTGGTGTAGCTCCTCCAGGCTTGTTAAATATGACAGCAGCAAAAATCAGCTTAAAAGATGGACATGTAAGAGGTTTAGTTTTTTGTGCGGGCTCATGTGTTGTAATAGCAATTCAAACTCTTATAGCAACATTGTTTGCAAGATATTTGTCTAATCACCCAGAAGTTATTAGTATTTTAAAACGTGTCGCATTTGTTATTTTTGTTTTAATTACGGTTTACTTTTTATTAGTCGCTAAAAAAATATATAACAAACCAAAGCAAGAACGAGAACCAAAAAATAAGAAAAGTCGTTTTTTCTTCGGAATAATTTTATCGGCGCTAAATGTGTTCCCTATACCATATCAGGCTTATATGGTTATTACAATAGCTTCTCTAGGTTGGTTTAGTTTTGAAACGATAAATATTTACACTTATATTGCAGGAGCTGTAACAGGTTCTTTTGTAGTGTTTTATGCTTATATATTCTTTTTTGATAAGATAAAAAGCAACAAGTTAAAATCTCAAAAAAACATGAATAAGTTAATTGGATTAGTAACAGGTGTTATTGCGCTAATTACTTTAATTAACATAATTCGAGAGATGTAATGAAGCCAGAAACGTTACAGTTTTATGAAAAAGTATATCAAGTAGTTCGTATAATTCCATTTGGAAAAGTAACTAGTTATGGTGCCATAGCAAATTATTTAGGCGCAAAACGAAGCGCTAGAATAGTTGGCTATGCAATGAATAATTCACATAGTAAAAATGTTCCAGCTCATCGCGTAGTTAATAGAAAAGGATTGTTAACGGGCAAACATCATTTTCACGGCACAAACCTAATGCAGCAATTATTAGAAAGTGAAGGCATAACTGTTGTAGATAATCAAATACAAGATTTAGAAACCGTTTTTTGGGATCCGTTTTTAGAGCTTTCGGAATAGTTATTGAAGACTCTTCGTTATGAAAAACTTACTATTATCCACTCTTGTTTCAATACTGGCTTTTTCAGCTTGTAAAAATGATACAAAATTAAATTTCCCAGCTTTAATTACATCACCATACGATACTATTATTCAATTAAACTCAAAACAGATGTTGCTGTCTGAGCCTATAGTTTATGGTGCTAATATTAAAGACTCTTTAGATTTTTCAAAAGAATTTGATTATGATATTTATAAAGAAGAAGCGCCATTTGAAATATATGAAAAAACTGATAGCGTTTTAATTTATGTGGATACAAGTTATAACGATTTTCATTCTAACGAAATGAATAAGCTTATGGTAATCCCTTCGCCACCACCTAAACCATCTGATTCAATTTACGAATATGATGATGATTATTTTAATAATGTTGAATTTAAGGAGCAATGGTTAAAAAGAGAAAAAGAACATTATAATACAATTCCAGTTTATGTTTATAATTTCTCTAATTCTAATCGAATAATTTCTAAACCCATTGTTAATGGTGAGCTGTTTCTTCAGGTTCAGGCTAAAGATAAAAATGGTGTTTGGAAACCCATAGAATATAATTATATTCCAGGATTTATTTGTGGAACAGGACATCAGGATTATTTATTAGAACCTAAACACTTTATAGTATCAACAATCAAAAAGTATTCAGGTGATTATAAAACTAAAATGAGAGTTAAGTTTATGTCGCTCCAAAAGATTTATTATTCGAATGAATTTGATGGGTCAATTAATTATTCTCAATTTGATTTAGTTAAAGAGGTCATTCAAATGAATAAGCGTTATTCTGATTCAAATAATAAGAATTTCGATTATAAAAAGAAATTAATCTTCCTTGATTTTTAACTATAAATAAACCTTATTTCATCATAAATATTCTTCCAGAAAACAACTTTATTCTTCAAGGTTTAAGTCGTATATTTGCGCTTAGAATAAATCTAAATTAAAATAGTGTCACTGTTTTAATATCACTATAAAAATTGCAAATTCATTTTAAAATGAAAATATTAAAAGAAGATGTTTTAAAAGCCTTATCAACAATAACAGTTCCTGGCGAAGGACAGAATATGGTTGAAAGTGGTGCAGTAAAAAATGTAGTAACTTTTGCAGATGAAGTTATTGTAGATATTACCATAACAAATCCAGCATTACAAGCACGTAAAAAAACTGAAGTGGAGATTTTAAAAGTTATCCATGAGCAAGTTGAAGCTAAAGCACAAATTAAAGTAAATATAAAAGTAGATGCGCCTACAAAAGTAGCTACAGAAATTAAAGGAAAAACTATTCCTGGAATAAAAAACATAGTTGCAGTTGCCTCAGGTAAAGGTGGCGTCGGGAAATCTACGGTAACAGCAAATTTAGCTGTGTCGCTAGCTAAAATGGGTTTTAAAGTTGGGGTTTTAGATGCCGATATTTATGGGCCATCAATGCCAATAATGTTTGATGTGGAATTAGAAAAACCATTATCTGTAACAGTAGATGGGAAATCTAAAATGAAACCTGTAGAAAGTTATGGCGTAAAAATTCTATCTATTGGGTTTTTTACAAAACCAGATCAAGCAGTTGTTTGGCGTGGACCAATGGCTGCAAAAGCACTTAATCAAATGATTTTTGATGCAGCTTGGGGAGAATTAGATTTCTTACTATTAGATCTTCCTCCAGGAACTGGAGATATTCATTTAAGTATCATGCAATCGCTACCAATTACTGGAGCAGTTGTAGTAAGTACTCCTCAAAACGTGGCTTTAGCCGATGCTAAAAAAGGTGTTGCAATGTTTCAACAAGACAGTATAAATGTTCCTGTTTTAGGAATTATAGAAAACATGGCTTATTTCACGCCAGAAGAATTGCCAAATAATAAATATTATATTTTTGGTAAAGAAGGCGCTAAAAACTTAGCGGAAGATTTAAGTGTGCCACTTTTAGGCGAAATTCCCTTAGTACAAAGCATTCGCGAAGCAGGAGATTACGGTAGACCAGCAGCATTACAGGAAGGAACAGCTTTAGAAGCTGCTTTCCAAAAAATTACACAAAATGTAGTTCAAGAAGTGGTTAATAGAAACGATAATCTTCCAGAAACCGAAGCTATAAAAATCACAACAATGGCAGGTTGTTCAGCAGTAAAATAATATAATATGACAGCAGAAGAGACAAGACTTAATGTTGAAAAAGCATTAGAAGAAATACGTCCTTTTTTACAAAGCGATGGCGGAGATATTTCGCTTATTTCTATAGATAATACTAAAGTTACTGTTCAACTCGAAGGTGCTTGTGTAGGCTGTAGTGTTAACCAAATGACACTTAAATCTGGTGTAGAAATGACAATAAAAAAGTACGCACCACATATAGAAAATGTTATTAATTTAAGTTAGCAAACATATTATAGCGTTACCAAATTTCTGAAAAAAATCAGAAATTTGGTAACGCTATACTTTTAAGTTTTGGCTCAAAGCTGCCGCTCGCCAAAAGCTAACGCTTCTATCACTAACGCAAGTATAAGTTTGTCCAAAAGAAATTGTTTTTTCAGCAAGGTTTTAAAACCTAACTTTAGATTGGCAAAAGAATAAAATTATTTAGTAAAATTGACATAACAAAAATCATCTTTTTATTTACAAAGCTTCTATAGTTTTGTAAGAAAATATAACAAAAGCTTATCAATACTATGATTAAAACAGATATCTTAATAATAGGTGCAGGACCAACAGGATTATTTACTGTTTTCGAAGCAGGATTACTAAAATTAAAATGTCATTTAATCGATGCGTTGCCACAATCAGGTGGACAATGTTCAGAAATATATCCTAAAAAACCTATTTACGATATTCCAGCTTATCCAGAAATACTTGCTGGCGATTTAACAGATAAGTTAATGGAACAATGCAAGCAATTTGAGCCAGGATTTACTTTAGGCGAAAGAGCAGATACTATTGATAAACAAGAAGACGGAACTTTTATTGTAACTACAAATAAAGGGACAAAACACCAAGCGCCAGTTGTTGCAATTGCAGGTGGATTAGGAAGCTTTGAGCCACGTAAGCCACAAATTCATAATATTTTGGATTTTGAAGATAAAGGTGTAGAATATATTATTAAAGATCCAGAAGTTTATAGAGGTAAGAAAGTTTTAATTGCTGGTGGAGGAGATTCTGCATTAGATTGGAGTATTTTTTTATCAGATGTTGCCTCAAGTGTAACTTTAGTTCATAGACGTAATGAATTTAGAGGACATTTAGATTCTGTAGATAAAGTGCAAGAGCTTAAAAATGCAGGTAAGATAAACTTAGTAACTCCAGCAGAAGTTGTTGGAATACTTGGAGATTCTAAAGTCTCAGGTGTTGTTGTTAAGCAAGCGGAACATATAGAAAAAGAGTTAGAAATAGAATGCGACCATTTTATTCCGCTTTTTGGATTATCACCTAAATTAGGACCTATAGCAAATTGGGGATTAGAGATCGAAAAAAACGCTATTAAAGTAGATAATAGTCTAGATTATCAAACTAACATTCCAGGAGTTTTTGCTATTGGAGATGTAAATACATATCCAGGAAAATTAAAATTAATTCTGTGTGGTTTTCATGAAGCAACATTAATGTGTCAGTCTGCTTACAAAATAATTAACCCAGGAAAACGCTACGTTATGAAGTACACAACAGTAGCTGGTGTAGATGGTTTTGATGGTACGCGTAAGGAATCACCAAAAGCTGTGGTTAAGAAAATTGAGTAGGGATTATTACTTTTTTTTCAGTAAATGAATAAGTTCTCTAATAAAGTAAATTCCAAATACAATTATTAAAGCGACAAAAGTGAAAGATTTTATCCAAGGATCATTGTCTTCAATTTTAAAATGAGTAATAATAAACCAGAAGCTAACAAACGTAAAAACAAAAGTTAGTTTTCCTTCAATTAATTTGGGAGATTGGTTTTTCATTTTTTTTAATGAGTTCAGTTTTATCAAAAATACATAATAGAGCTGTTTTAAATAATTTTACTAACAGTTTTAAAAAATCAGTCCGTTTTATAATAAATAAGTGGTGTTGGACCTTCTAAAACACTTTTCACAATTTGTAAAACGCCATCATCGTTAGTGTTTATCTGCCATTTAACTAAGGAAACACAACCGTTTTCTATTTCCAATCCAGTTATACTTCTTGGATGAACGCAGCTGCCATCGTTAAAAAAGGCAATATCACCAGGTTGTGGAAAACGTGGTCTATGTGTATGTCCAACAATAGTCATTAAATTATCGTTTTCTGTAATCCATTTTTTTGTACGTTTTTCAACCTTAATAAGTTCTTTGTAGTTTTTTGCTGGACTTGTAGGGTCTGCAATTCCCATAACGTTTAAAGGTTTCCAAAGTACACGAACCATAAATCTACTCCATTTCCAAAAAATGTAGTTCCACCAATCGGCTTGATGTCCGTGAGTTAAAAATAATTGTTGATTGGTATCGCAATGGTTTAGAATTACTGCTTCGTTATATTTTAAATTGGTAAAAAGAGGTTCATCTTTTCCTGTTTTAGCATCAAAATAAGTATGTAAGTTCTTTTTAACGTAAGCATCACTTTTATATACCATATCATGATTTCCCCAAATAAGATGTAAGCGGTTGTTGTTATGAAATTGTTTCATTAATAAATACACATTTTTATGTGCATGTAATAAAGAGCTAAAGTTTATGTTTTCCCATAACTCATCGCCATCACCAAGTTCTATATAAGTAAAATCTTCTTGGTAATAATGTTTAAGTGCATGGAAGTATATGTTTCTGTTATTTGCAAAATCGTCTGCAAAGCTATTATCGCCTCTATGGCAATCACTAAATAGAATAAACTTGCTAGAATTATCGAAAGAGATAATTTTTGCTTCTTTGTAGGCTTTGTCTAATCTTTTTTTAGCTGAGAACATAATTGTAAATATATTAAACTAAAACGAATTGATGATGAATTTAATCGTTAGAGATATTAGTTAAAACACATCATATACAAATAAAAAATGCTCCTCGATTAAGAGAAGCATTTATATAAAAAAGTGTTTTGAGTTAAGGCTTTTATTTAAAAGCATTTAAACCTGTAACATCTAAACCTGTAATTAATAAATGAATATCGTGTGTACCTTCATAAGTTACAACACTTTCTAGGTTCATCATATGTCTCATAATGCTGTATTCTCCAGAAATTCCCATTCCACCTAGCATTTGTCTAGCATCACGAGCAATTTTTAAAGCCATATCTACATTGTTTCTTTTCGCCATAGATATTTGAGCAGAAGTTGCTTTGTCTTCATTACGTAAAACTCCAACACGCCAAGCTAATAGCTGAGCTTTTGTGATTTCTGTAATCATTTCAGCTAATTTCTTCTGTTGTAATTGAAACTGTCCAATTGGTTTACCAAATTGCATACGTTCTTTAGAATATCTTAAAGCAGTATCGTAGCAATCCATTGCTGCTCCAATTGCACCCCAAGCTATACCATAACGTGCAGAATCTAAACAACCTAATGGAGCACCTAAACCAGATTTGTTAGGTAGTAAGTTTTCTTTTGGAACTTTTACATTGTCAAAAATTAATTCTCCAGTTGCACTTGCGCGTAAAGACCATTTGTTATGTGTTTCTGGTGTTGTAAAACCTTCCATACCACGTTCTACAATAAGTCCGTGAATTCTTCCAGTTTCATCTTTAGCCCAAACCACAGCAACTTGTGCAAAAGGTGCATTACTAATCCACATTTTAGCACCATTTAAAAGATAATGATCTCCCATATCTTTAAAGTTAGTTACCATTCCGCTTGGATTAGAACCATGATCTGGTTCTGTTAAACCAAAACAACCTAACCATTCTCCGCTAGCTAACTTTGGTAATATACGTTTACGTTGTTCTTCGTTACCGTATTTCCATATTGGATACATAACTAAAGAAGATTGTACAGAAGCTGTACTTCTAACTCCAGAATCTCCTCTTTCAATTTCTTGCATAATTAAACCATAACTAATTTGGTCTAAACCTGCACCACCATATTCTTCTGGAATATAAGGTCCAAAAGCTCCAATGTCTGCTAATCCTTTTATAATTTGTGTTGGGAATTCTGCTTTTTGAGCGTATTCTTCAATAATTGGAGATACGTCGCGTTTTACCCATTCACGAGCAGCATCACGTACTAATTTATGTTCGTCGTTTAATAAATCGTCTAAATTTAAGTAATCTGGCGCTTCAAATAAGTCTGGCTTCATGAGTTTAAATTATGTTAGAGCTAAAAAATAGCCTTGTTTATGATAACAAAAATAACGAAAACGATTGCATTGCCCAATTAAAAAATTACATTTTAAGATAAAAATCTTTAGTAAGCGCTATGTAGTCCTCTGTAAATTGATGTCTTTCAGTTTCTATAATCAGTTCTTTTGTAGTAGTTTCTTTGTTTTCAAATGAAAAAGTAATGTAGCTTCTTTTAATCTCAGTTGTTGGATTTCCTTTTACGTTTAGTCTTTTATTTGGATATAAATTAACTTTTTGAGCTAATTCTATCAATTTTGAAGCTTCAGAGAAAGGCACAACTACCGAAAATAGGCCGTTATCTGAGAGTAATTTTGATACACAATCTACTAAATGATCAAAAGGCATTGCGTCTTGAAAACGTGCTAAATCTCTAGATGCATTTTCGGTTTTATAATTTTCGCTATAAAAAGGCGGATTACAAATTATTAAATCATATTCATCATCAATTTCTTCTGCAAATTCTTGAATAGAGGCGTGATAACAAAATAAACGATCTCCCCAAGGTGATAGTTCAAAGTTATCTACACATTGCTCGTAAGCATCGTTATCTATTTCTATGGCATCAATAACTTCGGCATTACTTCTTTGAGCTAATATTAGAGCTATTACACCAGTTCCAGAGCCAATATCTAATACCGAGAAAGGGTTTTGTTTTGTTGGAGTCCAAGCGCCAAGTAAAACACCATCCGTGCCAATTTTCATTGCACATTTATCCTGATTTATAGAAAATTCTTTAAATTGAAATGGGTTACTCATAATTAAAAAAGTTCTTCTTTTGGGAAGGGTTTAGAATGGGATATTATTCTTCTAAATATAAATCTATTAAACCTTCTGGCGTATTCACAAAAATAGTTTTGTTTGGTTTGTCTACTTTATCAATAAACGCATCGTTCATAGGAATTAAGATTTCTACTCCAGATTTATCAACTTCAAAAAGTGCTTGGGATGTAGTATCGTTTATACCTGTAATGATTCCTACATTGCCATAATTAACATCTATAACCTCAAAACCAATAATTTCGTGAAAATAGAATTTATCGTCAGCTAATTTTGGTAAGAATTCTAACGGAAGATATAATTCACTTTTCATAATGGCGTCAGCATCTGCTTCTGTATCTACGTCTTCAAATTTTACACGTAGTAATTCAGATTTGTGAAGTTGAGAGTTTTCAACAAAAAAAGGAACCAAGTTACCTCTTAGATCTAAAAATATAGCATCAAGGTTTTCGTACAATCCAGGTTCGTCAGTATCTAGCTTTGCTAATAGTTCGCCCTTAAAACTGTATTTTTTTACAATTTTACCTAAGTAAAAACAGTCGTCTTTAGTCATAATTAAGAAAGTTTAAAGCATAAAAAACTCCGATAGTTATATCGGAGTTTAAAAGTATAAAAAATAATTTTTATTCTTCTTCGTTAGTTGCTTCTGTTTCAGTTGCAGCAGGAGCTTCCTCCTCAATAACTGGAGCATTAGCCGCAATACGTGCAGCATTAACCGCTTTTTCAGCATCTAAAGCTTTTACTTTAGCGTCTTGTTCAGCTTTACTTAAACCTTCAGCTTTAGCAGTAACTTTACCAGCTTTTTCATCTAACCAAGCTGTAAATTTAGCTTCAGCTTGCTCTTCAGTTAAAGCACCTTTTCTAACTCCACCAGCTAAATGGTTTTTCAATAACGCACCTTTGTACGATAAGATTCCTTTAGCAGTGTCAGTAGGTTGAGCACCATTTTGTAACCATTTTACAGATGAATCAACATCTAATTCAATAGTTGCAGGGTTTGTGTTTGGATTGTAAATCCCTAATTTCTCTAAGAATTTACCATCTCTTTTAGCTCTAGCATCAGCTGCTACAACCCAGTAAAAAGGTTTCCCTTTTTTACCATGTCTTTGTAATCTAATTTTTACAGGCATAATAATTAATTTGTTGAGGTTCTCGACCTCGGTTATTAATAAGTTTGCAAATATACTACAATTATTTAATTATCAACTTTTTGCAATAAAAGTATTTATTTATTTATTTTATCTTATTTTTGATTTTCCCAATAAATAAACAGATAGATGAAAAAAATAGTTTTTTTAGCGCTTTTATTAGTAACCATAGTAGGTTGTAAAGAAGATTTAACGTTTAATACACCATCGTTTGATGCTGTTAAAAACAATGAACCTTGGAGAGCAGATGGTTTTGTTGCATATAATAACGAAGATGGTGGATATAGTATAAAAGGTGAATTAGGTGTGGAAACTGTTGTCTTAAATATAAATGAAGCTATTGAAGGAGAGTATACTTTAAATTCTGGATCTTCTGCGTCAGCAGTTTATACAGATGCTACAGGAACGGTTTATTCAACAAAAAATGATCCAGATGATTCTGTGACCCTTTATCCTGTAGGAGGCAAGATTTTATTAGATGATGTTTCTAGTTCTACTATAACGGGGCGTTTTCAGTTTACTGCTTTTACTACTAATGGTTTGGAAGGTGTTACTTTTTCTGGTAATGCAAATAATGCTTTCGATACTGAAAGATATGGGGTTTTTTATAGAGTAAATAGATTTGGTGGCTCTGTTGCGACATCAGGTAATACTGCGGCTTGTGAAACGGCAGGAGTGAATGCTCTTGCTGCTAAAACTGTTTTTGACGCAACGCTTCAAACAGATGCTAACTATGCTACAGTTTGTAATACATATAAAACAGCTTTAGAAGCTGTAGTAGCAAATTGTACAGGGGCTTCTGCTACTAATGCACAAGATGCTATAGTAGCATTAGGTACATGTATGTAATGTTCTAGGTTGAAATAAAATAAACAAAAAAAGAGCTACTTAGAAAGTAGTTCTTTTTTTGTTTATAACCTATCTTATATTCATTCTAATAAATTAATAATTATTTGTAATTTTATACATTCTCTAAACCTAACTTTTTTAGTATGTATTTAATCTTCGACACCGAAACTACAGGATTACCAAAAAAGTGGAATGCTCCAATTACGGACACAGATAATTGGCCAAGATGTATTCAGATTGCTTGGCAATTACATGACGATTTGGGTAATTGCATAGAACATGAAGATTATTTAGTTAAGCCAGAAGGATTTAATATTCCTTATGATGCAGAGCAAATTCATGGTATTTCAACCGAATTAGCCCAAGAGCAAGGAATAGCATTATCAGGAGTTTTAGAGAAGTTTAATATTGCATTAGCTAAAACCAAATTTATAGTTGGGCAAAATTTAAAGTTCGATTTAAATATTATGGGCGCAGAATTTGTGCGTCAGAATGTCGAGAACGATTTACAAGAATTACCTGTTTTAGATACTTGTACAGAACATACTGCTAAGTTGTGTATGATTCCTGGTGGTAGAGGTGGTAAGTTTAAATTACCAACATTAACAGAATTACATCAACACTTATTTAATGCACCTTTTGGTGAAGCACACAACGCAACTGCCGATGTTGAGGCGACTACACGTTGTTTCTTTGAGCTAATCAGATTAAAACAATTTACTAAGGAGCAATTAGATGTTCCACTAGATTATTTTAAGAATTTTTCTCAGGCTAATCCGCAACCTATTCAATTTATAGGATTAAAACATATTAATCTTAAAAAGGAAAGCGAGAAAATAGCCAAACGTTTAAGAGCTAAGGAGAATCCTATTATTTCTTCAGAAGAAATTAAACAGAATCTTCAAGAATTACAGGAAACAGATTTTGTGCATTTACACAATCATTCTCAGTTTTCTGTTTTGCAATCTACTATTTCAGTTAAAGGATTGGTAGATCTTGCAGCAAAAAATAATATGCCAGCAGTAGCTATTACCGATCACGGAAATATGATGGGCGCATTTCATTTTGTTCGAGATGTTGGGATTTATAATAAAGGTGTAAAAGCTAAAATTGAAGAAGCTGAGGCACAAGGCGAAAAACCAAAACATAAATTACTTAAGCCTATTTTAGGATGCGAGTTTTTTGTTTGTGAAGATCATACCAATAAAAGTGTAAAAGATAATGGTTATCAAATAGTTTTGATTGCTAAGAATAAAAACGGATACCATAATCTAGCAAAATTATCGTCTCACGCTTTTACAGATGGTTTTTACTATTTACCTAGAATTGACAAAAAATTAATAGAACAGTATAAGGAAGACTTAATAGTCTTAACTGGAAATTTATATGGCGAAGTGCCAAGCAAAGTTTTAAATGTTGGCGAAAGTCAAGCAGAAGAAGCTTTATTATGGTGGAAAGAGCAGTTTCAAGACGATTTGTACATAGAAATAATGCGTCATAATCAAGAAGATGAAAATCGCGTTAATAAAACGTTGATTGAGTTTTCTAAAAAGCATAACGTAAAGTTAGTAGCAACTAATAATACGTATTATGGCCAGCAAAAAGATTCTAACGCTCATGATATTTTACTCTGTGTAAAAGATGGCGAAAAGCAAGCGACACCTATTGGTAGAGGTAGAGGTTATCGTTATGGTATGCCAAATCAAGAGTATTATTTTAAGTCTTCGGACGAAATGAAGGCTTTATTTAAAGATTTACCAGAAGCGATATCAAACACTGTAGAAGTTGCCAATAAAATTGAAGCTTACGAGTTAGCTCGTGATGTTTTATTACCAGCTTTTGATATAGGCGAAGAATTTAAACATCCAGAAGATTTAATAGATGGTGGAAAGCGAGGAGAAAACGCCTTTTTACGACACATTACTTATGTAGGAGCTAAAAAACGTTATGGCGAAGAATTAAGCGACGAAGTTACAGAGCGATTAGATTTTGAGTTAAGTGTTATTGAAAAAACGGGTTATCCTGGATATTTCTTAATTGTAGAAGATTTTATTCGTGAAGCCAGAAAAATGGATGTTTCTGTTGGTCCTGGTCGTGGATCGGCAGCTGGATCTGTAGTGGCATATTGCTTATGGATTACTAATATAGATCCGTTATTGTATAATTTACTTTTTGAGCGTTTCCTTAATCCGGATCGTGTAAGTATGCCAGATATTGATATCGATTTTGATGATGAAGGTCGATCTCGTGTTATGGATTACGTAATCGAGAAATACGGTTCCAATCAAGTAGCACAAATTATTACTTACGGAACAATGGCTGCAAAGTCAAGTATTAGAGATACGGCTCGCGTTTTAGATTTGCCTCTTTTTGATGCAGATAGGATTGCGAAGCTTATTCCTACAATGTCTAAACTGAAGAAAATTTTTGGTTTAAGCGAAAAAGAGTTAGGTCAGAAATTTAGAGCTGAAGAATTAGCGTTAGTTAACGAGCTTTTAAATATTGCTGATGGAAACGATTTACAAGCCGAAACCTTAAACTTGGCAAGAGAATTGGAAGGTTCTGTTAGAAATACAGGAATTCACGCTTGTGGTGTAATTATTACTCCAGACGACATTACGAAGTTTGTCCCTGTAGCTTTAGCAAAAGATTCAGATTTATATGTTACCCAATTTGATAATTCAGTTGTAGAAGATGCAGGATTATTAAAAATGGATTTTTTAGGATTAAAAACACTAACCCTAATTAAAGATACGGTAAAAATAGTAAAAGCAAAACATGATATTTTATTAGATCCAGATAGTTTCCCCTTAGATGATATAGCGACTTACGAGTTGTTTCAGCGTGGAGAAACGGTTGGAGTTTTTCAGTATGAATCTCCAGGAATGCAAAAGCATATGAAAAATCTTAAGCCTACGGTTTTCGATGATTTAATTGCAATGAATGCCTTGTATCGTCCTGGTCCAATGGAATATATACCAAGTTTTATTGCGCGTAAGCATGGTGATGAGGAAATTGAGTACGATTTACCAGCAATGGAAGAGTATTTAAAGGAAACTTACGGAATTACAGTTTACCAAGAGCAAGTAATGCTACTGTCGCAAAAATTAGCCGATTTCACCAAAGGTGAAGCCGATGTACTAAGAAAGGCGATGGGTAAAAAGCAAATTGCGGTTTTGGACAAAATGAAACCAAAGTTTATTGAGCAAGCTACAGCAAAAGGACATGATGCTAAAAAACTTGAGAAAATTTGGAAAGATTGGGAAGCGTTTGCAAGTTATGCCTTTAATAAGTCTCACTCTACATGTTATGCTTGGATTGCGTATCAAACAGCGTATTTAAAAGCACATTATCCTGCGGAATATATGGCAGCGGTTTTGTCTAATAATATGAACGATATTAAGCAAGTTACCTTCTTTATGGAAGAATGTAAACGTATGAAATTACCTGTTCTTGGTCCAGATGTAAACGAGTCGTTTTATAAATTTTCTGTAAATAAAGATAATGCGGTCCGTTTTGGTATGGGAGCAATTAAAGGTGTTGGTCATGGCGCAGTTTTAACTATAATAAATAATAGAAAAGAAAACGGGAATTACGAGTCTATTTTCGATTTATCTAAACGAATAGATTTACGTGCTGCTAATAAAAAAGCTTTTGAAGGCTTAGCTTTAGCTGGTGGATTTGATTGTTTTTTAAATCATAGAGCGCAGTATTTTCATAAAGAAGGTAGCGATTTAACCTTTTTAGAAAAAGCAGTTAAATATGGTGCTAAACATCAAGAAAACGAAAATTCTGCACAGGTTAGTTTATTTGGAGCAGCCAGCGATGTACAAATAGACGAACCTCAAGTACCAGCTTGCGAAACTTGGGGGAATATGGAAACCTTAGCTAGGGAAAAAGAAGTGGTTGGTATTTATATTTCTGGTCATCCGTTAGACGATTTTAAAACAGAAATGAAAACCTTTTGTAATGGAGACGTGTCTATGTTTAGAGATCTAGAATTAAACATTAATAAAGATATCACTTTTGGTGGCGTGGTTACAGATGTACAACATCGTGTAAGTAAAGCCGGAAAAGGTTGGGCAATGTTTACTATAGAGGATTACGACGATAGTTTTGAATTTAGAGTTTTTGGAGAAGATTATTTAAAGCATAGAAACCATCTTGTAGTTAATACGTTTGTGTTTGTAAAATCACGTATAAATCAAGGTTGGACAAATAGAGATACAGGTAAGGTTGGAGAGCCAAGAATACAATTTCTTAGTTTTCAGTTGTTGCATGATGTTTTGGAGAATTACACACGTAAATTGTCTATACAATTAAATGTAAAACGTTTAGATGCAGAGAAATTAAGACAGTTAAAAGAATTAATAGCAATGCATCCTGGAAGTAAATCTATAACTTTTGAGGTCTTTGATATGGCAGATAATGTAAAAATTACAATGCCAAGTAGGAGACAGAAAGTAGCTATTTCTTCAGAATTATTATACGAGTTAGAAGAGTTAGATGTTCATTTTAAAATTACGGATTAATTTTTTAGGAAAATAAACAGTAATATTTGTTATGATTTTTTTGCACAAAGGATAGAAGCTTTGTTTGAGCTCTTTTTTATTTGTCACATTGAGCGCAGTCGAAAGGTTAAGCAAATAAAAAAAGCGAGTGCGGATAGCCTGACCCGAAGAGCAACGTAGGGTTGTGTCCAAATAAGAATAAGCAATGTCAATCTGTCAATAAATAAATCGAATAGTAGGTTTGTAAGCTTTGGCAGAATTTTTGACTAATATTGCATATAAACAATATACAAACACATTAAAAACATAAAATTATGGCATTAGAAATCACAGACGCAAACTTTGAAGAATTAGTATTAAACAGCGACAAACCAGTAATGGTTGACTTTTGGGCAGCTTGGTGTGGACCTTGCCGTATGGTAGGACCAATTATTGACGAAATCAGTAAGGATTACGAAGGTAAAGCAGTTGTAGGAAAGTTAGACGTAGATGCTAACCAGGAATTTGCAGCAAAATATGGTGTACGTAACATTCCAACGGTTTTAGTATTTCAAAACGGAGAAGTTGTTGGTCGCCAAGTAGGAGTAGCACCAAAAAACACTTACGCAGAAGCTATTGACGGTTTATTATAGTCAATTATCACATATAATTTGTAAAAGGTTTGTCTATATGGCAAACCTTTTTTAGTTTAGAAAAAGTTTTATGGCGTTACCCAAAACCTGAAGAACAATTCAGGTTTTGGGCCAGGCTGTCTCAACTCGATTTTATATGTGGCATAAGCGCCACCACATATAAAGAGCTCAAACAATTGTTCCATCCTTAACACAAGCGGTAGATATTATGATACTTAGAGATGAAGTAAATAAAGTAGGTGGATTTAAGAATTTAGATTTTTTAGCCAAGCAAGTGGTAGAAGGATTTATATCTGGAAAACATAAAAGTCCGTTTCACGGGTTTTCGGCAGAATTTGCAGAACATAAGATTTACAATCCTGGCGAAAGTACAAGACATATAGATTGGAAACTTTTTGCAAAAACCAATAAGCTTTACACCAAGCGTTATGACGATGAAACAAACTTAAGATGCCATATTGTAATAGATAACAGTAGTTCTATGCATTATCCAGCTCTAAAAACACAATCTATTACTAAGTTAAATAAAATTGGTTTTTCAGCTTTAGCAAGCGCCAGCTTAATGCATATGTTTAAAAAACAACGAGATGCGGTTGGTCTAAGTGTTTATAGTAATACTTACGATTTTTACGCGCAAGAAAAAGGAAGCGAAAGACACCACAATATGTTATTAAATCAGTTAGATGGTTTGCTAACAAAAGTGCCAGAAAAACAACAAACTGACACCTATAAACATTTACATTTAATAGCTGAGAAAGTACATAGACGTTCTTTAATATTTGTGTTTACAGATTTGTTTCAGACTACTTCTACGGAAGAAGAATTATTTGAAGCCTTAAGACATTTAAAACATAATAAGCATGAAGTGGTTTTATTTCATGTAACAGATAAGAAGACAGAGATAGATTTTGACTTTACAAATACACCAAAACGTTATGTAGATGTTGAAACTGGAGAAGAAATAGACTTATATGCCGATCAAATTAAAGATGCTTACCAAGAAACGTTAAAAAGCTACTTTAATAATTTCAGATTAAAATGTGGGCAAAATAAAATAAAATACGTTTTAGTAGATGTAAATCAGAATTTTGACGCCATTTTATCAACTTATTTAGTTGAACGACAAAAAATGAAGTAATTTTTTAAAAATAAATGCTTTTTTGTTTTGTGTGTTTGAAAAAGGGTTCTATATTTGCACTCGCAATAACGCAACGGTCTGGTAGTTCAGCTGGTTAGAATGCCGCCCTGTCACGGCGGAGGTCGCGGGTTCGAATCCCGTCCAGACCGCAAAATATTGCTAAAAGCTTCAAAGAAATTTGAAGCTTTTTTTAAGCAATAAACTTAGTTGTGTTGATTAATAATCGCAAGGTTATTAATGTGGTTTAGTAGTTAAAACCAATGAGAAGCTTTCCTTTTTTCTTTTAGAAAATCGGGATGCTTTTTTGTTTTAGAGTGTTTTTTTTGTAATAGAAGATAAGGTTACCAAAAAATAACACTCTTGTGCTCCCATAAAACACTAATAAATATTCCAAGATATATACAGGCTACAATAAACTTTAAAAGTGTACTAGTAATAAAACCTAAGAAAGACCCGAATGCAGCTTTAATAGCTGTTTTAGTGTCTGCTTGATTAGTTAGTTCTCCAATTAAAGCACCAACAAAAGGGCCAATAATAATACCAAAAGGAATTGGGGCAATTAATCCAACAATTAATCCAATACTTGTGCCAATAACACCAGCTTTACTTCCGCCAAAACGTTTAGTTCCAAGAGCTGGAATAATATAATCTAAAGTAAAAACAAGTATAGCAACTATAAATGTTATAATAAGCAATGTGTTATTGTTTGGTACTGCATCTGTAAGATATAAAAGTAGTAGACCAATCCAACTTATTGGTGGGCCAGGTAAAATGGGTAGAAAACTACCAATTAAACCTAGAATTATGCAAAGTAAACCTAAGCAGGTTAATAAAATATCCATTCGTTTTTATTTGTTAGACGATTTTTGATAAATCTTGTTACAGATTTTATCTCAATAAATTAATGTACTTTTATTTTTTTTAAATCTTAAACGAGTTTTAGTGGGGTTTTAATTTTCTTTTCATTAAAAATATAAAACTAAATAAATGCGACTAATTTTAATATTTTTATTTGTTTTTGGTCAGCTTATAGCTCAAAACAATACTAAAGAAATAGCAGATAGTTTGTTTGTTATGGGTAAATATAGTCAGGCTATTAAATTTTATAAAGCACTAAGTTTACCAAGCGTTAATAGTGCAAAATCATATCTTGCTATTGGTAATTATAACGAAGCTATAGGTGCATATCAACAAGTTTTAAAACAGGATAGTACATTATATAGTGTGCAATTAGATTTGGCCAAATTATATGCAGACACTAAAGAATATGAAAAATCCAAACAGCTTTTATTAAAGTTAGTTTATGTAGATTATAAAAATCCAAATTACCATTATCAATTAGGAAAAGTACATCAAAATCTTAATGATGAATTTTCCGCACAAAGTCGATTTGTTTCAGCTTACAAATTAGATAATTATCACCAAAAAGCGTTGTTTGAGTTAAGTAAATACCAGTTACGAAAATCCAACTTTGATAAGGCTTTAGAATATGCAGAAAAAGGCTTAGAAATTTATCCAAATAATAAAAGTTTAATTAGCTTAAAAGCACAAGGTTTACTTTTTAAAGAAGATGCTTTCAAGGCTTTAAAAGCATTTCAATTGTTGTATAGTTTAAATGAAAACACCGATTTTGTAAACGACAAATTAAGCTTGTGTTATGAGAAAACCTCAGATTATAATAATGCTATTAAGTACTTAAAAATTGTTTTAGAGAATAATAAGAAAGATGTTAGTTTGTTATATCGATTGGCTTTTCTATATGAGAGAAATAAGGATTTTGCAAATGCTTCTAAATACCAGGCTATAGCTTTAAAACAACAAGACGTATCTTTAGAGAATCCTTATACTAAATTAGCTTTTTACTATAACAGACAACAAAAATATAAAGACGCATTAGAAGCTTATCAGAAAGCTTTAAAAGAAGACCCAAATAACGAAACGATTAACTTTTATATTGTCACTACAAAACTTAGTTATTATAAAGATTTAGAGAGTAAATTAAAGGTGATAACACGTTTTAAAAAACAATTTCCAGCATCTATTTATAATAAGTTCTTAGATAGCAAAGAAAGCGAACTTAAAAGCGAAGCATTTCTTAAAGAATAAATACTAAAAATTATCGTATTTTTCACTTTTTAAATACGTATGTACAGAGTTCTATTCGTTTTATGTAGTTTGTTGCTAACGTCTTGCAATTATTTTGAGTCTAAAAAAGTCTCGAAAGATAGCATTGTTGAACAGGAATTAAAAACCTTTACTTGGAATGAAGTAGATACTTATCCAAGTTTTAAAATATGCGATTCGTTTGAAACCGAAGCTTTAAAAAAGACGTGTTTTGAAACCGAAATTACCAATCAGATATTCGAAGCTTTAAATAAAACAAACGTTGAGGTTTATGATGCTTTTTCTGAAACTATAGAATTACAATTAATAATTTCTGAAGAAGGTGTTTTTTCTATATCATCTTTAAAAACAAGCGATTCTCTTAAAACGCTAATTCCAGAGATTAATAAAGTTTTATCTAATAGTATTACTAATTTACCAAAAGTGTATCCTGCTATAAAGCGTGGACAATACGTAAAAACTCAGTTTGTATTACCAATTCTAATAGAGATTAATTAGTTTACAAACTAAATTTATAGCCTACAGCAAAATCTATAGGAAAGTTGTAGTTATCAAAAACTAACGAAAAGAACGAATCGTAGACAACCGTAATATAACTATTGTCTCCAATTTTAAAATCTGCTCCAAAACCAAATATTAAAGGCGCATCAAAAGAAGTGCTGCTTACGGATTCTAATATTAAGTTATTTACATCGTTTGGATCTTGAACTAATTCGTCTGCTTTAGCATGTGTTATGGTTGCAAATTTGGTTTGAGCAAATACATTTATTTTTTCAGATTTTACAAATCTAAATCGGTAACCTAAAGCTAATTGTGTAGCTGTATATTCTATATCGCTATTAGAGAATGTGTGTCTTAAATTTACAAAACCAACGTGTCTGCTTTCGTTTTTTGCATCAAAAACTTCTAATTCAGCAGAAATAAGTGGAACCGATGTGTTTTCTGGATTAGAAACAAAAGGTTGATTTGTTATTCCTCCAAACAATGCTAATCTACTTTTTAATTTTCCGCGTTCTACACCAACGTATGTATCGTCTTTTGCGCTATTATAATCGCTTATAAAATATTTAATCCCATATAACGTATATGGTACATCGTTTGCGTCCGTTTGTGTTAATTCATAAAGAGCTGTTATGTATTCTTTATTATAGTCTTTTCCAACTCTAGTATTTTTTAATTCTACTATAGAATTATCTTCTTTTTTAATAAAATATCTATAAACGCCATTTGTTCCAGAAGTCCATAGTAATTCTAAAGTGCCATCAATTTCAGATTTAAGCTCTAAAGTTTCGTTGTTAACAGTATATGTTTCTTGGCTAAAACCAAATTGAAAACCAACTAAAAGACTAAGTGTAAAAAGAAGTTTTTTCATTTTTATATAAATTGATGATTATGTAAATGTAAAATTTTATTAATTAATATTTAGTGTTTGTAAGTTCTATTTTTCCATTTGTAATTTCCAAATAAAGATAAAACACCAACATAAATACTAAAAAATGGATAGACAACACAAGATAACCAAACGTACCTTAAATAGTGTTCTTGACTTAAAAAAGATAACGTTTTGTAGATTAAAATAGCATCTACAATCAGTTTTAATGTGGTGTAAATTAAAAGTTGTTTAAATGTGAATTGATCAATAATAGAACCTAGTAATAAAATAATCCAAAATCCATTTGTGGTTAAAACAAGTAAGCCTAAAATTTTAGATAATAGACTTTTTGTTTTTGATGTTTTTGAAGCCCAACGTATGCGTTGGGCAACTAATTTCTTAAACGTATTTACAGGTTTTGTATAAACAATGGCGTGGTAGTTTTTAAGATAACTCACTTGATTCTTGTTGTCTGTTAAAGCTTTTTCTAAAAGAAAAACATCGTCGCCACTTGCAAGATTTGTGTTTCCACTATAACCATTAAGTTTTTGAAACAACTCTTTTTTAAAAGCAACATTTGCACCATTACACATAATTGGATTTTTTAATCCAAAACAGCCAATAGTTACACCAATTAAACTCGTAAAATCTAGAAGTTGAAAAACTTCAAAAAAGGTGTTAGGTGTTTTGTATGCAACTGGTCCAGCAACAAAATTAGAATTACTCTCTTTTATATGCTGATTATAGCTATTTAACCAATTTACACTAAAAATACAATCTGCATCTGTGGTTACAATCCATTTGTTTTTGGCTAAATTAATAGCTTGTGTTAGTGCGTCTTTTTTAGGTGAAGCAGCGTTGGAACTCGCATTTAAAATGATGTGATTTATAGTTGATGTGTTTTTAAAAGCTTCAACTATAGTTAGAGAATCATCCGAAGAATTATCGTTTATAAAAATAACTTCAAATTTTTTTTTAGGATAATTAAGTTGTTCTAAAGATTTAAGAAGTTCTGGTAGGTTTAAAGCTTCGTTTCTAAACGGAATTACAATAGAAAATTTAACTTCAGGAATTATATCTTTTAATGTTTCGGTCTTCACTTTAAAAAAACCAAATATTAGTAACGAAATGGCAATAACATAAAGCGCTATAATTACGTAGAAAATAATCATACTAAAATAGATTTAGATGAATACCTAATTACAAAATACGACCCAATAATTGCTGGAATGGCAAAATTTAAAAGCCACATTATTAAAACTGTCGATAAAATTAAAGCGGGATTTGTTCCAACTAATTCAAATAGAAAAACAGCAATACTTCCTTTAATAACCACATCAAATAAACTGATTGCAGGAATTATAGAGGCTAAAATGTAAGTAGAACTTATAAGGGATAAAGTTTCAATATAAGATAATTCGATATTGAAAAAATATAAGATGATATAAAACTGAAATGAAAAGACTAGATATCTTCCTGCTGCTAATAAAATCACTTTAAAAACATCCGATTTAGAGGTTTTTATATGATTTACATTAAAGTTTAATTTCTTGTAAATCCAAAAAATAGCACCACAAAAACATAGACCAATTAATACAGAAACAAGAATGTTATTATTACTAATAGGTAAGTTGAAATTGTAAGTATTAAAAAGATAAATCAATCCACAAGAACCAAAAATAAGGGTCCAAAATAACTGACTTAAATTTCCTAATAAATTTAAAGCGACAATGTTTTTAGCTGCAGATTTTGGATAATACAATGCTTTTGCACCATATTCTCCAATACGGTTTGGAGTAATTAAAGAAGCCGTAAGACTTGATGTAGATTGCTTAAAAGCTTCAAAAAACGAAATAGAACGAATGCTTTTAACTAATAACTGCCATTTTATGATTTCTAAACACCAATTTAAAACCGACATAACAATCAATATTAAAACCGAAGCTGTTTTTAAAACCTTAGAATTTATTAAGACTTCTGTAAATAAAGACCAACTTAAACTATTAGATGCAAAGCATTTTAAATAAATAACATAAAAAGCACCAAACACTAAAGCTAGTTTTAGTCCTACAAAAAAGAATTGCTTAGATTTGTAATGCAAGGTTAAAGTGTTATTTTAACTTGCAAAATAACTAAAACTAAAGATAATGCGATTACAAAACCGTTTTAAATGCTTTGCTATTCTATTTTTATTAAGTCTAACAACGCTTTTTGCTCAAGAAGATTATAGTGTTTTAAAAGGTCAGATTGCATTTGGAATTAATTCGCCTTCTCAAGACGGATTTGTAAAACCGTTTGAGTCTCAAAGCACCAATTTTCCGACAATTAATTTTGGAATTCAATATATGTTTAAAGCACAGTTTGGAGCAAAATTAGATTTAGGATATAATAGAATGGCTAACGGAAGCGATTCTCCAGAATTTAAATTAAACTATACACGAGTAAACGCACAATTGGTTTACGATTTAACAACAAAAACAACCTTTTTACCACAAGGAACAGGTTTTGTGTTACATGCAGGTCCTGGTTTTTCTATGATTAAACCTTTAGGAGATTATGGCGCAAATAAAACATCGTTTTTAAATGCAATGGCAGGTTTTGAGTTTCATTATAAAGTGGCAAGAACAACATCGGTTTATTTAGATACATCTTACGTATTTGCTTTTGGTAGCGAATTTGATCCCATTTCTGAAGGCTATGGTTCTTTTAATGGTAATATGTTAACGGTAACACTTGGTTTGTCTGTGTCTTTAAGTGGTTGTAGAACTTGTAATTAATGACTGATAAAGAACAAATTATTTTAGGTATTGACCCAGGAACAACCATTATGGGTTTTGGTCTTATAAAAGTGGTGAATAAAAAAATGGAGTTGTTGCAACTAAACGAACTCGATTTAAAAAAATACGACGATCATTACCTAAAACTAAAACTTATTTTTGAGCGAACGATAGAGCTTATAGAAACACATCATCCAGACGAAATTGCTATTGAAGCGCCTTTTTTTGGAAAAAATGTGCAAAGTATGTTAAAGCTTGGCAGAGCTCAAGGAGTTGCAATGGCAGCAGGATTGAGTAGAGAAGTGCCAATTACAGAATATGCACCTAAAAAGATTAAAATGGCTATTACAGGCAGCGGAAATGCTAGTAAAGAGCAAGTGGCTAAAATGTTGCAAAGTTTGTTAGGTATTAAAAAATTGCCTAAAAATTTAGATGCTATGGATGGTTTAGGAGCTGCAGTTTGTCATTTTTATAATCAAGGTCGTGTAGAAATAGGTAAAAATTATTCTGGCTGGGCAAGTTTTGTGAGTAAAAATGAAGATAGAGTTACTAAAAAGTCTTCAGTTAAAAAGCCTAAATAATTATTGAATATTAATGTCCGGAATATACATACACATACCTTTTTGCAAACAAGCTTGTCATTACTGCGACTTTCATTTTTCTACAAATTTTAAACAGAAAGATGCTTTAGTTTTAGCATTAGCTAAAGAATTAGAGTTGCGTAAATCGGAATTTAAAGATACTAAGGTAGAAACCATTTATTTTGGTGGCGGAACACCAAGCGTATTGTCTGTAAAAGAATTAGATTTTATTATAAAAGCGGTTTATAAACATTACAACGTTATCGAAAATCCAGAAATAACGCTTGAAGCTAATCCAGACGACTTAATTCAGGTTAAAAATGAGTCGTTTAATATTTATCAAAATTATTTAGACATTGGAATTAACAGATTAAGTATTGGTGTGCAATCTTTTTTTGAAGCTGATTTAAAACTAATGAATCGTGCGCATAATTCTGAAGAAGCTAAAAAATGTATTGCAGAAGCTGTAACATATTTCGATAATATATCTATAGATTTAATTTACGGCATTCCAAATGCTACTAATCAACAATGGTTAAAAAACATACAGATGGCACTTAGTTTTGGAATTCCTCACGTAAGTAGTTACGCACTTACTGTAGAGCCAAAAACCGCTTTAGAAAGCTTAATAGCTAAAGGGAAAATAGATAATGTGAATGATGAAATGGCACAAGAGCAATTCTTTATTTTAAAAGACGAATTAGCTAAAAATGGTTTTAAGCATTACGAACTATCTAACTTTGCAAAACCTGGGTTTTATAGTGAAAACAATTCCGCCTATTGGTTAAGTAAATACTATATAGGTGTTGGCCCATCGGCACATTCTTTTAATGGAATTTCCAGAAGTTGGAACATAAAAAATAATATAAAATATATAAAATCTATTCAGGAAAGCACATTGCCAAATGAAGTAGAGGTTTTAACCAAAAACGATAGATTTAACGAAACAGTTATGACTGGTTTACGAACCATTTGGGGAATTTCTTTAGATAAAATTGAGTCAGATTTTGGCTTAGATTATAAAACCGAATTATTAAATCAAGCCGAAAATTTTATTAAGGAACAATTATTGTATATTGAAAAAAGTACAATAAAAGTGACTAAAAAAGGACAGTTTTTATGTGATGGAATTGCGTCACAACTTTTTAAAATAGATTAAATTTTGATAGCAGAAATACAATTAAAAAACAAGAAGATTAAAGTCGATTTTTCGCAACCTTTAGATATCTCTATTCTTATAAAACCGTCTGTAACTAACGTAAATGCGTGGTATATAGACGAGCCAAAAATTAATCCAGTACAGTTAGGAGATTGGACTGGAAGTATAGAAAAAGGTGCGGATGTTAATTTTAACAATATAGCTTTTAATCCGCATGCACACGGAACACATACAGAATGTGTAGGACATATCTCTAAAGATTTTAGAAGTATAAACAAAGCTTTAAAAACGTTTATGTTTTTAGCTGAAGTAATATCTGTAGCGCCAGAACCTTTAGGAGATGATTTGGTTATTACAAAACATCAAATAGAGTATCTTTTAAAGGGAAAAAAACCTGAAGCATTAGTTATTAGAACAATGCCTAATACTAAGGATAAAAAATCACGACAATATTCTAATACGAATTGGCCTTACTTAACAGAGGAAGCAGCTTTGTTAATTAAAGAAAAAGAGATTCAGCATTTGTTAATAGATTTGCCAAGTGTAGATAAGGAAAAGGACGACGGAAAATTATTAGCGCATAAAGCTTTTTGGAGTTATCCTGAAAATACTAGAGAAAACGCTACTATTACTGAATTTATTTATGTTCCAAATAAAGTAATGGATGGAAGTTATCTTTTAAACTTACAAATAGCATCATTTAAAAACGACGCGTCGCCTAGCAAACCAATTTTATATAAACTACTATAAGTATGGAAACATTTTTTACGTTAATTATAGGTGTGTTATTCGTTTTAGTTGTGGTAACTGCTTATCGTTTTTTTACCGAAAAGAAAAGAACAACACATCAAGCAACCGTTTTAGTAGAACAAATAAAAAAGGTCTGTAAGTTTGTAACTGTAGAAGGAGATTTTGCTGAAATTTATCATTACGAAAACGTAAAAGAACGTTATTTAAAACTTATTTCAAGCCGAAAAAAAGCATTAATTGTTATAAATGCAAAAGCGCATATAGGCTTCGATTTAAGTGAAATTGAGATTGAAACAAATTTGAAGCAGAAGAAAATTATCTTAACACATTTTCCACAACCAGAAATATTATCCATAGAAAACGACATCAATTATTACGATAAAAAAGAAGGCTTTTTTAATAAGTTTGAAGCCCAAGATTTAACCGAGTTACAAAAAGAAGCTAAGCAACATATTATTAATAAAGTGCCAGAAAGCGGTTTGTATAACGTAGCGCGTAAAGAAGCCTTAGATAGTATTCTATTAATAGAAAATGTGGTAAAAACAATTGGTTGGCAATTAGATTATTCTAAATTGAAATTAGAAAAATCGTCCACTAAAGAGTTAAAAGCATAGCGAATACAAAAAGAGATAACTCAATTTTGTCTGACTATTTTTACATTTTGTCGAATTATATGCTGTGTTAAGAACTTATTTTGAGCATCTTGTGTTTAAAATTCATAAATTAGAGTAGAATACTTTGCCTTATGAGTACAATTTTAGACTATATCACAGATATTTTAATAAGTTTAGATATAATTTTTCCAAAAGAAATGTCATCTAAAAAAAACACTTCTATTAAGCGTTCTAAACAGATTAGGCTAATAGATTTAAATCATAAAAAGAAGAAATCTATAAAATGAATTTACAACAACTTCAAGAATTTTGTGAATCTAAACCACAAACTGAAGCCACATTTCCTTTTGATGCGGATACTTTAGTTTATAAAGTTGCCGGTAAAATGTTTGCTTTAATTCCTTTAGAAAAATGGGAAAGTGGAAATCCTTTTATTAATTTAAAATGCGATCCTGATTATGCTATAGAACTTCGAGAAAAGTATAGTAGTATTACTGCAGGATTCCATATGAGTAAAAAACATTGGAATACTATTTACTTAAAAGACCACGATATTCCCCCAAAACTATTAGCAGAGCTTATTAACCATTCTTTTGATTTGGTTGTTAAAGGTTTAACTAAAAAGGTTAGAGTAGAGTTTGGTTTGTAGTTTTTGTTACATTTATAAATGATTTTCCATTATGTAGAATAAGACCATCACCATTTGTTTTAAAGCATAAATCGCCAATTTTATCTTGAAAAATTTATCGGATAAACGGACTTGTTTTTCATAAATTTCACGATTAACCTTTACTTACCAACTTCCAGCTCCAAAACTTTTTCAATCATATTATCATATTTGCTAAGCACTTTATTGTACGTGCTTCCTCCAAATAATTGTTGGGCTAAATTAGCTTTTATATAGTGTTTTACTTCTTCTATATAGGTTACAAAAACAATATTAGATTCTGTTTTTTGTTTTAAGAACGTCTCGTATTCTGTTACAATACGATCTTCAATTATATAATTTTTTATAAAATCGTTTTCTTTTAATTCAGAATATAACGCTCTGTCTTTTTCAAGTAACTCAAAAACAAACTGACTTGTTAAACCTCTTTTTTCTAGAAACTCTAGAGTTTGGTTATTCATACCTTTATCTAAAGGAACAAAAACGTCTGGTATAATTCCGCCGCCACCATAAACCGTTTTTCCTTTTGGTGTTGTAAATTTTAAAGAATCGTCTACTTTAATTTTAGTTTCATCGGTTAATTCTCCACTTTGGTAACGTTCAAAATACTCATCATAATAATCATCATTTCCATTGCTGTAATTACGTTGTATAGATCTTCCAGTTGGCGTATAATATTTTGATACGGTTAATCGTATAGCGCTTCCATCTCCTAGTTGCATTTCGCGTTGTACTAGGCCTTTTCCAAAAGAACGTCTTCCAACTATAGTGCCTTTATCATTGTCTTGCAATGCACCAGCAAGAATTTCTGAAGCTGAAGCCGAGTTTTCGTTTATTAAAACGTAAACAGCATTGTTTTCAAAGATTCCTTTTTCTGTCGAAAAGCTTTTTTCTATATCACCACGCTTATTTTTTGTATAAAGTATTAGTTTATCATCTTCAATAAACTCATCTACAATTTGATTTGCTATAGCTATAAAACCACCAGGATTATCTCTTAAATCTAATACTAAACTTTTAGCGCCTTGGTTTTTTAATAATCTTAAAGCTGTTATGAATTCTTTGTATGAAGATTCTGAAAATCGGTTTAGTTTAATGTACCCTAAACTATCGTTTAACATATAATTTGCATCTACACTTTTAAGAGGTACAATATCTCTTTCAACTTTAAAGTTTAAAAAAGTATCTGTAGATTTTCGATAAATACCAAGATTTACAACTGTATGTATTGGACCTTTAATGTTTTTGATTAATTCGGCATCAAGTTCACTATTATTTGTAAGATTATCGCCATTAACCGTAATGATTTTATCACCACCAATAATTCCAGCTTTTTCGCTTGGACTATTTTTAAGACTTCTAATTACCGTAATAGTATCTTTAAAGGTTTGGAAACTTATTCCAATTCCTATAAAATTACCTTTCATACTTTCTTGAACCTCTTTTAGTTCTGCTTTTGGAATGTAGGTAGAATGTGGGTCTAAATTATCTAGAATTTCGTTTACTGTAACATCAACAATACTATCGGTATTTACGTTTTCTACGTATTCATACTCAATATAATCTATAAGTCTATTAAGTTTGTCTTTCTTACTGTTAGAAGCAAAAACGCGATCTGAATGGTCTGAGAAATTTAATTTTCCACCAATAAATATTCCTGCCGCTACTGCAACTCCAATTATAAGTGGTAAATATAATTTCACTTTAGACATTAGTTTCTTCTAAATTGTTGATATGTTCTATTTCTATGCCTGCTTTTTCTAAAAACTTTATACCAGAATTATCTTTATAGGCTTCGTTATAAACGACACGTGTTATCCCTGCTTGATGAACTAGTTTACTACATTCTTTACATGGTGATAAGGTTATGTAAAGTGTCGCATTTTTACATGATTGTGTGCTTGAAGCTACCTTTAAAATGGCATTAGCTTCTGCATGTAAAACATACCACTTTGTGTAACCTTCATCATCTTCGCAAAAGTTTTCAAAATTTGATGGTGTACCATTGTAGCCATCTGAGATTATCATTTTGTCTTTTACAATAACTGCTCCAACCTGTTTGCGCTTGCAATACGATAATTTACCCCATTCTTTAGCCATTCGTAAGTAGGCTTTATCGTACTTTAATTGTTTTTCTGTTGTAGGCATATAATGTTTTTAATAAAACCGCTTACTTAATAATAAAAAATTCATTTTAAATAACCGTTTATGAAACGCGAAATTAAGGTTTTTAAACAAATATCTATTGTTTTTTAGAAAGGGTAATTGTTTAGTAGCAGTGGTATAACTAATCCAACAACAACTGCAGAAATTACCATAATCCAGTCACGTTTATTAAATCTAAAAACAGTTTGAAAAACATAACCTAAAAATAAAACTAAGAATACAATTATAACTTGTGCTATCTCTATACCTAAAGCAAATTCTAATAGTGGAATTAGTTTAGATTGCGTCTTTCCAATATACATTCTAAATTCGCCTGCAAAACCTAATCCGTGTACTAGTCCAAAAAAAAGCGTAGAAAAAAACAGAATACCAATTTTTTCTTGTTGAGCACCTTTTCCTGAAGTAAAGACATTAAATAGAGCTACTATAAAAATAGTTATAGGTATTAAAAATTCTATAATACTTGATTTAATATTTACTGCGCCATAAACGGCTAATAGCAAAGAAATGGTATGCCCAAGTGTAAACATAGTAACTAAAAGGAATACACGTTTCCAATCTTTAAATAAATAAGGAACTGTAAGTACAATTAAAAATAATACGTGATCATATGCATTGATATCTAAAACATGATTTACACCATATTTTACGTTTGTGAAGAAAGTTTCTAACATTTAGGTTTGGTTTTAAACTCAAATATAATGAAAAACAAAAAAAATTAAACCTTTTAAAATGTTAACTATTATAATTTTAACCGTTTGTTACCTCTTTTTTCTTCCAAAGTTGTTCAGAATTTAAGTAGAAGCTACCAATAAATTCAAAATCACACTCGTTAGGAGCTATTATGGAAAGAAAAGGGTTTCTGTTTTTATCATTATATAAATGATAGGTTTCGCCTATAAGTGGATGAAAATTGAATTTAGCGTTATAAATAAGATTATTAAACTCTAATTCTTCAAGCATTTTATCGTACTCGGCTTTTAACTCTAAATATTTTGCTTTAATTGTTTTATTGGCAATGTTTATGTTCTTGTTTTTCCAAGTTACATTTTCTGTAATCCTAATTGCTGGCGCACCAACGTTTGTGGCATAAGGCTTAAGTGAAGCATCGTAAGTTTGGGTTTCTTTATTAAAAACGACATTATCTGGTTTTTTATCTGGAGTCATTTTGTTTAGCTTTATCTTAAAATTTATTAAACAAAAATACATTTTTTTGAAGTTTGGTTTTGTTGTCTTGTGAAAATTTTAGGAAAAAGTATAATCTAAAGGTTTTTTTGTCGATTTAAGATGCTTAAATTATGTAGTATAAAATCTTTGTATAGACTGAAGAAAACTATTAATCGACACTTAATCGCTTTTCACCGACACATAAAAGTTGTTTATCGATATAATTAATAAAATAGATTGAACTACACTAATTTAAAGGCTATTTTTAAATGAGCTTATGAAAAACCTTAAAATCTTACTTATTGAAGATGATGATATTGAAGTTATGAAACTTAATAGAGTCATTTCAACATTAAAACTTAATCATAAAATAATTGAAACAAATAACGGAGAAGAAGCTTTAAATCTTTTAGAAAAAAAAGAAGATTTACCTGATATAATTTTACTAGATTTAAACATGCCTAAAATTAACGGTATAGAGTTTTTAAATATTTTAAAAAAGGATGAGATTTTAATGTATATACCAACAATAATTTTAACAACTTCTAATAACAATAAAGATTTGTTAGAATGTTATAGAATTGGAGTTTCTGGTTATGTTCTTAAACCTTTAAAATATGAAGATTACAAAGTTAAAATTCAAACTATTTTAACGTATTGGAGTATTAACGAATTAATAAATACATAAATGAAAGGTATTGTTTTTACAGAGTTTTTAGATTTAGTCGAAATTAAATTTGGTTTAGAAATGGTAGATCAAATTATTACTAGTTCTAATTTAGAATCTAATGGGGTATATACATCTGTTGGAACATATAGTTTTTCTGAAATGTTGCAATTGCTTCAGCATTTAAGTGAAAACACCGGGATTTCTATAGATGATTTGTTATTAACTTATGCGGAGCATTTTTTTTCTGTAATAGAAAATAGTTATCCAGGTTTATTGGCAACTTACAAAGATCCGATTGAGATGATTTCTTCAATTGAAAATCATATACATGTTGAGGTTAGAAAAATTTATCCAGACGCAGAGTTGCCAACTTTTGAAGTTATAGAAAAAACGACTAATTCTTTAATCATGATTTATAAATCTAGTCGCGCAATGCATCATTTTGGATTAGGTTTAATGAACAAGACCTTTGAGCATTTTGAATCTAAAGCGACTATAGTATTAGAGAAAATAAAAGAAGATGGTACAGAAGTTAGGTTTGTGATTAATAAAATTTAATGAGTCAAAAACAAATAGATATTTTACAACGTGCTTTGCAGCGTGAAAAGGAAGCTAGAAAAGCCGCAGAGAAAATTCTTGAAAAAAAGTCAAGAGTATTGTATCATACGTCTCAAAAACTAGAGCAATTATTAGATGAAAAATCTTCTCAATTGCAAGGTGTTTTTGAAAATATTATAGATGCTTATGTTGTAATAGATTTAAAAGGAAATGTTCTAAAGTTTAATGAAGCAGCGTCACTTTTATTCGATTATGATATAAACGTTGAAGTTGTAAATATGATAAATTTAATTTATCCAGAAGATATGAATTATGCCATATCTTCATTCAGAACTCTTTGTAATAAAGGTTTTTTTAAAAATTATGAAACTAGAGTCTTGAATAAATCTAAAGATGTGAAATGGGTTCATATTAATGGAAGTATCGTTTACAATAAAAATAAAGAAGCCATTGCAGCTCAAGGTATAGTTCGAGATATTACAGAGTTGAAGGTTTTAGAAATTCAAAAAGAAAACCTCTTACTAGAAGTCGAAAAAAGTAATATTGAATTGCAAGAATATGCTCATATTGTTTCACACGACTTAAAATCACCACTTAGAAGTATAGATGCATTAGTTAACTGGATAAAAGATGATAATAAACATCATTTTAATACAACATCATTAGAATATTTCAGTTTAATAGATACTACATTAGAAAAAATGGAAATCCTTATTTCTGATGTATTAAACTATTCTAGTGTTGGTTCAGATAATTCAGAAAACACAAATGTTGATTTATCTCAACTAATTATAGAAATTAAACATCTTTTGTTTATACCTAATCACATAACAGTAGTAGTAAATAATACTTTACCTATGTTTTATGGAGATCAAACTAAGTTGCAACAACTTTTTCAGAATTTAATAAGTAATGCAATTAAATTTATAGACAAAGAAAAAGGACTTATTGAAATTAACTGTGAAGAACAAAAAAACGGCTATTTATTTTCTATAAAGGACAATGGTATTGGAATTGAAGAAAAATTTCATAATAAAATTTTTAAAATTTTCCATGTTCTAAATAAAAGTAAAACGTCTACGGGAATAGGACTATCTATAGTCAAGAAGATTGTTGAGCTTTATAACGGTTCTATTTGGTTAGAAAGCACTCCAGGAATTGGAACAATATTTTACTTTACTTTAAAAAAACATTAAATGGAACAACCAAATTTGAATTATATAAAAAGTATGTCTGATGGAGATAAATCTTTTGAAAACAAGTTGATTAGCATCATAAAGGAAGAGTATCCACAAGAGAAAATAGTTTATCAAAAGAATATAAATTCTAACAATTATAAAGCCACGGCAGAAATAGTTCATAAACTTAAGCATAAAATCAGTATTTTAGGGCTTGTAAAAGGTTATAATGTGGCTACAGATTTTGAAAACAACTTAAAAGACGATAATATTCTTTTGAAAGAAGAATTTGAAGCTGTGTTAGATCAAATAACTAAATATTTAACTAAGCTCTAAATTGTTTTATGAATTGTATAATTATTGATGATGAAGCTACAGCAAGATTAATAATAAGTAATTTCTGCGAAAAAGTTAATTCTATTAATGTTTTAGAAGAATTTCCTAATGCAATTCAAGCAATTAAATATTTAAACCAAAATGATGTAGATTTAATTTTTTTGGATATACATATGCCAGATTTTACTGGTTTTGATTTTATTCAAACCTTAAAGAATCCACCTAAAATTATTTTAACAACTTCCGATTCTAAGTTTGCTATAGAAGCTTTTGAATATGAGTGTATTGTAGATTATTTGGTTAAGCCAATTACTCAAGAACGTTTTAATAAAGCGATTCAAAAAACTCAAAATATACAGGCAGTTATAGAAAAAAAAGGAGCTGAAACTAATAATGAAGAGGTTAAAGATTTGTATGTTAACATAGATCGACGTTTAATTAAAATTAATATTCCAAGTATCTATTTAATAGAAGCAAAAGGTGATTATATTTATGTTAAAACAGAAGATCAAAACTATACAGTGCATTCTACATTGAAAAAAATCGAAGACAAATTGTCAGGTGATTTATTTTTGAAAGTTCATAGATCTTATATTATCAACCTTAAAAAAATAATTGATATTGAAGATAATAGTGTTTTGATAAAAAAAGATGTTGTTCCTGTAAGTCGATCCAATAGACCAGAATTAATGAAACGCCTTAATTTATTGTAATAATCGATTTAAAACATCAATTGGTCTAAACTTAAGCTCTATCTATCGAAAATGAAATAACTAATTATATTGTTATTGTAGTTTTAATAAATATTAAACACATTTATTATGAAACAATCAATACGCCAATCTAATAAAATCACCTTCCTCTTTTTTTTAGTAACGTTTATTTTAAAAGGACAAAATATTCCATTTAATTGCGATTACAATGCTTACTTATTTCAGAATAATGATGTATACTCTATAGACTTAGCATCTGGGAATTCTTACCTAGTGGCAGAAAACGTTACTCCAGGAAATATTAATGCAACAGCATACAACCCTGCGGACGGATTTATTTGGGGATCATTAACTAGCCCAGAGAAATCTATTGTAAGAATAGGTAAAGATTTTGAAACAACAACATATTACATAGATGAATTATCAACATCTAACTCTTATGTTGGAGATATAAATTCTCAAGGTGTTTATTATTTAAAAGGTGGAGGGACAACTTATTATAAGGTAAATTTAGATCCAGGTTCTACAAGTTACACAGTACATTTAGCAACAGAAACATTATCACAAAATATTAGTGTTCATGATTGGGCTTTTAATGCAGTAGATGGTAATTTATATACTGTAGAGAAAAATAGTAATATCCTTTACAGAATTGATCCAAATAATGGAAGTGTTCTTTCTTTAGGCGAGGTGCCAATTTTAACAGGTTTGACTTATACTTATGGTGCTGTTTATTTTGATGCTTCAGGACGTTTCTATGTTTCGGCAAATCAGACGGGAACTATTTATGTTATTCAAAATGTACAAGATTTAAATACTACGGGTATTATGAATTCTAATCTTTTTGCTTTTGGACCATCAAGCTCAAGTAATGATGGTGCAAGATGTCCAACAGCGCCGGTGCCTCAAGAAATTTGTGATAATGGAATTGATGATGATGGAGACGGTTTAGTTGATTGTGAAGACCCATCTTGTTCTGGATATGGGTCTTGTCCAGCAATACTTCCTCCAACTTCTGGAGCTAACGATGGAGGATTGGAAAGTAATAGTCGTTTATCTGAAAAAATTAATAAACGAAGTTTTAATAGGGCTAAATCTGGCTATAGGTTTGATGAAAATTCTGCTCAAAGAATTATGAAAACAAATCAATATGCTCAGAAAAACTTGGTTTCAAATATCCAATTGCAAGACTTTATTCCTTTACAAATTATTAACGAAGATTATGTTATAAATTCTACACCATCCGATTTATTAAGTATTACAAATGCCACAGAAGTCTTTTCTGTAGATTATATAGAGAATGATATAGGAATAGCTTCTATTTTGGCTTTAAAAACAGAAAATGGGGTTTATGAACATACGAAATATATATGTGATAGATTGTTAGGGGCAGAATTATTGTCGGTTTCTACAATAGAAATTAATAATCAATCTTTTATAAAATCATTAATTAAAAACACTGATGGAACCATAGAATTTGTACTTAGTTTGTCTGCTAAAATTATAAATAATGAGACTGACTTTGCAGTAGAAAGTCATTGGAATTTAGACAAGTACGAGGGTGATGTTACTTTTTATAATTTTCAGATTTGGTCAAACTCATTAGACGACTTATATCGGTTAGGGGAAGAGGTTTTATTTTTATTAAATATAGAAAAACCTATTAGTTCGTATAATAATTCTTCACCGCCAACTGTTTTTGTAAAAAAAGGTAAATATTTAAATGGTAGTTTAAATTTAGAAATAGTTAACACTAATGCAACGCAACAAATTAATTTTGATGCTGGATTTAGAACAACAGAAACAAGTAACTTTGATTATACATCGAATGTAATTAATCTAGGAGATGGTTATATTACATCACATATATTAGAAATAGGTAATTTGTTTGATGTAGGATTTAGAATTGGAGATGGATTTTCAACTCCAGATGATTTGTTTATGTCAGATGGTCCTTGGGGAATAGATGATTCTCAATCTGGAACATTAGTGAATAATTATACTGTTTTTGAAAATGATTTTTCTTTTGATAATTTGGATTTTCCAATAGAAAGAAATATTGAATTTTCAGCTAATACAAATAGCTATTTTGCAGCTTATAGAGCTTTGACACCTCGATTTAAAGCGGTTGACTTAACAAACTATAATACTTTTAAATTAAGAGCGAAAGGAACTGGTAATCTAGAAATCACTATAGTGAAACAAAGTATTACGGATTGGCAAACCCAGAAAAAAGCAACTATTTTTTTAGGCGATGAATTTCAAGATTATGAAATACCATTTTCAAGCTTTGTTTCAAACAATAATTCAAACATAGATTTTAATGATGTTGTTACAATCGTGTTTACTATGATTAGTGAAAATGGAATGCAAATTACTAAAAATATGGAATTGCAAAATTTGCGTTTTTCGGAATCAAACTTACTCTCTGCAACTAGTTTTACTGCTTCAAATAATATTTTAAAAGCTTTCCCAAATCCAATGGAAACTCATACGGAAATTCATTTTACATCAATAAATAATGATTTTCTAAAGTATGTATTATATAATCAATTAGGTGAGATAGTATATCAAGCTGATTGTGTTATAAGACAAGGAGAAAATGTAATTACAGTAGAAAGGAATAATCTAAGTTCTGGGTTATACTTTTTTAAGATATTTGGAGGCTCAGTTTTTTATAAACCACTAAAAATAATAGTGAAATAGATTACATAATTTAAACCAATAAAAAGGCAAAAGAATATCTTTTGCCTTTTTATTGGTTTAAAAATCTTAATAGTTAATTGATTTTATAATGTTTATTATGTGGTAGAATAATCCATTTATTATGATTGTCTCTGATACAAAAATAACAGAATAACATAGTATAAATACAATTAGTGAATTTTAATGTGTTTTTATGAATTAATCAAGCCTAAGAAGAAAGTTGTAAAGATAATTATTGTTCGTTATTTCTAAAAACAGGATTCTTAAATAATAACCATTTAAAACGAACCCCTAATTCATTAAAAGTAAACCCAGCAGCAGTAGCAGAAGCAATATTACTTCTAGTCCCAAATAAATTAGCTAAGCAGCGATTAGTAAATTTATAACCTAATTTAGCTTGTATTCTATAAGTATTTTGACTAGAGTTATTTTCTATATATTGTAATCCTGTTGCAGCTGTTAATTCGTAAAACCATTCTTTAGGTTTCGTAATAGTTTCATCCTTAATTAGGTTAATAAAGATTTCTGCGGCATTAAATTTTTCTGGACTAAAGTAAATAACTGGAACTTGATTTTTAAATGTAATATATTGATAATTTAAGCCTGTTTTAAGTGATGGGCTCTTTAAAATAGTGTAGTACAAAGATGTGAATAATAAATTTCTAGAGTTATTATCATTTTGACTGGTATAAAAATATTGAGAAAACAATCCAAGATTAAAATTAGTATTCATATTATAATTAACGTAAAAATTATTTTGTATAATTTCTTGATCTAATAATTCTGCGTTAAAACTTTGTAATTCGCGTTTATATCCAATGTTTAAATTTTGTAATTTAAAAGGTGTAATTTTAATAGAAATATCGGTTAGAAATTGTGTGTAATTATTTGTTGTTGCTTCAGCAGATGTAATTCCTGCAAGACTCTGAAACGTTATGTTTGGTGATAATTGGTAAGATAAACCAATACTCAAGTCATTAGAGGTCGCTTTGTTGTTGGTGATTTTATTACTAGTGTTTCTGTAATTATAATTTCCTAAAATTTTAAGTTTTGTAGACATAGGGAATTCTATCTTATTATTAAATGCTATGGCTTCGTTATCTCCATTATCAAAAGTATATAAGGTTTTTGCTTCGTATGAAGGAGTAAAGGTAATATCAAGGTTTTTTATAAAGCTAGTTGCGTCTTTTTGACCCATATGAAACTTTAAAGTGTTTTCTGCAGAGATGTAAGCATTATTATAAAACCCTAAAGCTTTTAATGAATTAGCTTTACCTAAATTACCATCAAAAGAAATACTGTCATTTTCTAGAATTTGATTGTAATCTGTTAAACTCTTTTTAAAATCACTTTTATAGGTGTTAAGTGTCGCTCTAAGCGCCAATATCCAATTCTTGGTTGGCTCTATTATATTTGATTTCTTTATAAGAGTTTTTGCTAATTTATATTCTCCATTCCATATTAAGGCTTGTATATAACGTTCTGTGGTTTGTTGTACCAAAATAGTATCTGTTTTTTCTTCTAAACTATTAAAGGCTTGTAAACTTAATTGTAATGCTTTTTTTTCTTTAGCGTTTAGGTGAGAAATCAATGATAAACCATTAAGTGCATTGATTTTGTTATTTGGATTTTGTAATAATAAATTATAAGTTTTTTTAGAGTCTTCTAGTCTGTTAGTAATTAAGTAAAGGTTTGCTAGGTTTAGTAAAGTGGTTTTGTCATTATTATGAAGAGTTAAATTTTCCTTTAATAATAATTCAGCTTCATCGTATTCTTGATTTTGTTGTTTTTTATAGGCATAACCTAGGTAGATGTATTTTTTTGAGTTTAGTGCATTTGGATTGCCTGGAGAGACTTCTAACGCTTTATTTATGTAAATTAAAGCTTCTTTGTACTCCTTTAAGTTAGATAATGTGTTTGCATAGCTAAGCAAAGCTGGAAAACTTTTATTGTTTTCTATTATTAAGTTTTGGAAATAATTTTTAGCTTTTAAAAAATCACCATTCCATAATAACGATTCACCGTAATTTAGTTTTATTTCAAAGTCATTCGGATAGTCTGTTAGAAGGTTTCTGAATAGTAAGTTTGCCTTTTCTGGTTTACCATTTAATCCAATAGATCTTCCAAGACATAATCTAGCTGTTTTATTATTTGGGTAATCAATTAATATGTTTTTGAAAAACAATTCTGCCTTATTGTATTTGCCCGTTTCTAGATAAGTAAACCCTTCTTGCATTTCTTGTGAAAAGCAAAAAAAACTACTTATAGTAATAAGAAATGTAAATGTGTTTTTGAGATTCATAGTGTTGTTTTTTACTACTTGCAAGTTAGTCAAACTAAAGCAATCATTCATCTGTAGAAACTTGTATTCCAACGAAAAATAAATAAAAAAAATGAGTTGTTGTTGGATATTTGTATCAGAAACTAATATTAATTTAAATACAGTTTATTATGGCTTTACAAATTTTAGAAAACAACGGAATATTTTTTTTAGAAGGAAACTTAAATGCGACAACTTCAAGATCTTTTATTATTCATTTTGAATATTTAATTAATAAATACAGCTCTATTACAATTAATATAGGACGTTTAAAAGGTATAGATTCTAATGGTGTGTCTGCAATTAAATCATTATTTGCAAACGCACTTAGAAATCAAAAACTTTTTTCTGTTAATGGATTGGGGTCTAAAGATATTTATGAAGATATTCAATCTGATAATGCAGCTTAATTAATTTTTATAAATAAGTTAGAATAATGTTGAACATTCAAGTGTTACATCTAAGCATAAAGTAATTGGGGTTTAGTTTTAATAAGTTAATATTAAAAATGGGATAATTATAGGCTCTTTTAGATAATTTGGTTGGTTTTAAGTTTATTTGAGAACCTAGACTAATTATCCCATTATTTTCTTACATCGTTTTATCTAAAAATGATGTAAACTAAATATATCTTATTGTAAATATGTTAAGAGTCCTAAGGTTAGAATTAACTTTGGATTTAAGGAGAGAAAATAAATAAAACTATGGATGAAATAAATGGTCGATTTAATACTCTTAGGTTAAAAATAACTCAAGAACACTTATTTATGTTAAGTGTTCTTGTTGTTAATGGTGGAAATTATTTATATAACCTTATTCTAGGAAGAATATTGGGGCCAGAACAATTTTCAGACGCGGCTGTTCTAATTACTTTATTATTGGTGGTTTCTTTTTGTGCAATGACATTTCAATTAGTAACGGCAAAATTTTTAGTAGAGTTAGAAGCTCCTGTTTTTGTTAGTTTTGTTTCTAGAGTATATAAATATTCTTTTTTTATCGGGTTGTTTTTTGGGGCATTAGTAATTGCATATTCAAAATATTTGCAATCACTCTTTAATACATCCAGTTCAATGATGTTTACTGTTTTTGGTATTGGTATTCCTTTATATTTTTTAATGAGTGTAAATAGAGGTGTTTTTCAAGGTGCTAATCAATTAAAACAGCTTTCTGCAACTTACCAAACTGAAATGTTAAGCAGGTTATTAATAACATTAAGTTTAATCTATTTTTTTAATATTAAATCGTCTATTGTAATAGCATTTGGGATACTTTTATCTTTTTGTTTTGGGCTGCTTCCTTTTAAATTTAGTATAATTAGATTTAAAGCTAATTTAAAATTAGATAACTCTTTAGTAATGTCTGTAAGGTCATTTTTCGTGATTACTGCGTTTTATGAGTTGACACAAATTATTATTAATAATAGTGACATTCTATTAGTTAAACATTATTTTGATGCCTACGAAGCTGGTTTGTATGCTTCTTTGGCTCTAATAGGAAGAGTCGTTTATTTTATAGCCTGGATGTTTGTAATGCTATTATTGCCAACGGTAGTCAAATTTAAAAAAGAAGGAAAGAACACTTCTATGGTGTTATTTAAGTATGTAGGCTATATTACAATTATAGCAAGCTTAATTATTGGGATTACATTTTTATTTCCTAAAACAACTATTTTGATTTTATTTGGTGAGGATTATTTATCAGTTGCCCCTTTGTTATGGAAATATGCTTTGTCAACAGGTGTTTTTGCTATTTCTAATATCTTTGCTTACTATTTTTTATCTTTAGAGAAGTATATCCCAGTTTTATTCTCAGGTCTTTTTGGATTATTACAAGTTGTTTTAATTGTGTTTTATCATAAAACTTTAGAACAGGTTGTCTATGTGCAAATTTTCACTATGTTTTTATTATTGGCTTTCCAATTGGGATACTTCTTTTTTAATTCACAAAAGCAAGATTAGGACACAATATCATAATTAACCTTCCTTTCATCTACAGTAAAAGGTTATGTAACTAAAAAGGCCATATTATCTTTATTTAAAATTGCAATTTTACATTGTAATATTAAAATTTTCATTATGAAATTAGCAGTTGTAACCGCTTACCCGCCTAGTAAAGTGACTTTAAATGAGTATGCTTATCACTTAGTTAAACATTTTAGACAGAATGAGAGTGTAACGGAAATTGTTTTGTTAACTGATAAAACTGAAGCTTCTAAAGATGTTTTTTTTACAGAGAACGGCTGTAAGGTTACTGTTAAGGAATGTTGGGGATTTAATAGTTATCTAAACATTGTCAGTGTAACAAAAGCTATAAACAAAATCAAGCCGGATGCAGTTTTGTTTAATTTACAATTTATGAAGTTTGGTGACAAAAAAGTTGCTGCAGCATTAGGTTTAATGTTACCATTTATATGTAAGCTAAAGAGAATATCTAATATTGTTTTGCTTCATAATATTTTAGAAGAAGTCGATTTAGGTTCTGCTGGATTTACTAAAAGTAAAATAATGCAAAAACTATACGGATTTGTTGGAACGAGCTTAACGAAATTGTTATTAAAAGCAGATACAGTTGTGGTGACAATGCAAAAATATGTAACGATATTAGAAGAGAAGTATAATGCGAAAAACGTAAGATTAATCCCTCACGGGACTTTTGATATATTTGACAGCCAACCTAATTATGAATTGCCAAATGGACCATTACAAATAATGACATTTGGGAAATTTGGAACTTATAAAAAGGTAGGAAATATGATAGAAGCTGTAGAGAAAGTAAGAGTATCTACAGGGTTAGATTTAGAAATTGTTATTGCGGGAACAGATAATCCTAATGTTCCTGGTTATTTAGAAAATATTAAAGAATTATATAAGCATATAAAACAAGTAAGATTTACAGGTTATGTCGAAGAGAAAGATGTATCTATACTTTTTAGCGAAAGCGCAGTAGTAGTTTTTCCATACACGTCTACAACAGGAAGCTCAGGTGTTTTGCATCAAGCAGGAAGTTATGGTAAAGCTGTAGTTATGCCAGATTTAGGTGATTTAGCATTGTTAGTTAAGGATGAAGGTTATAAAGGTGAGTTTTTTGAGTCTAACTCTGTAGATAGTTTGGCTAAAGCAATAGAAAATATAGTTGTTAATAATGATTATAGAATAGATTTAGGCAAAACTAATTTTAAAGCTGCTAACGCATATCCTATGAGTAAAATAGTTGAAATGTATTTAACTGAGTTTGATAAAATAGACACTTGTAAACTACCTCAAGAATCTGCTATTTTTAATGAAATTACTTTTGACTAATATATTTAAAAGCTTCTTTTTTAACACCATTTTTATCGATAAAACCAAATCGTTTCTGAGCGTTTTTTCTCCAAGGTAAATTTCCAACAACAGATTTTGGTACTTTAACAAAATCATATAAGGTCCAAGACATATATTGCAGGTCATTATCTTTAATTATATTTTGGGCTTTTTTGTGGTAATTTAATTGATCTTCTTCTGTTGTTCCAAATGGTTTCCAAAAACCACTATATGAAGACATCCCAAACTCTTGCATAACTATAGGTTTGCCAGAAACCTCTTTTTTTAATGATTTAACTGCTTTGTCTAAATTTGCTAAATCTTCATAAAAATGGAATGAAATAAAGTCTACTTTACTTTTTAAAATTCCAGCGCTTTTTGTGTTAGACCAACCAATGGTAATAGGATGATTGGGGTCTGCTGATTTTACGACATCTAACATTTGATCCAACCACGCAATTACTTTTTCTTTTCCTCTAGATTCAAAATCTAAATTAGGCTCATTTTTTATATCCCAAGCAAGGATTGCATTATGATTTTTAAAAGTTGAAACAATTTTTTCAGCATGACAATTATTTAAAGTCCAATTTAAGATAGAATAGTCACCGTAAAAATCAAAAAGTGTTACAACAACTTTTAGTTCAGTTTCTAATGCTGCATCTAGTGTTTTTTTTAGTTTTTCAATTTTTTCAGGAATGACTTTAGCTTTTCCAAAGTCATCATATTGAACAAAAATTCTAACTGTATTTAATCCTGCTGCTTTTATAATTTTAAAATCTTTTTTTATAGTATCTTTATTAAACTTGTGTCCAAACATATCCCAAGGTGTTTCTTTTGGGTAATAGTTTATTCCCTTAATTTTTAGGCTATCTGTATTAATAATAGATTCTCTAGGTTTATATTGTTTTACATTCGTTTTTACAGAATGCCTAATGCGCCAAAAACCATCCTCAAGTAAGAATATAACAGAATAAGTGGATAATTCCTTTGTCTCTAAGACTAGTTTTTTGTTTTTTAAAACACGTTTGTATTCTAAAACGTCTTTATCTGTAACTACAGCTAATTGTCCGTCTTCACTAAAAAAATCTAATGAGATGTTGTGCTTAAGTGTTGTGGATTCAATGTTAATATTGTTTTTATTATTTAAATTGATTATGTCGTAAAGGTTTTCTATTGCATTATCTGTGTAATAATCTTTTAAACCAGATTTTGTATTTGTTTTATTAGAAACATGTTTAACATACATTGCGTTTAAATAATCTTTTTCTAAGTTGCTTAAAGTCTCTAGGTCCATTTTTCTTCCCTTGTTTTTTATGAGTGACCATTTGATTTTTGGCAAGTAGTTTTCAATTTGATTAATTTCAGTATGTAACATATTTGTTCTGTCAGCTCCTGTGTTTAGATAGCTGAATAGTGCACTAACACCAGAAATTATTAATGTAGTTATCATAATATAAGATGCTATTAGTGTTAAGCGTAATAATTTTTTATTTAAGCCTACCATTTGCTATTAGTATTAAAAGTCTTTTCTAAACCTGCTGTTTGAACTTGGAATGTGTAATTTTTTTTAGTGTAAAGTTTTGGGTTTAAATTAAATGTAACATAGCCATTGTAAGAGGTCTTTTCTTTTATTGCAATTAGTTTATTATTGTCATATATAGAGAGTGATACATTTAAGCCGTCAGGAATCATTTGTTTCATAAAACTCTGCAGTGGACCAACAGTTATTGAATTGTCTTTGTTAGATAAATTAACATTAAAATCTATTATTACTTGCTTATAATTTAAAATAATGAGATTGCTTTCTGCCATACCATCTATATAGGCTTTAATTTTCCATTCATTTTCAGATTCGGGATGTATTATTTTACCCGATGCTATCCCGTTTATAGTTATTCCGTTAGTTCTTAGAATAGTTTTATTTTTAGTAGTAATATAAAAAGTTACATAGGTGCCATCTACAATAATATTATTATTAATGTCTTTAATTATTGAAGTATTAAGTGTTGTAATTTGATTGCCATCGGCATAGTCATGATCTCTTTTAGCTGAAATATTAAAATTTACGGGTACATCAGGATGAACTATTATGGTATGTTCTTTTGAATTTGTTTGTAAGCATTCAGAAGATACTAATATGCGTCCATTTTTTTTCTTAGAGTATATGTTTTTATATGAAATTAAGTTTTTGGTATAAATACGTTCTTCTTCTTCAGTATTTAGAAACTGATATTTAGTAATAACTTTAGTGTTGTCAGGTAAAGGATTATCTAGATCGTCTATTGGTATTGCGACTAACATAGCGAAGTCTTTTTCTCCAGCCAATATACTTGGCGGACCAATATAGGTTTCTATGCTAGATACTTTGTTTTTAGCTTTTATTAAAATAAAACCTGATATGGGATTTTTTTCAAGGATTAGCGTCCAGTTTAAAACACCTTTTTTAGAACAGAAATTAGTTGGTATTTTGTAATTAAGTTGGTTGTTGCTAATTGTTGGATTTATTAATGTAGAGCCGTAACTATTGGAGCAATATAATTGTGTTTGTGTATTTAGGTTACTAAATGTTAAGACTATATTTTGTCCAGCTTCAAATTGAGATTTAGTAGTTGTTAATTTACAAACACTACTTGTTTGGTTGTTTCTAAAATTAGTAAAAGAGCTTAATACAATTAAGCCAATTAAAATTAAATATGTTTTTTTTAGAATCATTAATTTGGGTTTCCGATATAAGTATTCGTTTCAATCTTAATATAACTAAAATTTGAATGATTGATTTTTTGCAATTCGGCTTTAGTATGATTATTTATTCTATTTGGGGTATTTTTCCTAATAATAGCCTTGTTTGGTAAGCCGTTAATAAAAATGTTATCCATGTTCTGACTTATGGTTTTAGGATCTAAATTTTCTAATAAATTATATTCAAAAGGCAGTTTACGTTGTTGCCTTATGCCATTTTGTATAAATTTATGATCAACCCAAACTAAATTTTTGTTACCGTCATAATATGAAATTAATAGTTGAGGTATAGTTATTTCTTCTAAACCACTATTAAATAAAGTTCCATTAATAATTGTTTTTTTTACCTCTATATTATTTATTGCAATAGATTTGTATAAGTCAGATCCAGAAACATTTCCAGAAACTTGTAAATTAAAGATACAAGGTTCTTCGCTTAGTTTAATAGGTGTAAATTCATCAGGATTAAAAGTGTTTGGAATAGAGTCTTTTATTTTTGACCACGCAATACCTTCAAAATTAATTTTAAAAACAGAAGTTTCTTTTGGCATTAGTTTGTGTTTTAGATGATATTTTGCATTGTAGGTTGCTAATTGATTGTTGTTCTTGTCGTAAAGAGTGCCTTTTAAAGTAATATCTGCAGGTACATTATCAATATTTTGGACTTCTCCAATTATCGAATAATGGTTATTGTTCTTTATTAATTTTGCAGAAATAACTTCTAATATAGGTTGTTTCAAAACATCTTCATGATGTGTTTGTTCAGTTGTAATTCTTCGTCTTCCTTGATTAAAATAGCTGGTTTTGTTGCCAGAATAAAGTTGATCTGGTGGTAAGTCAGTATTTAAATTGTCAGGTTGTAAAAACCATTTGTCTCCGTTTTTATACAAAGTTTTAAAATATATTTTAGTGATTTTCTCTAATGGGGTAATCCATATAGTAGTTACTTTTGCTGTGGCACCTACTTCATTTTTAGTAGTTATAATGGTTTTAATTTCGTCTAATTTAGCATAACTACTTAATAATCCGTCAGCAACGGAAACCTCTAGCATATACTGAGAAATAGACAAATTGCTTTGTGGGTTAATTAAACTATATGCTTTTTCAAATTGTTTAAAATCTAATGCATCATAGTAAGCTATTATAACATTTTCTGGACTTCTCTGTGAATCGTTTTTAATGTAGAAGTTATAAATGCAACATATAATAATGATTGCTAATAGTATTGACCATATATGAATTGTTTTTAAAAGCCAATTTGGGAATTTAGAATGTTTTATTTCCTGATTTAAATTTTGGATAGGTTTTGCTTTTAATGTTTTAGCTAAAAGGATTTGTATGTTTAATATAAAGGCTATTATAATTGTTAACATAGGTATAATTCCCCAAATAATTTTTTGCCAAGCAGAAATATTTTCTTTTGGTAAAATAGATCTTAATGGAGAGATATTTAAACGTTCCCAAACCATAATACCGTTTTCTAATCGTCTTAGACGTTGCCATCCACAAAAATATAAAATAGGGTCGTAAAATTTATCATTAGAGAAAATGTATTTTAGGTTGTATTTTTCTGGTGTAGTTAGAAACTGCTGAAGTGAACCTATACCTGCAACACCTTTAAATTTAGAATTCTCTAGTCGCTCTATTGGCCTTGTGGTGAGTTCGGGAAGTCTTCGGGCAGAATGATAGTTGCCGTCTACAGATAGAGCCTTAGTCTGTGTGCTAAGCCACGCCATTTGATCTCCAAAACCTAAAGTTAAGAATCGCCATTTGTCATGGTCGTCTTGGTTTAAGAAATTTACAATGGGAAGCATTTTTATTTTTTGAGGTTGTGATGGTCTAAAATAATTTAAGCTCATTGAGAAAATCACCATAAAAACAAAAAGACTAGCAAGGATACCTCCAGTTATCCGGTGATAAATGGCTCCAAATTTTGATTGTATTAGATTTTTTAAATCTCCTTTAGCAAACCGGTATGTGAATTCTCCAAGTAAAGGAAGAGACATTATAGAAGCCCAAAGTGTAAACCTATCTAATGTTAATATGTTAAATGCGGTTTCTCCTAATACAAAACGTGGAATAAATGTTGTGCCACCAGTTCCTAATATGGTTAAAATAGTTAATGATAAACCAAAAAACAGAAAGCGTTTACTATAATATCTATAAAATATGTATGGGAAAATAATAAGTAAAATACCCCAAGGAATTATAAAAAAAACTAAGCCAGAAGAGGTGACTTCTAAGAAGTTATCTCTTGATCCATGAGGGATTGGAACCTGAGTAATTGGGTTGTTTTTTGAATTAATCCAATAGGGAAGTATGCAGCCAATAATTATGAATAAAGAAGAAACGCCAAAACCAATAATACGCTTAAAGAGTTTTGTGAAACTTTTATAAAACACGATGAACGTAATGTTTTTATATGTTTTAACACGTTCTTTCGAAACATCCATTATTACCATACCTATTAATGGAAATATAAAAAAAATCATGCCAAAAATTGGAGTCACATGGTGTGAAGTTAAGGTTACCGCTATTAGAGAAAGGGATGTTGCTAAATACCAAAATTTACCAGTTTTCAACCAAAGATAAATTTCTGGTAAGGTGTGCATTAAAATAGAGATACCAATTATACTTGGTAGTTGACCAAAAAGATGTAGCGTTTCAATAAATGATGATGAAAAAACAGCTAAAAAAGCAGAATAGCCGGCGATAGTTTTATTAGACGTAATAAGTAAAGAAAACCTGTAAACACCTGTTATAAATAGCATTATAGCTATGATGGCAACGCTAAACATACCGAATTTTAAACCAGCAATTAAACTGAGTAATGCAATGGATTGATGTACAAGTGGAGGATAGCTCATTACAGTGAAACCAGTATACCATTTGTAGTTCCAAGGTTCAAACCAGTTGTTGGCATAATGTTCTGCAAAAAATAAATGAATTAACGCATCATATGTGGTTTCTAATGTGAAAAAAATAGACGTAGCATGAAATGCAATACCTATTAGTATAGCAACAATTAAATACTTGTTTGTTGTTTTTTTCATTTAAAAGAATAACATTGTAAAGATATGTATTTTAATTACTGTCCCCAATATTAATCATCGATAGCATTCTACCATTCGTCTATACTAAATGATATCGCTATCTAATTTTCTAATTTTAAAGCCAAGTTCATCCTATTTTTGAGATATAATTAACTTTTTTAAAATTATTTATTATGAAAGTTTTAGCAATAGATGACCAAAAACTGGTATTACTTCCTTTAGAAAAAAGGTTGAGTGATTTAGGTTATGAAGTTTTAACAGATACGAATTCAAAAAATGCAATAGAATTATTTAAAGCATTTAAGCCAGATTTATTAATTGTAGATGTTAATATGCCTGAAGTTTCAGGAATGGACATTGTAAAACACATTAGGTTAGTGCTAAAATCAGCTATACCAATTATGATGTTGTCTGGTGAAACAGATGATGAAACGATAGTTAGGGGGTTTGATTTAGGTATAAATGATTATATGAAAAAACCCTTAAGCTTAAACGAGATAGCTGCAAGGATTAATAGATTAATAGGTAAGTCTAAACTTACCACAAGTATAGGTGCAAACACAATAATTCAAGAGCGTTGTGTTGGTGTTGTAATACCATGTTACAATGAGTCCGAACGTTTATTAAGAGAGGAGTTTATAAATTATATAGATAAAAATACAGGATATCATTTGTGTTTTGTAAATGATGGAAGTAAGGATAATACATTGAGTATACTTAAAGATTTACAAAAAGGGCGAGAGAATTTTATAACTATATATAATTGTGAACAAAATGGAGGGAAAGCAGAAGCCGTTCGTCTAGGTATGTTACATATGGCTAAAGAGACTGATTTAGATTATATTGGGTTTTTAGATGCTGATTTGTCGACAGATTTGACTGATTTTGATGATTTAGTTAAAACAATAGATGGTTCAGAGTTTAAAATTGTAAGTGGATCGAGAATTGCAAGAATGGGAGCAAACATAACAAAGGAATCTGCTAGAAAAATTATTAGTTTGACAATTAATTTTATTATTAGAAAAATTCTTAAAATGAATTTTAAGGACACACAGTGTGGTGCTAAAATTTTTCATAAAGATGTAATTGAAATAGCTTTTAGAGATAAATTTGTTACGCAATGGATCTTTGATGTTGAAATTTTCAAGAGAATGTCTAACTATTATGGTTTGAGTAATGCAAAATCAATGCTATGTGAGAAACCGCTTAAACGATGGATTCATGCTGATGGCTCAAAACTATCTATGAAAGATTCTATAAAAATTATAGGACAACTAGGGCAAATAGCTTGGGTTTATGGGAAAGTTAATAAATATACCTCAAAAGAATCCTTAAAATTTGCCTAAGTAATAAAAGAATTAAAACCCTCATTAAAACATTCGTTTTAATGAGGGTTTTTTATAGTACTCAAGATGGGAATCGAACCCACACTTCTCGCGAAATCGGATTTTGAATCCGACGTGTCTACCAATTCCACCACTTGAGCTTGTTATTAAAAGTGTAAAAATAATCTATTTTTAGCATTTTAAACAAAATAAAGCAGTTTTAAACTTACATAACTTTAAAAAAAACCATAAATTTGCATCCAATTAAAAAATAACAATGCGTTAAGTGTTGTAAAACAATTAATTAAGATGTCGACTCCAAATATCGAAGCCAAAATTTTTACTTGTACTCAAAGTCGAGCTCTAGCTGAAAAAATAGCAAAAGCTTATGGAAGTAAATTAGGAAACGTAATTACTTCAACCTATAGTGATGGTGAATTCCAACCTTCATACGAAGAGTCTATTCGTGGCGCACGTGTTTTTATTATTGGATCTACAAATCCAAGTAGCGAAAACTTAATGGAAATGTTATTAATGATAGATGCTGCTAAACGAGCATCTGCAAGACATATAACAGCGGTAATGCCTTATTTTGGATGGGCTCGTCAAGATAGAAAAGATAAACCAAGAGTTCCTATTGCGGCTAAACTAGTTGCTAAAATGTTGGAAACAGCAGGAGCAACAAGGATTATTACAATGGATTTACATGCAGATCAAATCCAAGGATTTTTTGAAAAGCCAGTAGATCATTTATTTGCTTCAACAATCTTTTTACCATATTTAAGAGATTTAAATTTAGATAATTTGACAATAGCTTCACCAGATATGGGTGGATCTAAACGTGCATACGCATACTCCAAAGCGCTAGCAAGCGATGTTGTAATTTGTTATAAGCAACGTGCAAAAGCGAATATAATTTCTCATATGGAATTAATTGGAGATGTTACTGGTAAAAATGTTGTCTTGGTAGATGATATGGTAGATACAGCTGGTACACTTACTAAAGCTGCAGATTTAATGATGGAACGTGGTGCATTAAGTGTAAGAGCAATTTGTACACATCCTATTTTATCGGGAAGTGCTTACGAACGTTTAGAGAATTCAAAACTAGAAGAATTAATTGTAACCGATTCTATTCCTTTAAAACAAACAAGTTCAAAAATAAAAGTTTTATCTTGCGCTGATTTATTTGGTGAAGTAATGCAGAACGTACACTTCAATAAATCTATTAGTAACAAGTTTTTAATGTAAATTATATTAATAATCAATAATAAATAACAATGAAATCAATTACAATTAACGGATCTCAAAGAGAAAGCGTAGGTAAGAAAGCAACTCAAGCCTTACGTAATGCTGGCCAGGTTCCTTGCGTAGTATACGGAGGAGACAAAACAGTACATTTCTCAGCAAAAGAATTAGCTTTTTCTGGATTAGTATACACTCCTAATGCGCACACAGTTGTGATTGCTTTAGAAGATGGTACTAAAATTGATGCTATCTTACAAGATATTCAATTTCACCCAGTAACAGATAATATTTTACACGTAGATTTTTATCAAACTTTCGCAGATAAGGAAGTAGCTATGGATATTCCAGTAGAGTTTATTGGAAGTTCTAAAGGTGTTAAAAATGGTGGTGTTTTACGTAAAAACAAGCGTAGTTTACGTGTTAAAGCAATTCCAGGAAACTTACCAGATGTAATTACAGCAGACATTACACCTCTTAAAATTGGTAGCAAATTATACATTACAACATTAGAAAATGATGCATATAAATTTATGCATCCAGACAATACCGTTGTTTGTCAAGTAAGACGTTCTCGTACTACTATTTTAGATGACGAGGAAGAAGATGAAGGTGCAGAAGCAACTGAAGGAGAAGCAACTCCAGAAGCAGCAGCTGAATAATCAAACTTTTTTAATATTTTACAAAAAGCATTCTGTTAATTCAGGATGCTTTTTTACTTTTGAATAAATGGTATAATTTATGTTTAATTGGCTTAAAACACTATTTGATAAGAATCCTATAGAAATAGATATGAAGAAATTTTTAATTGTAGGTTTAGGTAATATTGGTGCCGAGTATACTAATACCAGACATAATATTGGTTTTAAAATATTAGACCATTTAGCTAAAAAAGAAGCTATTGCTTTTAATACGGCTAAATTAGGAGATAAAGCAATTTATAAGCTAAAAGGACGCACCTTTATTCTACTTAAGCCAAGTACATATATGAATTTAAGCGGAAAGGCTATAAAACATTGGATGGATAAAGAAAATATACCTTTAGATAATTTGTTAGTTATTACAGACGATTTAAACTTGTCTTTTGGAAGTCTTCGTATTAAAATGAAAGGTAGTGCTGGAGGACATAATGGACTAAAAGACACGCAAGATAAACTACAAACTACAGCTTATAACAGATTCCGATTTGGAATAAGTGATGAGTTTGCAAAAGGACGACAAGTAGATTACGTTTTAGGAGAATGGACAGACATTGAAAATGCAGAGTTACCAGAACGTTTAGATAAATGTGTAGAAGCTATTAAATCCTTTGGATTAGCAGGGATTAATAATACTATGAATAATTTTAACGGTAAGTAATAACTTTTATTCATTAACAATTAAAATGCTACCAACCACCAGAAGCTCCGCCACCACCAAAACTTCCGCCACCAAATCCTCCTGAGAATCCACCGCCGCCAAAACTTCCGCCGCTACTGCTACCTCCAAAACCTCCACGACCCATATTACTTAGAATAATAGCATCTAAAATACTACCACCTCTATCACGTCTAAAATGTTTTCCGTTATGGTTATCACTACCATTATTTTTTTTGCTAAGTGCAATAATTATAATAACAAAAACAAAAAACATAAAGATTACAAAACCAATTGGAAAACCGGAATTATCAGAACTGGTGTTTTTGTACTCACCAGTCATTACTTTGTAAATAGCTAATACACCAGCATTTAAACCACTGTAATAATCGTTTTGTTTAAAATAAGGAATTATCTGCCGTTCAATAACACGTTTAGACATAGCATCTGTAAGCAAATGCTCCGTTCCTCTTCCTGTACTAATGGCAATTTTTCTGTCGTTTTTGGCTAATAGAATTAGAATTCCATTATCTTTTTCTGCATCTCCAATACCCCATTTTTCACCCCAATTTGCAGCTAAATAATTTATATTTTCTCCTTTTGTAGAAGCTATTATAGCCACTACTATCTGTGTAGATGTAGAATCTGAATAACGAATTAAATCATTCTCTAAATTTTGTTTTTCGCCCCTATTTAATAGACCAACATAATCGTAAACCGAAGTTTGTTTTTTTGGAACTTCTGGTATATCAAATTGAGCAAATACTGCGGTTGTATTAAATAAAACACATAAAATTAGCATTCCAAATAGTAGTGTTTTGAAACGCTTTTTATAATTACTTTTTAATACTTGATGTAGCATATATAATATTAACCTTTAGAAATAGTATTTGGTAGCTCATTAACATCGGAATCCGAACAAGGGAAAAAACGACTTAGTTCTTCGCCAGCTTTTAGAATTCCTTGAGTTAATCCTTTTGCAAATTCACCAGCTTTAAAATGATTTTGAATTATATCTTTAGTAGAATTCCAAAATTCTAAATCTACCTTTCTATTAATGCCATCATCGCCATAAATAGCGAATTTCTTGTCTAAAACGGCAACATAAATAAGTACACCATTACGTTCATCGGTTTGGTGCATTTCTAGAGTTTCGAAAACTTCAAGTATTCTAGCATCTATATTTTCGCTACAATTAGCTTCAATATGAACGCGTAATTCTCCTGAAGTTAATTCTTCAGATTTTCTAATAGCTTCAATAATAGTTTGCTCTTCTTCAGCCGTTAAAAACTGTTCAACTTTGCTACTCATAGAAAAAACTAAAATTCGAATTTTACATCTGGTGCTTTTTCAGACCCAGCTTCAGCTTCAAAATAAGCTTTTGTGTCAAAACTAAATAAAGAAGCAATTAATTTTGTTGGAAATTTTCTTACCGTAACATTAAACAGTTTAGCACTTTCATTAAAACGATCTCTTGCCACGTTAATTCTGTTTTCTGTACCTTCTTGTTGTGCCATAAACTCTCTAAAAGCGCCTGTTGTTTTTAGATCTGGATAACGTTCAAAGGTTGCTAATAATTTACTAAAACTTCCACTAAATTGACTTTGTGCTTGTTGGAATTTTGCAATATTCTCTGGAGTTAAGTCATCTACATTTATTTGAATTGATGACGCTTTTGCTCTAGCTTCTATCACTTCGTTTAAAGTTTTTCTTTCAAAATCTGCAGATGCTTGTACCGTTTTTACAATATTACTATATAAATCTGTTCTTCTCTGGTAAGCACTTTCTATTTTTGCCCAAGATTCGCTAACATTTTCTTCTTTGCTAACAAGTCCATTGTATGAGTTCATCACCCAAATTCCTAATAAGGCTATAACGACTATTGGTACTAAAAACTTTTTCATTGTATTTGGTTTTAAAGGTGATTTTTTATGTTTGTTAATTCTGCTTTTACGTGTTCTAATTTAGCAATAACATCAAATTTACTAAGGGCTTTATCTTTTTTTTCTTTAAGATGCGTTTTTGCGCCTTCTAGGGTAAAACCGCGTTCTTTAACTAAATGATGTATAAATTTTAGATTTTTTATATCTTCTGGTGTGAATTTCCTGTTTCCTTTTGCATTTTTCTTTGGTTTAAGAATATCAAACTCTTTTTCCCAAAATCTAATTAAAGAGGTGTTTACTCCAAAAGCCTTAGCAACTTCTCCAATAGCATAATAACGTCTTTCAGGTAAATCTAACTCCATTAATCTAAAGATTCGTTTTCTAGATTGGCATTTTGCAACATTGAATTAAACTCTTCCGCAGACAAACTTCCGTAGTAAAAATTAATAGGGTTAATTCTTTCCCCATCCTTAAACACTTCGTAATGTAAATGAGGCGCTTCACTTCTACCTGTACTTCCAACAAAACCAATTAAATCTCCTCGTTTTACACGTTGATTTGCTCTAACTTCATATTTATATAAATGTGCGTAAAGAGATACATAACCATAGCCATGATCAATTCTAATGTGGTTTCCATAACCCGAAGATTGGTTATCTGCTCTATCTACAACGCCATGGCCACTTGCATAAATTGGAGTGCCTCTTGGTGCTGTAAAATCCATACCATAATGAAATTTCCTTACTTTAGTAAAAGGATCACTTCTATAACCATAACCAGAAGCCATTCGAGTTAATTCTTCGTTGCTTACAGGTTGTATAGCGGGAATAGCAGCTAATAATTTCTCTTTATCTTCTGCCATTATTTTTATTTCATCTAAAGATTTAGACTGTACCACAATACGTTTTTGTAATTGATCTAAACGTTGAGATGTATTTTTTATAAGTTTAGAATTATCGTAACCTTCTAATTTTTTGTAACGATTTATACCACCAAAACCTGCTAAACGTTGTTCTTCGGGAATTGGATTAGCTTCAAAATAAACACGATAAATATTATTGTCTCGTTTTTCTACGTTAGCTAAAACAGCTTCAGCTTCGTTCATTTTTTTATTAAGAACATTGTATTGTAATTGCATATTAGACAATTCTCGTCTTAAGGCCTTTTCTTCGGGAGAATCTATATATCTACCAGCTACAAAAACAAATAATAAAGCAAATAATGATGCTGCAAATAGAAATCTAAAGACGCGAAATAAAGTTTTACCAGTTTTACGCTCTATTTTTCTGTATGCTAACGTATCAGAATCATAATAATATTTTACTTTACTCATTGTTTAAAATATACTATTTTTGTATTTAGTTTATAGATTGTATTAGATTTGTAAACGCACAATTTAATCATTTTATTTTAATTGTAAATTGTGTTATTTGTTAAAAACTAAATATTCATTATAACTTAGTGAAAACTAAGTGTTTTTATTTCAACTTATGAAGTCTCAAGACATACGCAAAACATTTTTATCTTTTTTTGAATCTAAGAAGCATAGCATTGTGGAGTCTGCTCCAATGGTATTAAAAAATGATCCTACATTAATGTTTGTTAATTCAGGAATGGCTCCTTTTAAAGAATATTTTCTAGGAAATTCTGAGCCTAAAAATACACGTTTAACAGATACACAAAAATGTTTGCGTGTTTCTGGAAAGCATAATGATTTAGAAGAGGTAGGTTACGATACGTATCATCATACTTTATTTGAAATGCTTGGGAATTGGAGTTTTGGCGATTATTTTAAAGAAGAAGCTATTGCTTGGGCTTGGGAATTATTAACAGAAGTTTATAAGATAGATAAAGACATTCTTTACGTTACTGTTTTTGAAGGCAGTAATGATTCTGACAATCTTGGAATGGATATGGAAGCTTATAATATTTGGACAAAATATATAAGTGAAGACCGTATTTTAAAAGGAAATAAAAAAGATAATTTCTGGGAAATGGGAGAACAAGGTCCTTGTGGTCCTTGTAGCGAAATCCATGTAGATATTAGAACTCCAGAAGAAAAAGCACTTGTTGATGGAAAAACGTTAATTAACGAAGATCATCCACAAGTTGTAGAAGTTTGGAATTTGGTGTTTATGGAATACAACCGTAAAGCTAATGGAAATCTAGAACCTTTACCAAATAAGCATATAGACACAGGAATGGGGTTTGAACGTTTATGTATGGTTATGCAAGACGTGAAATCTAATTATGATACGGATGTGTTTTTACCTATAATTCGTGAGATTGAAACTATTACAAATAAAGAATATACTGGTTCTAATGAGGACTTAACACAAACAAAAACACTATCAAATAAAGATAAAACAGATATAGCAATCCGTGTAATTTCAGATCATGTGCGTGCTGTTGCTTTTTCTATTGCAGACGGACAATTACCAAGTAATACTGGTGCTGGTTATGTTATTCGAAGAATTTTACGTCGTGCAGTTCGTTATGGTTTTACTTTTTTAAACACAAAAGAACCTTTTATATATAGATTAGTTGAAGTGCTAAGTGCTAAAATGGGAGATGCTTTTCCGGAACTTAAAAGCCAGAAGCAACTTATTGAAAATGTTATTCGTGAAGAAGAAACATCATTTTTACGAACTTTAGATCAAGGACTATTACTTCTAGATAGAATAATTGAAACAACAGAAGGAAAAGAAATCTCTGGAGCTAAAGTTTTTGAATTAAAAGACACCTATGGTTTTCCGGAAGATTTAACGGAATTAATTCTACGCGAAAAAGATTTCACTTATAATAAAGATGAGTTTAATGAGGAATTAGAAAAGCAAAAAAATCGTGGTAGAGAATCGTCAACTTTAAAATCAGATGATTGGGTTACTGTAAAAGAAGATACTGAACAGGAATTTATTGGTTATGATGCTTTACAAGCTAATGTAACACTAACAAAATATAGAAAAGTAACTTCTAAAAAAGATGGTGAGTTATTTCAATTAGTATTTAACTTAACACCTTTTTATGCTGAAGGCGGCGGACAAGTTGGAGATAAAGGTTATTTAGAAGTTCCAAACGGAGATGTGGTTTATATTACCGATACTAAAAAGGAGAACAACGTTATTATTCATATTACCAAAACCTTACCAAAAGACCTTACCAAAACATTTAAAGCTGTTGTAGATGGAAATCAACGTTTTAGGACCGATTGTAATCACTCAGCAACACATTTATTACATCAAGGATTACGTGAAATTTTAGGAACGCACGTAGAACAAAAAGGAAGTAGCGTACATTCTAAATATTTACGTTTCGATTTTTCTCATTTCTCTAAAGTTACTAACGAGCAACTACAAGAAGTAGAAGATTTTGTAAATGCAAGAATTGCAGGAAAATTAGAGTTGCAAGAAAATAGAAATGCCACAATGGAGCAAGCAGTAAATGAAGGTGCTATGGCTTTGTTTGGTGAGAAATATGGAGATACAGTTAGAACCATAAAGTTTGGTCTATCTATAGAGCTATGTGGAGGAACACACGTGAAAAACACCTCTGATATTTGGCATTTTAAAATTACAAGTGAAGGTGCAGTCGCTTCTGGAATTAGAAGAATAGAAGCTATTACTAATGATGCTGTGAAAGATTATTTCGAAACTATAGATAACGAGTTTGTTTCTATTAAATCATTACTAAATAATACAAAAGAACCTGCAAAAGCTATTGTAACATTACAAGACGAAAACTCTGCATTAAAAAAAGAAATTGAAAAACTTCTAAAAGACAAAGCTAAAAACCTTAAAGGCGAATTACAATCTGAAATCACAGAAGAAAATGGCATTGCATTTTTAGCAAAGGAAATAGATTTAGATGCTGGAGGAATTAAAGATTTGTGTTTTGAATTGGGAAGTCAGTACACTAATTTATTCTTGTTATTTGGAGCAGAAAACAACGGAAAAGCCATTTTATCTTGTTACGTTTCTAAAGAGTTAGTGGCTGATAAAGGTTTAAACGCAGGACAAGTAGTAAGAGAGTTAGGGAAGCACATTCAAGGTGGCGGCGGCGGACAACCATTTTTTGCAACTGCTGGAGGAAAAAAACCTGAAGGAATAGTAGATGCTTTAAATGGAGCTAAGAAATACATTCAATAAATGAAACTACAAACCCAAACACCACTAAAACCTGTAAGTCAAAACACAATTGATTATAACAGTAAAATAGTATTATTTGGGTCTTGTTTTTCGGAACATATTGGAGATAAATTTGTTTACAGTAAGTTTAAGACATTCAGTAATCCATTCGGAATCTTATTTCATACAAAAGCCATAGAAAATCTTATTGAGAAATCGGTTTATGGTTATAGATATTCTGAAAAAGAAGTGTTTGAATTAAACGAACAATTTCAATGTTTTGATGTGCATTCTAAGCTAAATCGTTTAAAGGCATCAGATTTATTGTCCGATTTAAATTCAGCATTAAAACATACTAAATTAGAGTTAGAAAAGGCAACTCACGTTGTAATTACTTTAGGAACCTCTTGGGTTTACAAACATAAAACATCGAGTAAAATAGTAGCTAATTGTCATAAAGCTCCACAAATTCAATTTGAAAAAGTATTACTTTCAGTAAATGAAGTCTCAGAATCAGTTCAAAAGTGTATAACTCATATTCAATCTATAAATCCTAATGTGAATTTTATATTCACGGTTTCGCCAGTAAGGCATATAAAAGATGGTTTTATTGAGAATACACTAAGCAAAGCACATTTAATATCAGGAATTCATTCCGTAATCAATTCAACTAAAAACACCAGTTATTTTCCATCTTACGAGATTGTAATGGATGAACTAAGAGATTATCGTTTTTATAACGAAGATATGCTTCATCCAAATCAAACAGCAATCAATTATATTTGGGAACGTTTTTTAAACACTTGGACTTCACAAGAAACACAAGTTGTTATTAAAGAAGTTGAAATTATTCAGAAAGGATTAAATCATAAACCTTTTAATGAAGATTCTTTAGCGTATAAGAAGTTTTTAAGTAATTTAGAGTTGAAGAAATCGATTTTAAAACAAACACATTCTATTACATTTTAAAGATGAAAAATATTTTATTTGGTATTGTAATCGCATTACTAACAGTGGTTAGCTTTCAGTATTTTTCTACCAATAAAGCTGAAGAAACGCAGTTGGTCGCAAATTCGGCATTAATTCAAAAAGAATTAAAAAGTGTTGGGAAATTAGTCGTTACCGAAGGTCATTTTAGTCAAGTTTATAACTATAAAAGTTCTAAAGCTATTTTTGGAAATTTAATAGATACTGAAAAAAAGGCGCTAGTTGTTGTGAATGCAGATGTTACTATTGCATACGATTTAAGCAAAATAGAATATAACGTAGATGAAGTTACAAAAACATTAACTATAACATCAATTCCTACAGAAGAGTTAAAAGTCAATCCAGATTTTGAGTATTATGATGTTCAAGCAGATTACTTAAATCCATTTAAAGCCGAAGATTATAACACTATAAAACGAAATGTTAGAAAGGAATTGGCAGAGAAAATTAACGCATCGGATATTAGAATAAATGCTAAAAACAGATTGATTAGCGAGTTATCTAAGTTTTACATTTTAACCAATTCTTTAGGTTGGACTTTAAAATATAACGAAACCCTTATTTCTAATAAATTAGAACTAGAGACTTTAAAATTATAGTTTCGTTTTTAAATCAATCCATCCGCCACCATTTGTAGCTTCAATATTATTTAGGTTTAGAAATTTTGCAGCTTTAGCACTTCTAATACCACTTTGGCAACATACAATAAAAGGCTTATTGTAGGCTTTTAATTCATCTACCTTATTATTTAAATCGCTTAAAGGAATATGTAAACTATCATTAATATGTCCGTTATTATATTCTTTATTAGTTCTAACATCTAAAATAATAGCATTCCTATCTACAAAACGTTGAACTTGTCTTTTTTTAGCTCCAAAAATAAAATCTAAAAACCCCATAACTTGCTTTTTTATCAAAGCTATTAAAAAGGAAATTAAATTAATTATCTTTAACCTAAAATTAGAATAATTTATAAAATGATAGAAGCATACGTTAGTTTAATTATCAAGAACAATATTGGAACTGTAGAGTTTTGTAATCCTTCTCATAATGCTTTACCTAGCAATTTATTACAGTTAATAGTTGAAACAATTGAAGAGGCAGGACAAGATCCTGAAGTCAAAGTTATAGTACTACAAAGTGCTGGAGATAGAACATTTTGCGCAGGTGCAAGTTTTGAGGAACTTATTTCTATTAACGATATGGAAACAGGAAAAGCTTTTTTCTCTGGTTTTGCTAACGTTATAAATGCTATGCGTAAATGTCCAAAATTAATTATTGGACGTATTCAAGGAAAAGCTGTTGGTGGCGGCGTTGGTTTAGCTGCAGCTTGCGATTATACTTTGGCTACAAAATACGCATCTATAAAATTAAGCGAACTTAGTATTGGAATTGGACCTTTTGTAATAGAACCTTCTGTAGCACGTAAAATGGGACAAACAGCAATGTCCGAAATGACTATTAATGCAGAACAGTTTTACGATGTAACTTATGCTAAAACTAATAAATTATATGCTAATGTTTTTGATTCTTTAAATGAATTAGATGAAGCTGTTTTAGAATTAGCAACAAAATTATCAAGTTATAATCCAGAAGCTTTGTCACAAATGAAAAACGTATTATGGCAAGATTATAGCCATTGGGATAAACTCTTAATAGAACGCGCTAAAATAAGTGGAACTTTAGTTTTAAGTGATTTTACAAAGAAGAAACTAGCTGGATTTGCTAATTAATAGATTATTCAAATAATTAATAAATGAGATTCGAAGGTAAAATATATACTCCAAATAATACTTTTTTAAATTTAAGTACTTCTCAGAAATGGTATTGGAGTGGTGTTTTGTCTTTTTTACTTTTTTGTTTTTTAGCAATAGAAAATCAAGATAATTGGAAAGATGATTTTTTAGGTTCAATCTTTCATATTTGTGGTTTTATTTCGTTATTTGTATTTGCCTTAGGTAAATTTGGTGCAATTGGTTCTGATGAAAAGTTGAATGGAAAATTAGACGGTGAAATTATTATAACACCAGATTTAATTTGTGTTAATTCTCAAGAGTTTCCTTTAGCTAATATTGATTCATTTAATTTGAATATTGAAGATTTTTGGGGTAAATATGAAAACCCAAGTTTTACTATTGATCCATCTTATATGGCAGGTATTAATAATAAAGTTGAATTTAACTATAAGAATAAAAGAATATCAATTCAATTTAGAATTGATTTAGAAAAAGAATTTGTAGAATTAAAAAAGATAAAAGAAGTAATTCAAATAAAAAAAGCTTCAATAGTGTAACCTTACACTATTGAAGCTTTTGCTTTTTTATATAAAGATTGTTTTAACTTATTACCAATTCAGCATTTGCTATTTTAATTCCATCAGCTATTAAATGAGATACATCAGGTCGTTTACTTTTTAAAACCTGTAAATAGTCTAAGGTAGCTTTAGCTAAATCCGTTTTATTAAACTTAACGCATAGTTCGTATAATTCTACAGCTAACAACCAATCGTTAGAATGATTCACTTTTAAGCAATCTAAAATATTAGGTATTGAAACTGTTTGATTAGTTTCATCTCTATAATCTTTAACTTGCTTATATAATAACTCTAACTCTATACGTTCTGGAGTTTTTTCAGTTTTAATAGTTTGACTGCTTACTTCGTGTGTAATTAAGTTGAAACTATTTAAATCTGCTGGTCCAGAATAGCCAGAATCTACCATTTTACCAACAGCCATATCATATTGTCCCCATTCTGGTTTAAATAAAATAGTATCGCCGTGAGTAACAGTACAATTTCTAAAACTAATTAATAAAATTTTACCTTGTAAATTTCTTGTACCTGTAATAATTTCACCTTTAACGGTAACGCCACCTTCAAACTCAAACGTTACTATTTCACCTTCATAAATATCATAAGCACGTAAATCGCGCGGACTCATATCTTCAATAGCTAAATTAATCCCTTTTAATTTTCCTAAAGCAGAACCAAAACCATCTGGATGATTTAAAACGCCATGACCAACCAATTCTTTGTTACTATAAGATAAAGCGGTTTCTCCTTTAGTTTGTATGTATGCTACTTTTCCGTTAGTTTCAATAATATTAGTAAAAACACCAGAAATTTGTAAACCTGTAGTTAGTTCTACGGTTCCAATAGCATTAGAAGTAATTAATTTATTAACAGCTTGCACGCCACCAGTTCTAAGAGCCATAGTATTTGCAAACTCCTCTAAAACTTGACTTAAATAAGCAAAATCTGGAGTTACAAATAATTGTGGTTGTGGTTTTGTAATATCAAAATTCTGAAATGTAGAACTAATATTGTATGGAAATTTCTTCACTTCATTAGTCATACACCATTTACTTTCGCCAATAGAGCTTAATAAACCAGCGCCGTAAATTTTAGGATTTTCAACTGTACCAATTAAACCATATTCTACAGTCCACCAATGTAAATTACGGATTAGTGCCATTTCACTTGGCTCACCCATATCATTTTGTAAATCTTCCACCGCTTTTTCGGCAGCATCAATTTTATCTTGTGGTGTATTAGGAGCTTCCTTTATAATAGAAAGGTATCTAACTGCTTCATACAACTCATAATCTTTAGCCGATGAAATAGCTTTACATCCAATTTCACCAAAACGTCTTAAATACTCAGCATATTCTGGATTTGCTATAATTGGTGCGTGTCCTGCGCCTTCGTGAATAATATCTGGAGCTGGCGTGTATTCTATATGGTCAATTTGTCTAATATCGCTTGCTATTACAAGTACATTATAGGCTTGAAATTCCATAAAAGCATTTGGCGGAATAAAGCCATCTACAGCAACTGCAGCCCAACCTATTTCTTTCAAAATACGATTCATTCCATACATATTAGGAATAGCATCTACAGAAATACCTGTTTGTTTTAAGCCATCTAAATAAGAACTATGAGCTACTTCGCTTAAATAATCTATGTTTTTACGCATTGCATAACGCCAAACAGCTTGATTAATAGCTGAATAATCGTTGTAGTCTTGTGGTTTTATAAACTGTCTTAAGTGTTTAGGTAAGCGATCTAAGATAGGATTACTTTCAATACTTGTATTTGTCATGATGTATACTTTCAGGTCTTGTAAAAGTAAGAAATTAGTAAGTTATTTCTTAAACTGAAGTCATAAAATTTAGTGATAATTCTATAAATAAAAAAAGCTTCAGAAAAACTGAAGCTTTTAAAGTACGGGCGGAGAGACTCGAACTCTCACACCTCGCGGCACTAGATCCTAAGTCTAGCGTGTCTACCAATTCCACCACGCCCGCAAATTGAGATTGCAAATATAAACATTAGTTTTAATTAACAAACAAACCTTGAGTATAAAATCTATACTTTTTGTATTTTTACTAAAATTCAAAAAAATATTATGCAAGATTCTAAAACTTACGTTGAAAAACATAAAAAACGTTTTTTAAACGAATTAATATATTTACTTAAAATGCCATCTATAAGTGCAGATTCGGCATATAAAAAAGATGTTGTTCAAACAGCAGATGTTGTTGCAAAAAGTCTTAAAGATGCAGGTTGCGATACTGTAGAAATTTGCGAAACCGATGGTTATCCAATTATTTACGCTCATAAAATTATAGATCCTAATTTACCAACTATTTTGGTTTATGGACATTACGATGTTCAGCCGCCAGATCCTATAGAGTTATGGACTTCTCCACCATTCGAGCCAGTTATAAAAGCAACTGAATTACATCCTGAAGGTGCTATTTTTGCTCGTGGCGCTTGCGACGATAAAGGTCAGATGTATATGCACGTTAAAGCAATGGAATTTATGACGGAAACCAACCAACTGCCTTGTAACGTTAAGTTTATGATAGAAGGCGAAGAAGAAGTTGGTTCTGTTAACTTAGCAACATTTGTTAAGAATAACCAAGAAAAACTTAAAAACGATGTTATTTTAATTAGTGATACAGGAATGATTGCTAAAGATGTACCATCAATAACAACAGGATTACGTGGTTTAAGCTATGTGGAAGTAGAAGTTACAGGTCCAAACAGAGATTTGCACTCTGGATTATATGGTGGCGCAGTAGCAAATCCAATAAACGTATTAACAAGAATGATTGCGTCGCTTCAAGATGAAAATAATCGTATTACTATACCAGGTTTTTATGATAATGTAGACGAATTAAGTACAGAAGAACGTGCAGAAATGGCAAAAGCACCTTTTAGTTTAGAAAACTATAAAAAAGCTTTAGACATAGATGCTGTTTATGGTGAAGAAGGCTATACAACAAACGAACGTAATTCTATTAGACCAACCCTAGACGTTAACGGAATTTGGGGCGGATATACTGGCGAAGGTGCAAAAACAGTAATTGCAAGTAAAGCTTATGCAAAAATATCTATGCGTTTAGTTCCAAATCAAGATTGGGAAACTATTACAGATTTATTCAAAACACATTTTGAGTCTATTGCACCAAAAGGCGTAACGGTAAAAGTTAATCCACATCATGGCGGACAAGGTTACGTAACGCCAACAGATAGTTTAGGTTACCAAGCCGCAAGTAAAGCTTACGAAACTACGTTTGGTAAAAAACCAATTCCACAACGTAGTGGTGGATCTATTCCAATCGTAGCATTATTTGAGCAAGAACTTAAAAGTAAAACCATTTTAATGGGCTTTGGTTTAGATAGCGACGCTATACATTCGCCAAACGAACATTTTGGAGTTTGGAATTACTTAAAAGGCATAGAAACTATTCCATATTTTTACAAATATTTTACAGAGTTAGCTAAGTAATACAATATAAATACTAAAGTTTAAGGAAGGTAACCCTTTGCATTAGACTTGATAATTTTAAATCCGTTCTAATTTAGATCGGATTTTTTTTGCCTTATAATTATGGCGTTACAACAAGGGTCGCGCTTTCACTACTCGCTTTTTTTAAGTTTTTAGAAAATAATAAGTCTTGGTTTTCTTTTTTGATTATTTCTTTAAATGAAGCCAAAGAAGAAGTCAATTAAAAAAGAGCTCAAACAAACCGTTCAATCGCTAACGCAAAAAAAAACTACTCTATGTTTGTAGAGTTGATTTATTTACTCTACATTTGTAGAGGTTAATCTAAAGATGTAGAATATGCAATTGTCAAAAACAGAAGAAGAATTAATGAATCATATCTGGAAACTTAAAAAAGGTTTCATGAAAGAATTGTTAGAAGCTTATCCAGAACCAAAACCTAAAACCACAACCGTAGCAACGTTGTTAAAACGTATGACAGATAAAGGTTTTATAGACTATAAACTGTTTGGGAATTCAAGACAGTATTTTCCGTTAGTTAAGAAAAAAGATTATTTCTCTAAACACGTTAACGGATTAATAAAAAACTTTTTTAACGATAGTAGCTCGCAATTTGCATCGTTTTTTACTAAAGAAACCAATCTATCTAAAGTAGAATTAGAAGAGTTAAGAGCAATTATTGATAACGAGATAAAAAATAAATAATATGGAACTGTCTATCTTATTAAAATCTGGTGCATGTCTAGCGGTATTTATGTTGTTCTATAAATTGGTTTTAGAGCATTTATCTATTCATCATTTTAAACGTTATTATTTATTAACGGCAATAGTAGTTTCAATAGCTATTCCTTTTATTACATTTTACAATTATGTAGAACCTGTAGTTTTAGATGTATTAGATACTAAAGCTATTACACAAGATTTTCAGCCAGTTTCAAACCTTGAAGTTGTAGAAACACCAATAGATTATTTGTCAATACTATTATGGTCTATTTATGGGCTAGGAGTTCTTGTTTTTGGAATTAAATTTAGTTTAAATATTGGCGAATTATTAAAAGATATTAAAGCTAATGAGAAACATAAAACTGCAAATTTCACATCTGTTTTAGTTAACAAATCTACTATTCCACATACGTTTTTTAGTTATATCTTTTTCAATAAAAAAGACTACTCGGAGCATAAAATACCTCAAGAAGTGTTATTACATGAAGCAACGCACGCAAAACAAAAACACAGTTTAGATATTGTATTTATAGAATTGTTACAAGTGGTGTTTTGGTTTAATCCATTATTATACTTCATAAAAAAAGACATTAAATTAAATCATGAATTCTTAGCAGATACATCTGTTTTAGAAAAAGGAATTGACACAAAAAAATATCAAAATATACTTTTAGATTATTCTATAAGTCAACCAGAACATAGTTTGGCCAATGCTATTAATTACCCAACATTAAAAAAACGTTTTACACTTATGAAAACAAAAAGCACAAAAACAACCGTTTTGCTACGCACCTTATTAATCTTGCCATTAGTAGCACTTTTAGTTTATGGTTTTTCCACAACTGAAATTGTAGAGTTAAAAGGTGTTAAGAATTCTAATCAAATTTCAAATTCAATAAATAATGAACAAAACTCTGTAGATACTAAAATAGGATTCATTACAATTGGTGACGTGATTCATTATTATGTAATTTATAATAACAAGACAAGATATTTTAACCCAAAAGGAATTGAGGTTAATAAACAAGGGAAATACATTAATGGATTAAAACAAGTAAATGCAACAAATGTAATTCCTGGAAATTATGTTTCTAAAGTGTATAAAGATGATAAAGTAGTTGTTCAGTTTTTTGAAAATAAAAATCCGTATTTACAGCTAATAAATGAAGATGTAAAACTAACCATAAATGGAATTCCTTGTCAAGAAGAGTGTTTTTTTAAGTTCACAAAAAAGCAAGTGGAATATTTAATAATAGGAACTACTGGAAGCGAGGAAATAACTTCGTATAATTTAAAATTACCAGGTAAACCAACTCAAAATATAAAAGGAAATAAAATTAACACTACAGCAAAGTCATTTTTAGCAGACGCTAAAATGGGTGCAAATATTCAGTTATTTAACGTAAAATCTGGTAAAACAAAATTTCCGCCTGTACTTATTACTTTAGTCAGTAATACTTCAAAAGAGATAGATAATTCTCCAATAATTACTAAAGGAAATAAATCTTTATTACCAGCTCCGCCGCAACCACCAATTTCACCAAATGCAATGGTAGAAAAGAAAGAAAAGTATAAAAAAATGATTTCAGAATACAAAAAACAGCATAAGATTGTTGAAGGTGAAGTTTTAGTAAAAGGTGAAAAATCTTTATTACCAGCACCTCCGCCACCGCCAATTTCTCCAAATGCAACAGCAGAAGAGAAAGAAAAGTATAAAAAAATGATTTCGGAATATAAAAAACAACATAAAATTGTTGAAGGTAAAGTAGTTGTAAAAGGCGATAAATCGAATATTTCGCCGCCGCCAGCTCCACCAAGACCAGAAATATCTGCTAAGATGAAACATAAAATAACAACTTATATTAATCATTTAAATAATGAAAAATTTAAAGACACTAAGGTTTTTTATAAAGCGCAAGAAATCTCAAAAGACCAAGCTATTAAGTTAGTGAAAAGCGATGGTTTAATAAATATGAAAACGAAAGAGCAACCAGATGGAAGCTATATTATTTTACTGAGTAGAGAAGGAGAAGTTGTAAAAAGTAACCCAATTCCTTTTAAAGCTTCTAAAATTAAGTCGGTAAAGAGTTTTACGTTCTCATCTCTTAAAAACGCTAAGAAGATTGAATGGAATTCAAAATTAAAAGATGTTTTTAAAGATTTGAATAATGATGATCAAATTATGGTAGTTTTAGAAATTGAAGAAAACGTAGTATTTAATAATACTATTATTGAAGATTTTTCAACAAAAATAAAAAGTACTGTTGGAGAAATAGATGTAATGTACAAGAAAATACAAGAAATAATAACATCACTTAAACCTACTAAATAATACAATCAAAATATTAATGTTTCAAAATCCGCTCTACCAGAACGGATTTTTTTATGTTAAAGTTTGTAACAAAAAGCACCTTTTAGCGTTCTAATAGTCTTAACATTATTTGTGTAACAAAATCCACTATTATGCTAAAACAATTCTTTATACTGTGTTCTGGCGCAGATATTAATATTTTAAAAACAGTTTCTAATGGCGAGCAAAATAAATTTGTTGGTATAGGAGCAACAGTCTTTTTTACGGCAATAATGGCATTTGTAGCGTCAATTTATGCGTTGTTTATTGTGTTCGACAATTTATATGTTGCTTTAGGATTTGGAATGCTTTGGGCTTTGTTAATCTTTAATTTAGACCGATTTATAGTGTCTACCATTAAAAAGCGAGATCGTTTTTTTAACGAATTGCTTCAAGCTGCACCAAGATTAATTTTAGCATTAATTATTGCAATCGTTATTTCAAAACCTTTAGAGCTTAAAATATTTGAAAAGGAAATTAATCAAGTTTTATTAGCAGAAAAAAACGATTTAACATTGGCTAATCAAGGTCAGATTGTAGAACAATTTAATCCTAAAATTAAAGCTTTAAAAACGGATATAAACATATTAAATACTAAAATTAGTAATAAAGAAGCTAACTTAAATACACTTTATAGCACTTATATTACAGAAGCCGAAGGAACAACTGGAACTAATAAATTAGGAAAAGGACCAGTTTATAAAGAGAAACGCCAAAAACACGATGCTGCTTTAGTTGAGTTTCAGGCCTTAAAAGAAGCTAATAGTATTAAAATTAAAGCTATTGAAACAGAAATAGCACAATTAGAATTAACTTATAAAACAAATGTAGCGACTTCGCAACCTATTATAGATGGTTTCGACGGATTAATGGCTCGTGTTAATGCGCTAAGTAAGTTACCTTGGTTGCCTTCGTTTTTTATATTTCTACTATTTTTAGCTATCGAAACATCGCCAATATTCGCAAAGTTAATGGCGCCAAAAGGCGAATATGATTTTAAAATTGAAGATCATGAAACTGCTGTAAAAAGTTTAGTTAAGCAACGTATTAAAGAACGAGAATTAGCTATAGCAACAGATTTTAAAGTCAACGATAGAATCTATAAGGAATTATCTGAAGAGCAAGAGTTATATGATATTAGATTAAAACAAGCCAGAGAATTAATGAAGAAACAAGCTGAAGCGCATTACAAAAAACAAGAAGGTTTGTTGTAGTTTTATAATTGATGTGTTTAATCGTTTTTTGTTGATATGCGTTAGTGTGTTGATTTGGAACTTCCGTTACTTTGAGAGGTTTTGGACCAGAGGATAAACTTGTATCAATAAGCAATAGCCAAAGATTCTCAATGTTTATTTTTTGTTTCCGTTATTTACAGTCAAAAAACTCAAACTAACGTAAACGATAACGTTTAAAAATAGATACTGCGTCGTAACGCAGTATGACAAATCTAAAAATGAAAAATATTAAATTAGCGTCTAATTTAATATTTTTGAATACGTTTTAAATGAGCTTGAATATCAACAGGTTTGAATGTAACTATGTTTGATGGCGGATATTTATCCATTAAATATGTTGGTCTAATTGGTCTTTCTGTAAAATTACCACCACAATTTGGACAAACGTTTTTTAACGTATTTGTAGCGCAATCTTTACAATAAGTACATTCAAAAGAACAGATCATAGCATCTTTAGAATCTGCATTTAAATTTTTATTACAATGCTCGCAAGTTGGTCTGATTTCTAACATAAATTTATAGTTTAAAAAAAACTCAATTCAGATTTAGAGTTGAGTTTTTTTTTGAATTTTAATAATGTTATAGTTTCTTAACGTATTCTGTAATAATTACAATTCGAGTAGGACCAATTTTACCTTCTATAAAGGTTTCGTTTTCATGATCTAATCTAATATTTCTAACAGCAGTTCCTTGTTTAGCAACCATACTAGATCCTTTAACTTTTAAATCCTTAATTAAAACGACAGAATCTCCAGTTTCCAAAACAACACCATTTACATCTCTATGAATTAACTTGCCTTCTTCATCTTCGCCTTCACCTGTAGATTTAGCAAACTCCAAAACGTCTTCTTCAAGATACATCATATCTAGCAAATCTTTTGGCCAACCTTCATGGCGCAAGCGAGATAACATTCTCCAAGCTGCTACTTGTACTGCTTGGTGTTCGCTCCACATACTATCGTTTAAACAACGCCAATGGTTTGCATCTGTAGAATCAGGGTTTTCTATTTGATCTACACATGTTTTACAAGCAGTAAGTGTTTCCTTTAAGCTTTGATCTTTTCTAGGCGCTAAAGTATGTAGTTGTAAGTGTTCTTTGTTTTGACATAATTCACATTTACCATCTGCACGCTTGCTTAATTCTCTCTCTAAACTCATTGTATATTGTATTTAGTACAATAATAGTGATTATTTGAAGAACTGAATTCTTTGTAAGTATAAGTTTTATTAGTAAAGTTAAATCTTATCGTGAATTTTAGTATGTTTCCCGTTATTCCAAAGTGTTAGAATATCTGTAGCAACTTGCGCACCACTTCCGGAAGCAATAGCAAATTGACTTCTTCCTCCAGCAAGTGTTCCGGCAACATAAAGGTTTGTTGCAACTAAGTTGTTTTCATTTTTAAGCCAAACTCGGTCTTTCTCTGTTTGAGCTTGTGGATGAGGTTCTAGATAAGCTTCTAAGCCTTTAATATTAATAAGATTAGTGTAGCCAACTGCAACTACAATGCGTATTGTTTTGTAAGCGTTTTTATTGGTTGTAATTTCAAAATAAGTATTAAACTTTGTAATACTTATTACTTTTTCTTTTTCAATTTGAAGCACTTCTGGATATAGCGATTTTAGTTGTTCTTTTCCAGATTCAAGAATCTCACGACCTAAAGTTCCAGGTTTTAAACCTAAAACGTTATTAAATAGAGCGTTTTGTAAATGAGACGTTTTTTGATGTGTAATAATAGCAACGTTTTTATCTTTAGTAAATGGTTTTTTTAAACCAGAACCTAAAACTAAAGCGCATGATAATCCTGCTGCTCCACCACCAATTATTAGCGTGTCTAACATTTACTTGCCTTTACTCTTTAATTCAATTTTTTTAGAAATCCTTAAAATTTGAAGTAATAAAACAGCACATAGTCCAGCTAAAATGGTAATAAACGCAGACATACTTTCGCCCTGAAAAGGTGCCTCTAGATTAATAAGTGTAATATTGTAAATTACCAATACTATAGCAATTGCGGTTAATATATATGTAAATATCTTCATAGTTAAAAAGCTTAAGCGAATAATATTTTAATATTTTGTGCAAAAAGTTTTACTGCAATAGCTAATAGTAATACACCAAATACTTTACGAATAATACTAATTCCATTTTGTCCTAAAAATTTCTCAATACGTTTAGATGTCTTTAAAACAATATAAATTACAATTACATTTAATAAAACAGCAATAATAATGTTTTGTATTTCAAACTCAGCACGTAAAGAAAGTAGTGTTGTTAAACTTCCTGGTCCTGCAATTAATGGAAACGCTAATGGAAAAACAGAAGCTGTTATAGGATTAGTTTCTTCTTCTTTATAAAGGGTAATTCCTAAAATCATTTCTAGTGCAATAAAAAACAAAATAAAAGATCCTGCTACAGCAAAAGAATAAACATCTAAACCAATAAGTTGTAACATGCTTTGTCCTAAAAAAAGAAATGAAATTAAAATTATACCAGCAATAATAGCAGCTTTTCCACTTTGAATATGACCAACTTTTTTTCGTAAATCAATAACTAAAGGTGTATTTCCAATAATGTCAATTACTGCAAACAGTACCATAAATGCTGTAAAGATCTGTTTTAATTCGAATTCCATAATTCTTTTTTTAATTTTCGTTGCAAAAGTATCTTAATATAAAGACTTTATTGTTAAATAAAAGTAAAGTTTCTTTAAATTTGTATCAAAATAAAAAGACTACTATGTTCCAAATAGGAAAAACTATTGTTTCAGAGCAAATTATTGAAAACGATTTTATGTGTAATCTTTCGGCTTGTAAAGGAGCTTGTTGCATAAATGGAGATGCTGGCGCACCACTTACGGTTGAAGAAGCAGATATTCTGGAAGAAATTTATCCTAAAATAAAGTCTTATCTGAGACCAGAAGGTATTGCTGCTATTGAGGCTCAAGGAACTTCTGTAATTAGTGATGGAGAGATAGAAACTCCTTTAATAAATAATGCAGATTGCGCATATGTTATTTTTGATGATAAAAAAACAGCGCTTTGTGGTATTGAAGAAGCTTATAATCAAGGAGACGTAACCTGGAAAAAACCAGTTTCTTGTCATTTATATCCAATTCGCGTAAAAGAATATTCTGAATTTTCTGCGGTTAATTATGATAAATGGGAAATTTGCGATGACGCATGTAGTTTAGGTAAAGAATTGCAAATTCCAGTCTATAAATTTGTGAAAGAAGCTTTAGTTAGAAAATTTGGTGAAACGTGGTATAACGAGTTGTGCTTAGCAGCCGATAAACACGTTAAAAGGAAGAAATAAAATAGTAAAATCTCTTGCTTTTTTATTTAGTTGTTTGTACGAGTTTTTTTTATTTTTAATAAATAATTAATTTTATTAAATCGCTTACTAGCGATGAAATAAAGCCCTTACAGCTTTTGTTAAAAACTTGTTGAAAAGCTCTTTTCTTTTTTAGAAAATCAACCTAACTATTTCTGATATTTGTTAAACTAAAAACACATCAATTTTATTTAGATGTTATTTTAAGTTAATTCAGACAAATTAATCGTCCTGTTTTTTAATTTAAAAGTTAACAGATGTCATGCTTTTTTGTGTATAGTACCTAGTTCAACCAAAAATGTTTTTGGTGGAAATTTTAAGAGCCTAAAAGATGGAAATAACGCAAATTATTAAGAGAGATTATGAAACCAGTAGTTTTGTTTTAAACAAAATTACTAATGCTATTGAAAAGGCAATGATGTCTGTTCAAGTAGGTACACGTAATGATGCGGAAAATATTTCTAATAGTGTATATAAAAGTATGCTTCAATTAAAAAATAACGAAGCCAACTATATACCAACAGTAGAGCAGGTTCAAGATATTGTTGAAGAAAAATTAATGGAAAGCTCTTTTCCTAATGTAGCAAAAGCTTATATTCTTTACAGAAATGAGCAAGCTAGAAAAAGAAAGACCGATATTTTTGAAAAACGAATTAACTTTAAACCTTTTGAGTATCCGCAATTATATGAATATGTAAATGCAATTCGTCATTCATATTGGATTCACACAGAATTTAACTATACAAGTGATATTCAGGATTTTAAAACTGGATTAAATGAAGTAGAAAAAAGCGCAATTAAAAACGCTATGTTAGCTATTTCTCAAATAGAGGTTGCTGTAAAAACATTTTGGGGTGATGTTGTTCATAAAATGCCCAAACCAGAAATTGGTGCAGTTGGAGCTACTTTTTCAGAAAGTGAAGTAAGACATCACGATGCTTATTCACACTTATTAGAAGTACTTGGTCTTAATAGTGAGTTTAAAGAATTGAAGAAGAAACCAGTAATGATGGAACGTGTTCATTATTTAGAAACTGCTTTAAGAAATTCTAAAAGTGAGGATAATCAAGATTATTCTGAGTCTATTGTTTTGTTCTCATTATTTATAGAACACGTGTCTTTATTCTCTCAGTTTTTAATTATTATGGCTTTTAATAAGCATAAAAATGTGCTAAAAGGAATTTCTAACGTTGTAGAAGCGACGTCTAAAGAAGAGCAAATTCATGGCGATTTTGGTATAGATCTTATTAAAATTTTAAGAGATGAAAAGCCAGAATGGTTTGGTGAAGAATATAAGAAAGTAACTACAGAAATGTCTATAAAAGCTTTTGAATCTGAAAGTAAGATTGTAGACTGGATTTTCGAAAAAGGAGAATTAGATTTCTTACCTAAAAATGTAGTAAAAGAATTTTTAAAAAATCGTTTTAATAGATCTTTAGTGAGTATTGGATTAGATGCTGTTTTCCCAGTAGATGAGGTTTTACTTAAGGAAACAGAATGGTTTGATGACGAAATTATTGGAACCAAACATGGCGATTTCTTTGTAAAAAGATCAATAGCCTACACAAAAAGAAGCAAAAGTATAACTTACGAAGACCTATTTTAATTATGAGCAACACAATAACCAACCAAAACGTAAAAGTCTCTAATACAGAAGAACTTGTAGAAGTAAGAAAAAAGACTTTAAAAGTGAATAATGAATTAAATAATCAACCAGAAATTGAATGGTTGACAGAAAACAGTCGTAAGTTTTTAGAGTCTGGATATTTAACAGACGGAATATCTCCAGAACAACGTATTAGAGATATAGCAGAAAATGCAGAACGTATATTAAAAATAGACGGTTATGCAGATAAGTTCTATAAATATATGGCTGCTGGTTATTATTCTTTAGCTTCTCCAGTATGGTCTAATTTTGGTAAACAAAGAGGTTTGCCTATTAGTTGTTTTGGTTCTCATATAGCAGATGATATGGGTGATATTTTGTACTCGCAGTCTGAGGTAGGAATGATGTCTAAATTAGGTGGAGGAACATCTGGTTACTTTGGGAAATTACGTCATAGAGGTGCGCCAGTAAAAAATAATGGGAAATCTTCTGGTTCAGTTCATATCATGCAATTATTTGAAAAAATGGTTGATGTTGTAAGTCAAGGTTCTGTTAGAAGAGGTCGTTTTTCTCCTTATTTACCAATAGATCACCCAGATATTAATGAGTTCTTAGAAATAGGAACAGAAGGGAATCCAATCCAAGAATTGACACATGGTGTTACTGTAAGCGATAAATGGATGGAAGAAATGCGCGATGGTGATGTTGAAAAACGTAAGGTTTGGGCTAAAGTCTTACAATCAAGATCAGAAATAGGATATCCATATATACTATTTAGAGACAATGCAAACAATAACGCTGCAGATGTTTATAAAGATAAAAACATGGAAATATACGCAAGTAACTTGTGTACAGAAATCATGTTACCGTCTAACGAAGATTGGTCTTTTGTTTGTTGTTTATCTTCTATAAACTTATTGCATTACGATAAGTGGAAAGATACTGATGCTGTAGAAACACTTACTTATTTCTTAGATGCAGTAATGGAAGAGTTTATTATGAAATTAGAAGTCTATAGAGATTCTAGTGATCGTGATGATCTGCTTACATTTAAATTCATGGAGAAAGCCTATAACTTTGCAAAAGAAAATAGGGCTTTAGGATTAGGAGCTTTAGGATGGCATTCGTTATTACAATCTAAAATGTTATCTTTTGATAGTAAAGAAGCATTTGATTTAAATTATGAAATATTTAAATGCATTAAAGATAAATCATATAAAGCTTCTGAAGAATTAGCTAAAATGTATGGCGAACCAGAAGTCTTGAAAGGTTACGGACGACGAAACACAACGCTTAATGCTATTGCACCAACAACATCTTCTGCTTTTATTTTAGGACAAGTATCACAAGGTATCGAACCAATATGGTCAAATATTTATGTAAAAGATATTGCTAAAATTAAAACGACTATTAAGAATCCATTTTTAGAAAATCTTTTAGAAGAAAAAGGTAAGAATACAGTAGATGTTTGGAGAAGTATTCGTGATATGGATGGTTCTGTTCAGCATTTAGATTTCTTTACAGAACACGAAAAGAATGTATTTAAAACATATCCTGAAATAGACCAATTAGATGTTGTGTATCAAGCTGCAAGTAGACAAACCTTTATAGATCAAGGACAATCTATTAACGTTATGGTTCATCCAGATATGCCAACAAAAGATTTGAATAACATATATGTTACTGCTTGGGAAATGGGCGTAAAATCTATGTATTATCAGCATAGTATGAATGCCGCTCAAAAATTTAAACAAAAGAAAGAATGTACTAGTTGCGAAGGTTAAATCAAGCGCATAGTGTTAAATAACAAAAAAGCTTCAATATATATTGAAGCTTTTTTTGTGCTAATTGTTTTTATTATAGGAGAAACAAATCACTTTTAATAAATTCACTTTCTCACTTTAAACGTATAAGTAGCTACCAAATCATTTTTAATAAAAAGATGTACATTGTAAAATCCAGGTGTTTTAAACTTGTGTTTTAATGTGACTACTTTTTTAGCCATAACAACATTTTTTACTAGTATTCTTTCAGATTGAGAACCATTATTTGTTATTAAATAAAAATCGGTTGTTTTTGCGCCCTTATTAAGATTGAATTTAAAAACAGCATTATCTTTTGTACTTAAATAAGAATGCATTTTTTTTGGAGAAACAAGATTATCTAATTTTTCGTAACCACTTCTATAAAGCACAGGTTCGTTTAAAAAAGAATTAAAGGTATAAGTTTCATTTCCTAATAAAAGCCATTTTTCATCTAATGGATAATGAGTTTTTGCAAATAGTTTTGGTGCGGTTAAAAAATAACCATCACAATAATTAAAGCTAAAATCCATAGTAGTTAAATCTTGTTTGCCACTTGCCCAAGTAGCATCTGCTAAATACCATTTTTCATCTAACAACACAGCATTCCACGAATGATTGGGACTTTCAAAATCTGTAATATCTGTCTGACTTGTTCTTCCGTAACCGTGAATCATTTCGCATTTTAAATTGGCGAAATAACACAGTTCTTTTAATAAATAAGCATATGCTGTACAAATGGTTTTATTGTGCTTTAAGAGCGATCTAAAAAGTCCTGGCTTAAATCTTTTATTCCATTGTTTTAACTTTAATGGTTTGTTTCTAAAACGGTATAATTTTCTTTCTTGAACTTCAAGTAAATTATAATCGTTGGCTATGTTATTTGAGACCCAAAAATAGATCGCTCTAAATTTTTCAGTTTCGGTTTTTAAAGTATGGGTTAAGTTGAAAGCTAATAAAGGTAAATTGCTTAAATCACTATTTTTATAAGCCATAGCAATACTATCGGCTTTATTAAAATTAATAGAACCGAAATCAGATTTTTGAGCATATAAATGACTTATAAAAAATAATGATATTAAGACTTTTATGGATTTCATTTTAAATTTATTTTTTGCGTTTAGATTTATATGGTTTGTTTGAGTTTTCTGCTACCAAAACAATTTCAGTTTCCTCAACTTTAAATAGTACATTAATCTCTTGGTTGTATTCTTTAACTATTATTTCCTGAGGTGTATATCCAATATAGCTAAAGACTAATACGTCGCCTTTTTTTAAAGGTTTTGGGAATTTAAACGCTCCATTTTTATCTGTAGCTGTTCCAATTCTGGTGTTTTTTAAAATCACATTTGTGTTTTCTAAAGGCCCGTATTCATCACTAATTTGTCCAGAAAATTCTAAAGTTTCAACTTGGGTTTTAGAAATTACTGTTGGTGTGGTTTGCGCATTTGCGGTTTGAAAGCTAAATGTAGTCGCTCCAATTACAGCTAAAATGGCAAAGGATTTCTTCAAGTTGAAATCAAAACCTGGCGTTTGATGGTTAACGTCTTTTGTCTGAGTTGTTTTTGATTGTGTTTTCATAATTTATATTGTTTTACTCAAAGGTATAGTGACTTTACACTTTTTAAAAACGTGGTTGAGGTAGTGGTAATTCTCACTTAGTTAAACCTGCTTTTCGCTGAGTAAACGCATAAATGCTTATTTTATAATTAGTTAAATTCATCTAATTTTGACTTCAAAAAGTATCAAAAAATAATTTATGTTAAATTTTTGTTAAAATGTAAAACGAACCATTTTTTGCTTTTTATTTGTAGTGTACTTAGCTGAACATTTGAAAACTATTTCTATGTTCGGGCTTTTGGAAAATGGGAAGTTATATTCAAAAGCAGCTTACAGATTAAGCAACCGAATTTTAAAGCTAACTTCCGCTTTTACTACCATATTTGCTAGCCAGCACGACTTTGGCTTTGCACCTACGTCAGAATTGAAAATTCAAATTTGATTATCTAACTATTACTTGTTTTTTACAGCCCGATTATCGGAATAATCACTGCTGTCTTCAAATTAAAATTAACGTTTTAGGCAACTAATAATGAATACTAAATATATTGACTTAATCAGTCAGACTTACGATTTCCCACAAGAGGAATTCACATTACAAGACAATAAATTAAATTTCCACGATATTAATTTAATGGAATTGGTAGAAGAATATGGTGCACCATTAAAGTTTACATATCTACCTCAAATTTCTAATAATATTAATCGTGCTAAAACTTGGTTTAATAAAGCCATAGAAAAGCACAATTATAAAGGAAATTACAATTATTGCTATTGTACAAAAAGTTCACATTTTAAACACGTTTTAAACGAAGCTTTAAAAAATGATATCCATATTGAAACATCATCGGCTTTTGATATTGATATTGTTGAAAATCTTAAAACTGAAGGTAAAATAACAGACGAGACCTTTATAATAAGCAACGGGTTTAAGCGAGCACAATACATTACAAACATTGCAAGACTAATTAATAACGGGCAAAAAAACTGTATTCCAATAATAGACAATTATGAGGAAATAGATTTGTTGTCTGAAGAAATTAATGGCAAGTTCAAAGTTGGAATTAGAATAGCTTCAGAAGAAGAGCCTAAATTCGAATTTTACACCTCTCGTTTAGGTATTGGCTACAAAAACATAATGCCATTTTTTAACAAGCAAATTAAGGATAACGATAAAGTAGAGCTTAAAATGCTTCATTTTTTTATCAACACAGGGATTAGGGATACGGCATACTACTGGAACGAATTACTAAAATGTTTAAAAGTATATACTAGCTTAAAAAAGGTATGTCCAAGTTTAGATAGTTTAAATATTGGTGGTGGTTTTCCTATTAAAAATTCATTGCTTTTTGAGTTTGATTATAAGTATTTAGTAGATGAAATTGTAAATCAAATCAAATTAACTTGTGAAGAAGAAGGCGTAGATGTACCAAATATTTTTACAGAATTTGGAAGTTTTACAGTTGGAGAAAGTGGTGGCGCTATTTACGAGATTCTATATCAGAAACAGCAAAACGACAGAGAAAAATGGAATATGATAAATTCATCTTTCATTACAACATTACCAGATACTTGGGCTATTAACAAACGCTTTATAATGTTAGCCCTAAACCGTTGGAACGATTCCTATGAGCGCGTTTTATTAGGTGGATTAACTTGCGATAGTGACGATTATTACAATAGCGAACAAAATATGAACGCTATTTATTTGCCAAAATATAATAAAGACAAACCATTATATATAGGGTTTTTTAACACAGGAGCTTATCAAGAAACTATTGGTGGATATGGCGGATTACAGCATTGCTTAATTCCATCGCCAAAGCACATTTTAATCGATAAAGATGAGAATGGAAATTTAGTAAAAACAGTATTTAACGAACAACAAAAAAGTGAAGACTTACTTAAAATTTTAGGTTATGCAAACTAAAAACTATGCTGGAATTCCAGACGAATTAGCAAAATTAGAACAAGCAAAAATTGTTTTAATACCAGTTCCTTACGATGGAACAAGCACTTGGCAAAAAGGCGCAGATAAAGGTCCAGAAGCATTTTTAAATGCTTCAGAAAATATGGAACTTTATGATATTGAAACTGAAACCGAAGTCTACAAGCAAGGTGTGTTTTTAGCAGATGCAATAACAGAAAATTCATCGCCAGAAGCAATGGTAGATGCTGTTCATTCTGTAACAAAAAGCTATATCAAAAAAAACAAGTTTGTAACACTTTTTGGAGGAGAACATTCAATTTCTATTGGAACTATTCGTGCTTTTAACGAAATGTACCCAAACTTAACCGTTTTACAATTAGATGCACACGCAGATTTACGTAAAGAATACGATGGATCTACTTGTAATCACGCTTGTGCATTATACGAAGCAAGTCAGAATACTAATTTAATACAAGTTGGAATTCGCTCTATGGACGTTTTAGAAACTACAGTAATGGATAAGGATAAGACCTATTTTGCTCACGAAATGGCTTTAGACGATTCTTGGATTGAGAGTTCTATAGATCAAATGACAGATAATGTTTTTATCACAATAGATTTAGATGCATTTGATCCTTCAATTTGTCCAAGTACAGGAACACCAGAACCAGGCGGAATGCTTTGGTATGAAACGTTAGATTACTTAAAGCAAGTGTTCGAGGAAAAGAATGTTGTAGGTTTTGATATTGTAGAGCTTTGCCCTAATAAAATTGATAAATCATCGGACTTTTTAGCAGCAAAATTATACTATAAAATGCTAAGTTATAAGTTTAAAAATGAAGGCGTAGAAGATAATTACGATAATGCTTTCGATAATACTATACAAAAAATTAACAGCTCAAAAAACAACGAAGACGATGCGTACTAAAGGACCAATTTCACAATTTATAGAAAAACATTATTTACATTTTAATGCTGCTGCATTAGTAGATGCAGCTAAAGGTTACGAAGCTCAATTAGATAATGGTGCTAAAATGTTAGTGTCTCTTGCAGGCGCAATGAGTACAGCAGAATTAGGAAAAAGTTTTGCAGAAATGATTCGTCAAGATAAAGTGCAAATTATTTCTTGTACTGGAGCGAATTTAGAGGAAGACATTATGAATTTGGTAGCACATTCACATTACAAACGTGTGCCAAACTATAGAGATTTAACACCTCAGGATGAATGGGATTTATTAGAAAAAGGATTAAATAGAGTTACAGATACTTGTATTCCAGAAGAAGAAGCGTTTCGTAGATTACAAGAACATATTGTAAAAATATGGAAAGACGCAGAGGCTAAAGGCGAACGTTATTTACCACATGAATATATGTACAAAATGCTATTATCTGGTGTTTTAGAGCAGTATTACGAAATAGATATTAAAGATTCTTGGATGTATGCAGCAGCAGAAAAAAACCTACCTATTGTTTGTCCAGGTTGGGAAGATAGTACTATGGGTAATATTTTTGCAAGCTATGTACTTAAAGGAGAACTTAAAGCAAGTACAGTTAAATCTGGAATTGAGTATATGACATTTTTAGCAGATTGGTATACAGATAATTCATCTAAAGGCATTGGTTTCTTTCAAATTGGTGGAGGAATTGCAGGAGATTTCCCTATTTGTGTGGTACCAATGTTATACCAAGATATGGAACGTCCAGAAACACCATTTTGGAGTTATTTCTGCCAGATTTCGGACTCTACAACTAGCTACGGATCGTATTCTGGAGCAGTACCAAACGAAAAAATTACGTGGGGTAAATTAGATATTGATACACCAAAATTTATTGTAGAAAGTGATGCAACTATAGTTGCACCTTTAATTTTTGCTTACATCTTAGACTTATAATGGAAGACCATACTATTGAAAATATTGAATTAAAATACTTAACTGTAGACGATTTTGAAGAGCTTAAATCGGCAACTTTAGAGTCTTATGGTGGTGTATTGGATTCGTATTGGAAAAAAGACCACATCAATAAATTAACGACTATGTTTCCTAAAGGACAAGTGGTTATTAAAATTGATGGAAATATTGCAGGATGCGCATTATCGCTTATTGTTGATTATGATATGATAGATGATGAGCATACCTATGCAGATATTATTAAAGGAGATTCGTTTAAAAATCACGATCCTAATGGCGATGTACTTTATGGTATAGATGTTTTTATAAAACCTGAATATAGAGGTTTACGTTTAGGACGTCGTTTATACGATTACAGAAAAGAAGTTTGCGAAGAACTTAATCTTAAAGGAATTGTGTTTGGTGGAAGAATGCCAAATTACCATAAACATAAAGACCTAACACCAAAGGAATATATAGAAAAGGTAAAACGTAAAGAAATTCACGATCCAGTTTTAAATTTTCAGATATCTAACGATTTTCATCCTGTTCGTGTTTTAAAAGGTTATTTAGAAGGAGATACAGCTTCTAACGAGTATGCTGTTTTAATGGAATGGGATAATATTTATTACACTAAAATCAATAAAAAAGCTAGTTCTGTTAAAACAGTTGTTAGACTTGGGCTAATTCAATGGCAAATGCGTACGTATAATTCTTTAGAAGAGTTAATGCAGCAAGTAGAATATTTTGTAGATAGTGTGGCGGCTTACAGGTCGGATTTTGCTCTTTTTCCAGAATTCTTTAATGCGCCATTAATGGCTAAGTATAACCATTTACATGAGCCAGATGCTATTAGAGAATTAGCAAAATATACTAAAGAGATTGTTAAGAAAATGCAACAGTTGTCTATTTCTTATAACATTAATATTATCTCTGGAAGTATGCCAGAATTAATTGGCGATAAACTTTTTAATGTAGGCTATTTATGTAGACGAGACGGAAGTTTAGAACGTTACGAGAAAATTCACGTTACACCAGACGAAGCTAAAGTCTGGGGAATGCAGCGCGGACATAAATTACAAACGTTTGAAACTGATGCTGGTAAAATAGGAATTCTAATTTGTTACGATTCTGAGTTTCCAGAATTATCTCGCTTACTTGCAGATGAAGGTATGGATATTCTATTTATACCATTTTTAACAGATACACAAAACGGCTATTCTCGTGTGCGTTTATGCGCTCAAGCTCGAGCAATTGAGAACGAATGTTACGTTGCAATTGCAGGAAGTGTTGGTAATTTACCAAACGTAAATAACATGGACATTCAGTACGCACAATCGGCAGTATTTACACCATGTGATTTTGCTTTTCCAAGTAATGGAATTAAAGCAGAAGCGACAACAAATACGGAAATGATATTAGTTGCTGACGTAGATTTAAGCCTGTTAAGAGAATTACATTCTTTTGGAGCTGTTAAGAATTTAAAAGACAGACGTAAAGATGTTTACAATGTTATTAGAGTTAATAATAAATAAGGTCTTTAAAAATATATTACAATGAAAAACAGACACGAAAATTTAAAACGAGTTATTGTCGATTTTAAGAAGTTAACGCCAGAAATATTAAAACTTTTGGTAGATAAATATCCTCATGGTTATGACGACGACAACGTTATAGAATTCAAAAACGCCAAAAACGAATGGGTTGAATGTGTTGAGGTTATTACAGAAGACACAAAATACTTAGTAAAAATTAGTACTAAGTTAGAAACAACAATGGAGAACTACAACGAAGATGATTATGAAGATTTTGATGATAACGATCCAGAAGCTGTTACAGATCCAGAAATAGAAGAAGATACAGAAGACGATAATTAATTTGTAAAGCAATATTTATATAACATATACTTAATAATAAAGGCGAAAAAATAAAAAGTGCTATAATTCCACGCGTTGTAAGTTTTTAAAACTGAAACTAAAAGTAAACCAGGCTTGTTGTGGTAAAAATCTGGAATCAATTTATTCACTATTTATAATTAAAAATTTATTATTATGAAATCAGTTTTAAAATATACAGTAATCCTTTTAGTAATGATAACTGCATTTTCGTTTACAAAAATTAGCCAAACAACAGAAACAGTTACAGGTGTTTTTAAAGGATTAGAAGATTATGGATATTCATTCTTAGTTAACAAAGCAGATAAAGAGTTTTTAATAACATTTCATGACATTGAGGAAACATTATTAGAAAAACACGATTTAACTACAGATTTGTTTCTAGGAGAAACGTTTAAAGTAACATATACTATTGCTACAGAAACCATAGAGGACGAAGAAGGTAACGAAGTAGATAGCGAGTTTCTAACTATTATTGCTTTAGAGAAAAAATAATTGTTTTAAGAATTTAATTTAATAAAAAACCGCACCTAATTTTAGATGCGGTTTTTATAAATTCAGCAGTTAAACGAAGTAAGGTTTAAAATTTTATAAAGTCAAGTTTTTTTATTTTGAGCAGATTATTTTTTATCTTGTTTTCCATAAAATATAACCAAGAACCTACCAAGAATAAAGTAAAGGACAAGAACGGTTATTCCACCAACTAGAAATCCGTTTTCTATTAGTGTTTCAATGCCATAATTAAAATGATAAAGCACTAAACAAATTATAAGTTGCAGAATTGCATAAATAATATTTCCTTTTGGGCTATAGCCAAATAATCCAAGAAAATGTGTTTTAGTAAACCCGAAAATTAAATGCGGCATTGCATTAACTAATAATGCACCAATAAAAAAATCTATTAAATTCATATTGTAATACTATTAGGTTTTTTCTTTAAAACTATATCCAAAATAAATGCGCCATACACTAAAAGGTACTGTGTAAAAAGCAGCAATGTACTTTCCTTAAAATCCAATTGCGAATAGGTGTAATAACTCAAAACAACTATAAAGGACCAAACTATTGCATATTTGTGTGTAGTAAAAATACTTAGAATTAATATTGTTGCTACATACCAAGGATGAACTGTTGTTGCTGTAAATAAATAGAAACTTAACGCTAAGAATAAAGATGTAATTAAGGTTTTAGGTTCTTGATTCTTACGAAAAAAAGTAATTATTAGTGTAAAAAGAATAACTATAATTGGTGTAATTTTTCCAATTATTTTTATTTCATTGTAACCTCTAAAGCAATAGCTAATTTCCCTAATAATATAATATAAACTAGCATTAAATTCAAAATTTCCAAACCACAAACCTATAGTTTTACTATAATTAGCAATAAGTTCTTGAGATAAGAATGGTAAAAAACTAACAGCTAATGTTGCTATAACTAAAAGATAAAAATTTGTTAGTTTTGCAAAGTTAATTACAATTGAACCTGTATTGTTTTTATGTTTTAAAAACCACCAAAAGAATATGGGTAGAAATAAAAGCGGTATTAACTTAACAGATATAGAGCAACCAAAAAGCACTGACGCTAAAAGCCATTTGTTTTTAAACAAGAAATACAAACTAGCTATTAAAAAGAAAATCATTACACCTTCAAAATGCAAGTTTCCAGTTAGTTCAATTATAATAAATGGATTTAGAATATACCAAAAAATCTGCTTTGGACTTATTTTTAATAGCTTTAGTAGACGTTTGCCAAAATAAAGCACACCAAAGTCGGCTGCAATAATTAAGACTCTTAAAACAACAACACTACCTAAAATACTTTTAGCACTAAATAACGCTGCAATTAAAAAGCAGAATTGATTTAGTGGTGGATAATTACTAAAGTGCATTGCACTTAAGCTTCCCATATTTGTATAAAGTTCTTGTGCGTTTGCTATTGGAATAGATCTAGAAATCATTATGGTATTTGGTGTTTCTAGATATGGATTTAAACCTTCAAAAATTAATCGGCCATCCCAAATAAAGCGATAGAAATCTTGAGATAAATTGGGTATTGCTATTATAAATAAAGCTCTAAACCCAAATGCGACATAAGTAAGTTGTTTAAAGCTGAGGGTTTCAAATTTTAAAAGTATTATGAACCCTAAAAAGAGTAGGCTATAAAGTAAAAATAGTAATGGGAATTGTTCGCGTTCTAATTGATATGCAAATAGTATGTAAAGTATTGCACATAATATAATTATGCTTATTTGTGTGTGTTTGGAGTTTAGAAATGAAAGTGCTTTCATAATTTGAATTAGCAATTTAACTAAATTGAAGCTTTTTTGATGGATTTAGATTCAATAATTAGTTGCTTTTTTCTTTATAGAGACTAAGGTATTGTGTTTTTATTTTTCCTTGATGAAAAACGAAACAAAAAAATCAAGATTTCATAATCTGTTTCTAAAAATTTCTTTCGCTTTGGAACAAAAAATAAAATGTTCTTTTTTACAAGAATTATTGTTTTAGGAATTGGAATTTGTAGTCTATAATAAGCGTTTCAATTACGGCTATTTTTATTTCATCCTTTCGCTCAATTCATTTTTTACGAATAACATTCTGAGGTCGAGACTTACGATGATATTTTATAGATTAAAAAGTTATTAGGAATTTGAAACTTTCTCTTTTGTCATACTGCGCTCCGACGCAGTATCCATCTTGAAACGTAATATAATTCTGTTGGTTTACTTAGTGTTTAGAAGTAATTCTAAATCCAAGAAGACTTGATTTAATCTGAAATTACTGTCTGCAAGTAGAATTTGCGTTAGCGATAGAATGACTTGTTTGAGCTCTTTTTGTGTTGTGGCGCTTTGCAACATAAAAAAGCGAGCAATGATAGCGCGACCTGAAAGGTAACGTCCAAAAAAAAGAATTAAAATTTACGCTTTAGAGGTTAAAGACTTAAAGAATACAAAACCAAACCCTATAGTTAACATTAAATGAAATGGAAATAAACCAAAATCTCCGCCTTGGTCTCCAACTATAAATGCGCTGTACATTCCAAAGGCAAAATACAGCATTAATATACCTTCTATAATTACATTTAAAGAGATGTTTTTACGTAAGTATTTATTGCCTTTCCAGCTGTCTTTTATAGAACTAATATTGAACTTTGGTGTTCTAACAAATTCGCTTCGTTTTCCAATATGTCCTTCTAAAACAGCAATAGAATTGTGTAAAGAGAATCCCATAGCAATAGAGAAAAATGTAAAGAACATCACTACATATTGTATAAAGTCTTTAAAAGTACTTCCGTGGTTTTTCTTGTACATAACCCAGTAGCAAATAAAGAAAATAATAGTACTTGCTACAAAGAAACTCATTACTAAGAAGTAGTTTCTTAAATGCGCATATTCGTTTTTAATATAAAGCATTGGAATGCTTAAAATTCCAACTAATAATACATTTAAAAACATTGTACTATTTAATAAGTGTAAAACACTATGTATTTTGGTTTTTACCGATAGATCACTTTTTAAAACGCGTTTAGTCATTTTTCTAAAGTTCTCTGCGCCACCTTTATTCCAACGAAATTGTTGTGACCTTGCTGCACTAATTACTACAGGTAATTCTGCAGGTGTAGTTACATCTTCTAAGTATTTAAAATCCCAACCTTTTAATTGTGCTCTGTAACTTAAATCTAAATCTTCGGTAAGTGTATCTCCTTCCCAATTTCCTGCATCTATAATACAGCTTTTACGCCATATTCCTGCGGTTCCATTAAAGTTAATAAAATGACCTTTAGAATTTCTTCCAACTTGTTCTAAGCTAAAATGCGCATCTAAAGCAAATGCTTGAATTTTGGTTAGAATAGAATAATCTCTGTTAATATGAGACCAACGTGTTTGCACAACACCTATTTTTTTATTTATAAAATAAGGAATGGTTAGTTTTAACCAGTCTGCTTTTGGTAAAAAATCGGCATCAAAAATGGCAATGTATTCTCCTTTAGCAACTTCCAAGCCTTCTTTTAGTGCTCCAGCTTTAAAACCTTGTCTATTAGTTCTTGTAATATGCTTAATTTCTATACCTTCTTTTGCTAATTGCTCTACGTGAGCTTTTGTAGAAATTACAGTTTCGTCTGTAGAATCGTCTAAAACTTGTATTTCGTACTTGTCTTTTGGATAATCTATAAGTTTAATGTTTTCCAAAAGTCTATCCATTACGTAGGCTTCGTTAAAAACCGGTAACTGAATAGTTACAAAAGGAACTTCTTCTGGATTGTCTAAGTTAAACTTAGGAGAATTGTCTTTGGTTTTTTGCGCAGAAATGTAGTTAAATAGCAGGTTTAGCTGAGCTAAAGCATACATAAATATAAGCACTAATGCTATGGAGTATATTAAAATGATGACGAACGCAAAGTTATAAATTACGTCGTTGGGATCTGGTAAATTCACTTCTTAAAACTATATTTAAAAATCCAACCTAAAATTTTAACTCCGGCTAAAATACTGCCTTTTACGGTTCCAGAAACTTTAGAAACCCCAATTCTATTTCTATATTTTACTGGAATCTCTATGTAGTCTAAATTTTGTTTTAAGGCTTTTAACTGCATTTCTACTGTCCAACCATAGGTTTTGTCTTCCATATTTAAAGCTAATAATTTAGTGTATTTAATACCTCTAAAGGGTCCTAAATCTGTAAATTTTGCTCCAAAAAACAACTTCATTAAAGAAGTAGCTAACCAATTACCAAATATTTGTTGGGGTGTCATTGCACCATTTTCGCGTAATTCTTTTACACGTGCACCAACTACAAAATCTAAATTATCTTCTAGTATAGGAGCAATAATTTCTGTCAATTGTTCTGGGTAATCAGAATAATCTCCATCTAAAAAAACAACAATTTCTGGTGCCATTTCTTGTTTAGCAATATAATCTAATCCTTTTAAACAAGCATAACCATAGCCTCTTCTATTTTCATGCAAGACTGTTGCGCCAGCATTTCTTGCATTGATCTCTGTATTGTCTGTAGAATTGTTGCTAATAACAATAACTTCATCTACAATATCGGGAATGTCATTAATAACATTTGCAATAGAATCTTGCTCGTTATAAGCAGGGATAATAACTTTTATAATAGGTGTCATTGTCTTAAATCATTTAGATTATTTTCATCTTTAAAAGATGAAAAATCTGTCCATTCTTTGAGTTTTTTTCCGTTTTTATATTTTGATGCTTTTATTAATTTCCCTTTTTTATATAGCAAGCAATACCCGTTTTTTTGATTGTTTTTTAACTGACATTTATGGCTTACAAAACCAGTTTTATCATAAAACAACCACCAATTACTTTTTATTCCTTTTTTAAAATGTCCTTCTTTTTCTTTTCTTGAATTTTCCTTGTAAAAATACCAATATTTGTTTTCTAAATTGTTTTTAAAACTTCCTTCTTTTTGCAAGTTTCCATTTTTGTAATAAAACTTCCAGTAGGCTGTTTTTTGGGTATTTAAAACCCAGCCTTCTTTTTTAATTTGCCCGTTTTTATAAAACTCTTTTGTATACTTTTTTTGTGAAAATAGTATGAATGAAAAAAAGAGGCAAGAAAAAAAAAGTAGTTTTTTCATAATTTAATTTTACGCTTCGAAAAGTTCAGCAAATCATCTTTATTTTTATCAAGAACCAAGAACCAAGAACCAATAACCAATAACCAACAACCAATAACCAATAACCAACAACAAACAACCAATTTACCTCTTATTCACCAATTCCATCTAATCTACATCATTTCCTAATAAAATATCGGTAGGATTTATTCTGCCAGCTTCAGGGCCATTTTCTAATTTTAAAACGCCTCTTGGGCAAACTGCAGCGCAAATTCCGCAACCCACACAACTAGAACGTACAATGTTTTCTCCTTTTTGCGCATAAGCTCTAACGTCAATTCCTTGTTCGCAATAGGTAGAGCAATTTCCACAAGAAATACATTGCCCACCATTTGTGGTAATTCTAAACCTTGATTTAAAACGTTGAATAAAACCTAAATATGCTGCCAATGGGCATCCAAATCTGCACCAAACTCGGTTTCCAAAAATAGGATAAAACCCTGTACCAATTACACCTGCAAAAATAGAACCGATTAAAAAGCCATAAATATCTTGAATTGTTTGTGTTTTAATACCGATAACTTGGTCTGCTCCAGAGATAAAAGTGTACACTGCAAAACCCGTCATTACCAAAACAAAAACTAAAACAGAATGAATAACTATACGTTCTACACGCCAAGAAAGTAAGGTTTTGCTAGACAATTGTCTGTAAGGATCTCCCAATGTTTCTGCCAATCCGCCACAACCACAAACCCAAGAACAGTACCATCTTTTTCCAAAAAAATAAACCATAACAGGTACAACTACTACTGTTAAAACAATTCCCCAAACCAAAATAAACAACCCAAAAGTGCCATTTGCAAGTAGTTCATCTAAATTCCATTTAAAGAAAAAATCATAATCTAAAGGAAACGCATTTTTAAAATCGTACCAAGGTTTGTTAAAACGCACTAAAATTTCTGGAATTAAAAAAGCAAAAACAATTTGAAAAAATAATACGGAAGTTGTTCTTAAAATTTGATATTTATTATGGCGATATTTTATATACATTCTAACCGCCATCACCGTCATAACCGTACAGTATAAAAAACCATATAAAAACCATTGGCTTGCAGCGTTTCCGCTAATAGATTCGCTTATAGCATCTACTAAATATACCCAGTTTAC